>PAYI01000037.1 GCA_002714815.1 Flavobacteriaceae bacterium | reverse complement strand
ACATTAACATCCATAAAAACATCTTATAAGGATCATTTAATTCAACGGAAGAACCTTGATAAAAGATATATAAAATTACTACAAACAAAAATGTTTGAATAATAGAAAAGAAAGTTAAAACGGATATTTTTGATAAAATATAAGGAGAAATAGAAAGATTAAACATTCTTTCTCTTTTATATATAGAATTTTCACTTACAATCTCTCTAAACGATTCACCCTGCATATCTTTAGGAGAATTTATGCCCGCATAATCTAAAAAAGTAGGAGCAAAGTCGAGGTTTTGAATCATTTGATCTATTTTTACTCCTTCTTTAATTTCTTTTGGGTACCGCATAAGAAGAGGAGTTCTTAGAGATTCCTCATACATAAAACGTTTGTCAAACCAACCGTGTTCTCCGAGATAAAAACCTTGATCTGATGTGTAGACCACTATTGTATTTTCTGTAAGTCTTTCTCGATCTAAGTAATCTAATAGTTCACCTACTCCGTCATCTACAGATTGTATGGTTCTTAGATAATCTTTTAAATAGCGGTTAAATTTCCATAAAGCAAGAGCTTCACCTTCCAATTTTTGTGCTTTCATAGCATCATTTTTAGGGATATAGGTATCAAGCCAAACTTTTTTCTGATCAGTTGTAAAGCGCTTTAGCTCTTTTTCGAATCCTGTATTATTTCCGAAGGGGTCAGTGAGCATTTTAAAGTCATGTCCCCATCTTCCGTGCCCACCATTTCCGTGTGCAGCTGCAATTTGTTCCTCTGAAGCAGCTATTAACATTTCTTGTTTTTTAGATGCAGTTCCTCTGTTTTGATAGGTATCGAAAAAATTTGCTGGGGGATCAAATGTTTTATCGTCAAATAGATTTAAATATTTTTTTTCAGGTTTCCAATTTCTATGTGGTGCTTTTTGGTGATATAGGAGTAAAAAAGGTTTATTTTTATCACGTTTATTTTTAAGCCAGTCAATTGCTAAATCGGTTGTGATACTAGTAACATAACCTTGGATACGTTTTTTGATTCCATTAATAATAAAATCAGGATTGTAATAGTGACCTTGCCCAGGAAGAACTGCTGAGTAGTCAAATCCTTGTGGCAAACCACGAAGATGAATTTTACCCACTAAAGCGGTTTGATAGCCAGCTTTTTGAAGCTGTTTAGCAAAGTTGTCTTGATTCCAATTGAAGTCTTGTATGTTATCTACTTTTCCATTCATAAAACTGTGTTTTCCTGTAAGCATAACAGCTCTACTGGGTGCACAAATAGAGTTGGTCACAAAACATTTTTCAAACAAAGCTCCTTCTTTAGCGATGCGATCAATATTAGGAGTATTGTTTAAGCCATGACCATAAGCACTTACTGCCTGATAAGCATGATCATCAGACATGATAAAAACAATGTTTGGAGAATTATTTTTTGATTTAGAACAAGAGTTTATAAATAGAAAGGGAAGTATAAAAACAAAAAGTTTTCTCATAAGAAGTATTTTTATTAACTTTTTAAAGATAGACAATTAAAAAAAATTAATTCTTGTATCCAAAACGTTTAAGTTGTTTTGGATTAGAGCGCCAATTTTTAGAAACTTTAACGAAGAGTTCCAAATGAATTTTTTTGCCAAAAAAATCTTGAAGTGATTTTCTTGCACNTACACCTACCTGCTTTAAGGCTTTANCTTTATGNCCGATTAAAATTCCCTTTTGAGTCTCTCTTTCTACCATGATGACAGATCGTACTTTGATAATTTTAGGATTTTCGNGAAATTCTTCTGTGCTAACTTCTACTGAATAAGGAATTTCTTTATCGTAAAATTNAAGGATTTGTTCTCTAATTGNTTCGTTAACAAAAAAACGTTCAGGTTTATCACTTAGTTGATCTTTAGGNAAATAAGGAGGACTNGGAGGTAACAATTCAATAATTAGATCCATGAGTTCAGGCACAAAAAANCCTGTTAAAGCGGCTATTGGGCAAACTTTTGCAGTTGGGAAAANNGATTTCCAATNGGAAACAGNTTTTTCTATTTCCNCTTGATTNGATAAATCAATTTTGTTAATTAGAACAAATAACGGANCCTTACTTTTTTTAATCNTATCAAAGAGTTTTTNGTCTTTGAGTTCCATTTCATCATNAGTTACCATATAGATTAGAACATCTGCATCAACCANTGCATCTTTAACAAATTTCATCATTAATTTTTGCATCTCATATGCNGGTTTAATTACTCCCGGTGTGTCAGAAAACACTAATTGGTAATTAGTGCCGTTTGCAATTCCNAAAATACGATGTCTTGTGGTTTGTGCTTTAGAAGTGATGATTGATATATCCGAACCTACCAAGGCATTAATTAATGTGGATTTTCCCACATTTGGATTACCTATGATAGATATAAAACCGGATTTATGTTCTTCAATTGATTCCAAATTCTTTAAATAATTTAATAAAGGTAGGAATAAAAACCCCCTATTAAAATTGAAAAAACGGACTAGTTTTTTACTAGCCCGTTTTGATTAGTAGCGAGGGCAGGACTCGAACCTGCGACCTTCGGGTTATGAGCCCGACGAGCTACCACTGCTCTACCTCGCGATAAGGCATCAAATTTAGACATTAATCGTGTCTTGAGCAAAAAGTTTCNTCTTTAATTAACCTCTTGAAGTGAAAAGAGTATTTTTGCTTCAAAGTAAACAAATGGGTGGTATTATAGCCATAGTNGGANGGCCAAACGTTGGGAAATCAACTTTCTTCAACCGAATGATTCAAAAACGAGAAGCTATTGTAGATTCACTTAGTGGTGTTACTAGAGACAGACACTATGGAAAGTCAGATTGGAANGGAAAAGTATTTACGCTTATTGATACTGGTGGATATTTTGAAGGGAGTGANGATNTTTTTCAAAAAGAAATTGATAAACAGGTCAATTTAGCAATTGAGGAAGCAGATTCAATTATATTTATGGTTAATGTTATTGATGGTGTTACAGGTATGGATCAAAACATTGCAGAACTTTTAAGACGTTCTCATAAACCCATTTTTTTAGCAATAAATAAAGTAGATAACCCATTACGAAATCANGAAACACCAGAATTCTACACCCTNGGTTTCAAAAATTTGTACTCCATATCGAGTGTNAATGGTAGTGGTACAGGTGAACTTTTAGACGATTTAATTCAAGNCTTACCTNAGAAACAGGANCTTTTAGAAAAAAGTATTCCTCGTTTTGCTGTAGTTGGAAGACCNAATGCAGGAAAATCTTCATTTATAAACACATTAATAGGAGAAGACCGTTATATTGTAACTGAAGTTGCTGGAACTACTCGAGATAGTATNGATACTATGTACAATCGTTTNGGTTTTGATTTTAACCTTGTNGATACTGCNGGAATTAGAAGGAAANCTAAAGTAAAAGAAAANATTGAATTTTATTCNGTNATGCGTTCAATTCGGTCAATNGAGAATTCAGACGTTTGCCTTTTGGTTGTTGATGGNATTAGAGGTTTTGACGGACAGGTGCAAAACATTTTTTGGCTTGCNCATCGGAANAATAAGGGAGTTGTTATTTTAGTGAATAAATGGGATTTAATTGAAAAAAGTACNGATGCTTCAAAGAAATTTGAAGCCCAAATCCGAGAAGCCATAGCCCCATTTTCTGACGTGCCAATAGTTTTTATTTCTTCTATTACAAAACAACGTATTTTTAAAGCAATTGAAACTGCAGTTAAAGTTTATAAAAACCGTTCGTCTAGAATTGCAACAAGGACTTTAAATAATATAATGTTGCCTATTATTGAAAAGACATCACCACCCTCTTATAAAGGGAAATACGTGAAAATAAAGTTTTGCACTCAACTCCCTAGGCCATACCCACAGTTTGTTTTTTTTTGCAATTTACCTCAATATGTAAAAGAACCTTACCGAAGGTTTTTAGAAAATAAAGTTCGTGAGCACTTTGACTTTGAAGGAGTGCCAATTCAAATCTTTTTTAGAAAAAAATAAAACTATATTTTTTTTTTCAATTGTTCTAAAGAAGCCTTGATCAATTCTAATTTGACAAGAAGAGCTTGTTTAGGATTATTTTTGTCTTTTAGTTTTAATTGCTTCTTAGCACCCTTTATTGTCATTCCTTTTTCTTTTATCAAATGATAAATAAATTGAATTGTTTGAATGTGTTCAGGGGTATATTTACGTGTTCCACTTGGCTTTTTTTTTGGTTGAATTTCTTTAAATTCTTTTTCCCAAAATCTAAGTAAAGATGGCTTTACCTGGAATGCTTTTGCTACCTCGCCAATAGAATAGTACCTTTTATCAGGAAGATTTATGTGCATATTAGTCCAAAGATTGATTCTCTTGTTTGGATTGTGTCAATAATGCTTCATACTCTTTTGGCGAGAGATTTCCATAATAGAAATTCAAAGGATTAATTTTTTGATTATCCTTAATAATTTCATAATGTAAGTGCGGACCGGCGGATCTTCCAGTATTTCCTACATATCCAATAATATCACCCCGTCTTACCTTTTGACCCCTCCTCACATTATATTTGGAAAGATGCGCATATAGGCTAACATATCCAAAACCATGATCAATTCTTATGTGTTTTCCATATCCAGATGAACGATTGTCTGCGCGTTTTACTATGCCATTCCCACTAGCATAAATTGGTGTTCCTCTTTTTGTGGTAAAATCCATTCCATAGTGGAAACGACGTTTTTTGGTAAAAGGGTCAATGCGATAACCATAACCGGAGGCAATACGAGTTAGGTCTTTATTTTTGATTGGTTGAATGGTTGGAATAGCTGCAATTAGTGCCTCTTTATTTGCTGCAAGTCTTTCTATCTCATCCAAAGAACGTGATTGGACCACTGTTTGCTTAGTAAGAATATCTAAACGTTTTGCTGTGTTAATTATAAGAGCAGAGTTATCATAACCTTCCAAATTTTTGTAACGATTAACTCCTCCAAAACCAGCTCTTCTTTGTTCCTCTGGTATTGGACTAGCTTCAAAATAAAGTCTATATAAGTTATTGTCTCGTTCTTCAACATTGGCAACTACTGCTTCTAGTTGAGACAACTTTTTGTTTAGAATATCAAATTGAAATTCGTAATTTCTTAGTGTTCTTTTTTGTGCAAGTTCTGAGGGAGTATTTAAAGAATCTGAGTTGAGTAAGATTAATAGACTGGTAACACCAAAAAAAAAGGATAGTAAGGTGAATAAAAGAATATTATAGATACGATTTTTATTAGTTACTCTAATAGGGCGGTAAGAAAGTGTTTCTGGATCGTAATAGTATTTATCTTTACTCATAAAGTTTTATTAATTTTTATTTCTTTTGCATAATTAATTAAACAATGTGATAAAGATATAAAATTTGATACTATTTATTGTTTTCAAAACAAAATACGCATTAAAGATAAAGCCACTATATTTAAACAAATTAAAGAATGAAGTCCACCGAAGTTAGACAGCAATTTTTAGATTTTTTTGCTTCAAAAAACCATAATATAGTAAAATCTGCTCCTATGGTTGTTAAAGATGACCCTACTTTGATGTTCACTAATGCTGGAATGAATCCATTTAAAGAATATTTTTTAGATAATGCAAAGCCTAGTTCGAAGCGCATAGCTAATACGCAAAAATGTTTACGTGTATCAGGTAAGCATAATGATTTAGAAGAGGTTGGAATTGACACTTACCATCATACTTTTTTTGAAATGCTTGGTAACTGGAGTTTTGGTGATTATTTTAAAAAAGAAGCTATTTCGTGGGCATGGGAATTACTAACAGAGTTTTATAATATTGAAACTGATAAACTTTATGTAACTATTTTTGAAGGGGCACCAGATGAGCAAATAGAAAAAGATAATGAGGCATATAATATTTGGAAACAAATCCTTCCAAAGGAGCGTATTTTATTTGGTGATAAAAAAGATAATTTTTGGGAGATGGGAGATCAAGGNCCTTNTGGGCCTTGTTCGGAAATCCATNTAGACATNAGATCTGAAGCAGAACGAGCTAAAATTCCNGGGTCAAAATTGGTNAATCAAGATCATCCAGAGGTTATTGAGGTATGGAATTTGGTCTTTATTGAATTCAATAGAAAAGCAGATGGAAGTTTAGAAAAATTGCCCAATAAACACATCGANACAGGGATGGGTTTTGAAAGACTTTGTATGGTTTTACAGNAAAAAAATTCNAANTATGACACAGATTTATTTACNCCATTAATTAGAGAGATAGAAACTCTTACAAATNTAAGCTATGGTATGTCAGAAAAAACTGACAGAGCAATTAGAGTTATATCTGATCATATTAGAACAGTTTATTTTTCTATTGCTGACGGACAACTTCCTAGTAACNCNGGAGCTGGTTATGTGATANGAAGAATTCTNAGAAGAGCAATTCGATATGGNTTTACTTTTTTAAACCAAAAGGAGCCTTTTATTCACCTTCTCGTAAGAATTTTATCCCACCAAATGGGTGAAGTCTTTCCNGAGCTANTNAATGAGCAACAATTGGCTTANAATGTTATNAAGGAAGAAGAAAACTCATTTCTTAAAACTTTAGATCAAGGNCTGAGTCTTTTAGAATCGATAATTGAAAAGGCNAAAGGNAAAAAAATNGCNGGGGAAAAAGCATTNGAATTGTATGACACCTTTGGTTTCCCTTTTGATNTAACAGCACTTATAGCAAATGAACGCGGCTATGAAATTGATCAANTTGGATTNGATANAGCCATGGAAGAACAGAAGTCTAGGTCTCGAGCGGCGGCTNCNTCAAAAATAGGAGATTGGGTATTATTAANNGAGTCTNGTAAAGAANAATTTATTGGATATGATCAGTTAAGTTCAGAAGTTAAAATTATACGTTTTCGAAAAATGACTACTNCTAAAGAAGGAGATTTTTATCAACTAGTATTTGATTCAACTCCTTTTTATCCAGAAGGNGGNGGTCAGGTNGGAGANAAAGGATATTTAGAATCTTCAAACGGAGATGTATTTTACATTTTAGATACTAAAAAAGAAAACAATTTAATTATTCACCATTCTAAGACACTACCTGAAAAATTAGAAGAATCCCATAATGCNGTTGTTGATCCAAAGCAACGCCATCGCTCTTCTTGTAATCATACTGCAACTCATCTTATGCATCAAGCATTACGTTCTATATTGGGNAATCATGTAGAACAAAAAGGTTCTATGGTACATTCCGGGATGTTTCGTTTTGATTTTTCCCACTTTACTAAAGTAAGNAAAGATGAACTCAAAGAAGTTGAGCAGTTTGTAAATGCNAGAATTCANGAAAAAATTCCTTTAGANGAAAANCGAAATTNTCCATACAGTGAAGCTATAAAGCAAGGAGCNATAGCNCTTTTTGGAGAGAAATATGGAGATGAAGTACGAACCATTAGATTTGGCCAATCTATAGAGCTTTGTGGAGGAACACATGTAGATAATACTTCTGAGATATGGCATTTCAAGATTACTTCAGAAAGTGCTGTTGCATCTGGAATTAGAAGAATTGAAGCCATTACCGGAGATGCTGTCAAGAATTATTTTGAAGAACAATCAGCTCTTTTAGAAAATGTTACTCAACTTTTAAAGAAGTCACAAAATCCCTTCAAAGCCATCCAAAGTTTACAGTCTGAAAATGTATCTCTTAAAAAAGAATTGAATTACTTGTCTAAGTTGAAAGCTAAAATTCTTAAAAGAGAATTAATCGAAGAAATTAAAATTATTTCAGGAATTACATTTATTGCAAAAGAAGTGGAACTCGATGCCCAAGGCATGAAAGACCTTAGTTTTGAAATGGCTAAAACTATTGATAAAGCTATTATAATTTTGGGATCCCGTAAAACTGGGAAACCTTTACTAAGTTGTTATATATCAAAGTCTTTAGTTGCCGAGCAAAGCAAAGATGCTGGAAAAATCATTAAAGTCTTGGGGGAATATATTCAGGGGGGTGGTGGAGGTCAACCTTTTTTCGCTACTGCTGGAGGTAAAAATAACGAGGGGATAGCTAAAGCTTTAGAAGCTGCAGAAAAACTTTGCTTTTCCTAAATCTATTTTTCTAAGTTTGGAGGGTAATTTTCAACAATTTCTTGAACAAACAAGGCAATACGTTGGTCTCTGTTTTTCATGCTTTCACTAATACCACCTCTTCCTTTTCCTTGCCAAACAAGCTGCTTTGTAACAGCATCAATAATGTTAACATACAAAGTGCCTTCCGTTCGAGTGCTTACTGAGTTATATCCCGGTGAACCCCAAAACCATGGACTGAACCCCCAACCCCAACCTAAGCCCCAGCCGAAATTATTCCAAGTATTAACATAAATTTGTTCTTTGGCTTTGGTAGTAAATCCAATTAAAAGATCTGGGGTTTCAGATTTTGAAAGTCCTTTAAGGCTCATTTGAGTATCCAATGCTTTAAGAATTCGACGCTTGTCTAAGTCAGAGATATCAACTTTATCAATTTCAGGTTTAAAATAGGCAAATGTTTCATAGTTTGAAAAATCTACATCTCGATCAAAGTCGGAATAGACTCTAATTGAAGTACATGCACTTAACAATAAAAATGATAAAAATAAAAATGAATTTTTCATAGCTTTTGTTCTGTTTTTAAATATAACTCAAAAATAATGCCGAAAAAAATCAACTTTGTTTAGCATTATAATCATAGGGACAATGCCGGCAATAATTCTGGCAACAATAACCTCTTTTCAGATGGTATTTTTCAGTGAATACTTTATAACCCTCGGAGGTTAAATAAAAGTCACCTTTTTCCATTTGAGGTGATGAACTAAAGACCATTTTAATTACTTTTAAAAATGCATTTTTTTGACACCTTCAAAAGTACTACAAATCAATCGCTTGGTATTATAAATGGACATTCAATTTTCATAAAAAGAGAAGATTTATTGCACCCAATAATTTCTGGAAATAAGTATCGAAAATTAAACTATATTTTTCAAGAAGTTGTTACCCAAAAAATTCCTGTTGTCATCACTTTTGGGGGTGCTTTTTCAAATCATTTAGCAGCTACGGCTTTAGCTGGCAAAGAGTCAGGAATAAAAACTATTGGTATTGTGCGAGGAGAAGAATGGCAAGATAAAATATCCCATAGTAGTACTTTAACTTATTGTGCCTCACAAGAGATGCAATTGATTTGTGTGTCAAGAAGTGCTTATAAAAAAAAAGAGACTTCTTTTGAGGTTAAGCAGCAAATAGATAAGCTGACAAGTTATCGATTGATTCCGGAAGGAGGAACAGAAACATTATCAGTTAAGGGTTGTTCTGAAATTCTCACACCAAAAGACTCAAAATTTGATGTGATCTGCACTAGTGTGGGCACTGGAGGCACCCTAGCAGGATTGATTCAATCTGCTTCAGAAAAACAAACTGTCATAGGGTTTAACGCCTTAAAAAACTCGTCTGTTAATAAGTATATTTCTAGTAAATCTAAAAAAGAGAATTGGGAAATCAATTCGGAGTTCACATTCGGAGGTTATGCTAAGACAACAAGTGAACTAATAAAATTTATGAATTCCTTTTATAAAAAATATCAAATTCCATTGGATCCGGTTTATACAGGCAAATTGCTTTTTGCTATTTTTGAACTCATTAAAACAAAAAAATGGCGATGGGGAAAGAATATTTTAGCAATTCACACGGGAGGACTTCAGGGAATTACTGGAATAAATCACAGGCTGCAAAAAATGAAGTCACCTATTCTCTCATATATAAAGTATTTGTGATAATTAATTTTTTTTTGCTTTTAACTTCTTGTGGAACTTCTAGACAAGTAGTGATTATAGAAAAGGCTTCAAAAGCAGATTCAAAAGAAGCACTTGGTTCTCCAAAAAAAACTACAAACTCGAAAAAGATTTTAACGAATAAAGAAAAAATTGAACACTATATTAGTCAATTTGGTCCTATAGCTAAGGCAGAAATGAAAACTTATGGAATACCAGCAAGTATCACATTAGCACAAGGAATTCTTGAATCTGGTATTGGATACGGATATTTGGCAGAAACAGCTAACAATCATTTTGGCATCAAGTGTCATACAGATTGGAAAGGAAAGAAGATATATCATGATGATGATCTTAAAGGAGAATGCTTTAGAGTATACAAGGATCCGGCTTCTTCTTACCGAGACCATTCTCTTTTTTTAAAAGAAAGATCACGTTACGCATTTCTTTTTGAAATTAAAATCACAAATTATAAAGAATGGGCCAAAGGACTTAAAAAAGCAGGCTATGCTACAGATCCAAAATACCCTGACAAATTGATTGGGTTAATTGAACGATTTGATCTAACCCGATTTGATATCAAAAAACAGATTTATTCTAAAGATGAAAAATCAATTAAAAATGCAAATAGAATAAAAAGTCGAATCCATAAGGTCAAAGAAGGAGATACTCTTTACTCTCTTTCAAAAAAGTATAATATTTCACAGGAATGCCTGGTTGAAGTCAATCTATTAAAAGATCAAACTATTTATCTTGGACAGGAGTTAAAAATTCCAATTAAAAAATAACTATGCGATATCAAAGAAGCAGCACCTTGTTTAAAGAAGCCCAAAAGTCTATTCCAGGAGGTGTAAACTCTCCTGTAAGAGCATTTAAATCTGTAGGGGGTACACCTATTTTTGTAAAAAAAGCCAAAGGAGCTTATCTTTATGATGCCGATGGGAATACCTATCTTGATTACATTGCGAGTTGGGGCCCCATGATTTTAGGTCATGCTTATAAGCCTGTAATCGATGCAATAAAGACACGTGCAGATAAAGGTACTTCTTTTGGAATGCCTACGGCTTTAGAAACTGAAATAGCGAATCTTGCCTTAAAAATGATACCTAATATGAACAAAATTCGCTTTGTCAATTCAGGTACAGAGGCATGCATGAGTGCTATTCGTTTGGCTCGAGGCTCAACACAAAGAGAAAAAATTATCAAATTTAAAGGATGTTATCACGGACATTCTGATGCGTTTCTTATTCAAGCAGGGAGTGGAGCAGTTACTTTTGGAAGCCCTAGTAGTCCAGGAGTAACTAGAGGTACAGCTAAAGACACTCTTCTTGCAGATTACAATAACCTTAATGAAGTGTCATCACTTTTTAATCAATTTCCTGAGGAAATTGCAGCTATTATTGTAGAGCCTGTTGCTGGTAATATGGGATGCATTCCTCCAAAGGAAGGATTTTTACAGGGCTTACGAAGTTTATGTGATCAATATGGAAGCCTACTTATTTTCGATGAAGTCATGACTGGATTTCGTTTAGCAAAAGGCGGAGCTCAAGAACTTTTAGGTGTCGCTGCAGATATCGCTACTTATGGTAAAGTATTAGGAGGTGGATTGCCTGTAGGAGCTTTTGCTGCAAAAAGCGAAATAATGAAACATTTAGCACCAGATGGTCCTATCTACCAAGCGGGAACACTTAGTGGAAATCCACTTGCTATGTCTGCTGGTTTAGCCATGCTTCAAGCTTTAGATTCTGATGAAGAAATATTTTCCCGACTAGCATCAAAGACCGAACATTTAGAAATAGGATTTAAAGAAGTGCTTAAAGGCAAGGATATACCTTATCACATAAACAGATTGGGCTCAATGATCTCTGTTCATTTTACAGAAGAAGAAGTTGTAGACTTTGAAACTGCTGCTTTAGGAAATAATGAACGATTTAACTTCTATTTTCATGGAATGTTAGATGAAGGTATTTACTTGCCTCCTAGTGCTTTTGAAAGTTACTTTTTAAATGACGCTTTAACTTTTGAGGATATTGAAAAAACAATTAATAGNTTTCGAAAGGTTGTTTCTAATCTTTAGAATTAAAAAATTAAATGAAATATAAAAAAGNTTNAAATGTTTGAGCTTATTNAATNTAATAGATTAATTATGATTCTAAAAACAATCCCTTCTCATTCTTAATTACTCTTATAATTTTTTTCTGAGTGAGCCCTTTGATTGTTTTATCCCATTTTTTGTTACTAAGCCGAGCTTTATCTTTAACTTCAATCAATAGTGCAGGAGTATTTTTTTTAATTATTTGAAGAACGATTTTTTCTTCCTCAGTCAATTCAACATTTTTTTGTTCGGGTTTCATTTGAGGAAATAACAAGACTTCTTGAATTGAGCTATTATTACTCATGAGCATAACCAAGCGATCGATTCCAATACCAATTCCTGAAGTAGGTGGCATACCATATTCTAGGGCACGTAAAAAATCTTGATCTATAAACATCGCTTCATCATCTCCCTTTTCACTAAGAGCTAATTGAGCTTCAAAACGCTTTCTTTGTTCNATAGGGTCNTTTAATTCTGAATAAGCATTTGCTAATTCTTTACCGTTGACCATCAATTCAAAACGTTCGGTGAGCTTTTCGTTTGATCGNTGTTCTTTGGTAAGAGGACTCATAGACTTGGGATAATCAATAATAAAAGTTGGTTGGATGAAATGATGCTCACATTTTTCTCCAAATATTTCATCAATCAGCTTTCCTTTACCCATAGTATTATCAACTTTGATACCAAGGTCTTCTGCACTTTGTCTAAGTTGACTTTCATTCATTTCAGAAATATCAATCCCCGTGTATGTTTTAATTGCTTCCAAAATAGGGACTCTTGGATAGGGTGCTTTAAAATTGATCTGTTTATCTCCCAGTTTAACCTCTGTGGTTTCATACAATTCCTTAGCAATNAGTTCCAATAAAGCCTCTGTGGTTTCCATCATCCATAAGTAGTCTTTGTAAGCAACATATAACTCCATTACAGTAAATTCAGGATTATGGGCTCGGTCCATTCCTTCGTTCCTAAAGTCTTTAGCAAATTCAAATACACCTTCAAACCCTCCAACAATTAAGCGTTTNAAATAGAGCTCATTTGCAATTCTCAAATACANCTTGGTNTTTAGAGCATTATGATGNGTTANAAATGGACGTGCTGTAGCTCCTCCAGGTATTGGTTGTAGTATAGGAGTCTCAACTTCTAAATAACCTTTTTCTGTAAGAAAATCTCTTATTATCGTTGTGATTTTTGATCTCTTTAAAAAAGTATTTTTTACGTTTGGATTTACAATTAAATCAACATAACGTTGTCGGTATCGAAGTTCGGGATCATTAAAAGCGTCGTATAGATTTCCATCAGCATCTATTTTGGGTAGTGGAAGTGGACGTAAGGATTTGTTAAGCACTGTAAAATTTGAAACTTTTACTGATTGTTGACCAACTTTAGTAGTAAATAGTGTTCCTTCCAACCCAATGATGTCTCCAATGTCTAGGAGTTTTTTATATACTTCATTATAATGAGATTTATCATCTCCATTGCATATTTCATCTCGATTAAAATATACTTGTATCCGACCAGTGCTGTCCATTAACTCTGCAAAACTTGCACTCCCTTGTATTCTACGTGACATCAAGCGTCCTGCAAGAATGACTTTCTTTCCTTCCTTGTACTTTTTTGGTAAGTTAGAGGCATAAAAGTTCACATTAAACTGCGCTGCTGGATAGGGATTGATTCCAAATTTTCTAAGCGCTTCTAATTTTTCTCTTCTAATAAGTTCTTGCTCGGAAAGTTTTGCCATAAGTTAAATTTAATGTAAAGATACGGAGACTGTAAAAATCTAAGGAATCAAATTTTATATCTTTGCTTTTAAATAGATCCATGAGTTTTTTTCGTGTTTTGCTCTCTATCTTATTTCCTCCACTAGCAGTGATTGATCAAGGTTGTGGCTCAGTAGTAATAGTTTTTATTTTAACCCTTTGCGGTTGGGTGCCTGGAGTTATAGCGGCATTAGTAATTTTAAACAATCCAAACCGCTGGGGATCTAAAATTTAGTATTTATGGCTCAAAAAAATAAAAATATTAATCTTATAGATTTAGGTCAAAAAACTTATCAGGAGGCACTGACCATTCAAGAACACTACTTTAACCAAATAATAGATATAAAAAGAACCAATCGTAGAGAACAGACTCAAGTTCCTACAGAGAATTACTTATTGTGGGTGGAACATACTCCAGTTATTACTCTTGGTAAAAGTGGAAAAGACAAACATTTACTCTTAGATGAAAAGCAATTAGAAGAAAAAGGGATTGAATATTATTCTACCAATCGAGGAGGTGATATTACTTTCCATGGTCCTGGACAAATTGTAGGTTATCCAATCTTGGACCTAGATAATTTTTTTACAGACATCCATAAGTACCTTCGATTTTTAGAAGAATTAATTATTTTAACCTTAAAAGAATACGGATTAACCAGTGAGCGGAGTCCTGGCGAAACAGGAGTTTGGTTGGATGTAGGGACTCCTTTTCCTCGAAAAATTTGTGCTATGGGAGTCAAGGCTAGTCGCTGGGTCACCATGCATGGCTTTGCATTAAACATCAATACTGATTTAAATTATTTTAATTACATCATACCTTGCGGAATTCAAGGTAAGGCAGTAACATCATTAGCTAAAGAATTAGGACGAGAAGTATTATTCGAAGAAGTAAAAAGTAGATTAATTAAGCATTTTGAAAACCTTTTTAAAGCAAAATTTCATCAAGTAGACTATTAGTTTATTTGATAAATCAACATCCCCTCTTCTTCAGATTGTACAACCATTTCAATGGCATTATCATTGTCTGCATTGGAGAGGTCTGCAACAGAACTACCATAAACCGGAAAACCTCCTACCAAAGAACCGTTACTATAAAATGCATAGACTTTTTGACTATCTAGGTCTGTAAGCGTAACAAAGATTGTATTATTGAGATAATGAATTTTCGGTGCAGTATAATTTCCAAAAGGCAGCATTACAGGAATCCCTTTTATAACAAGTTTGTTTTCTGAAAGTGTTACCAATGATTTTGAAGTCATATTAATTAAGTGGCCGGGCCTAAGACCTAATAAGTTTTTAGTTAAATTTCCTTTAGTATCAATTTGTAAAAAAGCTCCATCTTTTGTTGTGCTAGCAAAGGTGTTTCTGTATGCAAAAACAGGATTAGATGAAGTATTTGTATTACTTTTTAGGCGAATACGATCATTACCTTGTCGATTAATAATTTTAACTTGTCCTTTTATGTCTTGAAGTACAATGTAATCTTTGGTTCCAAATCGAATGTGTTTGGCAGGATTTCTGAGAGGTTGTTTTAGTACTTTTAGTTTAAATCCTTTTACTTTTAAACCTTTATTATCAAACATTTCTATTTTTTTCCCATGACTTAACAGAAAACGATAATTTCGATTAAGATCGTAATCAAAAACAGAGAGGTGATGAGGGGCTTCAGAGAAAATTTTTTTATCAAATGGCTCTACAACTTTGCCGTTTCGGTCTAAAATCAAAAATCGGTTTGGTGTTCTAAATGCCATTTGCAAACGTTTATTTTTGTAAAGATCAACTTGTTCAATTTTACCAACTATTGGTCCAGAAAGTTGTTTTTTCCAAAATAAGGTACCTGTATTTGAAAACAAATACAAGACATTGTTTTGATCTTGTACTACGATATCCATGGTCTTATTTCGGTGATTTTGGATCCATTGTGGGTTAGTAGCCAAGGGAGCATCAAGGTTAAAACTAAATTGGTTTATTACACTGTTTTTTTCTTGTTTAGGATTATTACGTTGAATTGTAAAACGGCTTTGTACATAGCGATCTTCAGAAATACCTTGAATGACAAGAAGAGGATATGACTCTATCTTAATTTTATCCCAAATATTTTTTTTATTCCCATTGACTTTTCCCCACTGATCTTTGAGATTGGAAGTGTTGCCAACCCAAAGAAATGTGCTGTTATCTGCCAGATCTTCTTGAAGACTGATAAAATTTAAGTCTTTATTCAAAGTATTACCATCCAAATGATTAGCAATTAATTGTTTTATAAAAGACTTGTTTGAAGTATAAATCAAAAAATCTTTAATTTTTGCAACATATTTGGGGACAAAACTCATTCCAAAAGCTTTTAAAAAAACAATAAAGTCATCAGGTAATGTTTGAGATTTAATATTAACACCTCTATAATAATCTTTAATTTCAATATCTGAAAATAATTCTGAGGGAAGGATTTCAGAATTATTCAAATGGAGATAAAGGGCTTCATTGGATTTATTTTTTAACAATGCTATTTCATCTACACTACTTAAACCGTTAAAATTTATTTCACTTAAAGGGATATTTTTGTAGCGGCTAAATTTTTTAAAGTTATCTTCTAAGGATTTATAATCACTAACTGCTAGGGCTATATAATTATCAAAATTTTGTGGAATAAATTTTGGACTTGTAAGGGTCTGAGCTTGTAAACCCTTAAGCAAACTTAACTTATTAGGTATAGAATCGTTAATAAAACTAAGACCATCTAGAGTAAAGGGATCTTTTTTGGTATTAAAGTCAAAGGAAAACCAATTACCCCCCAAAAAAGGGAAAAAATCAGTTTTTGGGAAAAGATCATTCATAAGTATATTAATGTCTTTATGAAGATAGATCGTCATAGGGGCATTAGAATTACTTACAGTAGCAAGCTTATAAAATTGATCATTTTGAATTCCTTTTTTTTGATTTTGTATGTTGCGAATACTATTTTCCAAAACCAATTGAGAGCTACTAATAAAACGAATGTCTTTCATTGTTGAACTATAGATCGTTTGGGACTCTATTGTGTCAAGAGAGATGGAAACAGAATTATAAGTGAAAGTTTTGGAATTATTTCTTTGGATTGAGTCCATTGAATCGATTTTATATAAAAATGAAACAGCAAAATTTTCTTTTCCTTCAGGAGTAATACTCAAAATAGAGTTTGGTGTAAATTCCTTAGGGATAACGGCAGAGATTTTTTTGTAAAGATTTGACTTAAGTTTGAGGATTTCTCTGAGAAAAGGAAGATTATCTAATGTGTTCTCCAGCATGTTTCGATCATTGATCTGAATACTTGCAATAGTGTTTTGAGGAACAAAGTCTAAGAGATTTGAAGATTCTTTTTTTTGATCTTTGCATCCTAACAATAATATACTTGTAAAAACTAAAATTTTATAGTTCATATTTGAAGTTAAAATTAAAAACTACCAAGTTTCTATTTTAAAAAATTATAAAATTTTATTAACCATTTAAAGAAATTAAATGACTCTTAAAATTGAATTCTAGTTGTTTTGACAATAATTGGAATGACCTTCTGTGATGAGATGTAATCCCATATTTTTTAATAGCATTTCTATGAGCTTTAGTTGGGTAGCCTTTGTTTTGATTCCATTTGTATTCAGGGAAACAATAACCTATTTTTTTCATGTAATCATCTCGATAGGTCTTTGCTAAAACAGAAGCAGCGGCTATATTTTGGTATTTTCCATCACCTTTTACAATACATTGGTGAGGAATTTTTTTGAAAGGCAAAAATTTGTTGCCATCTACAAGAATATATTCAGGCGTTTTTTTGAGTTTTTCAAGNGCTAAATGCATGGCTTTGATTGAGGCATTTAAAATGTTTATTTCATCAATTTCATTTTGAAAAACATGTGCAACTCCAAAAGCAAGTGCCTGTTTTTCAATCATAGGTCTTAACTCGTAACGCTGNTTTTCAGTTAACCTTTTGGAATCATTAAGCAAGGGGAGATAAGTATCTTTAGGTAAAATGACAGCTGATGCNGTAACGGGNCCNGCTAAACAACCCCTACCTGCTTCATCTGTTCCAGCTTCTAAAAATGAAGTAAGTTGAANNCTATTCATGAATNTCAATCAAATTTTATGTTTTACAGTCTATCACAAGTTACATCCATTTATTATAACTTCGCAAACAAATNTTCCTNGGTATGCGTTTCCCATTTCTTGTATTTATTTTACTATCAAAGCAAGTGCTTTGGAGCCAGCCAGAGGTGGAGTTAATTTACGATTCTATTCCAATTATAGAAGAATATAAACAAGTTTTAAAAGACACTCTTATCATCGATAAAAAATCCTCAGAAAAAGCACCCAAACAAAAGGGGTTCATACCTTATATCAAGTCTATGAATGAGGTTACCATTAAAGACTATAAAATAATGTATCTAGATGGAAGTGAAAAAGTAGTAGACACCTCTCTTTCTCTTGAAAGAGAATACACCTTTAATTTTCTAAGAAAAGATTATTTTGAATATTTGCCTTTTCCTAATATGGGTGAGGCCTTTAATAAACTGGGTTACGATTTTCATAATGAAGCTCTTACTCCAAACATGGGAGCTAGGGTAAAACACTTTGGTTATTTTGAAAAAGAAGATATTCCTTATTATGAGGTTCCATCAGCTTATACAGAATTATTTTTTAAAAGTACTTTTGAACAAGGTCAACATTTAGATGCCTTATTGGCAATAAACACCTCTCCAAGATTTAATATAGCTGTTTCTTTTAGAGGCTTTAGATCTTTAGGAAAATATTTATACTCTCTCAGTAGAGCTAGACAGTTTCGGATGAGTACTCAGTATCAAACGTATAATCATCGTTATAGAATACGCTTGCATCAAACAACACAGTCTTTAGAAAATCAAGTAAATGGAGGATTAAATAATGATTCGGTATATTTTTTTGAAAATGCACCCAATTATATAGAAGCCGATGAAAGTGGACAGCCTATCCTTGACGAAAATGGGAATGAAAAGATTATTTTTTATGATGGTTTTTTGGATAGAAATCGTCTTGGAACACAAATTAATGCTGATAATCTTTTACATGGGAAACGTTACTTTATGGAACACCGATACCAGCTTCTTCCAATTGCAAAAGACACAACACTATACAAAATGGCGGTGGGTTATAGTGCAAGTTTAGAAAACAAAAAATACAACTATAATCAGAACCGAATTAATACTTATTTCTCAGATAAGTACGATACCTCGAATGTTCGGGATAGTACTTCATTTAACACTTTAGAAAACAAACTATTCCTCTACTATAATGATAAATCGATTGGAGAACTTAAACTTGACTTATTTCATTATAATTGGAATTATGTTTTGGGAGAAAATGAATATGAAAAAGATACATTACTTTCAAATGAAATAAATACAAACCAAATTGCAACTCAAATACGCTGGCAAAAAAATCTTTATGGAATTGAGACGAATGTGAGTGCATACCAATCTTTAAAAAATGAATATGCAACAAAAGCATTAACATTAGAGTTAGCTCGCCCNATAATTAAAAACATCAAATTAGGAACCTCATATAAATATCGATCTCAACCTTTGAACTTTAATTTTTACTTAAATCAAAGTGATTATATAGCCTACAACTGGGAAAACACTTCCCTTTTGAATCAGGAGTTTAGTACACGATCTATTGTGGTTTACCATCCCAAATGGGGAAGCGTAAAAGGGGAGTGGTCAACGATAAAGAATTTTACTTTCTTTAATAATATAACACCCTTAAACGATCTAAATGAGAAATTTCTTGTTGAAGTAAATCAAACTGATAAAAAGATAGAATATTTTAAGGCACGTTTTGATCAGAGAATAGATTTAGGAAAGTTTTCATTGGTAAATAATTTTCAATATCAGAGAGTAAATCAAGAAAAAAATACAGAAGAAATTCTTTCTGGACCATTAGCATTAAATGTTCCTGAATGGATAATTCGAAGTACTTTTATGTTGACATCCTCGATGTTTAACAAAGCCTTATTCTTTCAATCTGGAGCAACTTTTGTCTTTTTTACAGACTATTATGCAGACCAATATAATCCTCTTTTAGCAGAGTTTGTTACTCAAAATCAAACTAAGATTGGAGAATATCCTAGAATAGATTTTTTCTTTAATGCAAAAATTCAAAGTTCACGCGTCTTCTTAAAACTTGAAAATATATCTGCACCAATAGAACATTTAATAAATATTAATTCCACTTACGATTACTATGCAGCCCCATATGTGCCTTATAGAGATTTTTCAATTAGATTTGGTTTGATTTGGAACTTTTTTGAATAGTTGAAACCTTATGATTATAATTTTAAAAATCATCTCATTAATTTTTTTTAAAAAAATTCATTAAAACTACTTGAAAGAATTAAAAAGGGTTTTATATTTGCATCCGCTAAAACGCCTATTGGCGATTTTTTTTGTCTTGGTTTTTTAGCTTAACGTTCATTGAAAAAAAAATTAGAATGACAGCGCGTATCGAAAGATACAAGTGAATAGAACCATTTTGACCAAGTCAATTTTTAGTTTGTTGCGGAAATTTATAAAGAAACAACAACGAAGAGTTTGATCCTGGCTCAGGATGAACGCTAGCGGCAGGCTTAACACATGCAAGTCGAGGGGTAACAGGAATTGCTTGCAATTCGCTGACGACCGGCGCACGGGTGCGTAACGCGTATGCAACCTACCTTNTACAGGGGGATAGCCCAGAGAAATTTGGAATAATACCCCATACGATCATTTATTGNCATCAATAAATGAAGAAAACTCCGGTGGTAGAAGATGGGCATGCGTCCTATTAGTTAGTTGGTGAGGTAACGGCTCACCAAGACTTCGATAGGTAGGGGTCCTGAGAGGGAGATCCCCCACACTGGTACTGAGACACGGACCAGGCTCCGACGGGAGGCAGCAGTGAGGAATATTGGACAATGGAGGCACCTCTGATCCAGCCATGCCGCGTGCAGGAAGAC
>PAYI01000036.1 GCA_002714815.1 Flavobacteriaceae bacterium | reverse complement strand
TTATGGGTTATAACTTTTGATAAAATGGGTATTACAAATTTGAAAAATGGATTAATTACAGGGATTTGGTTTGGACTTCTAACTTTTACCTTTTTTGGCTTCCAATTTATGGCTCTAACCAATATTGTTTCAATTCAATTTGCTTTAACAGATATATTTATATCGGGAATTATGGGTGCTATTCAGGGGGGGGCCATTGGTTGGTCTTTAGGCAGATATTAAATATTAGCTTACTAAAAAAGTTTCAGGTATGACCTATCCAAGTTGCCTTATGCCAAATTTTTTCTAAGGGGCCTTGTTTATAACTTTGAAACCTAAAATAGTGCCAAATAAGTGCCAAGAAATTGACTAACTTTATACTGTAACTACTTTTTCAATTACAAGTATTACCTAGGAAAACTAGTGGAGAAGATGGGACTCGAACCCACGACCTCTTGACTGCCAGTCAAGCGCTCTAGCCAGCTGAGCTACATCCCCATTTTATATTGTAATTCTTATTTTAAACCATATAAATTTATTACTTTTTACTAATGATAAAAAAGGATTCCGAAAGTATATCATAATCGCTTTTCTAATTGACTTCATTTATCTCCGAATAATTTTTTTTTATCTTTAATTTTATATAATATTTTTTTAAAATGATCAAATATCTTTTTTTTATTGTTTCTGGATTAGCGGTCTTACTCCTTCTTTTTTTGTGGAGTTCTAAAAAATCTATTAAAACTGGTTTTGCTAAAGATGAAAATAACAATCAAATCCCCGACGCTTGGGAAAAAAGATTCAAATTTATATTTAAGTTTGAAAAAATAATTATCCTGATTTTGGGAATATTAATGGGTTATTTATTCGCAAAATCTGATTTTTTTATCTAAAAAAATGAATTTATGACACCGTATTTAAAATTTTGTTACTAATTTCAAATTGGTAATGTATTTCATAAACCAATTTGTTTTTTTTTAGAGCCGAGGGAATAATTCCTTCGGCTTTTTTGTTCTTCCTTTATTTAAAAAAAATCAATGTTTTCTTTAAAGCTCATCTTAAGTTTGGTTCCTTTTAAATAGAATCATTCTCAAATCCATTACTTTAGATCTAGAAACCTCTTCTGCTTGAATAGTAAGTTTACCTATCCCTTTTTTCAAAAATAGAGTTCCAATTTTTAAAGGTTTGAACTCTTTTGTATAAGATTCAATTCGTAAAGAGCGATCTATTTTAGATCCTTTAAGTTTAGAATCAAAAGGTTCTGAAATTTTCCAGTTCAAAACACTGCCATTAAAAGTAATCTTTCCATTGCTCCCAACATTTTCTTCCTCACATGTATAATAAAGTGTAACTTCAAAATATCCAGNCTCAGGGACTTCAACATTCCAGTAAATTTTATCCTCTTTTGAAANCCATTGTGTAATNAAAGTACAGTTTGGATATTTATTGCTCCNTTTTGGATTTCCCTCAAACAAGGCATCACGAGAAGGTAATTGNGTCCATATAGTTTTAGGATGGCCTAAANTAAAAGGTCTTGTNTCTGTGTCTTTNTTNGGAAATACAANTGATTTAAGCAATNCCTCTTTTTCTTTTTTAAGCTNTTTGTAGNTTNTATGTAAATTCGAAAGAGGATGNTTTTGTTTGCGGTCATTTTTGATNTCATATAATACTTCGTTTTCATCTANGCGATAGTGTTGATTTCTTAGACTAATACGATCTTTCCAATANTGGACTAANGTTCGCTTTNTTTCANGTGTCTGATGATTNAGTATCCAAGGGNTTAAATCAATTCCATCTATTTTTTTAANCTCTTTTTCATTAATTCCTGTCAGATTTTTTAAGGTGGGCAATAAGTCCACTGCGCCAGCAAGTTGTTCAATATGTTTGGGCTTTATTGTATTTTTCCAACGAATAAATAGTGGGGAACGTGTGCCCCCCTCATCAGTAGAGCCCTTAATTCCTTTCATTCCTCCGTTCCATCGAACACCATTAGGCCCATTATCAGTAAGATAAATAATTAGTGTATTTTCTTCTAAGTTTAATGCATTCAATCGGTTAATTAATCGGCCTACATTCTCGTCAATATTCTCAACCATCGCGAGTGCTGCACGAGTATGTTTAAGGTGTGGTGACTCTATATTATTTATTAAATTTCTTGCAGCTAAAGGTTTCCAGTTCCTCTCTGGTACTTGCATAGGGCTATGAGGGGTATTGAGAGATAAAAAAATAAAAAATGGTCNTTTNGAATANGATTCCATAAAATCAAGAGCATGATCCGTTAAGTCATCAGTAATAAATCCTTTCCCATTAACTAATTCACCATTATATTCAAGAAGGGGATTAAAATAATTACCCCAATGGCCAGAACAAAAACCATAAAAATCATCAAACCCTCTCGCATTAGGATGATAAGGATATTGCATTCCGCTATGCCATTTACCATATAAGGCAGTTTTATATCCTGCTTTTTTAAAGACTTGTGCCAATATTCTCTCATCTAAGTTTAAACGTTCTCCCCCTGCTGANGTGGAGTATACTCCTGATCTAAAATGGTAACGCCCAGTAAGCAACTCTGCNCGTGTGGGCGAACATACAGGGCTAACATAAAAGTTTTCAAATTGAGCCCCCTCAAGACCTATTCTATCAATGTTTGGTGTTTTTAAATCAAGATTTCCATGCAAACTTAAATCTCCCCATCCTTGATCATCTGCCATAATAATGATTACATTGGGATGTGTGGAGGTTTGTGGTTTACAAGCTGTGAAAAAAAAGAGCCCTGTAATAAATATCAATAGTAGATTTTTCATAGATGAATAGAAAGGCATAAGTTAATTTTTTTAGAATATTTTGTATTAATGTAGTAATCAAAATGATAAACTTTNATGTTTTGATCATTTAATTTTTATTTATAGAAACAATTTTTTTGCAAACTAGAGGTTTATATTATCAAAGTCACTTAATGNAATTTCTGTCTCGTCTACTTTCATTTTTATTCTGTTTAGCTGTATCTTTTTTCTCCTATTTCAGTCAAGCACAAGGTGGCGAATTATTAATTCAACAATACAANCAAGGTCCAGTGTTAGATAATTTTTATTCTCGTTGGTCAATAAATTTAGGTATTCAGGTTAATCGAATNAATACNGATAAAGAAAATACCAATCCCAAAATTACTCTAGGGAGCTTACTTCAGTTAGAGTATAATGTTTCCNAGACGGTAGGTTTTATTAGTGGNCTGAACTACACACCTATTTCTTATTCNTACACTATTAAAGATTCATTGGGACAAGACAATCTTAAATATTTTTCTATTCCCCTTGGAATTCGATTAAACCCAACAAAACGAGTAAGTATAAGTCTTGGAGGATTATACAACCGATACCAAAAAGGTGAATATGAAGTAAGCTTAAATGAATTTGCTCGCAAGGTAAACTATGCAGAAAATATTTTCAAAAATAGTTTAGGNGGGTTTGCACAGATAGGGTATCATTTTTTTAAAAGATTCTATGGTTTCTTGAACTTTAGGTGGGCTACACGAAACAGCTCTCCAACTCTTTCTCAGACAAATAACAACTCAGGTTTTCAGGGGGGCTTTGTTTATAAATTGTGGAGTTCNAGAGTCAAAAGCTAATCTCATTTATCNTTAGATTCTTTAAACTACTCTAAACCCAATTGACTCCATTTATTTGAATTTCTAAAACAAGTATGTTAATGAGATATTCAAAAAAGTATGATCCTGGTAACGTTGGGTTTCAATGTAGGGAGAACTATTATTTAATAATAGATGGGCTTTCCAGGGCAATCTTACAAATACCAGCCCAAGTTGGTACTTATTTCTAAAATCATTNGCTTGAAGATTAAAGGGGCTGTTTNCTCTAATCAAACTGCCTGAAAGGGAATAATCATGAAGGTTGTATTCTAGTTCCATTCCTAAAAAAAAAGATACTCCGTTTTGGATTAGTTCCAAACGATTACCAAAAAAAGGAAGGCCTGGAAGATTCCCCAGCTGAAAACCAAATCGGGTTTTTGCAGAAACTCTAAAGGTTCCAGCTTGGAGATAATTTAAGTTTATCCATTTCCATTTCCCCCCTAAAGGCTTCCCCCATAGAATTGTTCCATTGACATTAAAATGAAAGGCCTGAGGAATAGAAAATGCCCAAGTTAAAGGCTCTAGATTAAGAATGTGAATGTGATAAGTGTTTTGAAAAAATTTAGCTAATGAAGCCTTGGCTCCTGTAGTTCCCAATTNAATTCCCCAACCATAACCAAAATCAAGATGTTGAAGTTTCTGTTGCTGATATCCCAAAAANAACCATCCATTATAAGGATAATCCATTTTATTGAGATCTTTAGTTAATCTTCGAGAAGGTGTATTTATTTCNTGTCCTAGAGTNAAATGTTTTGAAACATATCCCCCTTTGGAAATAGAGTCATTAGGTTTTTTATATAGCAATCCGTATTCTAAAAAAATCCCACTGCTGTAATATCGATCGATCCCAAAGAANAAGTCATTATCTATATTTAAACCCACATATTTTTGTGCTTGGCTATATGTGCTTAAAACACACAGCAATAAAGACGACAAATAAAAACGAGTAAACAAAAGCAGGCCTTTAGTCTATATTTGTCAATAGCGATGAGGGTATAGTGGAGAAGTAATATATTTTGTAAGTAAAATGTTGCATGATAAAATTTTTTATAAAAATACCAAGACTTAACTTAAGCATTCCTTTTTTCTCTTAATATCTTTTTAGTTTAGNGGATTATTGCTCTTTTTACAGAGAAGAAAAGAAAAAGTTTTAGAAGCGCTTGGACTTTCCTTACTTTTACAGTGAAATGGAACCTTNTGTAAAACATTATAGAGAAGGACCAGTGGGAATCNTAGAGTTTGGTAACCTTGCAGGAAATTCGTTGTCTAGCAAATTACTTGAACAAATGTCTCATCAACTTCAACTTCTAGAAGCTGAAANAGAAGTAAAAGTAATTCTTCTTCAAAGNATAGGATCCAANGCCTTTTGTGGTGGCGCTTCTTTTTCAGAGATGAAAACCTTGANAACAGAAAAAGATGCTACAGCCTTTTTTATGGGTTTTGCTAATGTTATTAATACAATTAGATCATTAAGTAAATTTCTNGTAGCTCGTGTACATGGTAAGGTAGTAGGTGGAGGAGTAGGTCTTGTTGCAGCCTGTGATTANATNCTTGCAAATAAAAATGCTGNGGTAAAACTATCTGAATTGTCTATTGGTATTGGNCCTTATGTAATTGAACCTGCATTATCAAGNAAAATTGGAAACACTGCATTTGNACAACTTTCCTTAGAAGCTGAAAATTGGAAATCTGCAGAATGGGCAGCTGAAAAAGGATTATACACTATAATCGCCTCTTCAGAAGAACAACTAAATCAACTTGTAGATGAAACGGTCAAAAAATTTGCTCGCTATTCACAAAAAGCAACAAAAGACCTTAGGAATTTACACTGGAAAAATACCGATCATTGGCATACGCTTCTACCAGGGAATGCTGAAATTACTGCAAGACTTTTACTACAAGATGAAGCTCAAAAAATNATTAAAACTCTGTAAATCAAATGGATAAANTGATTAGAATAACAAAAGAGTTTAAATTTGAGGCGGGTCATGCCCTTTTTGGACATGACGGCTTGTGCAAAAATATACACGGCCACAGTTATAAACTCTCAGTCACNTTATTTGGAAGGCCTATTTCAGATCCCAATCACATAAAATACGGGATGGTAATGGACTTTGGTGATCTAAAAAAAATTGTCAAAGAGACTATCGTTGAACCTTTTGACCATGCAACTATTCTAAATATAAACTCCCCTCATAAAGAGTTGGCAGATATAATGGANGATAAAGGACTCAAGGTAGTGAGGGTTCAATATCAGCCTACTAGTGAAATGATGGTTATAGATTTTGCCAAAAAAATTAAAGAAAGGCTGCCAAAGCATCTAAGCTTGCATCATTTAATTCTAAGAGAAACAGAAACCTGCTATGCTGAATGGCATGCTGGTGATCAAGGTCCTTAAAACCCCAGGGCGTCTAAATCNGCCTTCCCCTTGGGCTTTTTNATGGACTTTATGTCAGCCATTTCGTCGCAGTCAACAGGTATGGTTAATATTTCAGGTGCAGTAAAATCTTCTTTAGAAATACCGAATTCAGTATTTTGATACAGNGCCCTCATATAGTTCCCCCAAATTGGTAATGCCATTGTTGCCCCCTGTCCATAAGCAATTTCTTTAAAATGNATCGAGCGATCTTCTCCTCCTACCCATACTCCAGTTGCCAAATTTGGAACCATCCCCATAAACCAACCATCACTTTGATTTTGAGTTGTGCCAGTTTTTCCTGCTATTGGATTTTCAAAAATATAAGGATAGCCTGTAACAACATTCTCATAAACATAATTGGTCTTTTCTAAACCTGCGTGACGCAATCTTGCACCAGAACCAGCTGTTGTGACACCTTGCATCAAATTGACAGTTACATAAGCAGCTTCTTGACTTAAAACATCTTGAGTGTCAGGAAGAACTTCATATAATGCACGCCCATTTTTGTCTTCAATTCGAGTAATCATAATGGGCTTTACATAAATCCCTTGGTTTGCAAAAGTGCTGTAAGCACCTACCATCTCAAATAGGCTTATGTCTGGAGTCCCTAAGGCAATTGAGGGAACTGTGGGAAGGTAAGATGTAATCCCCATTTTTCGAGCTAAATTAATTACAGGTTGAGGACCTACTAAATCCATAATCCTAGCACTCACAGTGTTTACAGAATTAGCGAGTGCATTTTTTAAAGTTCGAGTTTGACCATACTTATCGCCAGAATTTTTAGGACACCATGCATCCATATTACCATGCTTTCTTGGTTCTATACAGTATAAGGCGTCTGGTAAAGAATCACAAGGAGAAAGTTTTAATTGATCTATAGCCGTTGCATAAAGAAATGGTTTAAATGTAGAGCCAATTTGACGCCTCCCTTGTTTTACTTGATCATATTGAAAATGCTTATAATTAAATCCTCCAACCCATGCCTTAACATGTCCTGTTTGAGGTTCCATAGACATCAAGGAGGCGCGTAAAAAGTGTTTGTAATAACGAATAGAATCCATAGGAGTCATAATGGTGTCAATCTCTCCTTCCCAACTAAAGACTTGCATTTGTTCTTTCTTTTTAAATGAAGCTAATATTTTTTCTTCTGGAATTCCTGCCAATTTCATTTTTCGCCAACGCTCGCTTCTGTATGCTGTTCGCTCTAAAAGTGTATCAATTTCACCCTCCCTTAAATCTAAGAAAGGTGCAGTAGGATTTGATTCCTCCGAATTTTGTAAAAAGAATTCTTGTTGCAAATTTTTCATATGTTCACTTACCGACACTTCAGCTAATTTTTGCATTCGAGAATCAATTGTGGTATATATTCGCAAGCCATCACGATATAAATTGTGCCGGGTTCCGTCAGGTTTAGGGTTTGCCTCAATCCATTTATCCATAAATTCCTTCAAATAGGCTCTAAAATAAGTAGCCAATCCTTCCCTATGAGATTCAGGAGTAAATGTAACTTTTAGTGGGAGTTTGGCCAAGGAATCTTGCTCCTCTATATTAATCAACTCATTCCTGAACATTTGTTGAAAAACTATATTCCTCCTTGCTTTGACACGTTCTGGTCTTCGTATAGGATTATAAAGGGATGAATTTTTAAGCATCCCTACAAGGGTTGCTGACTCCTCTATTGAAAGTTCCTTTGGTTTTTTATTAAAAAAGATTTTTGCAGCTGAGCGGATACCGTCTGCTTGATATCCAAAGTCATATTTATTTAAATACATGGCTAAAATTTCTTTTTTTGTATAACGGCGTTCAAGTTGAACTGCAATAACCCACTCCTGTGCTTTTTGAAGAATTGTTTTAAATATATTTCTAGATCGAACCCCTACAAAAATCTGTCGTGCCAATTGCTGAGTGATAGTGCTTGCTCCTCCACGTTTCCCAAAATAAACAAATGCTCTAATTGTTCCACGCCAATCAATACCAGAATGATTGTAAAAACGTTCATCTTCAGTAGCAATTAACGCTTCAACCATGTGGGTTGGGATTTCTTCGAACTTAATAGGTGTTCGATTATCGTCAAAATAGTATTTACCTAAAATAGTACCATCAAAAGAGATAATCTGAGTGGCCAAATTGGTTTTTGGGTTTTCAAGTTGTTGAAGATCAGGCATTGGGCCATATAGTCCTAAAGTTGCACCGGTAAATAATAATATAATTGTAGCATTACCAAAAATGAAAAGCCCCCATAAAATTCTTCTGAATTTTCGATAAGCTATTTCCAATTCTCTATTTTTCTTTGCCATCTTTATTGATTTTCAATACTTATTCCTACAGAAATAATCCCTTTAAGTTTTGAAACGCCCTCAACAGCACCACTGTTTCGAACTGCTTGAGATAAATTAATAAGTAGAGGGCGTTCTTTTGGAAAAATTACACCTTCTTTCCACCACAATTTACTTTCTTTTACTTCCGTAAATCCGGATCCTAACCATTCCCCATTAGGAGAAGCCATAGAATATTCTAAAGTGTCTTTTGTTATAATTTTCTCTCCAGCTTGAAGACTAACGATAAGAAAAATATTTGCATAAGGGTAACTATTATCATTCCTAAGGCGGATAAAAATATTTTTAATAGAATCGTCAGAAACTTTTTCTGGAAGTTCAAAAACTATCGGACTAGTCCCTAAACCCTCAATATTTATTGACTGGTATACAGTAAAGCCACTATTGGATTGACAACCCAAAACGCATGCGAATGTAATTACTAGCCTTATGAAATTGAAGCTATATATTATTCTCTTCAAATCTTTTCCCCTTTCTAAAAAGTAGCTATAGCAGAACAAAATGTTTAGCAACTATTGAGTACTTTAATAAATTAGACTCTAAAGATACAGGGATTTAGATTAATCAAAAGCTAATAATCTCTTAATTTAATTCTTAAATTTAAGTAGCCTTGAACGGCCCTTTTTAAAAATTTTGTTGCTATTCCTTATCCCTTTTCGTAAAGCTTTTTGCTCTTCTTCAGGCATTGAAACAATATTTTTGCATACATGTGAACAGCAGGAGTTCATCTTTTCTCTGCAGGATTTACATTGAATGAATAGCAAATGACAGGCTTCATTTTTACAGTTAACATGAGAGTCACACATATTCCCACATTGGTGGCATTTAGAAATAATATGATCAGAAATACGTTCTGCACGACGTTCGTCAAAGACAAAATTCTTGCCTGTAAATTTGTTTTCTAAGTCTTGATTTTTTACCTGTCGTGAATATTCTATAATTCCTCCTTCAAGTTGATAAACATTTTTAAACCCTTTGTATTTGAAATAGGCTGAAGCCTTTTCACAACGAATACCTCCAGTACAATACATCACTACATTTTTATCCTCTTTATATTTTGAAAGGTCTTCTTCAATAATGTTTAAGGATTCTCGAAAAGTGTCTACATCTGGAGTAAGAGCATTTTTAAAATGCCCTATCTCACTTTCATAATGGTTACGCATGTCCACACAAATGGTGTTTTCGTCTTCTAGTAATTGATTGAATTTATGTGCACTGACATGGACTCCTTTTTTAGTTACATCAAATTGACTATCATCTAACCCATCAGCTACAATCTTATCTCGCACCTTAATGGTAAGTTTTAAAAAAGATTTAAGATCATGTTCAATAGCAATGTTGAGACGAACATTTTTTAAAAAAAAGATACTATCTAGATGGGCTTTGAAAGCCTCAAAGCGCANTGCGGGAATTGATAATTGNGCATTAATNCCCTCTTTAGCAATATAGATGCGNCCTAAAACTTCTAAANGATCCCAAGATAAAAAAAGATGGTCTCTAAACAATTGTGGATTGCCAATATGCGCGTATTTATAAAAAGACAAAGTNAGCCTTTCGCCAGCAGCTTTATCAAGCATTATAGCTCGTTCTTGAGCACTTAATTTGTTATACAGTTGCATTCTATAAACGTTTTAAGAGTTTTGCAAAGTTAGGGAAAAGGATTGTTTTAAATTAGAATTTTAATTTTACAGGGAAAGTAGTTGGGATTTTTCTCATTTACTCAACTATAAAAAAATCCACCTTTAATCAATTAATTTTCTACTTTAAGATGATTGTAAAATTAATGATTAGTTCAGATAGTTACTTTTCTTTCCAATNAAGATAAGATTTGTTTGACGCCCATTGACATACCGAAAACCTTCAGGACCGAAATATCCAGGCTCTTCCAACATTACACGAACATCTTTTCCCCATTCTTTAATGTAAACTTTGGTATTAAGCTCGATTGCATAAACAGTGTTTTCATAAAGCGGGTGTTCTCCCGACCCAGGAATGCCATCTTGGGCATCCCACATTCCAAAGGTAGTACCTGCAGAATGACCATATAGCCCAAGGGGATGAGTGTATATTTGAGGACGCAATCCTAACTCCTTACTTGTATCTATTGCAATTTTTAAAGTTGTATTACCTGTTCTTCCTTTTTTAAAATTATCAGTCAAGGCATCTTGAACNGCATTGCCTTGTCGCAGGGCTTCTATTAAAAATTCTGGTGCTTGAATTTCNTTGGGTTTGAGTACATAGGCTAACTCTTGGCAATCAGTATTCAAGGTCAAATAAGTAATTCCAAAATCACAGTGAACCAAATCACCAGGTTGGATAATGTCAAATTTGGATTTTGCATCAAATGAGTATAAGTCACTTGCACCAGTTCTTTGCACATCTACAGTAGGATGAAACCAAGTTTTTAATTTTANNGCAGAAACTTTTTCNCGCATCCACCAAACCACATCTTCAGTGGTGGTTACCCCAGGAGTAATAACATTTGTAGAAAAAGCTTCTGAAATTATATTGTGGGTAATTTCTGACAATTGGCTGAAAAGTGTCATTTCTATGGGTGTTCTGGTTTCTATCCATCTCACTGCAAGGGTTTCTGCTGAAACTATACGCTTTTGGAATTTTGAAGGTAATGCATACATCATACCGTCATAATCTGTTTTAGCTAGTCCATCTGCAATCCCGTAATGCTTTGAAGCATTTATTCCAATTTTTTTTGGGTTTTGACTCACAATATAATCAGCTAGAGCTTTCCATTGATTGGGTTCCTTTTCTTTATTCCANATTGATCTAATATTATTCCCAAAGTTGTAGCGAGTAATAGCAACAGGATCAATTCCNTCCTTGGTTTTAGAAAAAACTAATATTGTGCGTCTTCTAGCNTTTAACCAAGTTGGAGGCAGCAAAGTTTTCACAACTGGGTCTTCATTATACTCACGAGTAATCATTACCCATAAATCAATATCCTGTTCTTTCATTAGTTGAGGAAGAAGATTTTCAATACGTTCTTTTTGGATTTTGTCAATTAGAATTGCTCGTTCTCTTAGAGGCAAAATATCTTGAGCTAATAGTTGGATAGTTATAATATTAAATAGAAAAATTAGAGCTTTCATTGAAATNGTTTTATGCTTTAAACCTACGAAAAAAAATTGTTAATAATGCACCTAAAACAGACTTGGAAGCGGCAGCAAGAAAGTGTATTTTAGCAAAGCTAAAAAGTGTGTTATGGCAGATCAAAACAGTGCAAAGCTAAAAGCTCTTCAGTTAACGCTAGATAAACTAGACAAAACCTATGGGAAAGGTACTGTAATGAAATTAGGGGATGAAGCGATAGAAGAAGTAGAGACAATTCCTTCTGGCTCTCTTGGGCTTGATATTGCATTAGGTGTAGGTGGTTACCCTCGTGGTCGCGTAATTGAAATCTATGGTCCTGAGTCATCAGGGAAAACAACCTTAACNCTCCATGCAATAGCTGAATGTCAAAAACAAGGGGGTATTGCAGCTTTTATAGATGCGGAACATGCNTTTGACCGTTTTTATGCTGANAAACTTGGGGTAGATTTAGGAGAGTTAATTATATCACAACCNGATCACGGTGAACAAGCTCTTGAAATCTCTGATAACCTTATCCGCTCAGGAGCAGTTGATATAGTCGTTGTTGATTCTGTTGCAGCACTNACTCCAAAAAGCGAAATCGAAGGTGAAATGGGAGACTCAAAGATGGGNCTTCACGCGCGATTAATGTCTCAGGCATTAAGAAAGCTTACNGCTTCCATAAGCAAGACAAATTGTACAGTTTTTTTCATTAACCAGCTGCGAGAAAAAATCGGTGTAATGTTTGGAAATCCAGAAACAACAACTGGCGGTAATGCACTTAAATTTTACGCCTCAGTAAGGTTAGATATTCGTCGATCAACACAAATAAAAACCTCAGAAGCTGAAGTGATGGGAAACAAAACTAGAGTGAAAGTGGTCAAAAATAAAGTTGCNCCACCCTTTCGAACAACAGAGTTCGATATAATTTATGGAGAAGGTATTTCCAAAATTGGAGAAATTATTGACCTCGGCGTGAATTATGAAATCATAAATAAAAGTGGATCTTGGTTTAGCTATGGAGGAACTAAAATTGGACAGGGAAGAGATGCAGTGAAAATTTTGTTAAAGGATAACCCTGAATTAATGGAAGAACTCGAAAAGAAAATTATGGAAACACTTAAAGAAGTTAACACATAACTATACTGCTTGCTTTTTCCAAACTTCAATAGCCTTTATAGCATTTTGCTTAGGGTCTGCCAGTAATTCGTTTTCTATTTCTTTATGAGATAATTTTACAAGTGATTGAATGTCTGCTTCCGTCATGTGTTTGGTTTCAATTAAATTCAATGCCTTAACCCTTAGAGAACCACAATACCCGTGAGTAGTATACCAAGGGAATTTCCGCTTACAATCAAAAAAAACCATTGGCAAAATTGGTATTTGGTGTTCAATTGCCAATTTAAAAGCTCCTCTTTTAAACTTGTTTAATAGTACACTTTCGTCTAGATAATCTCGTTCAGGAAAAATACATATACTATAACCTTTTTGAATAAATCTCTGTGCCCTAACATAAACTTGCTGTCTACTCTCCAAAGAATTTCTGTCTACTGTAATTGCNGCACGTTTATATAANAATCCAAAAAAGGGAATTCTGACTAATTCCTCTTTCCCAACAAATACAAAAGGTTTTTTTCGAATACAAAACATGAGCATTATATCAATATAACTAGTATGGTTTGCGATGAGCATCATACTTAAATTTTCAGAAGGGAATGTATTAATTCGTTTTAACCAAAATCCCATGAAAAAAATAACNAAAGGAGCCCATATGTTTCNTGCTACCCAGTAGAGATAAGTATAGCCATTTCTNGTTAANAGTAATAAAGCTAGAGGAATAAACANAANTATTACNGGAACTGCACTCAAAAAATAAAACCAAATCCTCCAAATTACCAATAAGGCTTTTCTCATAAANCAAATATAAAAATTTCNAACATTTTTATTTTTATCNGGAATAACAAAGCNTTACAAATAATTTTCNTNTCTTNACTTTTATCAATTAAATTGGTATTCGCCATATNTAATCTTAATGTTTAAAANTTAGGGTGTAGAAAAATCTCTAAAAGAGAGTTGCGCTCATATAGTGAGGAAGCTTACCTTTGTTAAAAATTTATTTTATATGGCAAGGATATTAACTGGNGTTCAGTCAACTGGAACTCCCCACTTAGGAAACTTACTTGGTGCNGTTTTGCCTGCTATAAAAATGGCAAAAGNAACANAGGACAATTCTTTTTTNTTTATAGCAGATTTGCATTCTCTTACTCAAATCAAANATGGTAAAACNCTTCGAGAAAACACCTTTTCAACAGCAGCTACTTGGCTAGCATGTGGNCTAGACATTGAAAAAACTCATTTCTACAAACAGAGTGANGTGAGCGANGTAACTGAATTAACTTGGTNTTTGAATTGCTATTTCCCTTTNCAAAGACTAACTCTAGCTCATTCTTTTAAAGATAAGTCAGAAGATTTATCAGATGTGAATAGTGGTTTATTTACATATCCTATGTTAATGGCTGCAGACATTCTACTATATGATGCAGAAATTGTCCCAGTAGGGAAAGATCAACTCCAGCACTTGGAGATAACTCGAGATGTTGCCTCCCGNTTTAATCACCAAATGGGAGAAACTTTTGTTATACCAAAAGCAAAAATTCAAGAAAANACACAAAATATTCCTGGAACAGATGGCCAAAAAATGAGTAAGTCAAAGAANAATATAATAAANATTTTTCTCNCTGAAAATAAACTTAGAAAACAAATTATGGGNATCCAAACCAACAGNAATTCCGTTGAAGACACTAAAGATCCTGAAAAGTGTAATGTNTTTGCGCTTTATTCCCTATTGGCCCCTGAATCATCTACACAAAAATTACNTGACCTTTATCTTNAAGGAGGNATGGGTTATGGGTATGCTAAAGAACTCTTATTTGAATTAATANTAGATCNNTTTTCTAAGGAACGGGAAAAATANNACTACTTCCANCAAAATCCTGAAGAAGTAAANATTGCCTTGGCTAANGGTGCNAAGAAAGCNAGAAAAGTAGCACGTNAAGTTCTACTTCGAGTTCGTGATAAAATAGGATTTTAAAGACATCCTTAATTCCCATTTTTGTTAGAAAAAANTTTTTATNATTAAACGTTTATCATAATAAATCTTNGGGNNCTTTGAANTGGTTTTCTNAAAGCNTACTTTAAATAATTTTCAAGGTAANATTTAAAATTTTTCACTGTTAAATTCNATATAAATAATAATAAAGCTTCCNTGNAACCGTTTTATAATTTATAGTAATATTTTATTATTTTTACTTTATGCNAATCACCANATTTATNAAAGAACTATTGTACCAATACGAATGTGTTACAATTCCACAATTTGGTGCTTTTTTGACACGTTCTTTCAGGGCAAAAGTAGANTCCGGTGGTTNATTTTACCCACCAAGGAAAGAAGTTAATTTCAACCAATTNTTGGTTGCTAATGANGGAATCTTAGCAAATCATATTNCTAGAAAGGAAAATATCACCTANGAATATGCCCTGCGNATAATAGAAAAAGAGGTGAGCAGCTGGAAAAAGAAAATTCAAACGCAGGCTATACTTTTCCCCGGTGTAGGAGAAATCNATTTAAATAAAGAAAAAAAAATAGCTTTTAANCCCTNGGNGAAGACCAATTTTGACTTAAACTCATTTGGCCTTCATTTTTTTAAACGTGAAAACATCANAGAATCTAATTTTACACCTAAACNCTTTTACATTATGGAAGATACAAATAAAGAAGACTTAATGTTTACTCCGGAGCAGGAAGAAAACNAAAAAAAATCACCAATAATGCGATANGTTGCAATTGGATTAATAGGTATAACCTTGTTAGGAGGCTCTTACTATTTTAGTGACCGCTATGTTACTGAACAAAGAATTTCAGAACAAGAAAAAGCACAAAAGCAAATCGAAAAAAATGTACAAGAGGCAACGTTTGCTCTAGAAGATCTATCANCTATCTCTGTTGCTATNGCTACAAATCCAANAGAAGAACAGGTTGTATTNGCTCAAGAATACTTNAGTATTATCGCAGGATCCTTTCGTTCTTTAAATAATGCAGAANAAAAATTAGAATCATTAAAAGCTGANGGATATCCTGCTGAATTGGCNCAAGAAAATCNAGAAGGTCTTTACCGNGTAGCATATGGNAGATATCCAACTAAAAAAGAGGCAATAAATATGCTTTACTTTATAAAGTATACACTTGAAGAAGATGCTTGGTATCTTGAAGAACGATAGACTAAACTACATTTTAAAGACCCAATCTTTNGGNTTTAGTGCCTTGACGTTATTNAAAATGCCAAATTGCATTTGAGTTTTTCCTGTCTGGTTGTTGGTAAATACCTCTCCAATAACTTGCTTCGCATTTACTTTTTCTCCTTTTTTTACATAAAGTTTNGCAAGGTTAGTATAAAGTGTNATAAAGTTCCCGTGGCGAATTAATACAGAAGGATTGCTCCCTTTGATNANAATAATAGACATTACTTCACCTTCAAANACTGCACGAGCTAAGGCTGAGGGTTCTGTTGCAATAATTACTCCATTACTTTGTATAGTGGCTGTTTTTACGACCGAATGCCTTTGCCTGCCAAAGCCTTGAATAACNACTCCTTTTTCTAAAGGCCAAGGNAGACGNCCTTTATTGGCTTGAAAATTACTTGCNATAAGTTTNGCTTCTGGAGTAAGTTGAAATATCTTATTCCCTTTTTTACCTNCTGCCNTATTGGACGCCAAAATAGCTTCTCTTATCAANCGTTTAATTTCTCTATTTATNGCTTTTTGTTGCTTTTCNTTTTTAANGATTTGAGTCTTTAAAGTGAGTTCTTTTTCTTTAAGTGATATTATTAAAGACTCTTGTTCTTTCTGCTCCTTTTTGAGTTCNTTTTTAACAACTCTATTTTCCTCAATCANAACTGTTTTTATCTCTTTTTCGTCGATTAAAGTTTGATTGAGNTGTTGAAGTAATNTTGTTTTTTTAGAAATTTCAATTCCTTGNTTCCTNCNATACCTAGAATACTGTCTTAAGTATTGAATACGTTTATATGCTTGNAGAAAATTTTTAGATGAAAANAAAAACATCAATCGNTTTTGAAAGGATTTACTTACATAAGATTTTTTAATCATTNCTGCNTATTCTNATTTAAGCAATTCTAATTCNTCCCTTTGAGCTAAAATNTTTCTTTCATTNATAGTAATTCTCTTAGTAAGAAGGTTGGCTTGTTTATTTGTAACTTTAATTAATTCTGAACGTACTTCAAGCTTGACTTGNAGATTTTCAACTTCTGTGAGTGCATTTTTCCTCGTTTTTGTGTTAGAAAAAAGCAGATTATTTATCTGTTTAATTTCTTTTTTTAACTGAATTCTTCTTGCCTCNAAGTCCTTTTGCTCTTTAGTTACCTTTTGNGCAAATATCTGACCNNAACTAATCCAAAAAAACAGTACCAAAAAAANACGACTTCTCATTTACAAGTCTATTTTTGAATATCCTTCAGGAATTTTAAAGGGAAAANTTAGNCCCTCAGTAAAATCTGTACGAGTAAACTCCAGTTCTANGCTTTTAGATTTATTACCATCAAAAAAGATTATCTCAATTAAACTAGGTATATACTNCCCCTCAATTCTNNAGTGTAGTAAATATTTTATTGTTAAANTATAACTGGTCCCAGGNATTAAAAAACGCTGCTCTTTCAATAAAAAACTAACGGGNTCAAAAAAAAGTGTAGGTGAAATTCCTTTGTTGTTACGGTGAGAAATCAATATGTAGTATTGAGGGTTTGAAATTTGTTTCCATCTGCCCTCTCCTAGATCTCTTAAAGGCTTCCCCAAAAATAGATTTTCTATATCTAAATACTCAAAGTTGGTGCCAAAAGGGATATTAATCAAATCAAGATTTCCTTCAAAGTAGGTCTTTTGAAATTTTTCGTAAAAAGAAACTTTATTTGGTGTAACCATTAGTTTAGCAATCGGAACTAACATGCTAGCACTTAACCACAACTTTTTTTTACTTTCCATCCTGAACTGAACAATTACTTGTTGTTCTCTTTTTCCATCATTATAAGTTGCTTTGATTCTTGAACGCATTTTATTAACCTTTGGGAAATTATCCCTGATTTTATATAGAAGAGCTTCTACATTTACGTTTTTGACGGGTGTTTTTGTAGGTAATATAGCTACGGTTTTACATCCATAAAAAAACGTTGCATTTAAAAGTAATATTAAAGTGTTTTTTGTTAGCTTATCCATCTTAGTTGAAGGTGATAATAATCCCCTAGGCATACAAAGGTAGGATTTCCCTTAAAAAGCACTTGATGGTCAAAAAAATGCTTATCACCAATAATAAAACCTATATCTGTAATTTCATTATTAACAACTTTATANATTTCATAAACCATTCGATAAACAATCAGTTGTCCCNNANTGATGATGACGGGTTTGGTCGTTGTCAAACTATGTGGCCTGAGCAGAGAAACTCTCCCTTCCATGGATCCTATAATTTTCATTTTTTATTTTTTTCCAGTACTCCCAAACCCTCTAGTCCCTCTTTCAGAAATTGGGAGATCATCNATAATTACCCATTGGATTTGCTCGTATTTTGTCAAAATTAGTTGGGCTATTCGGTCACCAGGGCATACAGTAAATGCTTCATTGGAAAGATTGATTAAGATTACTCCAACTTCACCGCGATAGTCAGCGTCAATAGTGCCTGGTGCATTTAAAACTGAAATGCCATGTTTTGCNGCCAATCCACTACGTGGTCGTACTTGTGCTTCAAATCCTTCTGGCAACATAATTTTNAGTCCGGTACGAATTATTTTTCGTTCTAATGGATTCAATATTAAAGACTCTTCTATAAACGCTTTTAAATCAACTCCAGCCGAACCAGATGTTGCATAAGTTGGAAGNTCATAAGGACTTTCGTTTTTTATAGAAACTTGAATCATTAGGCTAATTTATATCAATTAAATTTACAAAAAGAGTTCTCTCTAAAAGTCTATTCAAAAATTTCTTTCATTCTTTTTGTTAACTATCATTGCNGTTTTNAAAATTAACTTTTAAGTTTTTTTAAATAAAAATCGCTGCAAAATTGTTAAATCAGTCCCAAAATCATATCCTTTTGTATGTTTAATTTTCAGAGCAATTAAAGTACCTAACTCCTTCCCAATTTCTTTTAAAAAAATCATTTTTATCTTTTATAAATTCCTCAAAGGTGCTGTTTTCTGATACCATTGAAAGCCACATAATAGGATAATTCTCAGGTGTTGAGGTNATTTCCGAGCGTTCATAAGGATGACGATACNTNTATCGAGCGTGACCTGCTTCATGATAAAATGTGTATAGTCTTTGTACAATAGAAAAGTCTTCCCAAAAAGACTTAATAATTTCAAAACTTACGGTTTCTTGATTACAAACATCATATGCCCTTCCAGCATGATCTGCTGTGACTCCTGATGCGAAATCCGGTTCAGTCCCAAAAAAAAGATTTACTGTTCTTTCAAATCCTGGATCAGATTTACCAGATCGAATAGCATCTGCAACAAAAAGATCCCAATAGTCCTCTAAGGTACTGTCTTCATTTATCACTGAATAAAAAGGATCTACAAGCTCATCTTCTGCCTCTTGTTGTATTGGCTCTGTTTCAATTGNTTCCTCCTCATCTTTTTTGCAAGATTGGAAAANAGTAATAATTGAAAAAGCTAATAGACAACGAATTAAGGTCTTTTTCTTCATATATCTTCTTTTCTATATAGCAGTTACAATATACTTCTTTTTACTTTTTGAAATATTTTTTTCTTTTTATTTTAACTCTTANAAGGTTTGTTATAACCTTTTAGTTTNAACACATAGAGAAAAGATTAAATTTCTTATAAAAATATTCTTCCNGCTAATTCCAATTTTTAATTATTTTTAATTTCNCTAGTTTGTTAAAGAGAACTTGAATTTATGCAAAATACATTAGTTAAAAGAGCACAAGAAATTCTTAATGAAAATTTTCAGGAAGGAGGATTTACTATACCTAGTAAAAAACTATATCCATTTCAATGGAAATGGGATTCTGGTTTCATTGCTATTGGCCTTGCCCACTATGATATGCCAAGAGCAAAAAAAGAAATAGAAACTTTACTTCTAGCTCAATGGTCAAATGGTTTTATTCCACATATTGTATTTCACACTAAAAGTGATACATATTTTCCTGGGCCTGATTTTCATCAATCCCACTTACACAATGAGGCTCCTAAAAATTATGAATCTACAGGAATGACACAGCCTCCAGTTCTTGGTTTCGTTTTAGAAAAACTCTACGATATTTCAAATGATAAAAAAGATATTTTAAAGTTTATAGAATTTAATATTGATAAGATCTATAATAATCATGTTTATTTCTATACTAAAAGAGANATTTATAATGAAGGGCTAGTTTATATTTATCACAATTGGGAGTCTGGAACCGATAATTCTCCTTTGTGGGATGATATTTGGAAAACCATGAATCCCCCAGAATTCAAGTTTGAACGAAAAGACACTACCCATGTAGACCCTTCACAACGGCCCTCAAGGAGAGAATATGACCATTATCTCCATATTATAGAATTAGCCAAAACCTATAACTACAGTGAAGANAAAATCGCAGAANATTCACCGTTTCTAGTTCAAGACCCATTATTTAATTCCATCTTGATGCGATCAAATGAGGCNCTAATAAAGCTTTATGAATTACTTGGAAACAACATAGACAAAATTAATTATTTAAAATCACAAAATTCTAAAAGTAAATTAGGGATGAATGAAAAACTTTTCAGTTCCGAACTTGGAGCTTATGTTCACTACGATCTAAGAAATAATAGACAGATTCCTTTTGTATCCTCTTCTTCTTTTAGTCCTCTTTTTTGTGGAGCTCCTGGNGATCAAAGAGCTCTAAAACTAATTAAAACTTTAAAACAAAAATTCGGAGGAAAAGAACATCATCTNTGTGCTTCTTTTGACCCTTATAATGAGCGTTTCAATCCAAAAAAATACTGGCGAGGACCAATTTGGATAAACCTTAACTGGATACTTTATAATGGATTTAGGCGATATAATTTTGAAAGTCTTGCGGAAAGAATAAAAAAAGACTCTATTTACTTAATAGAAAATCAAGGGTTTTACGAATATTTTGATCCTAGAAAAAGTATTTCCAGTGAGGAAATTAATGGATATGGAGGTGCTAATTTTTCTTGGACAGCGGCATTATTGATTGATTTTTTAAGCAACAGAAATTATTAAAAACTATTTATGAACGCGTTAGATTATATAATAATAATTGTATACCTCCTTTGCTTTATAGGAATCGGATATTTTTTTAAAGATAATAAAACTTCTGGAGATTATTTTCTTGGGGGTAGAAGTATGGGATGGTTTCCTTTGAGCCTTTCTACAATGGCAACACAGCTTTCAGCAATTAGTTTTATCTCTGCTCCAGCTTTTGTAGGATTAAAAGATGGAGGTGGTTTACAATGGCTTACCTATGAATTTGGGGTTCCATTGGCAATGGCTTTTTTAATGATTGCTATTATTCCAACTCTTTATAACTCAGGTATTATTAGTGTTTACGAATATCTAGAAAAGCGTTTTGATGCTTCCTCCCGATTATTGATCAGTATCGTTTTTCAAATAAGTCGCTCTGTCGCAACAGGAGTAATGGTTTATACTATGGCTTTGATCCTCCAAGCTACTATACAAGTTGATTTTTGGATTTCCATCTTAATCATTGGTATAATCACTCTAATTTATTCTTTTCAAGGGGGAATGAAAGCTGTGATTTGGGGAGATGTTATTCAAATGGTGATTCTCTTTATAGGAATTATAATATGCCTTGTTTTAGGTTTAAGTGAGCTAGGAGGAATTGATAATTTTATGACTCATGTGGATAAAAGCCGAATATCAACTATAAAAATTAGCAAATTGGGAATAAATAATGTTGATGGTAATGATGCCTTTGGCTTTTGGCCTATGGTAATTGGTGGATTCTTTTTATATGCTTCATATTATGGAACTGACCAAACCCAATCTCAAAGACTATTGTCTTCTAAAGATATGCCTACTATAAAAAAGTTGCTTTTTGCTAATGCTTTTTTTCGTTTTCCTGTTACTTTAACGTATTGCTTAATGGGCCTTATCCTGGGAACTTTATTTGTTCAAGATGTAACTTTTCAAGAAAATTTAAATACAGTTTATCAAAATAATATAAGTTTCTTAAATGGGAAAAAAGCAGATTTATTAGTNCCCGTTTTTATAATCAACTATTTACCAAATGGTGTTATTGGAATTCTAATTGTTGCTATACTTTCTGCAGCTATGTCAACTTTGAGCTCTACTGTAAATTCACTTTCTGCCGTAAGTATGGAAGATTTTGTCAAACGCTTTAACCCTGGCATTTCAAATAAAAGTTATGTCCTTACATCACGATTCTTTTCTCTATTCTGGGGTTTAATCTGTTTATTCTTAGCCTTTTTTGCAGGGAGTATCGAAGGAACTGTAATTGAAGTAATCAATAAGATAGGTTCAGTCTTTTATGGCCCCATTTTAGGTGCTTTTATTTTGGCAATTTTAACCAAAAAAACTCATGCGTTAGGTGCTAATGTTGGTATTCTTTCAGGAGTGTTTTTAAATGTCTATCTATGGCTTTATGCACCAGAAATTTTCTGGTTTTGGTGGAATGCAATAGGATGTTTTGTTACGATTGGAGTAGGGATTCTTGTTAGTAGTGTCATTAAGAAAAAAACAAGTTTTGCTACTCCTAAAAGTTATTCAACTGGAATACGTGAATTGGCTATTCTTTTTGGTTATTTTATTATTATTATACTCGTAAGCAGTTTACTCCCAAAAATCTTTTAATAAATATGCGTATTCTTATCATCCCCGATTCTTTTAAAGAAAGCTTAACTGCAACAGAAGTTGCTGATGCAATACACAAAGGGGTAATTAGCGTTTTACCAAATGCATTCATTAAAAAAATTCCTTTTTCAGATGGAGGAGAGGGGGCTTTGGAAGTATTGACAAAATCTGTTCCAGGAAAATTGGTCACTTGTCAAACAGAAAATGCTTTAGGAAATAAAATTCAAGCTAAATATTTCCTGTTTAAAGAAAAAAAAACTGCTTGGATTGAACTATCTAATGCTTCTGGATTGGCACAGATTCCAATAAAACAACGAAATGCCATAAAAGCATCAACTTATGGAACAGGTTTAATGATAAAAGATGCTTTAGCAAAGGGGTGNAAAGAAATAATTTTGGGTNTCGGTGGAAGTGCTACAACTGANGGCGGTGCNGGNATCTTTCAAGCNCTTGGAGGTAAGCTTTTAGATCAAAACGGAAAATCTTTAGAAAAAGGTGGAGCTTTTTTAATAAAGCTTTCTTCAATAATTAATCCTTCTTTTTCAGAAAAAATTGAGTGGAAGGTTGCTTGTGACGTAATTAGCCCACTTCTAGGAAATCTAGGAGCGGCTTACGTGTACGGCCCTCAAAAAGGAGCTTCCTCAGATGAGGTTAAGCTTTTAAATAAAAGTTTAGATAAATTGTCAAATGTAATTTACAAACATTACAGCCGCGATATTAAAGAAATTAAAGGGGGTGGAGCTGCTGGGGGTACAGCAGCAGGTATGTTAGGCTTTTTTGGGGCTTCCTTGACATCAGGATTTTCAATCTTAGCAGAAATGATTAATCTTGAAAAAGAGGTGAAAAAAGCAGATTTGATTTTAACCGCTGAAGGGAAAATAGATTCGCAGTCTACTAAAGGAAAACTTACGGGAAGTATTGCGCATTTAGCGAAAAAAAATAATGTTAAGATAATTGGAATAGCTGGAGCTATTAAGGGTCCGTATGAACATCTCTATAAAAAAGGATTTACAGGANTTTTCCCNATTNAAAATGGTCCTATTTCACTAGAAGAATCAATTAAGAATACAAGAAATTTGATTACTGATACTGCTAGTAGAATTATAGCCTATCATNTGAATAATAANAAAANNCCCTAAAGAGNGTTTTNTTTTTANTANTTAAAAATTAATTAGTTATTCAATGCTTCTGCACCTCCNACAATTTCAAGTATTTCATTAGTAATTGATGCCTGACGTGCTTTGTTGTATGTTAATTTTAGTTGATCNCTCAATTCGGATGCATTATCTGTTGCCTTATGCATGGCTGTCATTCTTGCCCCGTGTTCACTTGCGAAAGAGTCACAAAGAGATTTAAAAAGCTGCATCTTTAAAGCTTTTGGTAAAAGCTCATTTATAATTTCATTTTGGCTTGGCTCAAAAATATAATCNGTACTTGTAGGAGTTTCTGATTNAGCAACAATAGGTAAAAATGGCTCTACTTCTACTATTTGAGTGGCAGCATTTTTAAAACGNTTGTAAACCAAAACAACCTCATCAATAGTTTTGTCTTNATAATTGTCCATNACTTGTTGTGCAATTGAGNCTACATTGCTGTAAGTTAAGTCATCAAAAATAGCATCATGACTAGAAACAATTTTNNNTGTTTTAGTTAAAACTTCNGANCCTTTTTTCCCAATGGTTATTAAAGAAACATTCTGATTCAAATACTTTTCCTTAATTATCTGACGTGTTTTTTTTATTACGTTGGTATTAAACGCTCCACATAAGCCTCTATTTGAAGTAACCACAATAATTAAAATAGACTTTTTGTAACGTACTTCTGTGTATGGGTTTTTAGCATTGCCATCCAATGAACCACTTAAATTTTGAATTAATTCAGTTAATGTAGATGCATACGGTCGCATTGCTATTATTGCATCTTGAGCTTTTTTAAGCTTCGCAGCAGANACCATTTTCATTGCACTAGTAATTTGCATAGTNGAAGANACTGATGCAATCCTATTCCTTATTTCTTTAAGGTTAGCCATAACTTATTCGAATTGAAGTGAAGTTTCTTTTGCAACAGCATTGAGTGTGTCCAAAACATCATCTGTAAGTTTCCCCGCTTTAAGTTCCAAAAGTATTTTTTTGTGATTCTTGCGGAGATTATCTAAATAAGATTGNTCNAAAGCTTTGACACTTTGAACTGGTACTGATCGCAAAAGGTTTTTAGANCCAGCATATATAATAGCTACCTGTTCTTCTACTTTAAAAGGATCATTTTGTGCTTGTTTTAAAACCTCAACGTTTCGTTTACCTTTCTCGATAACGTTTAGTGTTGCAGCGTCAAGATCTGATCCAAATTTTGCAAAAGCTTCGAGTTCGCGAAACTGAGCTTGATCAAGTTTTAATGTCCCAGATACTTTTTTCATGGATTTAATCTGTGCTGATCCTCCAACTCGTGACACTGAAATCCCNACATTAATTGCTGGCCNNACCCCTGAGTTAAATAAATCAGATTCTAAGAAAATCTGGCCNTCAGTAATTGAAATAACATTTGTTGGAATGTATGCGGAAACATCNCCTGCTTGAGTTTCAATTATTGGTAATGCNGTTAAAGAACCTCCNCCTTTTACTTCATCTTTTAGAGCATCNGGAAGATCGTTCATGTCTTTAGCTATATCNTTATCTGAGATAACCTTAGCAGCACGCTCTAATAAACGCGAGTGAAGGTAAAANACGTCTCCAGGATAAGCCTCTCGCCCAGGAGGGCGTCTAAGTAGTAGGGAAACTTCACGATAAGCAACTGCCTGTTTTGATAGATCATCATAAATAATCAAGGCAGGACGACCTGTGTCTCTAAAGTATTCTCCAATTGCTGCGCCAGCAAAAGGAGCATAAACCTGCATTGGNGCTGGATCTGAAGCATTTGCAGCAACAATAGTTGTGTATTGCATGGCGCCTCGATCTTCTAAGGTTTTTGAAATTGAAGCTACTGTAGACGCTTTTTGACCTATTGCAACATATACACAATACACTGGCTCACCGGCATCATAAAATTCTTTTTGATTTAATATTGTATCGATACATACTGTAGTTTTTCCNGTTTGACGATCTCCAATAACCAGTTCCCTTTGTCCACGTCCTATTGGAATCATTGCATCTATAGACTTGATTCCTGTTTGCAAAGGCTCATTTACTGGCTGACGAAAAACTACACCTGGAGCCTTTCGTTCTAAGGGCATTTCATAGAGTTTTCCTTCTATTATCCCTTTCCCATCTATAGGTTGCCCAAGAGTGTTTAATACACGCCCAATAACACCTTCTCCAGCGTTAATAGAAGCTATNCGCTGTGTTCTCTTTACAGTATCACCTTCCTTAACACCTTTTGCTGGGCCCAACAATACAACACCTACATGATCTTCTTCAAGATTTAAAACCATTCCCTCAAGACTTTCCTCAAAAGAAACTAGTTCTCCATATTGTGCATTCGAGAGNCCATATACTCTTGCAATTCCATCTCCTACTTCTAGAACAGTTCCTACTTCATCCATCGAAGATGTCGCATTATAGCCATCTAGTTGATTTTTTAATATTGCTGAAACTTCAGCGGGATTTAAATCTGCCATTATCAATAATGTTTAGATAGTGTTTGTTTTTGTTAATTTAGTTTTAAATACTTTAAGTTTATGCAGAACACTTGCATCGTATTGCATGTCACCTATTTTTAAAATAAATCCTCCCAAAAGATTTGGATCTACTTTATTGACAATATGTACTTTTTTATTTGAGTACTGTTTTGCTTTTTCAAGAACCTTTATTTCAAGATCTGGAGATAGGGGTACGGCGGAAGTGACAACCGCTTTAATTTCACCTTTTGATTCTTCTAATAAGCTTAGAAATTTTTTAGAAGTCTCGCCTAATAAAGATAATCGATTATTCTGTGCTAGAAGGGCTAGTAACTTTCTACTCTCTTCACAAGCATTGGGAAGAAGTTCATTAATAATACTCTTCTTTTTTTCAATTACTAGCAAAGGGTTTTCTAGAGCCATTTGTAATATTTTATTTTCATTTAGCAATTCTTTTATTTGATTCATATCTTTTGCCAATGCCCCAGAAGAATTATTCTCCTCGGCATAAGCTAAAATTGCTTTAGCGTAACGAAGTGCTGCTCGTCTTCCTATCATCTACTTTAAATCAGTATCTTCTAAAATTTGGTTAACTAACTGCATTTGCTTTTCTTTACTTTCTAATTCTTTTTTAAGAACNTTCTCAGCAATATCAATNGCTATAGAACCAACTTGGTGNTTTAATTCATTTACTGCTACTCGCTTTTCATTTTGAATTGTTTCTTGNGCTTGAATAATTATTTTTTGAGCTTCTTGCTGTGCCTCTTCTTTTGCGGCATTTATAATTTCTGATTTTGTAGTAAGTGCCTCTTTTAACAAAGCTTCTTTTTCAGATCTTGCTTCTTTTAAAATTCGCTGATTATCAGATTGGAGATTCTCCATTTCCACTCGTGCTTCTTCTGCAGCAGTTAGAGCGTCCTTAATTGAGGTTTCACGATCATTTACTGCATCCAGTATAGGTTTCCAAGCGAACTTTCTTAGTAAAAAAATCAACCCAACAAAAATCAAGAGTTGCCATACAAACANTCCTAGTGAAAACTCACTTATTAATTTTTCCATTGTTAAAAGACTTTTTTTACTTGCTTTTAGACGGCAAATATNGCAGCGAAACCAAAGCCTTCAACTAAAGCGGCAGCAATCANCATTGCCGTTTGAATTTTACCATANGCNTCTGGTTGACGGCCAATTGCCTCCATGGCAGAGCCACCGATTCTTCCAATACCTATTCCAACTCCTATTACTGCCAATCCGGCTCCAACTATTACAGGGATTTCCATTTTTTTAAATTTAAATTAAACATTCTATTTAGTACTTATTTTTAATATTTCTATATTTTAATGGCTCTCATGNTCCTCCGAAGCAAATCCGAAATAGAGAGCAGATAACATCGTAAAAATGTATGCCTGAAGAAAGGCTACTAATAATTCTATAATGGCTATTGCGAATGCTAGTCCAAATGATAGCGAACTACCGAGCCAGCTCTTAAATATAAACATTAATCCTATAATGCTCATGATTACAATATGTCCAGCTTGCATATTTGCATATAAGCGTATCAACAAGGAAAANGGTTTAATAAATACCCCTAATACTTCTATTGGGATTAAAACAATATATAAGAANATTTTAGAGTTCCATTTCATTGAAGATCCAAGCGGGTCAAATATGTGTAACCAATAGTCCTTAGTCCCTGTTNAATTGGTTATAATAAAAGTNAATAAAGCAAGTCCAAAGGTAACTGCTATATTNCCAGTAACATTAACACCAAGTGGTGTTAATCCTAACAGGTTTAAAAACCAAATGAAAAAAAATACCGTCAACAAAAAACTCATATATGAAGAATATTTTTTTTCTCCTATGTTAGGCTTAGCAATTTCATCTCTCAAATAGATAATGATAGGTTCNAAAAATCTTCCAACCCCCATGGGTATTCCTTTGGATTTTGAGTACGATTTAGCTAGACCAGTAAAAAGGAAAAACATTAATATTGAAATTAAGAGCATACTGGCTACACCTTTGGTAATAGAAAAATCTAGCGGAGCAATGTTTTTTGGGTGATTTTTTTTNTCATAANTAATGATTCCAGACTCGTCGGTTTTGTAAATTTTTCCATGATCCAATTTGTAATAATTAGATCCTGATTTTACAACACTTCCTCCATGTTTGAGTTTCGAGGAAGAAAATATCTGAATTCCATTGTCCCAAAGTATCACTGGAAGTGGAATTCCTACATAAATATGTTCGCCTGTNCTTTTTGTGTANGAGAAAATGTTGAAATCGTATGAGTCNTGTAAGTGGTGNGATATATACTCTTTGATTTCGCTTCNTAAATCTTGTGNAGATTCAANCCCTTTTGCATNAAGNGAGTAAGGCACAAAAAACACTATTGAAAAGTTAAATAAGGTATAAATTTTAATAAGAAATAATCGCATAAAGCGGATTGTTCAATTAGAAGTTTTTTGCGAGGCAAATGTACGGCTTTCAGATAAATAAAGAAACATTTAAATATTTTTTTACCCTTCTTTTCTTGTCGAATTCTGAAGTTTGAATTTCCTTAAAATAAAAATCATTAATTACAAATTAGTTGAATTANTTAAATCGTCTTACTAACAAAACTATTTCTGATAAAAGACCTAATGCATAAGGAACAAAAAACATGAAAAACTCTTCNCGAGTGACATTCCCATCCACTTGAAATTGAGGATTAAAGAAAGTTAAATAAATAATTAGTTTTAAAGCGACAGTGAACAAATACAANTAAGCNAAATTATTTGTTCTTCTTCTCATCCCATATCCTAAAAGAACTAATGANGCAGATGCCACTGTTGCATTTAAAACATAACTTTTAATTAGAAATTCCTTAGCATCTGGTAAAATTTTTAAATGAATTGCAAAGGTTGCNACAAAAAGAATAAATAGAATGAGGGNGAAGNCTAAATTTTTTTTCATGANTATTACCAGAAACGTTTACTCTGCTTNTAAATAGTCCAAAGGATCAAAATTATNGCAAAAGCACTAANANNTAAAGCAAATTGNATCTTNGAGGNGGGAAATCTATTATCTAGATACTCNCCTAGATGAATACTCCCCCACATAATTAGTGCGATTTGAAAACCTAGACTAGAGAATATTAGCCACCTGTTCTTCGGCTTCTTTCTCTTTTTCATTAACGCTTTTTAATTTTTTTACCCCGTCTTCAGCAGAATGCATAGAACAATTTGCATTAAANATAGCTCCTGATTCTACAATCAATTTTTGAATGCGTACTTTCCCTTCTATATTTGAACCTGTTTTTAAACTTAGGGCCCCTGAAACTATTAATTGTCCATTGAAAATTCCTTCAATGTCAGCATTTGCACATGTAACTTTTCCCTTAACATTTGCATCTTTTCCAATTATTACTTTCCCTGTTGTTTTAACCTCTCCGTCAAGATTACCATCAATACGAATATCCGATTTGGCATTAATTGTTCCATTTAGAGTTGTGTTTTTATCAATCTTACTATATTGTCCGTTGTTCTCTGTTCCTTTCATTTCGATNTGTTTGACCAGGTTTTATTTTTAATGTAGTCCCGATATTGGGAGGCTAAAGTTACAAAATTCTCATTGTCTTCAAATAATTTAAATTCTGTCTGATATTTAGCCTTCCAATTATCTATTTCTTTAGGATCTCTAATTCCATGAATAACAACGAAAACATAGTCTTGATTATATGTGTCTAAACTCACACTCCAAAGCTTATTATTGTCAGTTAAATGCCTTTTAATTTTGACAAAAAAGGTTTTAGTTTTTTCTGTTTCCGATACTCTGAAGGGAAAGATCCACTTATAATTCTTATAGATTACACCAATTTCTTTTAAATTATTTTGTTTTTTAATTTTATCGACTAACTCTTTAGCTTTTATTCCCTCCTGTACGGCGCTAAAATTTGTAGCAACTTCCGTTAAAGCCTCTTTCCAAGCATTAATTCCATATAATCTCCCTATTGTGTGTGCTCTGAGTAAACTAATCTTAGGCTCTATTTGACTTCCACTAGCTAGCACAGTCAATAATTCAATTTCGTTTAAAGTTTCGAGAAATTTTTGATCTTCAAAAAGACTAAATGCTCTAGCATAAAGTGATTGTGGGGTTACAATTCCTGAAAGATCATAATTTTCTGGATCTAAAAGCAATCTTGCAAAGGGAGTATTTGGAAATCTTTGAATCAACTCTTTTTTATATGCTTCAGCATTAAGTGGAGCTTCATTCTCATCAATTCTGAATAGGTGGTAAAGTGCTTGCACAGCTATTTCATCTGGAGGGTTTAAAGATAAAGTACTTTCCAAACGTTTGTGAGCTAAAGTGAAATCATTGAACTTTTCTTTATAGATCATCCCTAATTGTAAGTAAGCTTTTTGATTGACAAGAATCAAACTATCTTTCTCTTTTTTTGTTTGAGGCAATCTTGCCATAAAACTTTCTGGAGTTTCTTGAATAATTATTGATTTTATAATGGATTCTTCACTTTTAATTTCTCCCTTATTTAAATTCATGATGGCATTTGCTCTTCTCCAGTTGTCCACATTAGGTCTATTACCCCAATTTGCAAGATAAATTTGTCTTCCACTTAAAACCTGGTTGGGATTATAGAAATAAAAGGAAGTTTTTGTTCGGCTTAAAAGTTGAAAACTTTTTTCCTCATTTTCTTCCTTAATCTTTAAAGCNTCTCTTTCCATTTTTTTATTAATGAAATTTTCAAAATATGCNTGTTGTTCTTCAACAGACAAAGAAAATAAACCAATAATACTATCAGTCTTCTGAACCTTTTTTTCATAAGATATAACATCNGCAAGATTGTCTTTTTTCCTTTTTAATTTTTTGTAAGTNACNGATGTTTTGTCAAACAATTGTAACAATTCTTCTAAATATTCTCCAGATTTAAGATAATTTCCCTGCTCATAATGAAAATCCGCTAGGTCCTGGTAATTTTCAATCTCTGTATAAGAATCTAGGAAAGGTGACGCTAAAGATTGATCTAAATAATCCAAGGCAATACTGTCTCTGGTTTGTTTGAAATAAAGTTTTGCTAAAGCTCGGGTAATTGTGTGTTCAAATACTTGATTTTCATAGTTTTTTAGCATTTTTTCTAAAAACCCCACCCGTTCTTCAAAATTAACAGTTGTGTCCAAAAGGGTTTCCTTAATCTTGCCTTGAATTAAAAACTTTCTTGGTGCTTTACGCTTTAAAGCAATAATTTCCCCATAAGCCCATTGTGCAGAATCTCTTTTTTTTAAAGCTTCAAAAAGTTGGCCAGTTATGTAAAGATAACGAGCTTTATTTTTTCTTTTTGGCTCTTTCAAAGCAGCTCTTTTAATGTAAAAAGCAGCAGAGTCATGTTCTTTTAAGTTGATAAAGGCGTCTGCTAGTGTTGCATTTGCATGAGAAAAGTTTTTGCTTTTTGGTAAAAGTGCACGAGCTAAAGGACGAAGATTTTCTATGGCTAATTCGTAATTTTTTAGTCTGATATTTGTTTTTTCTCTCCAGATTTTACCTTCTGTAAAATTTGTTTTATTAGCTCCGTTTTCCAATATAAAATTAAATGCTTCTAAAGCAGGGAAAAATCGCCGATCAAAGTAGCGTGCTTTTCCCAAAAGTAGATAAGATTCGTCTATTTGTCTATTGTATTGAACCTCGTTTATCTTCATAGAATGCTTTTGAATTCCTTTAACCGCTTTTTCTTCTGCACGATCAAATCCTGGGACTATCGTTGTTTTATCAATATTTTCTCCTCTTAGATTAATGGGTTCAACAGGTAGCAGTTCAAAAAAATTATCTTCAAATGCTTCCTCTAAAATAGCTTCTCCAATCAAAAAGGCCTCTTTTCCATTAAATAAAACATTATACTTTGTAGTCAAAGTATGGTACTCCTGATTTATAAAGCCCTTTTTTGTTGTACTACAAGAAAACAAAATGGGCAACAGAAATGATATAATCCAAAAGTTATATTGTCTTAAAGACATGATATTTTGTTGTTTATTAATAACTNAAAAAACATCTGTTTAGTATTTTTTTATAGTATTTTGAAATTAAGGGCCATGTTTTGANATTTTAAAGGTCATAATTATTAGGAAATAACCTTTTTAATTTCTTTTGCCTTTTTTAAAATTATTTTTTTGTTACTAAAAATACTTATTAATTCAAGTGTTTAAAAAGGTTTTATTACAGCTCTAAAATCAATAGTAATCGTTTTTCTAAATTTGTAAAAAAAGTTATGTCTAAATTTCACTCCTTAAAAGTCTATGATATTTTGCATATTACACAAGAGGCTGTAATATTATCAATAAAAGTNCCTGCAGAATTAGAATCTTTATATAAATACAATGCTGGTCAATACATTAATTTAGAATTAAATATTAAAGGGAAGCCCGTTCGAAGATCTTATTCAATTTGCTCTTCTCCAAATAGTGAATTGCTTCAAGTGGGTGTCAAAAAAGTTCCAAAAGGTTTATTTTCAACATATGTGAATCGAGAGCTAAAGAAAGGAGATACAATTCTAGTAGGAATTCCTGAGGGAAATTTTATATGGGTCCCCGAGGAGAAAAAAACCTCAGTTATGGCTATAGCAGCTGGAAGTGGTATTACTCCAATAGTTTCTATAATGAAAACTGTTTTGTACACTAATTCAAATTCTACATTTACATTAATTTACGGAAACAAATCGCCAAAAACCACAATGTTTTATAGAGAGTTAAAAACTCTTGAAAGTGAATTTTCTAAACAGTTAAAAATTCATTGGGTTTTTAGCCAAGAGAATGTTAAGGGAGCTCACTTTGGAAGAATTGATTCGGCCTATATAAATTTAGTACTAAATCAATCTAAAAATACCCCAAAAAAATATTATCTATGTGGTCCAGAGGCCATGATTATCTTTACAAAAAACTTTCTTATGCGAAAAGGCATTGNTGAAAGTGAAATTTATAATGAGCTNTTTACTTCAAGTTCAGAAAAAACACCTCTAGGAAAGGGTGTAAAAAAAGGAGTATTAAAAATTACTTGTGATGAGGTTACTTATACTTTAGATTTAATTCCAAATAAGACTATTCTAGATATTGCCCTTCAGGCTAAACTTGACGTCCCTTATTCATGTCAGGGNGGTGTTTGCAGNAGNTGTATAGGNAAGATAAAAGAAGGAAATGTAAATATGACTAANAATCAAATTCTTACTGACGAAGAGGTTCAGNNNGGGTTGGTNTTAACTTGTCAAGCTATTGCTCAATCTCAGCTTGTTTCTCTAGATTATGATGATGTATAATTTAATTATAAAAAATAATNTCATTTAGAAATAACCTTGATATTATTCCCAAAAACCAGATGCTATGAAANAACCANTCTCTATTATTATCTTTTTTAATAATAATAAAAATNTTTCCTATAAAAAATGCTGTNGGAATAAANCTCANTAACCAAAGAGTTGAATCAATATATAACTCAAATAATCTAAATATAACACTTATTATAAGCCAAAAAAGCATGAATTTTTCGCCGTTGTTTTTNTCAATTNGTTTTGTTTTTTTATTTTTTAAAATTGAANAAATAAATGCNGATAGAACTGTTAATATCCAAATAAATTCTGAGCTNGTCTTAAAATTATCAATGACTATNTTTTTTGCTAGANATTCTGGTTGTTTATATAAAATTTGCCCTGTTTTATAATGATAAACGGTCATCAATATCAATAGCATTGTGAAAATTCCNATTGCTAATGAAANAATGGCTTTCTTTTTATCAATTGATTTAGTTAAAATAAGTAAAGTGGAAAGAAAAAATAATGAAAGATTTATGTTGATGTAACTAATAATTGTAAAAATTAGACCCAAATTAAAAAGNTCTTTAGGAATATTGCTTTGCTTTATCTCTTTAAAAAAAATGTTTGCTGCAATAAGCAAAGAAAAACCCAAAATTAATTTTTGGTANTTTAAANCTTGTCCTTGATANAATAATAAAATACAANTAGGAAAAGAAAGTAAATGAGATGATCTAAATTTAAGGTTTAACCTTTTCGCTTCTGAAAAAGAAATTATTCCTATTATCACAATTATATAAAAACTTAAAATTAAACTTTGTGAATAGATTTGATTATAAAGTTGTCCTCCTGCTCTGCAGTATAACACAAATAAATTTGCAGACAAGGACAAAAAAAANGAAGCTGCAATAGCTTGTATGGAAAACCTTTTAAATATATTTGTAATCATAAACGAATTTCATTTACAATATAACTTATTTATGAAAAACTTTTTTGAAGGGATTGCATGGTTGTTTGAAGAAATTCTTTTTATTCCATTTTCTGTCTTAAGAGAACTTGAGTTGAACAGCTGGCTTTTAGCAAATTCTATTAATTGGTTTTTTTTTATTACAGGGTTCTCTGCTATGATTTACTGGATCCTTAAACTAAACATATTTGCCAAAAGCGGCGAAGAAGATAAAGATACTACTGCCCACTCTTTTCTATAGATCAAAACCTATATCCTTTCTGTAATGGATCCCCTCAAAGTGAATGTTTGCTAAAATTTCATATGACTTTTGAAGGGCCTCTTTATGACTTGAACCGAATGATGTAACTGTCAATACCCTCCCTCCAGAGGTCTTTAGTGATTTTTTTTCAATTAATGTCCCAGCATGAAAAATCATATTATTTTTTGATATTCCAGTGATCTTTTTTCCTTTTTCATAAGCTTCAGNATATCCATTAGAGACAGCCATTACAGTTGCGGCTGNGTCAGGTATTATCTCTAGTTTAATCTTATCTAGAGAGCCCTCATTNACTGCTTTAAANATCGAGACTAGGTCGTTTTTTATTCTTGGAATAACCACNTCTGTTTCAGGGTCACCCATTCGAACATTATACTCAATTACCTTAGGTTCATCTCCNACTTTTATAAGNCCAATAAAAATAAACCCTTTGTAAGGAATNCCATCTTTTTTAAGACCTTTTATTGTTGGTTTAACAATTTTGTCTTCAATTTTTCTTTNAAACAAAGATTCAACAAAAGGAACAGGGGAAACTGCCCCCATTCCTCCAGTATTTAGACCGGTATCTCCTTCTCCAATTCTTTTGTAATCTTTTGCCATGGGNAGNATAATGTGATTTTCACCATCNGTTAAAACAAAACANGATAGTTCAATCCCTCTTAAAAANTCTTCAATTACTACTTTATTAGAGGCATTNCCAAATTTATTATAAAGGAGCATTTGNCGTAATTCCTTTTTAGCTTCCTGAAGTTCTTCAATTATTAAAACCCCTTTNCCTGCAGCTAGACCATCTGCTTTTAAAACATATGGTGGTTGGCTTTGTTCTAAAAAATCTTCTCCCTCTAACAATGTTTCAGAATTAAATTCAGCATATGATGCAGTAGGNATTTGATGACGCATCATAAAAGCTTTNGCAAAAGCCTTACTCCCCTCTAGNGNAGCNGCTTTCTGCTTAGGGCCAATAACTCCAATATCTGCTAANGCTGGATCATTTAAAAAGAAATCATGAATCCCCAAAACAAGNGGCTCTTCNGGCCCTACAATAACTAAATCAATCTCATGTTCTAAAACAGCTTTTTTGATCCCGTCGAAGTCCGAAATTGCAACTGCTAGATTTGTTGCACAATTTGCGGTACCNCCATTTCCTGGTGCTGCATAAAGATTTTTACANTGTTCACTTTGACTTAATTTCCAACACAAGGTATGCTCTCTTNCTCCTCCACCTATGACGAGTATATTCATCTGATTNATTTTTTACAAATATACTATCTATANTTTNTTTCTAGCTTAGATNTACTTTTAATCTGCTACAAAACNAGTAATTGCTNTTCGCATCTTTTCTACAAAAGGAAGNTGTGCTTTAGAAGGTTTAGGTCTTTTAGATATCCACTTATTTAAGTCACTAGAATTTANAATAGGAAAAAAGCAATCCATGCCTTCTAAACGACTTTTNTGGTTAATGTGTTCTAATCCATCAGATAAAAATAAAACTGGGGTTTCAAATGCTACNGCAGGCAAAGCCGAATGAATNCGTGAGGTGANNATTAGCTTNGCATTGGCAATTTCTTTTAATTGTTGTTTTGCTTCAGCGATACGNTCTTGCTCAGAATAANTTAATGGATTNCTTAATTGAGAAGTATAGTATATGGGTTCTTTTTGNGCATCAAGAAAATGGTCTAATCTTTTTCTNGCTTGTATGTATTTTATATGTTTAAATGGTCTTTTAANTTGNTNAATCATTTGATTTAAAATAGTTTTAGTATTGCTTNCATTATCTTGGTGAAAACGTTCAAATGGACTGATCACATAGATNCCCTTTCGTTTTGTGTTTTTAGAAACAAAATTATTACGATTTAAGGACAAAGTAAGGCACCCCGAATAATAAGCATCAATTTCATAGCTTAACAATAGTTTTTGAGTGTAGCGATCTCGGCATCCAATGGGTTGATGTTTTTTAAAATATGCAATCCCTTCTAGAGTTAACATCCCCTTTTTTGCAGTTGGATTTAAGTGAAAAGACAAGAAAAATGGTTTGATCTTCTTTGATGGGGGCCAATTATCTGGCTTCTCCATAAACCAGCCATTCAGAAGTATAGATGCCATTGATCCATCATAATTATGGAGTTGATCACGATTAAGCTCGATATGTACATTTTCACTTAATTCTTGTTTTGCTGCTATGCTCTGAATAAAGTCTCCTAAATTATTGGAGTCTGGATATGACAAAACAGCGAAAGTTTTGCTCATTTTAATTGTTTTGAGTTAATGTTTTTTTAAACTGCTCCTTTCTTNTTTTAAGAGAGTATTGGTTCTTGACCCNTTNTCTTGCTTTTATAGCGAAGTCTTTTTGTTCACTTTTTAAAAAANAAACNACCTCATCAAGNCCTTTGNCNGCATCAAACACNANTCCTGTAGNCCCAATCACATCAGGAATTCCAAAAACCCTATTTCCAATAGGGATACACTCACAAAGCATTGCTTCACAAAGCACATTTGGCAAACCTTCAATTTTAGATCCTTGAAAATAATACATATGAGACCCATAAAGTGCCTTTAACTCTTCTTTGCTTTTTTTCCCAATCAGTATAACATTATTGGGTAATGGTTCAAAAATAGGGCTTTCTATNCCCGCCAAGGTAAATTGATAGTTTGGAAGTCTCTCTGCCAACTTGAAAAATAATGGAATTCCTTTTCTTCTGATAGTTCTTTGATCAGAGATATTCGCAACAGTCAAGACAGTTTTAGGAATTTTAGATTGCTCATTTTTCCAAAAACTGGAATTATATGCTGTCGGGGCTTCAATAATAGGAGTTCTTAATTCTGGAATAAACACCTTAATTCCAGAAATAGTTTCAGAGTCTATCTCAGCAAAAGAACAGCCTTCAGCTAAACTCTTGTGGACCACCCATATGGATTTGGTTTTCTTGTAGTTCCATTTCGCTAAAGCTTGTCTAAAATTGTTTTTTAAAAAAATCCCATAATTCATACTTGAATTGGCTACAGCATCATATCCTCCTATGATTAAAGTGGAAGGGATCTTAAATATCCTCGCGATAAAAAGAGGTAGTGTAGTGTGGTAGTCATTAAACCAGCTGAACAAAGCCACTGACTGAGGGAGGTAAAAAAGACTTAAAATAAATTCCTTTAAGCGATTTGCTAAAAAACGAAAAGGGTCTCGATAAGCTGGTGAGTATATCAACAAAACTTTATAACCAATTTCTTCTAAAAGCTTTACATCTTTTATCACAAATGAGTTTTTTGTGTTACAAACTAAAGTTACTTTTCCTAAATGCATTTTACATTATTTGATTAAATGTTTTTTTAAAGCATCTGCAATTTCCCTATTATTGGCAACTCTTGGGACTTTGTTTTGACCCCCTAATTTGCCTATACTTTTCATATAATTTTTAAACCCATTCTTTTTAACTTCTCTAATCAATAAAGGGCGTAAGATTTTCCCTTCTATTAGATCATTATAATAAATGTTTTTAGCCTGCATTGCTTTATCAACTCTAGCGGCAAAAATCTCTTTTTGTTTAGGAGGGGTGTCAAATTCAATAAACCATTCATGATATGGAAGTCCATATTCAGGCTCAATTTGAGCGGCTACAGTGAATTCTCTTATTAGAACTCTCCCTTCATCTTGATCAATCGCATTTTTTAAGGATTCTTCTACCTCATTAACAATAACATGTTCTCCAAATGCAGAGATAAANTGTTTGATTCTACCACTTACAATAATTTTATACGGTTGGATGCTTGTAAACCGAATAGTGTCTCCAACATTATAACGCCATAATCCTGCTGAAGATGAAATAATCATGACATAATTGGTCCCCAAGCCGACTTCTGCTAGACTATGGACAGTAGGGTTTTTGTAAAAAAAGGTTTCTGCAACTACAAACTCATAATAAATCCCATGGTCTAAAAGAAGCAATAAACCTTTATCTTTTTGACAATCTTGGTAGGCAAAAAACCCTTCAGAAGCAGGATAAAATTCAACACTGTCCGTTTTACGGCCAATTAATTTTTCGAAGATCCCTCTGTAAGGTTCAAAATTTACTCCGCCATAAACAAATAAAGAAAAATTGGGGAAAATTTTCCCCACAGGTTGGTTTCTTTTAGAGATTAATCGCTCAAAGTACATTTGAACCCATGAAGGTATTCCGCCAATAATAGTCAAATCTTGCTGATGTGTCTCCTCTACAATCCTGTTAACCTTCGTTTCCCAATCTTTAATACAGTTAGTCTCCCAACTAGGCATTCTGTTTTTCTGCAAATAGCTTGGAATATAATGCGCTACGATTCCAGANAGACGACCCATAGCAACACCATTTTTATCTTCAAGTAAAGGACTTCCTTGAAGAAAAATATGCTTCCCATTTACTGCTTTTGTTTTTCCTGTTTCAAAAATGTAATTCAATAAAGCTTCTCTTGCAGCTCGAATATGTTGGGGCATTGATGCTTTTGTGATTGGAATGTATTTTATCCCTGATGTTGTTCCGCTGGATTTAGCATAATATAAGGGTCTTCCAGGCCACAAAATATCTTTTTCTCCTTTTAAAACAAAATCAATATAATGTCGAATTCCCTCATAATCTCGAATTGGAATATTAGTCCGAAAGGATTTAAGATCATGAATTTTTTCAAACTCATGATCTTTTCCAAAACGAGTTCTTGCTCCTTTTTTAATAAGATATTTAAGTATTTTTTCCTGAGATTCATAAGGCTTCCCAATCCAGGCTTTATTCTTGTAATTTGACCATGCAGCAAATATTTTAGCCCCTAAAGCTTTAATCATTCTTTTGAAAAATTAAAAAAGTTTTCAGGATTCATAGGGTAGCCATCCACCCAAAGTTCAAAATGAAGATGAAAACCCGTTGAATATTCGCCTGTGTTTCCTACAGTTGCAATTACTTCTCCGCCAACAACCTCATCCCCTTGGTTTTTATTTAATGAGGAATTGTGCTTATAAACAGATAGAAGACCAAAATTATGTTCCAAGATAATTACGAACCCTGTTTGAGCAGTCCACTCAGAAAAAACAACAGTACCATCAGCTATAGCTTTTACAGGAGTGTTTTCCTCTACAGCTATATCTGCTGCATAATGTGATGAATTTATATCAAAAGGTTGAGAAATAGTGCCCTTTACAGGAGGAAATAAAAAAGTGTTGAGTTTAAATTCATTATTTAAAATAGGGCTATATTTATCTTGCTGTGATACGAAGGCACGAAGTAAGGAATCCTCAAGTATTGGGAGAGTAACAAAAGGGCTGCTTTGGCTTTGACTTTTAATTTCATCCTCAGAAATATTTGACTCTTCAAAAGATATATCTTCAGTTAAGACTTTTTTTACAGAATTTAAGTACATGATATTTTGATTGTAAAGTGTAATTAAAGAGTCTGTAAGAAATAAGTTTTGTACGGCTTTTTTTCTTAGCTCAGAAGAATCATATCCTGGGATAAATTCCTTTAATGGTGTATAAGAAATAATAGAGAAGATAGTACCAGTAAAAAATCCTAAAAAGAGAAGGCTTAGAAGAATCATTTTTAAGCGCGATATGCGTATTTGAGTTTGTTCCTCAAAAGTCTCCTCATTAATAATCATAACCAAATATGGATCAATTAACTTCTCCCAGAGTTTTTTGCGCTTTTTATCTTTTTCTGCCATATTNAAAACAAAGATACGGATTCCTTTAGCTGATAAAAGCGTGGCTAGAAATTTTCCCGCTAAGGGAAATAAATATTTCAGTACATTTGTTTAAATATTAAACAATCATGTTAGTTTTAACATTTTTAGGTATGATAGGAGCACCACAAATAATATTAATAATTGCCGTTGTTCTNTTACTTTTCGGTGGGCGTAAAATCCCAGAGTTAATGAAAGGTCTGGGAAGCGGAATCAAAGAGTTTAAAAAGGCAACAAAGGAAGAGGAAGAAAAGCCTAAAGTAGAAAAAAAGAAAAAAGATTAATTTTTCTTTTTAAGAGTAGTGAGTATAGTATTTAATTCAAACATGTATTCTCTCTTACTGACTGAAGGAGCAAAGGCAAACCCCTCTACAACCATCCATCTATTGGCAATACTGTCTCGAATCACATAATTCACAAATGGTCCTGCCATAAAATCATTAGCTACCTCCCATGTGCCTTTGGTTAAATATGCCTCTTTTCCATCCAATAACGTTTTGTAGAAATAAGGGCGAAAAGTCCTTTCTGTTATCAAATAACTTCCCTCTAAACGTCCTGGCACGTATAATTTCCCTATGGAGTCTCTTATATTCAAAATCTTTTGGGTAAACATTCCTTTTAGTTTCTCCTCCGGAAGAGAATAAGCGATAATATTTAGGTGCCCTTTTTGTATCTCCTTTTGTATCCATATAAAATTTGTTGTGTCTTTTACGGTCTTGTAGGCAGAAGAATAGTTTAAATAATAGCCAAAACGGTCTTCTAATTTTTTTTCGGTTGTGGGTGATTTATTTATTCTCCTGAGTTTTTCTTTTCTTTCATTCTCTTCTATCGCTTGTCTTAATAATTTGGCATTCTGTTTAAAAGAAAATGCCTGAACTTCTTTATCAATTCCTGTAACCAAAGCAACAATCTGTGGCCTCGCAAATTGATCTTGAGCTAACTGAAATCGAGTAATAGAGTCTCTTTGAAACCAAATAATATTACGGCTTTGCCTCGCAAAACCTTTAAATGTTTGTGGCTTCATATAATTTAAAGAATACTGAGGTTCGTCAAGAGGTAATCCTTCGTAGATCAAACTCATGGATTCCCTAACTGTATTTCCTAATGCTCCTTTCCAGTCTGAAAGAGGCATTACTACAGTAACATTATTTAAATTCCCGCTTGATTCAGGGACAAAAGCTTTAGATCTGTCTGCTTTTGAATTACAAGAAAAGAGGATAAAAATCAGTGAAAGACAAAGTAACTTGTTCATTTTATTAAGATAGAGCTGCTATCCCTGGGAGGATTTTCCCTTCTAAACTTTCTAACATAGCCCCCCCGCCTGTACTAATATAACTCATTTTACTTTGCATTCCGAATAGCTTAACAGCAGCGACTGAGTCTCCCCCTCCAACTAAAGAAAAAGCGCCCTGTTGAGTTGCCATTCCTATAGATTCTCCAATTGCAATTGTGCCCTTTGCAAAGTTAGAAAATTCAAAAACCCCCATAGGTCCATTCCAAAGGATTGTTTTACAATTTTTAATAATATCATGAAACTTTTTAATAGTTTTAGGCCCTGCATCCATTCCCTCCCATCCATCGGGTATGTCCATTATACCAAACTCTTTTTGTTTGGCATGATTGTTAAAATTATCTCCAGCTAGAACATCAATTGGAAGATGAATTTCAACTCTTTTTTGTTTTGCTTTTTCTAATAGTTCCAAGGCATATTCACAATAATTTGGCTCACATATAGAATCTCCGATTTCACCCCCTAATGCTTTTGTAAATGTGTACACCATACCACCTCCAATAATAATATGATCTACCTTATCCAACAAGCTTTCAATTATTGTTATTTTTGAGGAAATCTTTGCTCCTCCAAGAATAGCCAGTACGGGCGAGTTCCCGCTTTTCATTATTTTTTCAATGGCAACAACTTCTTTTTCCAACAGTCTACCAAAACACTTTTTTTCTTGAAAGAACTGGGCTATAATAGTTGTTGAAGCATGTGCTCTATGCGCTGTTCCAAAGGCATCATTGATATAAATTGTTCCAAGCTTTGAAAGCTTTTCAGAGAATGATATCTCACCAGCTATTTCTTCTTGNTGGTATCTCANATTTTCCATTAAAAGTACTTCTCCTGGACAAAGNGCTTGNGCTTTTTCTTCTGCATCTTTACCTACAGAAGTCGGGCAAAAACTNACNTTTACTCCTAATACCTCTGAAACTGTCTTTGTTATATTTCCTAAAGACAATTTGCTNTCTTCNCCTTTNGGTCTTCCCAAATGNGAAATTAGAACGCAACTACCTCCNTGTGANAAAACATANAGTATTGTGGGCTTTGCTGCCTCAATACGTGTTTTGTCTGTAACCATTAAANCATCATTTAAAGGAACATTAAAGTCAACCCTAATTACAGCTCTTTCATTTTTAAAGTTTAGCTTTTCTAAAGTTCGCATTTTAAAAGTTTTCACAAAAATACGATAAAGGAAAAACGTTGTCAATTTATTTTTAAAAGGATCTAATGTTTGAGNAGANGGAAAACGTATNTTTAACNATGATTTGGTCAAAAGTTATCGGTCAAGAAANGCTNAAAAGTGAATTAGAGCATTTGATTTTAACAAATCAAGTTCCTCATTCTCAGNTNTTTACAGGNTCTTCAGGATTTGGNCCTCTNCCNTTAGCTATTGAATTTTCCTTATTTCTNTTACAGGCTATAGACTCAAAAGATATTTTGAAAGGTTTAGGGAANAAAAGCCAACATCCTGATTTGCATTTTGTATTTCCTGTAGTCAAGAAAGGANGTGAGAANGTTGTTTATTCTCANGATTATGCCGATGAATGGTATAGTTTTCTTGACGAACAGCCTTACGGGGATTATACTGCATGGTTTAAATTCATTCAAGTAAAAAATAAACAAGGGATCATCAGTGTTGCTGAAATTAAAAACCTTCATCAAAAAATGTATCTAAAGTCCTTCGNTGGTAAGGGAAAGGTATGTATACTTTGGGGGGTTGAAAAAATGAATGCTCAAGCATCTAATGCTTTTTTAAAACTACTAGAAGAACCCCCNNTAAACACTTATTTCATTCTTATAGCTGANAANCCTCANCTTTTGTTACCNACTCTTGTTTCTCGGTGNCAAAATATTAATTTNGGCCCAATCGATTCCAAAGCTCTCNTGGCCCATNTTCCTAAAACNNCNNANAATTCTNAANGNTTGTTANCACAAGCAGAAGGGGATTATAATCGCCTGATTAATATGATNCATGAAAGTCAAAATAANGAATATGAAGGACTTNTAATTTTTGGATTNAGAAAGGCCTTTAAAGCAAAAGGTAATAAAANTGTANTAAAAGACTTAATCGACTGGTCNTTAGAACTTTCGGAATTNGGAAGAGAAGAGCAAAANGCNTTCTTAAGTTATGGAATACAGTTTTTTAGGGATGCTTTTTTACTCAACTATTCNTTACAAGAAATAGTTCAATTTAGATCTCAGAACAACTTTGATCTATCAAAACTCGCACCTTACGTAAACAGTCAAAACATAAAGGAAATAATTTTACTTTTCGAACAAACCTATTATTATGTTGTGAGAAATGGTAGTCCAAAAATGCTTTTTTCTGACCTTGCCTTAAAATTAACAGGTCTTATTAANCTTCCTGTTAAATAGAAGATTTATTAAAAACATAAATCAAAGAGGAGTATTCTCCATTNAANAAAGCTTTAAAATTAGATCGAAACCCCAACCATAAACCCGAAATCAAGGAAAANCGNTTNCCTTTATGCTTTTCCGACAGATAAGCTATGTAGAAGGCATCAAACCAAAGNGGGTACTTTTTTTTGAATTCAAAGCCTAAAGATTCAACTAAAGGAATGAGCCCTTGGCTAGTAAAATGCCACAAATGNCTNGGCACATCNAAAGCTGCCCAATCTNTTTGATAAANCTTAGCGTCNAGGCTNTTAAAATTTGGNGCTGCGATAACNAAAACATCNTTTGGTTTNANTAACTGGCGAAGATTTATTANAACNCTTTCAGGTTTAGGAAGATGTTCCAAAACATGCCAAAGNGTTATCACGTTAAATANTTNAAGNNCTGGTAATTCATCTATAGATTTATATGCTATTACCCCTTTAGATTTTGCTGAATCTCTTGCNNTCTTATTTGGTTCTATTATNGTNGTATCATATCCNTTTTTNGATAGATAANNAGCAAAACCNCCNGCTCCNCCNCCATAGTCCATAATTTTATTNCCGNCGTGNTGCNGTCNAANTATCCTTTTCTTGTAATGAAACATTANTTTTTGTATAGTAAAATANATTNTATCAGTCGAATTCTGTATATTACTTTTGTGAGANTTNTATGCTGATGATTCNTAATATCGAGAAAGATCTTTTTTNTCGATATTTATCCCTGTTTCTGCNNGTTTTTTATTGTCATTCCAATAAATATCAAANGACTCTCCGCTAACGAGATGNTCTTTGGCTTGAAAAAGTTTTTNCCTTTTATTCATTTTGTTCCACGTGAAACAATTTTATTAACGCCCCATAGAAACCAGCAGTACGCTTATGTCGCTCGGATTAATTCCGCTTATTCTTGAAGCTTGTGCTATTGTCGCTGGGCGAAGTTTATTAAGCTTCTCTTTAGCCTCATAAGAAAGAGAAGACAATTCATCAAAATTAAAGTTTTTTGGAATTTTTATGTTTTCTAATCTCTTTAATTTGTCAGCATTTCTTTTCTCTTTTTTAATATAGCCCGAATATTTAACTTCTATTTCAGCTTGTTCAAATATTATATCGTCAATTTCAGAATTATTTATAAAAGATTGTAATGAGTCAAAAGAGTCCAAATCGCTTCTAGATATCTTGGGACGAGATAGTAATTTTGAATATTTGTCTGGTTGTTTTACAGCTGGTTCTTTTTTTTGTAATAATAATTTATTTGCCAAATCTAAAGGAAAGCTTGTTTTTGAAAGATAGCTCACAAGAGCTCTGCGCTTTTTAATTTTATCATCTAGATTCTTAAGTCGATCATCCGATGCTAGTCCTAATTCGAAAGACCTTGGCGTTAATCTCTCGTCTGCATTATCTTGGCGCAACAATGTCCTATATTCTGCTCTTGAGGTGAACATTCTATATGGTTCATCAGTTCCCTTTAATATTAAATCATCAATTAATACTCCTATGTAGGCCTCTTCTCTACCTAAAACAAATGGTGCTTTTTCGCTGAGTTTTAGATGTGCATTTATACCCGCCATAATTCCCTGTGCTGCCGCTTCCTCGTATCCTGTGGTCCCATTAATTTGGCCTGCAAAAAAAAGGTTATGAATAATTTTAGTTTCTAATGAATGAAATAGTTGTGTAGGAGGAAAATAATCATATTCAATTGCATAGCCTGGTCTAAAAAACTTAACCGATTCAAAGCCCTTTACGGATTTGAGGGCTTTAAACTGGATATCATCTGGTAATGATGTTGAAAAACCATTTACGTAAACCTCAACTGTATTCCATCCTTCTGGTTCTACAAATATTTGATGTTGAGGTTTGTCCTTAAAACGATTAATCTTGTCTTCAATAGATGGACAATATCTTGGACCTGTACTTTGGATAGAACCATTAAACATTGGTGATCGATCAAAACCTTCGCGTAAAATGTTGTGAACATCAAGGTTGGTATGAGTAATATAACAGCTTCTTTGTTTCGTTAAAGGCTGAGTTCTATCAGAAAAAGAAAATTTTGAAGGATTATCATCTCCAGGTTGCTCGATCATTTTTGAGTAATCCAAGGATCTTCCGTCCACACGTGGAGGTGTGCCTGTTTTCATTCTTCCTGACTCAAAACCAAGTTTTTTTAGCCGTGCAGTAAGTCCAACCGAGGATTTTTCCCCAGCTCGACCTCCGCGAAAATTCTTTTCTCCAATATGGATTAATCCATTTAAAAAAGTCCCATTTGTTAATATAACAGTTTTAGCAAATATTTTTAAGCCCAATGACGTAATTACTCCTATAACCTTTTCTTGTTTGACAATTAAATCGACTATCATTTCTTGGTAGAAATCCAGAAATTGCGTTTTTTCTAGCATTGATCTCCACTCTGTTGTAAAAATTCCCCTGTCAGACTGGACACGTGGACTCCACATGGCAGGGCCCTTTGACTGGTTTAGCATTTTAAATTGAATGGCAGAAACATCTGAAACAATTCCGCTATAACCGGCAAGGGCGTCTATTTCACGCACTATTTGTCCTTTAGCAATCCCACCCATCGCAGGATTACAGGACATTTGTGCAACATTTTGAAGGTTCATTGTTACCAAAAGAGTGAAAGAGCCAAGGTTTGCTGCTGCTGCTGCTGCTTCACATCCAGCATGACCGGCCCCAACAACAATAACATCATACTTTCTTTCAAACATAATTATTTTGTTTCACGTGGAACATTGATATAAAATTATCTTCCAATTGCCTCATAAGCCTTATTTCATTTTGTGTGTCGTCTTTATAGCCCATACAATGTAGAACACCATGAATTAAAACCCTAAGTAGCTCTTTTTCAAGTGATTGACTAAATTTCTGAGATGATTTTTTTACCGCCCACATTGATATAAAAAACTCTGCCTCTAAAAACAAGTCATCACTGTAATCAAAAGAAATTATGTCAGTGTGCTCTTTGTGGTTTAAATACTTAATATTCATTTTTAACAAATCATCTTTGTTTAAAAAATTGTAATGAAGTTTTTTAATTTGGTAACCTTTCTTGTGAATGAAGTCAAGTAATGTTTCATTTACTAAGTCCTTTTGGAGTTCCTTTGGTATGTTTGTGTATTGTATGATAAACTTTTTTTTGCAAATATAAAGGATTTGTCTAGCATGCATAGGCGAATCCATTTTAAGCGCTTATCTTTAAAAAAAAAATGAAAATACGCGTTCGATTTGCTCCAAGCCCTACTGGGCCACTACACATTGGCGGTTTGAGGACCGCTCTTTTTAACTATCTCTATGCGAGAAAAAACAATGGTGTTTTTATCCTTAGAGTAGAAGATACGGATTTGAATCGTTATGTAAAAGGAAGTGAAGATTATATAAGAGAAGCCCTCAAATGGTGTGGAATGAATCCAGACGAAGGCCCAGAAACTGGTGGGCCTGAAGGCCCATACAGACAAAGTGAACGGAAGAATATTTATAAGAAACATATAGATAAGCTGATTAGTAGTGGTGCTGCTTATTATGCTTTTGATCTACCAAATGAACTAAGTAATGCCAGAGTAGATGCAGAAAAAAAAGGTGAAACTTTTCGTTACGGGAGTAAAAATCGGTTAAATTTTAAAAACAGCCTTACGTTTAACGACTCTGAAACAAAAAAAGCTTTAGAAAAAAACTATGTTGTCCGATTGAAAATTGAACCAGGAAAAGAAGTAAGAGTGTTCGATGAAATAAGAGGATACGTTTCAGTGTCAACAAATTTACTTGACGACAAAATTTTAATGAAAAGTGATGGTATGCCTACATATCATTTTGCAAATGTAGTTGATGATAAACTAATGAAAATATCAACCGTTATAAGAGGAGAAGAGTGGCTACCATCTCTACCTCTACACAAGTTAATCTATGACGCTTTTGAATGGGAGACTCCCAAATTCATGCACTTGCCGTTAATTTTAAAGCCTAAGGGTAAAGGGAAGCTTTCTAAAAGAGATGGTTACGAAGAAGGCTATCCGGTATTTCCCTTAGGGTGGGATGAAAATACGTTTGGTTTCCGTGAAATGGGTTTCTTGGCAGAAGCAATGGTAAATTATTTGTCGCTGCTGGGCTGGAATAGAGGGAATGATGAGGAGTTGTTTAATTTAAAAGAACTTGAAAAAATCTTTAATGCAAAAAATATACAAAAGGGTGGTGCTCGGTTTGATTATGAAAAAGCTCTTTGGATTAATCACCAACATATTGCAAAAACAAACACTAAAAGTCTTTTGGCTCATAATGAAATTAAAATAGCTCTTAAAAAATTTGATCAGGGAAAACATATAGAGATTGTGGAACTGGTAAAAGAACGCCTCTATACTCTTAAAGACCTCAAAAAAGAAATTTGTTTTTTGGAAAAACCCTTCCCATACGATCAAAAGAGCGTTTCTAAACTCGTGAAAAAGGATCCAATTAGAGCAATAAATAAAATTATAACTCTCTTGGATTCTGATCTTGATTTATCTAAACTAAAACAGACTTTGTGCGATTGGTCAAATGATAANGGGGTTGCTTTAAGTGTTATAATGCAGTCTTTAAGNCTAAGNCTTATTGGCANATTATATGGTCCTGACCTATTTGCNGTTTGNGCTATTTTAGGAAAAGATGTATCTTTAAAAAGAGTGAAAGATTTNAAAAATTATTTNTCTTAANTAAACCCTNTAGTNCATGAGTGCCTTAACATATTCAGNTCNTCTTNTTANTTTTNCTTGTTCTAATTTCGGGGATNTATGTTGTNAANCANCAAACGGCNGCAGTTATTGAGCGATTTGGTCGTTTTACTTCGATAAGACAATCAGGTCTTCATTTTAGGATTCCAATCATTGACAGAATTGCTGGAAGAATAAGTTTAAGAATTTTACAATTAGACGTTATCGTTGAAACCAAAACAAAGGATGATGTTTTTGTTAANCTCAAGGTTTCTGTNCAGTATAAAGCCGTAAGAGAAAAAGTATANGATGCTTTCTACAANTTAGATTACCCACAAGACCAAATTACATCCTATGTTTTTGATGTGGTTCGGGCAGTAGTNCCAAAAATGAAACTTGATGATGTTTTTGAAAAGAAAGATGAAATCGCTAATGCTGTAAAAGGNGAGCTNAATGATGCTATGATNAATTATGGATATGACATTATTAAAGCTCTAGTTACAGATATAGATCCTGATCCNGAAGTTAAAGCCGCTATGAATAGAATAAATGCNGCNGAGAGAAAAAAAGTAGCNGCACAATATGATGGNGATGCTGANCGTATACTTATNGTTGAAAAGGCTAAAGCAGAAGCAGAAAGCAAGCGTTTACANGGTCAGGGCATAGCTGATCAACGTAGAGAAATTGCTAGAGGGCTTGAAGANTCNGTAGATGTNCTAAATAANGTGGGNATCAATTCACANGAGGCNTCAGCTCTAATTGTAGTAACACAACATTATGATACNCTNCANGCTATCGGCGGGGAAACTAATACAAATCTNATNCTTCTTCCCAACTCCCCACAGGCAGGAAGTGAAATGCTTAANGATATGGTTGCTTCCTTCACAGCAAGTAATCAAATTGGAGAAGCGATGAAAAANCAAAAAATTAAATCAAAAGACAGTTNNGCNNAATTAATNAGCTAAAAGNTTTATTTCGACCAATTATCTCTTANTCCAACNGTTTTATTAAANATGAGNTGGTTNTCTNTTGTGTCTTTATCTAATACAAANTAGCCTAATCTTTGAAATTGAAACTGGTCTCCNGGNTTTNTGTTNGCTAATCCTGGCTCAACATAAGCGNNTATGGTTTCTAAAGAATGAGGNTTTAAAAAAGATTTAAAATCTTTGTCTTTGNCTTGGTCTGGAGCAGAAATGTTAAAAAGACGATCNTAAAGACGAACTTTAACNTTTAGTGATTCNTTTTGNGTCACCCAATGCAANGTTCCTTTTACTTTACGNTGGCTTGATTCTGTTCCNCTTCCNCTTTTACTACTAGGGTCATAAGTACAAAGAATTTCTNTAATGTTTCCNTCCGGGTCTTTAATCACTGATTCTCCTTTGATTATNTATGCNTTTTTTAAACGNACCTCTTTATTTAAAGNAAGTCGAAAAAACTTTCGGTTTGCGATTTCTTTAAANTCNTCTCTTTCTATATAAAGGTNTTTTGAAAAAGGNAATTTTCTGGTTCCTAAGTCTGGCTNTTCTGGATTAATGTCTCCTTCTAAANTTTCNGTTTGGTNTTCTGGATAATTTGTNATNGTAAGTTTTACAGGATTTAANACACCCATNACNCTTGGGGCGTTTATGTTTAGATCTTCTCGAATTGANTATTCTAAAAGNGAAANATCAATTACATTNTCTCGTTTAGCGACTCCTGCTGCATCAACAAAATTTCTTAGNGATGTCGGGGTATAGCCNCTTCTTTTAAGGCCTGATATGGTTGGCATTCTCGGATCATCCCATCCAGAAACATATCCCTTTTCTACNAGTTCAGCTAGTTTNCTTTTGCTAGTAACNGTNTANGACAGATTCATTCTGGCAAATTCACGCTGTTTTGGTATTAACATCTTTAATGGTTTTANAGCATTTAAAAACCANTTATAAAGGTCCCTATGTGGCTTAAATTCTAAGGNGCAAAGTGAGTGTGATATCTGTTCAATATAATCAGACTGNCCATGTGTCCAATCATACATTGGGTAAATACACCAATCGTCNCCAGTTCTATGATGTGTTTTAAATAAAACCCTATACATTANAGGNTCCCGCATGAGCATATTGGGNGAAGCCATATCTATTTTAGCCCTTAGGACGTGNTCTCCTTCTTTGCATTTTCCCTCTTTCATTTGTGNGAATAGNTTTTGGTTTTCCTTTATAGNTCTATTNCGATACGGNCTATTCNTNCCNGGCTNTGTTGGTGTTCCNTTTTGTNTTGCNATAGCTTCTGAACTTTGGGAGTCNACATATGCTTTTCCTAATGATATNAGNTNCTTTGCCCAGCCATNTAATTGATGAAAATAATCNGAAGCATAACATTCTGAATCCCAATTATACCCNAACCATTNAATATTTTCTTTGATTGCGTCCACGAACTGTTGTTCTTCTTTNGCNGGATTNGTGTCNTCGAACCTNAGNTTTACNGGNGCTTTGTATCGCTNTCCTAGATTAAAGTTTAGGCAAATTGCCTTAACNTGNCCAATATGTAGATNNCCATTNGGNTCTGGNGGAAAACGAAAGCGCANNTCTTTAGGAGAATANCCTTGGTTTAGGTCTTTTTCAATTATCTGTTCAATAAAATGTAGAGANCGCTCCATCNCTNTTATTTTGTNACAAAGATAATGAATGNATCCTTTGATTGAAAAGAAGAAAACTGTCTTTATATTTGTAGCTGTTATGGGNAAAATATNCTTAAAAAATATTANNCTTTATGCTTATCATGGGTGCATGGATGAAGAAGAAAAGATAGGNGGTGANTATGAAATAAACTTGGTTNTNGATACAGACCTNNGCNTGTCGTCAAAAACAGACAATTTNGNNGACACAGTTGATTATGTNGCTCTTTATTCTNTTGTNAAAAAACAAATGCAAAANAGGNCAAATCTTTTGGAGCAGGTNGCNGATCGAATTATTCATCCAANTTTTGAATGATTTCCCNNCTGTTAAAAAAGCTGTTATCAAAGTAGCNAAGAAAAANCCCCCGATCGGAGGAAATGTTGAGGAAGTNGCNGTAAGAAGAGAACTNAAAAGATCTTCCGNGGAATNAAATTATATTAGTATTTTTGAAATATGGCATCGTGGCCGAGTGGCTAGGCGGAGCTCTGCAAAAGCTTTTACAGCGGTTCGAATCCGCTCGATGCCTCAATATTCTTCNACATATATTTTCCCNCCTAGAGACACTTGGGAAATTTGTTTGGTAGGATTGCCAAAAACACGCANAACACCACCAAATATTTTTGCTTCTANNAATGATTTTGAANANACATATGCGTAGGCCCCNCCTTTACTAANTATTTTTGTTTGNTCAGATNNAAGNTGTTCTGATTCACANACTCCNTCTGTAAGNANCTTTAAATTATGTGTTGCNGCTTTTCCTTTAAGATGAACTCTTCCNCCCAAACTGACTTTNGTNTTCANGCTTTCAACATAAAGCTCTAAACTNATAACNGCGTTGNTCTTTGCTTCAAGAGAAAGNCTGTNTTGATTTATTGGTTNCGATGNNGTTAAANAACTTCCCCTTGAAACNATTATATGGTCTAANGGCNNGCTATGATATANGTCTATTTTNGTCTTNNTANCACTAAGTAATACTGGTCCAGNTAGTCTAATTTTTAAAGNGTTGTCTTTTAATGTAAGTATTAAAAAGTCGGAATTTTTACCATATGCAACNGCCTTGTTAAAATCTGACTCAATTAATTTTACATCTAGGTTATAATATATATGAAGCGCCTCAAAGGGTCTTGTTGTTAAGGTTTTTTTCTCTTCTTTCTGGGGCCACAGAGAACAACTAATAAAAAACATTAAAAAAAAGTGTTTTATTTTCATTTTATAAATTAGAAATCTGTTCTACCGGGGTAAGGTCTAAGAATCTTTTTTGAACATTAACTTTTTTTACTTTTATTTTAATTGAATCCCCTAGATGGTAAACCTTATTTGTGCGTTTACCAACTATTGAGTGGTTTTTAATGTCTACATGGTAAAAATCTGTTTTGAAATCTGTTAAACGGATCATTCCTTCACATTTGTTTTCTATAATTTCAACGTAAATACCACGATCTGTAATCCCTGAAATTACACCAAAAAATTCTTTCCCAATTTTTTCTTGCATAAAAACCATTTGCATGTACTTGATCGATTCTCTTTCTGCTTTTGTTGCCAGTTGTTCGCGAAATGAAGAATGTTTACAAGACTCTTCTAATATTTCTTTTGATTGACTTTTCTTATTTTGTAAATATGCCTGTAATAGTCTATGCACTAATATGTCAGGATATCTACGAATTGGTGATGTAAAGTGAGTGTAATAAGAAAAAGCTAGGCCAAAGTGTCCAATATTATTTGTAGAATACTCCGCTTTAGACATGCTTCTTAATATAAGGGTGTCTATCAGGTTTTGTTCTTTTTTCCCATTACAATCCTTAAGTAAATTATTAATCGTTTTGCTTATGTTTTTTTTTAATGGTTTGAAATTATATCCAAAAGAAGCGACTGTTTGTTTTAAATTTAAGAGCTTTTCTTCGTCCGGATAATCATGAACTCTATATACAAAGGAATGGCTTGATTTGTTTGAAAAAACTAGTGAAGCTACTTTTTTATTAGCGAGAAGCATAAATTCCTCTATAAGTTTGTTTGAGTCTTTAGAGGTTTTAAAAAAAATAGATTCTGGTTTTTTCGCTTGGTCTAAATTAAAATTTACCTCAACCCTTTCAAAAGAAATAGCACCTTTTTTTATTCTTTCATTTCTAAGTTTTTTAGCTAAATAGTCTAAAGTAACTAGTGCTTCAAATATTTCTTCTTTAACTATATATTTTTTTTTCGTTAGTGAGACGTCTGCTTCTACCGTTCTCGTTTCTTTGTCTAATAAATACTGAACCTCTTCATAAGAAAAGCGATGGTCTGAATTAATCACAGTTTTCCCATACCATTCCGCTATTATCTCTCCTGTTTTATCAAGAGTGAAAACCGCAGAAAAAGTATATTTTTCTTCTTTTGGTTTTAAAGAGCAAAGATTGTTTGACAGGATCTCAGGTAACATAGGTACAACCCTATCAACTAAATAAACTGATGTTCCTCGTTCATATGCTTCTTTATCTAAAAGACTATTCGGTTTAACATAATGAGAAACGTCTGCAATGTGGATACCTATTTCATAATGTTCTTTTCCCTTCTTTTTGAAAGATAAAGCGTCATCAAAGTCTTTTGCCGTTTGCGGGTCAATAGTAAATGTAAGCACTTTTCTAAAATCTCTTCTTTTTTCATTTTCTTCTTGGTCAATTTTATAAGTAATACTTTTTGCTGCTTTTTCTACTAAATGAGGAAACTTATAAGGAAGGCCATACTCATGAAGAATAGAAAGAACTTCCGTATCTGTTTCACCCTCCGTTCCTAAGGATTTAATTATTTTCCCATTAGGTGCTTCTTTTCCTTGATCCCAACTTTTAACAATGGCAACTACCTTTTCTCCTGTTCTAAAATTCTTTAATTCGTTCGCTTGTATAAATATATCAGTATACATAGTCCCTCTTGTACATAAAACGAAACCAAAATCTTTATTTCTTTCAAACACACCAACGTATTCATTAGT
>PAYI01000035.1 GCA_002714815.1 Flavobacteriaceae bacterium | reverse complement strand
TGTCACGGTAACTTCTTCCTTATTGTATTTCTTGTCTGAAGGTGGAGATAATGCCACATACTTTGTGAATTATGATGTTCTAGGCACTGTAGTATTAAAATGGCAGATTTCTACAGATAATGGTGATAATTGGGTAGATTTAACGGAATCCTCTACGTATGTAGGTGTAACAACTAACACGCTAAAGGTAATGAATATTGATGGCTCAATGGACGGCAATAAGTTTAGGCTTGTTGTCACTACTCCAGCATTCGCCTGCCACGAAGAAACATATTTTATTGCAGATTTAGATGTTGACGAAGACGTGGATGACGACGGGATACTAAATAAAGACGATTTAGATGATGACAATGACGGAATTTTAGATACTGATGAAGGTCATTCTTGTAGTACTATTTTTAATGAAAATTTAGTAACCAATGGCTCATTTGAAGATTTTACTGGTCCTAATGGTTGGAGTTTCCTAAAAGATTTTAATAATGTAATGCCTGGATGGAAAGCCGTAAATACTGATGGCGAAGTTTATATTAACGAATCAAAGGCATATGATGGTGATGTATATATTAACTTGCTTCAAAATACTGGTGCAAACGATGGATCATACTATAAAAATAATGGGGCTGGAGATGGTTATGACAGAATTCTTACTGAAGTTCCAACGGAGCCCAATACAACTTATGATATAAAGTTTTTCTCAAAACTTGGAACACATATTTATTTTGGTGCTCAAGCCACTGTATTATTACAGGTTCAATCGGCACAGGACATTTATGATCCTGATATGCAATTTTCAAAGCAATTCTCACAAGGAAATGCTTGGAAAGAAAATACTTTTCAATTTACTACTGATGCTAAAACTACCTCNGTTTACCTATTATTTTCTGTAAAAAATAATATTAATGCTGGTGCAGATATAGATAATATTAGTATGACCCCAATTGCTGGTACTTCTAAATGTGAAGATCCAGACACCGATGGCGATGGTATTAGAGATAGATTTGACCTTGATTCTGACGGAGATAACTGTTACGATGTAACTGAAGCAGGATTTACTGACGGTAATGANGACGGCCTNTTAGGTGCTGAATCTCCTCCTAAGGTTGATGGTGATGGACTGGTTACGTCTGGTCTACTTAATGATGGATATAAAGTACCTCTTGATAGAGATTCTGACGGAAATAAAGATTTTCAGCAGTATGGTCAGAGTATAGTAGATGCAGTTCTAAATAAATCTAACCTTGTATTGTTAGAGTCTGAAACAGGATCATTTACTATTGATGCGTCAGTACCTGGTGGTGACTTAATCACCTACCAATGGCAATTTGCTTCAAATCCAGATGGAGTATATTTCGACGTTCCTGAACAGGCTCCTTTCTCTGGGTCTCAGACNAAAACTCTTACCATCACACAACCTAGTGTAGAATATAATGGNTTTTATTTTAGGATCCTTGTTACAATTCCATCGTTCGTATGTCAAATTGTTCCATTAGATCTAAATGTACCAATAATTGTTTTACCAGATAATGACAGAGACGGAGTTGCAGATAAGGATGATGACGACGACGACAACGANGGTATTCTTGACAAACACGAGGGTGATGGTGATTTTGATAATGATGGTATTCCAAATAAATTTGATCCAGACTCAGATAATGACGGATGTACTGACGTTATTGAAGCAGGATACTTAGATCAAAATAGTGACGGTAAGTTAGGGCCATTAGACTCTCTCCATTTAGGTGTATATCTTGATGATGATCAAGAATTACCATCAATTTTATCTAACGGAAGAGTGAGTGGTCATTCATACGAAGAAAATATAAATAATATAATTGATTTAGATGATAACGGAACCCCTGACTTTTTAGAGGTAGGTGCACCAATAACAGATTTAACTTGCCCTGAATCTGTGACAGTTAACGAGGGCTCTGACGCCTCCTTTACTACGGATGTTTCTGTAGCTGCAGGTAAATTAGTCTACCAGTGGGAGATAAGCAATGATGAGGGAACTTCATGGTCTGATATAAATGATGCTGGAATCATGTTCCTAGGTCTAGGACAAGGAAATAATAGTTCAAGTTACTATCCTAGATTCATTGAACTTTATGTAACAAAAGACATACCGGATCTAAGTAAAATATGGATTTATAGCTATAAAAATGGATCATCAAGTAATNNNCATTTTTTCAGATTTCCTAGTGAGTCTGCTAGCAAAGGTGATATAATTATCATATATGATAATTCAACTTATTTTAATAATTATTTTGATTTAAATTATAGCTCATACGATAAGTACTTTTATTGGAATGTTTTTTACGATTACAATGACGGAAATGACGCTTTTGAGATTAGATATGGAGATACTAACACTGACAAAGAGCTCGTTGATGTTATTGGGGAAGTAGGTGTTGACGGAGTAGGTAGACCATGGGAGTATTACAAAGGATGGATAAAGAGAAAAGATGACACATACGCAAAAACTAAGTTTGATATATCAGACTGGGAAGTATGTAAAGATTGTTTAGGGGATGTTCCTACTAACGCTGAAGCTATAAGACCGTACGTCCAGAAAACTTTCTCTTCCGATGAAGTTGCAGTAGGATCTAACTCAAACACACTTAATCTAAGAAATATATCATTTAATAGTTACAATGGATCATGGGTAAGAGCTAAAGTTTCAAATCCTGGGTATGCTTGCGGTGTTGGTGACACCACATGTATAGCAAAAATAGTTGTGATTCCTTATGACTCAGACTCTGACGGAGTCCCTGACAAAGACGACGCTGACGATGACAATGACGGTATCCTTGATGTTGACGAGGGGGGTGAGACATTAGACACTGACGGCGACGGAATACCTAACAGGATNGATCTAGATTCAGACGGAGACGGTTGTGATGATGTTGTAGAGGCGGGACATGAAGATCCGGACGAAGATGGTATTCTAGGAAATGGAACACCTACTGTTGATGAAAATACAGGTAAAATTGATGGTCACTCATACTCAGAACCAGCTGATAACGACGGTGATAACACAAAAGACTTCCTACAAAACAGTGCTAATACTTTAATTAGTGTACACCCTTCCGACATTGTACGACAGGGTGGGGTTAATGACGATGCTATATTTGTTGTTGAAACTAATGGAACAAACCTAGAGTATCAATGGGAATACAGTGACGATGACACAGCTACATGGAAACCTCTTGTTGATGCTGGTTATTATTCTGGTGTAACTACAAGCNCTCTATCTGTAACTGGTATAACTGAAGATATTGATGGTTTCTACTACAGAGTTAAGATAACTACTTTATCTCTTGTATGTCAAGAACCTATCTACTCTTATGCCGCTATGTTAACTGCAAAAGACGACTCGGATGGNGATGANATTGATAACGATAGAGATANGGACTCAGATAATGATGGTATANCTAATGATGCAGAAGGAGGTCCAGATGTNGATACTGATAATGATGGAATACCAGACATATTAGATCTTGATTCAGATAACGATGGATGTTATGATGCTGTTGAAGCTGGGTANGACGATCCAGANGGTGACGGTATACCTGGAACTGGAANACCTGNTGTGGTTGGACTTGGACTTATAAGTGTTGATGGACATAACTATAATGATAAAAGTGGATGGGATAGTGATGAAAATGAAGTAAATGACTGGCAAGAATTTGGTGGGCCTCTGACGAGTATTTCTCACCCTGGTAATNTATCAGGATCAGAAGGTAAGAAGGTGACATTTTCTGCGGGAGGAGTTGCATTATCTACTGTTGGATTTCAATGGCAGGTGAGTATTGATAATGGTAATTCTTGGAGTGATGTACAAGAGCTGTTGCCTTACCAAGGAACCAATACTAAAGATCTAGTTATTGAACCTCTTAATACAAATCTAAATGGTAACTTATACCGCGCAGTGATNAGTACACCAAGCTTCGCGTGTGGGCCAGTAAGAGAATCAGAACCTGCTAGATTGTCGGTAGACCCTGATAATGATGGAGATGGTGTTGTAGATTATTTAGATTTAGATGACGATAACGATGGGATTGAAGATATAGATGAGTTTATTGATGATTTTGATGGAGATGGTATTCCAAATAAATTTGATCCAGACTCAGATAATGATGGATGTGATGACGTTNTAGAAGCAGGATTTTTAGATCCAAATGGCGATGGANTTCTTGGAGATTCAATTGATATAGACAATGACGGTATTAAAGATGTTGCTGCATTAGTAGATCCTCAAAATGGTAAAGTAACTTCTGCGGTTGGGTATTATGACCCTAATGATCTTGATGAAAATGATGTATTTGATTTCTTGGAGGTAGGTTCTCAAGTTGTAATTAATGAGAATCCACAAGCAAAATACGATGTCTCTGAATTCAATGAAACAAAAATATATGTTGATGCTTCAGCAAATGGAACAGTAGCTTATCAGTGGCAAGTTAGTAGCGATAATTGTGATGAAGAAGATAGTTGGGTTGATTTACAAAATTCTCCTAAATTAATGATATCAGGTCTTTTTGAAACTAAAAATGGTGGTTATGATGGAATTGAACTTTATGCGATCGAAGACATTGAAAGTTTACAAGGTTATGGACTAAGTCTTAGTAGAGGTACTTCAACAAATGCTCAATTTAGATTTGATGATACTAATCTAAAAGCAGGTCAGTANTATATTCTATACTGGGGAAATAATTGGGCAAATTTCTTCAGTAATGAAAACAATGCTTCATTTAAGTCTAAATCTCAGGGTACGATAAACAATTTAGGTAGATACGGACAATATAATATTACATTATGGGATGATAATAATAAAATTGATTTGTATGGTTCAACATCTGAAGAAGCTAGGGACTCTGAATGGGATACTGAAGAAGGTTGGGCATACAGAAAAAATGGTAGAGGACCTTCAATGACCTTTANTATGGATGATTGGACAATCGTCAAGAGAGCCTTTGCGCTAGTTGGTAGTACTACTACTAATGGTAATGATNTAGCCCTAAACCCTTATCCAATATTTAAATTTACAAATCCTCAGAGATATCTCGGCGTGGATACTGATACGCTTACAATAGAAAGAATTCCTATATCATTTGATAATCTTAACTATAGAGTTAAAGTTTCTACCCCTGCTTTTGCTTGTGATACTGTCGTGTANTCAACATGTGCAAATATAANCGTAGACCCAATGAATGATACTGATGATGACAAAATACCTGATTTTATAGATTTAGATTCAGACAANGACGGAATTGAAGATGCAGATGAGGGTTGTGATATTGATACTGATGGAGANGGTATTGTTAACTGTTTAGATCCTGACTCTGACAATGACGGTTGTGATGATGTTATTGAAGCTGGGTTTACTGATGAAAACGGTGATGGACAACTTGGCCCTAAAGATTTATATGTTGATGTAAATGGTAAAGTTACAAGTGGTATCGATGGGTATAATACTCCTCTTGATAATGATGAAAATGGAATCCCAGATTATTTAGAAGTTGGTGATCAACCTATTGTGATTGAGGATCCTATAACAGTAGACGTNATGCAGTATACGGATACAATTTTTGTTGCTAATGCAACAGCTTCGGGTGTGATAACTAAGAAATGGCAACAAAGTGATGATAATGCAACAACATTCAGGACACTTTACAACACTCCTAGTCTAATTATTACTGGAGTTGTTGAGGGTAATATTTCTTATGAAAGACCTAGGATAGTTGAGTTTAAAGCAATTAGAGATGTTGAAGATGTAAATGATTACAATCTTGTAGCTTATAATAGAGATAGCAACGGAGATGGTTTCATTGATCAAAATGACGCGTACGTGAAATATAATCTCACAGGTAATACAAATTCCCCACTTAAACTTGATTCTGGAGAATTTTACTATTTAACTGACCATGATAATTATGCTAGAGTATTTTTAAATAATAGTGGTATAGATACCGACGAACCTGCGGATGATGTTGGTAATTTTGATTGGGATAAAGTAAAATCATATACTCTAAATTCGATATATAGTACTGTAGGAGCTGGAAAATATCCTCTCGGTTTAGTGATGAAAGACCCAGAAGGATCACAAGAGTTAAAACTTGTTGATTACTTTGGTGCTAGCGAAGATGGAACTTCAAGCGCAGATGATAATTACAATAGAGGTTGGAAGTATAGGAAAGATACTACACAAGTATCACCTGTATATTACAGAGAACAAGATTGGGAGAAATGTCCAGAGTGTACAAATTACAAACGAAATAATTTAGCTCCAAATGAATTCCCAGTTGGTTCTTATAATGAGCCAGTTATAATATCAGGGGTTGGTACTGACACATTATCTCTAGAAAATATTCCAGCTTACATGGACGGATACTTATATAACATGGAATTTATTACTAAAGGTTTCCAATGTGATAATGAGATATTCACTAATAGTGCAACTCTAAAAGTATTCCTTCAAGATACTGACAATGATGACGTTGTAGATGGACGTGATGATGATACTGATAACGACGGTATCCTTGATGTCGATGAAGGCATCGAAGATTTAGATGGTGACGGTATACCAAACTTTAGAGACCTTGATTCCGATGGGGATGGTTGCTTAGATGTGGTAGAAGCAGGATTTGAAGATCCTGATGGAGACGGTTATCTAGGAACTTCTCCAGTACAAGTAAACCCTTCTAATGGTAGGGTTATTAACCAAGGAGGTTATTCATCACCTCCAACAGTCGATCTTGATAACAATGGAATATCAGACTTTAGGGAAGCCGGTTCTGCTGCCCAAATTACGAAGCAGCCTACAGATCAAGTTTACTCAGGTGATGTTGACAAAGACGCAGAATTCTACTTTGAAGCTACATCAGAATCAGATATGCTTTTCCAGTGGCAAATCTTAATAGATACTCTTGGAACAGACTGGCAAGATATGGCTGAAGCTGGAAATTTCTCAGGTGTTAACAATGACACTCTTTTCGTAAATAATATTCTCACATACAGTGCGTATTGGTTCAGAGTTCGCATCGCTACTCCTTCTTTTGCTTGCGGAGACACATTATATACAGAAAGTGTAAAATTAGTAGGTTCAGAAGACTGGGATAAGGATGGTATCCCTGATGATATTGATTTTGATGATGATAATGACGGTATTACTGATGAGGATGAAGGTGAAGATATTGACACTGATGGTGATGGTATTCCTGACTCAAAAGATTCTGATTCCGATGGAGACGGCTGTAATGATGTAATAGAGGCTGGTTTTACAGACGCAGATGGTGATGGGTACTTAGGTCCTGTATCTCCTCCAGAGGTAGATGCATTAGGTTTTGTAACTAGTGAAGAACCATTAGTAGGCTATATCAATGATCCATTAGATTGGGATGATGATGGGATTGATGACACCAAGGATCCAGGTTCTCAGGCTATTCCTAAAACGAATCTTGTTGATTCTTATACTCAAGCTGGAGCAAATGCTACGTTTAGTGCTTCTTTCACATCACTTGGACCTATTACATACCATTGGGAAGTTAGTTCCAACGGTGGAAGTACATGGACAGATATTCTTAAAGACACCGTTGTAGTAGGTAATGACACTACAATATATTCTGGTATAACTGATACAACACTCGTTGTATACAATGTGAAGTATGAGATGCACGACTACCAGTACAGGATTGTGGCAAGTACTCCTTCATATGTTTGTGGTATTGATGTAGCATCAGTAGCATCTTCAATAAAATTAGCAGATGATCATGATAAAGACGGAATAATTGATATTATCGATCTAGATGACGATAACGACGGTATATTAGACTCTATCGAGGGAGGGGGAGATACTGACGGAGACGGCATTCCAGACTGGTTTGATCCAGATTCTGATAATGACGGCTGTTATGACGTTGTAGAGGCTGGATTTGAAGATCCAGACAACGACGGGGTACTCTGCACGAGCCCAGTAGTTGTGGACGCTTTGGGTAAGGTTGTATGTTTATCAGACGAAGCGTGTGAAGATGATCCATATACTAACATGTCATGGTCTAGAAACAGTAGTGCTAGTTATATTACAGATTCTGAAAAATCACCAGGATACTACAGATTAACCTATGAAAATAATAATATCTGGGGATCAGTATTCAGAGATGGTAAAGTAGACCTCAGAGGTGACTTTGTGATAAATGCAGACCTATACTTCGGTGATGAAGATAGTAGAGGTTCTGGTATTGCGTTCAACTTAACTCAATCTCATACCTCCGGTAACCGCTACAACGTCCATGAGTTAGCTATGAACTTAAACAATGTTCTATCTGTAGAGTTTGATACGAGAGATAACGGAAGTAGCTATAATGATATACCTAATGACCACTCCTCACTCCATATCAACGGTAACAACATCGCTGGAACATCAACCCTTGGAGTTACAACAACTTCTGAATACAATTATCAGTACCACTCAGAAAGACCTATAAATATTGTAGATCTTGGAAATATAGAGGATGGTGAGTGGAAAGAATTTACATTTAGCTGGAGTGCTTCGTCAAAGACTATAACAGTTGATTTCGAGGGACAGCAGATCATGACTTACCAGGTAGATATAGTAAAAGACGTCCTAAATGGTTCTAACGAGGCCACATTCGGGTTTACATCTGATGGTTACTACTCTTCAAACGAGCATAGAGTATACATCAAGAGTGTCTGCGAGCAAGATGCCGGATCAGATGTATCANTATTCAAGGGATACACAGACCCTAACGACCTAGATGAAGACGGTAAATACGACTTCCAGCAGGCAGGTGAAACCCCAGAATTTACTGATAATTACGAAGAAGATGATATTATAATTATAAATGAGGGTGCTGATACTACGATTACATCTTCTGTAACTTATGACGGTTCTGGAGATATCGTGTGGCAAATGTGTGACGAAGACTGTGGATCTTGTACAACGATTGAAGAATCCTCTGGTTTAATGCTTTCTGGTATCTTTACTGGGGTAATCGGTGATACTGAGCCTTCAACAATTGAGTTGTACGCGTTAGAAGATATTCAAGATTTAAGTGTATATGGAATTGAGATAGTTAGGGGTGAAGATAATGCTGCTCCTGATGGCGTAGACTATACCTTATCTTCTACCGCCCTAGACTCGGGTAATTTCTATACCATTTCATCTGACAGTACTTACCAGAGAGCATGGTTCAGCATATTCCCTGACGAAGATAATTTCTTAAATATTTTTGATGGTAACGATGCNATCGTACTATATAAGAACGGTAAAATAATTGATGTGTATGGTCATCCAGGCACAAATGGCTCTGAAACAGAGTGGGATTATACTGACGGATGGGTATATAGAATAGATGGTAGAGTTCACTCATCAACATTTAATGTAAACGACTGGAAGAATTGTAAAGGGTGCTCAGAAGGTGTGAGGTTTAATGTGGATATGAATAATCCTTTCCCTTACGAGTCATTTGCTGGAGCTCCTACCTTTAATGGTGTTGACACAGACAATTTAATTGTTAAAAATGCTACACGTTCTCTTGATGGGGTAAGAATAAGAAGAGCAGTAATTGATATTGCCTACACGTGTTCTCCAGTGATTGGAGGAGACTGTATAAGTGTTGGTATTAACCTTGATAATGACAAGGATGGTATAATAGATGTAATTGATTTAGATGATGATAATGACGGTATCTTAGATAGTTTAGAGACTGAAGGTGATGCAGATGGTGACGGAATCCCTAATCACTTTGACTTAGATTCTGATAATGATGGATGCCTTGATGTCGTTGAAGCTGGATTTACTGATGGAAATGATGACGGTGTACTAGGCTCTGTATCTCCACCTGAAGTTGATGATTATGGTTTAGTAACTTCTGGAATTGATGGCTATACGTTACCTGCAGATAACGACGGAACTGGTGTGTTTGATTTCCTTGAGTTTGGTACAATCGCTGTAGTTGTATCAAGTCCTGACACAACCGCAGGAACAGAAGGTTCAGATATACGTTTTGTTGCTAAAGGCACCGCTTTAGGAGGTACTATGACTAGTTATCCATTTAATGAGAGTGACTGGGTTACGAATAATAATGCATCTTGGAGTAATGGAATTTATTATTCATTATCAAATCCTTATGCCTCAACTGGTCAGGTGTGGAATAAGAAGAAGATAGATATCTCAAGAGACTTTGTTATTACCTCTAAGATGAACTTTGGAAGTCGTGATGAATATGGTGGTGAAGGAATTGCTTTTGTCCTTCAGACTAGAGGCACTGACGCTACCGGAACAAATAATCAGAATAATGGTTATTATGGTGNAAATATATCAAATGCTGTAGTATTAGATTTTGATACACGTGTTAATATAAGTAATACTCTTGATTACGTGTACCCAGTAACTATAAGAACTAATTCACTGTATAAGTATGAATCTACTAGAGAATTACTAGGGCAGATTGAGGATAATAAATTTCACGATGTGACTATATCTTGGAGTTCTTTGAATAAGACATTATCCCTTTCTTTTGACGGCTCGATAATATTAGAATGGAATATTGACATGGTAGAAGAGGTATTTGCTACGAATGAGGTCTACTTCGGCTTCACTGGATCAACTTATAATTACTATTCCTGGAATTACCAGTACGTGCAAGATATAAGTGTCACTGGTACTCTAGAAGGTGAAGGAGGNGGTAATGTTGCATATAAATGGCAGGTGAGTACTGACTCAGCTACTACATGGGTTGACATTACTGAAGATGATAGCCTGACATATTCTGGAATTAACAATGATACTTTAATCATAAATGATGTATCAAAATCATTTAATGGTTATGTATACAAGGCAATTTTAAGAAATCCTGCGTTTGCGTGTGATCCTAGTGTAGAAACAGAAATTGCTCTACTTGAAATATTACCTGATAACGACAAAGATGGTATTCCAGATGTTGANGATGTGGATGACGACAATGACGGTATTCTAGATACTGATGAAGGAGGTGATGACTTAGACGGAGATGGTATTCCTAACTGGTTCGATTTAGATTCTGATGGTGACGGTTGTNNTGATGTTANTGAAGCAGGATTTGTAGATGACGACTTCTATTATTCTCCTTACGATACTATTTANGAAAATATAACGTGGTATCCATCAAACTGGAATACCTCAAATAATCCTAGTAACANTANTNATAATGAACANCATGCGAATTTAANTTCAAATGGATATAATGATATATCTGAAGGTTGGGGAGGATACCATNTAATAGAATTTTCAGAGATAGTAGANGGGGAAATATCTGGATATAATATAAATACAAGACATGNATATAATGGTCATACCTACTACCAATCAAGTAGTGGAATGGGATGGAATGCGGCTAAGGCTAGTGCAGACGCAANACCTGGTGCATACCTTGTAGTTATAAGCTCTCAGGAAGAGTGGGAATCATTACATACTAGATATGGTTCTAATTACTGGATAGGGCTCTACCAAGACCTTCCTTGTGATAACTGCGAACCTGATGGAAATTGGAAATGGGTACCAAGTCTAGAGAGAAGAGTTATAGATTNCCCTGATGGAATTCTAGGAAATAGCCCAGTTACTGTTATTACTGATGGAGATGATGCAGATTTAGGTAGAGTTGTGAAAAGTGCTGACGGCTCCCAACCTCTAGGTTATGCTCCACAAAAAGACGGTGATTATGATGGNAAACTTGATTATTTAGATTTTGGCACAGAAGCAGTAATAATATCTGAACCTGTAACTGATAGGGTAGATGGAGGAGATCCTATTGTTTTAGGAACCGTTGTTGAAGTTACGGGAACTGCTATATACCAGTGGTATNTAAGTGCAGATACTGGAAAAATTTGGTCTGAAGTTCCTAAATTCCCTCCATTTGTAGGTGCAAATACTGACACCTTAACAATTACTAGTGCACCTCTATCATTTAATGGTTATCAGTTTAAGATGGTTGTTTCTACGCCAGCATACGCCTGNGGATTAAATGATACAACCTCTGCAATACCTGTGAAGGTCTCAAATGATTTTGATGAAGATGGAATTCCTAATGAAATTGATATAGATGATGATAATGATGGAATTGTAGATACTCTAGAAGTTATAGATTCCGAGAATGATGACGATTACGATAATGACGGTATCCCTAACTATTACGACCTAGATTCTGATGGAGACGGGTGTGATGACGTATTAGAAGCAGGATTTAACGATCCAGATGGAGACGGAATACTGTGTACTAGCCCTGTTGTGGTTAACAAGCTTGGTCAGGTTCTTTGTTTCGATACAAATAATGACGGATTAATTACTTCTGATGATACTGTAATGGCAGATACTGCAGCAGCNGGATATATTTATCCTCTTGATGCAGACAATTCTGGAATAGTTGACTTNAAAGAAGAAGATGACTTTACTATCGAGATAACAACACACCCTATGGATGTACAGGTTCCAGACAGAACTACCGGTTACGTCTTTGTGAAAGTCAACTCTACTGACAGCTTATCGTACCAGTGGCAGAAGTCTTCTGACTCAATATCGTGGACAAATGTTATAGATGATACGGTCTATATAGAGAGAGAACAAGATATATTTGACACATTAATATATAAGGGATCAACTTCAGATACATTATTTATCATGAATATTGATACTCTTGTTGACTCAACTTACTACAGAGTGTTAGTCGACATACCTTCAAGTCCATGTGCTGAGGAAACTCCTTCAAACGCTGCGTTTATGACAGTTGTTACTGATATTGACCTTGATAACGATGGAATTCCAAATATAGAAGAAGGCTTTGGTGACACAGACGGTGACGGAATCCCTAACTACTTAGATTTAGATTCTGACAACGACGGCATTCCAGATGTAATCGAAGGTGGAGACGGAGATAAAGACACTAACGGTGACGGTATGATAGATGAGAACGATGAAGGGTTTACTGACGATGATGAGGACGGTATGGCAGATTCTGCAGAAGACACTCCAGTTCCTGATAATGATGGAGACGGAACCCCTGATTTCTTAGATATTGACTCTGACAACGACGGAATATTCGACGTCGAAGAGGGTGGAGACGGAGATTTAGATACGAATGGAGACGGTATGATTGATGACTTAGATGATGGCTTTGCTGACCTAGACGAGGACGGAATGGCTGACGATTCAGAAGATACAGACCAGCCTGATAACGATGGTGACGGAAGACCTGATTACTTAGATATTGACTCTGACAACGACGGTATCCATGATGTCGTAGAAGGGGGAGACGGTGATCTGGACACGAACAATGACGGTGTCATAGACGAAAATGATGATGGGTTCTCAGACTTAGATAATGACGGCATGGATGACGATTCTGAGAATACACCTACAGAAGACTTCGATGGAGACGGAAAACCAAATTACCTTGACATCGACTCTGATAACGATGGCATCCACGACGTCGAAGAAGGTGGAGATGGTGACTTAGACACAAACAATGATGGTGTTATCGATGACAAAGACGATAATTACCTAGATGCTGACGGAGACGGAATGGACGATGATTCTGAGTCTACACCTACTCCTGATAACGACGGTGATACTAATCCTGATTACTTGGATATCGACTCTGACAACGACGGTATATTCGATGTCGAAGAGGGTGGAGACGGTGATTTAGATACAAATGATGACGGTGTTATAGACTCAAATGATACTGGATATGGGGACGTTGACGGAGACGGAATGGACGACGACTCTGAACTTACCCCAACAACTAATACTGACGGAGATACTAAGCCTGATTACCTAGACATAGATTCTGATAATGACGGTATTCATGACGTTGTAGAAGGTGGAGACGGTGACTTAGACACAAATAATGATGGCGTTATCGACGAGAATGATTCAGGATATGAAGATTCTGATGGCGACGGAATGGACGATGACTCTGAGGAAACTCCTAGTACAGACTCTGACGGAGACGGTAACCCTAACTATAAAGATATAGATTCCGATAACGATGGAATTCATGATGTCGTAGAAGGTGGAGATGGCGATAAAGACACTAACGGTGATGGATTCATAGATAGTAATGATGATGGTTACTCTGATATAGATAACGATGGAATGGACGATGACTCGGAGGGTAATACAGAAATAAATACAGATTTAGATGATCTTCCTGATTACTTAGATATTGATTCTGATAACGACGGTATCCACGATGTAGAAGAAGGTGGAGACGGTGACTTAGACACAAATAATGATGGTGTTATCGATTCAAACGATACTGGGTTCACAGATAATGACGGTGATGGAATGGACGATGATAGTGAGTTAACGCCTGTTGAAGACTTTGATGGTGACGGTCTATCCAACTACCTTGATATAGACTCCGATAACGATGGTATATTCGATGTTGACGAGGGTGGAGACGGTGACTTAGACACAAATGACGATGGTGTTATCGATTCCAACGATACTGGATATACAGATAATGACGGTGACGGTATGGATGACGATAGTGAGTTAACACCTGTCGAAGACTTTGATGGGGATGGAAGTCCAGATTACAAAGACATTGATTCTGATAACGATGGTATCTTCGATGTTGATGAAGGTGGAGACGGAGACTTAGATACAAATGACGATGGAGTTATAGATTCCAACGATAATGGATTCACAGATAATGATGGTGACGGTATGGATGACGATAGTGAATTAACACCTGTTGAGGACTTTGATGGAGATGGAAATCCTGATTACCTTGATATTGATTCAGATAACGACGGAATCTTCGATGTTGATGAAGGTGGAGATGGTGTCCTTGATACTAACGGTGACGGTGTTATTGATGGTAACGATTCTGGATTTACTGATGATGATGGTGATGGAATGGATGATGATAGTGAGTTGACTACAGTAGTAGATTCTGACGGAGATGGTCTATCAAATTACCTAGACATAGACTCTGATAACGATGGTATCTTCGATGTTGACGAGGGTGGAGACGGAGACCTTGACACAAATAACGATGGTGTTATCGATTCCAATGATACTGGTTATACAGATAACGATGGTGACGGTATGG
>PAYI01000034.1 GCA_002714815.1 Flavobacteriaceae bacterium | reverse complement strand
TGCAAATATATCTATTGCTTTTTCTCGCAATTGATCAAGTGTCAATTTTGATAACGCATCAAGTGATAAAGTATTATCATCTGATTTTTTAGCATTTGATTTTTTCTCATTTGCTGATTTTTTTTGAATATGCCCATTTGTTTTATTTACTGTGGCATTTTCATTTTTATGGTCAACTTTTATTCCGCAATATGTATAAACAGTTTTATAATTTACAACATGACCATTTGATAACAAACTAAATGATTTTGTTTTATCTGCATAAGACAATCCATTTACTTTGACCATTTCATTTACTTTTTTAGCATCATTATATTTGATCAAATTTCCGATTGCTCTTATGTAAGATCCATATTGCTCTAAGTATGCAAGCGTTTCTTTATTACAAAATGTTTTTCTTAAATCACTTTGCATTTTAGTAGGTACACTTTTGACACTAGCTTTTTTATTGCTAGTAGTATTTTTATTAGTTGTTGTACTTGCCTTAGTGTACACATTAAAATCAGATTGCATAAGCTCATTATCTGCTATAAACAAATCGTATTCTTTTTGTGATCTTAATAGATTTGATTTATTATCAATTGTATTAATAGATGTTACAATTCTATTTGCTCTATTTGCAATTACTTCAAATGGTTTCCTATTAGTTTTATTAAAAATAAATTTACCATTATCAATTGAAGCTAATTTAATTACTTGTGTAGTATTTTCTGTTTTTGTAGCTGTTTTTGTCATTTTATCCTCTTATAAATGATTTAATTAATAACTAATTTATACATCAGATTTTAATAAATGTAAACATTATTAATACATTTAATTAAAAATAATTTATTGTGATATGCCATATGGCAAGTCAGAAATGAAACACACTATTGTGATATGCCATATGGCAAGTCAGAAATGAAACAAGAATAGTTGTAGACATTTCCTAGTAGTATGCAAATTGTTTGCATAGGTATGCTTTTTTTGGTGGTGTCTTTTGGTGCAACAGATTATTAGTCAGTTTATATAATTGTATAAGTGTTTAATATTATTGTATTTCAATTTATCTTTACACTTTAATAATTATACTTTTATGCATTCATAAAAATGAATCACTCAATTTGCCCAACGGCAATTCCGGCTCGGACAGAGGGGCGAGAGCCACATGGGGTTGGGCAGTTAGCGTTCACAGAACCCTACACAGATCAGAAAAAATGGGTGTTAACCACTTATGTTGCACAAATACCACATTGTACTAGGGTCACAATATAAAAATAATGGTGTTTCTTGCATTTTAGGGGTTGACAACTTAAATATAATGTGTAAAACTACCCATTAAGGGTGTTACAGTTAAAGATGATTCAAAAAAACTTTATTAATACACCTATATGTACACTTAAATGCAATAAATGTACAATATATTGAAAATAATGCTTGACAATGCGAAAGAAATCTGTAAAACTATATAACTATACGTCTGTACTAGACGAATACTACAATGCTCTCATTTCTAAAAAGGGCATTAGTAGACTTAAAAATATGCATATACCTGTATCTGATGTATTCTATGTGCAAAAAGCAATAGAAATGAACACAGGTGTTAAATATAGCCTAGATCATGTAGAAAGAGCTATGTATTTAGAGGGTCATCTGAGTGCGTCAGATGTATTAGACCCTTATGTACCACGAGGATACTGTAGTTATGATAACACCTGAAAAGTTAGACTCATGGAGAATTGTGCCTAGAGCATTAATCCTGTCTTACATGGTGGTATTTTATCAAACATGCAGTTGGTTTATGAACTTAGCTGATCCTAACAATGCTCAAGCAGGTTTCGTATCTGTTGTAGTAGGAGCAGGAGCGGCTTGGTTTGGGTTATACGTCAATGGTGGAAGATCACGAGTTGAGGTTTCATCTAAAGTAGAGCAGAGGGAGAATATATAATGCCAACAATGACACGAGCCAAGACAGAAGCTAGGATTATTGATATATTACAGCGTAAAGATCCAAAAGTGTCTGCTACTGCTTTGCTAACTAACTATGGCAAAAAATATGGTGAGAGAGATCTAGATGAATTTTTAAATCGTTTGGCTAGTATATTAAAGCCAACAAAATTTGCTAAAGGTGGTGCTATTATTCGTAGATATAAACAGTCTAGAAAAGCTACACCTAAAAAGCGAGTAGTTAATAGGAGTAAGAAATAATGTGGGGAAGAATTATAACATTTTTTAGCTCTCGTGGTGAAGGTACTGCGTGGGATTTAGATTATGGTAAATTAATTATCATAGGTCTATGTATATATATTGCAATCGCTGTGAGTGGTTGTCATTCAATTGGAAGTTAGTGGCTACTTTTCGGTGTGCGAGTAGCCATTTTAATTATAGGAGATATTAATGATACATTTTTATCCTGTACCTTGTCCACATTGTCCTACTAAACAAGAATGTAGGGATAATGGTAAGTGTGCAAAGGAGTAGTTTATGGCAGTAAATGCAGCAAAAAACTATACTAAACCCTCAATGCGTAAAAGTATATTTAATAGAATTAAAGCAGGGAGTAAGGGTGGAAAACCTGGTCAATGGTCTGCCCGTAAAGCTCAAATGTTAGCCAAGCAGTATAAAGCTAAAGGTGGTGGTTATAAATCGTAAAGGAGATACAGTATGCCGCAAGGAAAAGGAACTTATGGATCAAAGGTGGGAAGACCACCAAAAAAGAAAACAGGAATGATGTATGGTGGAATGGCATCTAAGAAAAAGACTGCTATGAACAAAGGTGGTATGCCTATGGGCAAAGATCCTAAAACAGGAAAGATGATGCCTAAGTTTGCAATGGATGGCAAAGGCAAAATGAATAAGGGTGGCATGGCATCTAAGAAAAAAAAAATGAAGGGTGCGTAACAATCGCAATCGTATCAACTAATGGCACTCGCAAAAAGTCAAAAAAGTCTTAAAGATTGGGGCAAGCAAAAGTGGAGAACATCTTCAGGCAAACCTTCAAAAGGTAAGCGAAGATATCTCCCTGATGCTGCTTGGAAATCATTGAGTGCGTCAGAAAAGGCGGCTACTAATAAAGCTAAAGCTAAAGGCAATAGACAAGGTAAGCAATTTGTAAAGCAACCTAAAAAAATTGCGAAAAAAACGAGAGCATACAGATAATGGCTAAATCACCAGCATGGCAACGAAAAGAAGGTAAATCTAAAAGTGGTGGACTCAACGCAAAAGGAGTTGCATCCTATAGAAAAGCTAATCCTGGATCTAAGTTAAAGACAGCAGTAACAACTAAACCATCTAAATTAAAGAAAGGTTCTAAAGCTGCTAAAAGAAGAAAGTCTTTTTGTTCTAGGATGAAAGGCATGAAAGCAAAATTAACTTCTAAAAAAACAGCTAGAGATCCTAACTCTAGAATTAACAAATCATTGAGGAAATGGAATTGTTAGAGAAAATTATTAAATGGCTAGAATCTTACACTAAAAAAAGAGTAGAGTATCTTTCAGGTAAAGGTAAAAAAGATGATTAGTGCCATAACAACAATACTAAGTTCAGTTGGTGGACTCGCTACAAGTTACATAGATGGGAAGACGGCTGTGCAAAAAGCTGAAGCACAGATTCGTATGAAAGAAGCAACAGGTGAGATTGATTGGGAGCTTGCTGCTATACGTGCTACGCAAAGCAGTTGGAAGGACGAATGGTTAACTATTCTGTTTTCTCTTCCGCTGATTCTATGTTTCTGTGGTGATTGGGGGCGACAGATCGTGACTGATGGGTTTATTGCATTGCAGAATATGCCGGATTGGTATCAGATAAGTTTGGGGGCGATAGTAGCTGCATCGTTCGGGGTTCGATCTGTTAGTAAGTTTTTTGGAATGAAGAAGAGGTGATACACATTCGCTATGTGCAAAATTACATAGGCGATAAAAGGTATCCATTAGATAGTTTAAAACATAAGAGTGACCACGTTAGAAGAAGAGAGATGAGAAATGAGTTATACATTAAGTACAAGAAGTTTAGAGAGATTGAACGGCGTAAACGAATCATTAGTGAATATCGTAAAAATCGCAATAAAGACGACAAAAGTTGATTTTGGAGTTACATGTGGTTTGCGGACAAAAAGTGAGCAGGCTGAGTTAGTCAAAAAGGGTGCGTCACAAACAATGAACTCCCGTCATCTGCCACAAGAAGCAACAGGCATGAGTCATGCAGTTGATTTAGTCGCTTATATTTCAGGAAGAGTATCGTGGGAGTTGAATCTGTACGATGATATTGCTGATGCTATAAAAGATGCAGCCATTAACGAGGGAGCAACTGTTCGATGGGGAGCAGCGTGGCATAAGCCTTTGAACGAGTGGGATGGTACTGCTGAAGATTTAATGAATGAATATATAGATACACGCCGGTCGCAAGGCAGACGGCCATTCATAGATGCCCCGCATTTTGAGTTAGTCTGATGTGGATGTCTATAATGATACTGTGTGCTAGTATGAATGCATCATCATGTATGGTAATAACAGGTAATGAATTACATACAAGTAAAGAAAAGTGTTTTGAAGATTCTATTGCTAAAGCAAACAAAGCTATTACATATCCTCAAGTATTCCAAGCAAGACCATTTTGTCAGGTAATACCGGGAACAGAAAAACCAAAAGATGAGGTAGAGATATAATGCCAAGAGAGTTGACAGAAAAGCAAAGATTGTTTTTAGATGTTTTGTTTNACAANGCACAAGGNAGTATTGTGCAAGCTAAAAAATTAGCAGGCTATTCAGATGGTACNTCATCTTCTGAAGTTGTTCGTAGTTTAAAAGATGANATTAATGAAGCAACTAGAGAATACTTAGCNCGTGTAGCTCCTAAAGCTGCNTTTTCAATGGCTAATGTTTTAGATGATCCTACAGAGCTAGGCATTAAAGAAAAAATAGTTGCAGCTAAAGATTTGTTAGATAGAACAGGACATGCTAAAACTGAAAAGATGGAAGTAAGTTCATCTACAGGTTTNTTTATATTNCCACCTAAAGATTCAGATGCNACNCAAACGTAACTATAAAAAAGAATATAAGCAATATCACGAAACACCTTTACANAANAAGAAAAGGGCATCTCGTAATAAAGCAAGAAGATCTTTTGAAAANGCAGGNTTAGTATCTAAAGGTGATGGNAAACATGTNGATCATAAAGANATGAATCCATTAAATAATTCAANNAAAAATTTGCGANTNNTAGCTAANAGAAGAAATGTNAGAATGCAACCNAAAACTAAGANTAGGAGAAAATGAANACAGAAAGNATAGGNTATTGGGATTTACCACANCCTGANATAAAAGGNTATACANATCAATGGTTGCCTATTCCTAAAATGGCAAGAACGATACCATTTGGNTATGTAGAAGATCCTGATGATTCAANTATTCTTAGACCNATTAANAATGAATTAGATGCACTTGAAAAAGCNAANAANTATCTAGGACAATATAGCTACAGAGANATANCTAATTGGTTNTCTAANCANACAGGNNGATANATATCACANGTAGGATTGAGAAAACGAGTACAAGATGAACGAAGACGTAAGAAAACAGCTTCAGTTAAACGTCAGTATGCCAAAAGGTACGAAGAAATCATCAAGGCGGCAGAAAAAATTGAAACCGAAAGAGTCGGTGCAAGTAAAGCCACAGATTGAAGAAATCAAAGTTCCTGAAATAAAGTCTGATCCATACGAGGGTAGACAGGTTATATTTGAACCTAATCCTGGTCCACAGACAGAGTTTCTAGCATCTAGTGAAAGAGAAGTTTTATATGGCGGTTCTGCAGGAGGTGGGAAGTCATATGCAATGTTGGCTGATCCATTACGTTATATTATGCATCCTCAATTTTCAGGATTGTTAGTTAGACATACAACTGAAGAATTAAGAGAACTNGTTTGGAAATCACAAGAACTGTATCCTAAAGTTATACCTAATATAAAATGGTCAGAACGAAAGATGCAATGGGTAGCTCCNTCAGGGGGCAGATTATGGTTTTCATATTTAGATAGAGAAGAAGACGTATTAAGGTATCAAGGTTTAGCATTTAGTTGGATTGGATTTGATGAGCTTACACAATGGTCTACACCTTTTGCATGGAATTATTTACGTTCACGTTTACGTACTGCTAGTTCTGACTTGCCTATCTTTATGAGAGCAACTACAAACCCCGGTGGTATAGGACATCAATGGGTTAAGAAAATGTTTATTGATCCTTCTCCATATAATAGATCATTTTGGGCAACAGATATAGAAACAGGTGAAAAACTTTCGTATCCTAAAGGNCATAGCAAAGAGGGTCAGCCATTATTTAAACGTAGATTTATACCAGCTAGATTATTTGATAATCCATATTTAGCTGANTCAGGTGAATACGAAACGATGTTATTATCTTTACCTGAACATCAAAGAAAACAATTACTAGAAGGAGATTGGGATGTTAATGAAGGTGCCGCTTTTTCAGAGTTTAATAGAGATATTCATGTCGTTGATCCATTTNCTATTCCGAAAACTTGGAAGAGATTTAGGGCTTGTGACTATGGGTATGGAAGCTATAGTGGCATATTGTGGTTTGCTATAAGTCCTAGTGATCAGTTAGTAGTATACAGAGAATTATATGTAAAGAAAGTATTAGCTACAGATTTAGCTGATATGATTTTAGATTTAGAACAAGAAGATGGTACTATTCTTTATGGTGTGTTAGACTCTAGCTTGTGGCATAAACGTGGAGATCCTGGCCCGTCGTTAGCAGAACAAATGATTATGCGTGGTTGTAGATGGCGACCATCAGATAGAAGTAAGGGAAGTCGAGTATCAGGTAAGAACGAGATACATAGACGTTTACAAGTAGATGACTTTACAGAAGAGCCTAGACTAGTTTTCTTTAATACTTGTACGAATGTTATTGCACAGTTACCAGCATTACCACTTGATAAAAAGAATCCTGAAGACGTAGACACAAATGCAGAAGATCACTTATACGATGCTTTGCGTTATGGTGTTATGACAAGACCTAGAAGTAACATTTTTGACTTTGATCCTTTAACACAAAATCAAGGTTTTCAAGTTGCAGATACTAAATTTGGATATTAAATATGGCAGATAAAGATAATGAAATGATGTTTGAAACTGATGATGTCGCTGTAATCGACACCACAGGCGATCAAGGTATTGAAGCTAATGATATAAATCAAGTTATAAGTTTTATAGAATCTAAATTTAAAAGGGCGGAAGATGCTAGATTAACTGATGAACAAAGATGGTTAAAAGCTTATAAAAATTATAGAGGAATATATGGTAGTGATGTTCAGTTTACAGAAACAGAAAAATCTCGTGTTTTTGTAAAGTTAACTAAAACTAAAACATTAGCTGCGTATGGGCAGATTATTGAAGTATTATTTGGTAACTCTAAATTTCCATTAAGTATTAATCCTACTATATTACCAGATGGTGTGGCTGAATCTGTTCATTTAAATACAGATCCTAATGTTACATCTAGTATGGATGAAATAAAAGATACATTTGAAGAAAAAACTAATATACCCTATTTGTTTGATTCTGAAGAAACTAGGTTACAACCAGGTGAAACTTTAGAAGATCTACAGAACAGATTGGGCCCGCTAGAAAAGAAGTTAGGGTCTGTTTCTGAAAAGGTTATTGAAGGNGCAGGTAAAACACAGACAAGTGTTACATTTCATCCAGCAATGGTAGCTGCTAAAAAGATGGAAAAGAAAATATTTGATCAACTTGAAGAGTCAGGTGCAAATAAACAACTAAGATCATTAGCTTTTGAGATGGCTTTATTTGGTACAGGTATTATGAAAGGCCCGCTCGCTAAAGATAAAGAGTATCCAAATTGGTCTGAAGATGGAGAATATGATCCATTAGTAAAAACAGTACCAACTACTGAACATGTGTCCATCTGGAACTTTTATCCTGATCCAGATGCTACAAATATGGACGATGCTGAATACATAGTTGAACGACATAAACTTTCTAAAACACAACTGAGGTCATTGAAGTCTCGTCCATATTTTGATGCAGATGCAATTGAAATGTCAATTGAGATGGGCGATTCTTATGCAAGAAAGTATTGGGAAGAAAGCATGGAAGATAATAGTGCTAACTATAGTCCTGATAGAATTGAAGTATTAGAGTTTTGGGGATACGTAGATACAACTATATTAGAAGAAAATGGAATTACGATCCCTAAAGAATTAAAAGAGTTAGATCAAGTAAATGTAAATGCATGGATATGCAATAATCAAATACTAAGACTTGTGCTTAATCCATTNAAGCCTGTACGTATACCTTATTANNCTGTGCCATACGAACATAATCCGTATTCATTTTTTGGTATAGGTATTGCTGAAAACATGGATGATTCTCAAACTTTNTGTAATGGNTTTATGCGAATGGCAATTGATAATGCNGCATTGTCAGGTAATCTTATNATAGAAGTAGATGAAACCAACTTAACACCNGGACAAGATTTATCTGTATATCCAGGCAAAGTATTNAGAAGACAAGGCGGGGCACCCGGTCAAGCTATATTCGGTACAAAATTTCCAAATGTAGCAAATGAGAATATGCAATTGTTCGACAAGGCTAGAGTGCTTGCTGATGAAAGTTCAGGATTTCCATCATTTGCTCATGGGCAGACAGGAATACAAGGTGTNGGTAGAACTGCATCAGGTATTAGTATGCTTATGTCAGCAGCTAATGGATCAATTAGAAGTGTCGTAAAAAATATAGATGATTATTTAATTTCACCACTAGGCAGAGCATTTTTTAGTTTTAATATGCAATTTGATTTTGATGAATCTATTAGAGGTGATTTAGAAGTTAAAGCACAAGGTACAGAAAGTCTTATGGCTAATGAAGTACGTAGTCAAAGATTAATGCAATTCTTACAAGTTGCAAGTAATCCTGTACTAGCTCCATTTGCTAAGATGGATTATATTATACGTGAAATAGCAAAGTCAATGGATTTAGATCCAGATAAGATCACTAACAGTTTACAAGATGCTGCAATTCAAGCAGACATTTTAAAGAAATTCCAACAGGAGAATATGCCACCATTACCTGAAGAACAAGGTGTGGCAGGTGCTAACCCTAATGATCCAACAGGAGCAGGTGGGGGTACAATAGGTACAGGACAAGCACCAACTCCGGGAGAACAAGGATTTACAGGAAATGCACAACAGCAAGGAACACCACCTACAACACCTCAAGGTCTTGGTCAACAACCGGGAGGTATGGGAACAGTTCAGTAATTATCTAGATTATTTGATTAGTAATCAACATAAAAATTTAGAGCAAGCTGATACTGATATTATTATATATAGAACGCAAGGTGCAATTTCGGCATTAAAGCGTTTAAAAGCATTGAGAGATGAGATTTATGGCAACATTAGATAATCAAATGTTAACAGCTTTTGACAAAGAAGATAGTGTTTCTGATTTACAAAGAGATACTGTAGGATCTTTTCATTACAATAAAAATAAGTATGTTAATCAGATTGCTAATCAAGTTATTAATTTAGGATTTGACAGAGGTTACGCTTTTAATATTGCGGATAGAGCCAAAAAAGATTCTTATTGGAAAGATCTAATGGCTAAAGAAGATGATAACATTAATTTAATGGAAGGCAATTTTGATGCTCTTGCAACGTCTAATTACAATACAGGGGATAAAACAATTCCTTTTGAAGAAGATGCACAAAAGATTGCATTTGAATCTGTAATTAAAGATCAAGGTGATGANGCATTTTTAAATCANGAANATCAAATAGNTCAAANATGGGCAGANTATAGTAAAACATTATATAATGCTAGTGTNAAAAATAAAANACNTAAAGGTGATNNTTTNGATCCNANAACTTNNGANGGTGATCCTTNTGATACAAGTGCNATTGATCCTAANACAGATAGAGAATTTGCACAATGGGGCATNAATCACATAGGACAGTTAAANTACAATTTANNTGAATTAGGNATGGCAGCAGGAGATGTGGCNATTGACGATCCTGATGTAGCTTTTTCACTTTATAGTATGNTAGACATATATGATAAGCTACCTAATTNTACTAAAAAAGGTTGGGGNAGATTNGCAAAAGGTNTNGCTACTGATCCTTTTACTTATATGGGNTTAGGTGCTTTGTATCAAGNAGCAAAAGGTGTATTTGGTAAGAAGCTAACAACTGAAACAGTAAAGCAAGGTCTTTTAGGTAATATNAAAAAAAGATTTCCTATGTATGCANTAGGNTCAGCAGAGGGTGCTGCTTATATGGGATTAGATGAATTTCATAGACAGACAATAGGAATCAAAGCAGGAGAATTGAGTAAAAGAGATATTACTAATCAATTACTTTCATTAGGTGTNGGTTCAGTATTTGGTTTTGGGGGAACAGCANTAGGTGATNTAGCTATAACAGGTGTCANAGCAGGCATTAATCAGCTTAAAAAGATAAAATTAGGAATGGGAACAGAATTTGAAGTATTAGACCCTATTCAACCCAAACAGATAAAAAGTGACCCAATAGAGGGTGAGATAATTGATCTTACACCTAGCAATAGATTAGCTAGTACTGATGAGCCAATAGTTTCTACAGAAACACCTTTGTTAGAATCGCCAGAATCAAANTTACTTTTAAAAGATGAAAATCGTCCTACAGGTTTGGCAAGNGAAAGAATACAGAAAGATCTTGATTATGGTTTTTATATGCCAGGATTATTAAAGTTATATGAAATTCAGGATGCAGCAAATGCTCTTGATGGTGGCAGATATTTTANTGAAAAAGGGTATAACAAAGCTCCACATAAAGGAGAATTTTTTCTAAAACATTTTAAAGAAAAATTAGGGTACAAAGATGAAGAGTTATTTTTTACAGGAATGGAGAAATATCTGAAAGATAATAAAGATCTTACTTTTACNCAAGTTGTAGATTATGCTAAAAACAATCCAATTAGAATATCAGAAAAAGTTAATTTAGATAAACAAGCTATAGAAAATTTAAAAGTAAAACTTGCTGATGAAAATCAAGAAATAAATTTTAAGTTTGAACCTAATTTGGAACTTANTTATCCTGATTCATTAAATGCTCATANAACTTTTAATACTNATACTTTAACAGACTCACTTAAAGAAAATAGTTTTAAAGTTCTTNGTTTTAATGAGGGAATCCATAAACCTAATGNTAATNATTTTTTACAGTTGTATGAGCATTTATGGTTGCCTTTTAAAAATGCGTATAGAAATAATGCTCAACTTGGTATTTTTAGAAGACCTAACAGTTTAAAAAAAGAAATGTCCAAATGGTCAACTTCAGGTGTACTAGGTGACAGAGGTATAAATTCAGAACGAAGATTAGATCCTGTTGCAATGAGAATCATGGCACAAATTNNTTTAGATNNAGATTTAGATAATTTATTTGCTTCTTTTCATTTAGCATTACAACAAANAAAACCTGATCCTACTAAAANTANAAGAACACAAATANATGAAATAGTAACTGATATTAGTANAAAGTATTATGAAAAATCAGATATGAAAGATGTAATATTGCTTCCTGAAGCACAAAATGTAGAAGTTAATAATGTTTACTTGTTTTCTAGATTTTCACCTTTATTTAATGCTCAAGTTAAAATGTTAAGAGCAGCACTAATTCAAGGAAGATTAGGTGGATATAATTCTCCTCGTGCAGGCANAGATAAAGNTTACGATTTTTATGATTATATAGATAGAGGAAATCTTCAAGCAGGATACNANCCAAATAGAAGTATATTTGAAGACCAAGATGATGCCAAACTTAAAGTTTCANANAATAAAGCATATTATACTTCTTTAGNTGAAAGTAGAGCTACTGATGAAAGATTAAGAGAATTAGGTCATAGACCTGCAACTAAAGACGAATTGATAGCTTATAAAAATTATCTTTTAAATAAAAGAAAAAACATGGTAAACTTGGAATCTGATCCTGCAATACCAGATCCAGAAGATGTTGGATATACCAGATTTATCAATTCTTTGTATTCTCCGGAAGGACAACTTAAAGATNTTCCTACACTTCTAGATAGTCAAGATTTTTATGGACTAGGAATGCGTATGGAAGAAGANCCTAGTCAAATGGGATTTAGAACTGAACTAAATGATTTAGATTTAGATGAGATTACTAGAATATCAGATATTGAATTAGATAGCATAGAATTTAAAGAGTTTGGTGAATTTTCACCCTCTAGTTTAAGTAAAAAATATTTTCAAGGATATGAAAATGTAATTGGAACTCNAGAACTTNAAAAAACTATGGAAAAGTANCATNAATTATTTCCTGGTTATCCNGGTTCATATACATCTCCATCAAAATCAGGATTAGTAAATAGAAANNNNTTTGAAATACAGGGCATACATGAAGATAATTTATTTAGTCAATTAAAACAAAGATATTTACGTTATACTAATCCTATTAAGGGAAATTATTCTGTTCATAGAACTTCTCAATTTAGAGCTAAAGATGGTGAAGTAGATAGTGGNGATCCTATATTCAGAAATCTTGCAGATCAAAAATACTATGTTGCTTATCCTGGTGAAAAGGAATGGGGTGAAGAACAAATAAAAAACTTTCTTGTGGGTACAAAGGTGAGTGAGTATCAAGATCCATTTTATTACAATATAGAANAAGGAGAANTNGAGTCTTTTCAAGAAGCTTTAATACAAGCAAAAAATGTNTATGATAATGCATTANTTCTTAGTGGAAAATCGTTTGCAAATGTTGATGTGCCAGAACCTTTACAGTACATCAATAGATATGGTCTTGAAAGTGAATATCACGTTAGATACGGACAAAATGCAAAAGAAATTACTTTAACTATAGATCCTACAATTTACATGANACGCACAGAAGAAAAATTTGATAAAGAATATGCACAGCTTACAGCTAAACAGTCTAAAGCTTTAGTTGATTTTAAAAANATAGAAAAAGAATTTAATGAGTTAAGAGAGTCTTATAATCTTGGAGAAGATTACACTTTTGAGGAAGTTGCTAGGTATGGTGTATCAAATAATNATCCATATAAAAAATCTTATGGAATTGATGGTGAACCACTAGCTTATCCATTTACTGCTGCTCCTGATGATCTTAAAAAATTATCTTTAAAGGTGTTTGAAAAATATAGAGAGAGTAAAAAATTAATAGATACAATGGTTCAAGCTGGAAATGTTAAGCAAGATATAAGTACAATTCCTGGATATGGTGGACATAATCGCCCTTATCCAAAAGATCACGAAATGCTTTTTTCATCGTTGTTGGCTCAAGGCTATTATAATGGTAGGCTAATTACTAATGTCATGGAGGGTCAAGGTGATCTTGTTCAAGCTTTAGCTCCTACAAAAGATGATAAAGGAANACAGCNAGGTGGATATAAAGAAAAAAGTTTTAATATTGATAATGTTATGAAAATAATCTTTGAGGGAAATAAAGATAAAAGTGGTTCTGTTATTAAATGGAGACCAGGTATGCCATTTGTAAATGATAACAAATCAGCGTTAAGATTAATGTTAAAAAGAATGTTACAACATGCAATGAATGATGGTTCAGATTATTTTGGTATACCATCAGGTGAAAGAGTTTTTAATAGATGGCAAACAAGTGGTGAAAGAAATATTGGTAAAATAACTTATTATAATCAAGAATGGGCTAGACAGTTAGTTAATATTGTAAAAGAATTAGATCCTAATGCTAAAGTTATTCAAGTACCTGATGTTGCAGATACAAGTAATTTTGATAAACAATTAACAAATACAGATAGTTTAAGTGCAGATCAATTTGCAGCTTTAAAAAGAAAATTACAAAATGAAAAAGGCATGATACAAAAAGGATCAATAGATACTCAAAAGAAACAATATGCTCAAGATCTTATAGATGAAGTATTTGATAATCATGTAGAAACTACGCTAACTGATGTGTATAATGCTGTATTATACGATGATGCTATTGATGAACTTGCTTTAATGTCTGTTATTGGCGATAAATTATANGACAAAATNTTTACTTCAGGAATTTCAAATGTATCGAAATACGAGAGAAACTTAGCAATTGCACGTTTAGATGCTTTTTTTCGTTTTGGGGCATTTGATCACCCTAATAATAAACCATTTACTGTTGATGATGTNTCTAATCAGTTTGCAGAGCAANTATCTTCATTTAGACAAAAGTATTTAAAAATGAGAAAAGAAGGATCTTTTAGATATGAGCAATATGCAGGAACTAATAGTTCTATGCTACAACCTATGTTATCTAAATTTTTTAATGACCCAAATATGGATCGTCTTGAAGAGTCAGGTATAATTATTGACTATTTGGATACAACATCAAATGAGGGNTACGANAATCTTNNNAAGTTTNTTNATANNTTNNAANTAGGTNNNGGAAGNTNACTTAATGTNCCTAGTAGNNTAAGCAANNCANGNTTTCAGAAAAAAAGCAACAGAATATTTTAAAAATAGAACTTCTAATGATNTCTTTGATGAAAGTGGTGAATTTTTCAACTTAGGAANAATAAAACAAGAANCAGTTGATAAGGCTAATATACCTATAAATGATCCTATATCATATTTTGANAATGTGTATGAGATAGTAGCAAAAGAACAGGAATTGGAATTAAATGATGCTTTTAAAACAGATATAATGGAATGGAACTCAACTAAACAAGAGTATGAAGTTTCTAGAAAACTAGATCCCAATTCAAATAACNTAAATAAAAAAATGTTATATAGAGATGTGCCTTTAAAAACGATAGTATTTTTAACTGAAAAGATGAAACAAGCTATGAGAGGTGGACAATCATTGTTTACAATACCGGGTATGATAGGTATTGGTGCAATGATGCAAGAACAAGGAACAGAAAATGGCAACACAAGATGAACAAATGAAAATGTTAATGATGCAAGGTGGCATGAGAGATGATGGTATGTCTCGTGATCCTGTAAGTGGTAATAAAGTACCTCCCGGATCATTAGCTAAAGAAGTTCGTGATGATATACCTGCTCAATTGAGTGAGGGTGAATATGTTGTACCAGCAGATGTAGTACAATATTTTGGTGTAAAGTTCTTTGAAGATATACGTATGAAAGCTAAACGTGGTCTTCAAAAAATGCAAGCTAATGGACGCATTGGTGGAGAGCCTATAAATAATAATACACAACAACAAACTGAACAAGCTTTTCCTTTTGCTATTTCTGAGCTTCAAACTAAACCAGAACCTCAAATGAATAAAGGGGGCATTATACATGCAAAAAATGGTGTTTTTACTGGTGTATCAGGTGTTACATATAATGCTAGACCATCAGAATCTGGACAATCAGGATTAGATTATACAAACACAGATGCTTATTTTGGTAATCAAAATACATATGGTCAAATGACTAGGTTTGTTGCAGATGGATGTAAACAAGCAAATGTACTAACAGCTAGTAATAGAGTCCCAGTTAAAGCAGGGGGAGATGTGATAGGTGATGTACAATATTACGATATAACTAGTAGAAAAGGTATGGATATCGTACAAGGTTGTAAGGATATTGATTTAGACGAAGACGAAATAGAATATGTAATCAAGAAGTATACTCAAGAGAATTATGATAATTGGTTAAATGGTGATCCTATTGATCCTAGTGTTGATGAAGAAACTACAGAAGATAAAGATCCAGTAGCTGTAGCACAAGGTAGAGATGATGATAAAGACGATCCTTTTGTTCCTGATGATTTTATTAAAAATTGGGGCATGGATAAAATGACTGATTATTTAGCAGATGTAAATCAATATTATGGAGAAGGAGATCCTACAAGTTTAGTTGGTAAACTTTTAAAAAGTATTAGTAGTCCTCTTATAAAATTGAATCATAAACATGTTGTAGCTAGAGCTATAAGAATGCTAAATGATGGCGAGTACGTAGACTATACTGGAACACCTACTAGAAGACAACTAAGTGAAAATCAAATAAAAACACTTGAACAAATTTTAAAATCTAATCCAGATGGAATGGTTGACGGTACATTTAAGGCAGGTGGATATACTATTACGTGGAATCCTGAAACAAGTACATTTGAATCAGACAGTTATGATCCTACAAAACCACCACCAACAAACTTAAATAACGGAAATGAGAAAGGAAATAATGGAACTCAAACTTCTTCTATATATCCTGACTATTCAAATACAGGACTTATGACAGCATCTCTTGATCCTACAAAAACTACTACAGAACAGATTGCTCAATATAACTTAGATAGTCAAGCAGGTACGACAGATCTTACTACAAGATCAGAGATGGAAAGAGGAACACAAGCCATGAATACTTCTGCCACACCTGTTTCTACTGATGATGGTATAAATTCAGGACAGGTTTTAGTAGATCGAGATAGGAATAGAAAGTCTGGTGATGGTTTTGATACACCAATATCAACTAATACCACTGATAAAGGTGATGGTACTGATACTCCAGCTACTGCTAGTGGTTCTAGTTTTAGTTTTGGTGATACACCAGTATCAACTAATACCACTAATACCACTGATGATGATCAATATGGTGGAACAGCAATTACAACATCAGGATCATATGGTGGA
>PAYI01000033.1 GCA_002714815.1 Flavobacteriaceae bacterium | reverse complement strand
TATATGGATTAGTTCTAGCAGGAGGTAAAAGCTCTAGAATGGGAAAAGATAAGGGACTGTTAAATTATCACGGTATGCCCCAAAGGGATTTTTTGTTTAATTTGGTTAATAGCTATTGTGAAAAGGTGTTTTTCAGTGTTAGATCTGATCAAAAAAATGAATTGGACAATAAACCTTTTATTGTTGATCAAAATAAGTATAGAGGCCCATTTAATGGTATTTTATCTGCTCACAATCAATATAGTAAAGTTGCATGGTTAGTATTGGCATGTGATTTACCATTATTAAACAAAGAAACATTGTCATTATTAGTTAGATCAAGAGATGTAACAAAAAAAGCAACAGCTCTTGCTACTAAAGAAACTAATCTTCCTGAACCTCTTATATCAATTTGGGAGCCATCTGGATTATCATCAGCTGTTATTCATATGGAGACATCAGAAAGCTCATGCGCTAGAAAATTTTTGATTAATTCTGATATAAAAATTATATATCCAAAAGAAGATAAACTTTTATATAATGCTAATTCAATAGATGAATATAAAACAGCAAAATCAATTATAAACTGATGGACTTCAGTAGATATATAAGACAAATAAGTTTAAAACAATTTGGTGTTAAAAGTCAGGAAAAATTACATAATTCAAAAGTTCTTGTAATTGGATTAGGAGGATTGGGCATACCTGTTATACAGTATCTTAATGCTATGGGTGTTGGGACTTTAGGACTAGTAGAGTTTGATAAAATTGAATTACATAATCTTCAAAGACAAGTAATTTATAAAGAAAATGATTTAGGTAAGAAAAAGATTGATGTTGTAATTAAGCTGCTTTCTAAACAAAATTCAAAGACAAAAATAATTCCATATAGAACTGATTTAAACACAAAAAATGCGATAGAGATAATTAGAAAATTTGATCTAGTTGTTGATGCAACTGATAATTTTCCTACCAGATATTTAATAAATGATGCATGCGTAATACTTAATAAGGTTTTTATTTATGGTGCCATATATGGCTTTGAGGGTCATTTATCAGTATTTAATTATAAAAATGGTCCTACATATAGATGCTTATTTCCTGAAATGCCAGAGTCAAATGAAGTGCCTAATTGTGATGAAAATGGTGTACTTGGAATTATCCCAGGAATTGTAGGTTGTAATCAAGCTATAGAAGCAGTAAAAATCCTAACTGATTTAGGTGATGTAATGTCTGGTGAGTTATGGATTTATGATGGATTAATTCAAAATATCCAAAAATTCAAAATCACAATAGACCAAAAAAATAAGAATATAAGTAAACTAAAGACCACTTATAATAATAACTATTGTGATATAAGTAATTCAATTCTTTGTGAAGATTTTATAAAAATTCAAACAGATAAAAAGCATCTAATTATTGATGTTAGAACGAAAGAAGAGTTTAATAGTTTCAGTATTAATAATTCAAAAAATATTCCTTTCGATAAAATATTGGATATTGAGAAATCTAATATAGATGGTAAAGAAATATATCTTATTTGTAAAACAGGAAAACGTAGTTTAAAAGCTTTAGAAATTCTAAAAGAAAATTATCCAAATGTAAAATTAAAAAGCATTATAGGAGGTATTGTTAAATATAAGACATTATGTCATTGATTATTTCTTACCCTATTTTAATTATTTTATTTTTTGCTATAGCTTTTCTTTATTCTTCTGTTGGTTTCGGTGGAGGATCAAGTTATTTAGCTTTACTAAGTATTACTTTTTTTAGTTTTTACATTATCAGAACAACTGCTTTGTTATGCAATTTGGTTGTAGTTACAGGTAGTTGCATATTGTTTTTAAGAGAGGGACATTTATACTTTAAGAAGTTTTTACCATTTATTATAAGTAGTGTTCCATTAGCATTTATAGGTGCCTCATTCAAATTAAAAGAGGATACTTTTTTTATAATCTTGGGAGGAATATTAATATTCTCATCCCTTGCTCTTGTATATCAAACATTCCCCAAAAAATCACTTAAAAGTTATAGAAATTACTCTAATTATTTATCCTACATTATAGGGGGTGTTATTGGCCTTTTATCAGGAATGGTGGGTATTGGAGGTGGAATATTTTTAGCACCATTACTGAATCACTTAAAGTGGCATAAACCAATTGTTATTTCTTCATTGGCTAGTTTTTTCATTTTAGTAAATTCAATTTCGGGTTTATTAGGTTTATCAATAAGTGGTGCTTTATCTATTGAATGGCCTGAAACAATTTTTTTAATAATTGCAGTACTCCTAGGAGGTCAGTTAGGTATTAGAATTAGTTTAAAGTTTTTTTCGCCAAAACTAATACGATATTTTACCGCTCTTTTGGTTTTAGTGGCAGGTTGTAGAATATTTATAAATGTATTTTTTTAGAAATACGATTAATATTCCCAAAAATAAAATTTTTGAAAAATATAAAGTTCGCATTATACCAAACTGAAAAAATAAAAATTGAATAAATCAACCAGTCTTGAAAAATTAATAGGGAACTGTAGTTTGATATTAAAAGAAATATCATTGCTATACTTCCAAGAGAAAGTGAAATAATTGTTTTTTTGCCTTTATAATTAAAATAAATAATTAATAGAGTTAAACCACCAAGTAATGGTTTTAAGTGGCTCATAATAGGCATTAAGGGACTAGTTTCAATATCTAAAAATAATAAGATTGAACTTGAATAAGCAAGAATACAATAAGGGCATTTAGGTGCCAGTATTAGCAAAATTGATGTAAAAAATGAAGCATTTTCAGAGGTATTAAACTTCCATGTTTTTTTAGAAGAAATTTTTTTGCAGCATAGATCAGTAGTATTTTTCATAATTAAAATTCTCTGTAAGGAATGAATTCATATTTTTCTCCTTTTTTGAATTCAGATTTATTTTGTGGCAAAATTAAAAACCCATCAGTTTTCACTAAGTTAACAAAATCTCCTGAACCGTTACCTAAAATGACTTCTGCAGTTATATTACCATTTGATTGATAATATATTTTTGCCTCAGGAAAATATACTAGATCAGGATTGAATTTTACATTATTCAGTAATTCGACATATATCTTTTTATTTGAGGTTCCAATAGAGTAATTAATCCAGTATTTTATATAAATATTTAAACATACAAATGATGAAACAGGATTACCTGGTAAAGCGAAAATTTTTTTATCATCTATACTTCCAAACCAAAATGGTTTACCTGGTCTTTGTTGAATTTTATAAAAATGTTTTTTTACTTTTAGGTCCTCTAGGACATCAGGTAAAAAATCAAATTTACCTTTTGAAACACCACCAGTAAATATTAAAAGATCAAATTTTGAGAGGTAACTTTCAATCTTTTCTTTCATTTTAATTTTATTATCTGGCAAATGACCTAATTCTGCATCAAGCCCCCATTTTTTTAATGAATTTTGAATACCATGGACGTTTGATCTTCTAATTTGAAATGGCTTTGGCGTTTCCTTAATTCTCACCAGTTCATCACCAGTAGAAATTACAATTGCATTAGGAAGTTTTACAACACTTAAATAATCTTTTCCAATTGATGCAGCTACAATAATTTCAGCACTAGAAATTACTTTTCCACTTTCAATTATAACTTCATCTTGTTTTATGTCTGATCCTTTGAAATGAATATTTTGCCATTTTTTTAATTTAACATCATTAATTTTTGCAACATTTTCTGTAATATCTAAATCTTCATAGCGAATAACAGTATCTGTATTTTTTGGTAGCATACATCCTGTCATTATTTCTATGCAGTTTGAAGGATTTTTCAATGATAATTCAGGTGACCCTGCTGCTGAAGTTGACTCGACTTTAAAATTACGATTGCCATTTTCATAGGAGGAAAAATTAATTGCTATTCCATCCATAGTGACTCTATCATAAGGGGGAAAGTCTCTATCGGCTTTTAAATTTTCATTCAATATTCTATTATCGCATGAAAGAATTGATTTCTTCTCTTTTTTTATTTTGAAAGCATACCTTTCAATAATTTCTAATGCTTTTTCGTATTTAATAAAAGTATTTTCCATCACCCTCCTATCATACTCATACTTTCTCTTTGAGTTTTACTATTTTTTATTGACTTCTCTGCTTCAAAACCATTTTTTGGTTTGAGTTTTATTAATTCTTCAAATTTTGATTTAATATCACTGTCACTTACACCAGATCGAATAAAATCTCTTATGCTAAATTGGCCATTATCATATAGACATGTTTTAATAGACCCTTTAGATGTTATTCTTAATCTATTGCAACTATCACAAAATGTTCTTGAAAATGCAGCTATTATACCCAAATCACCCTTAAAGCCATCTACAGAAAATTTTGTAGCTGTTTGTCCGTGTATAAATTCTTTTTTATTGATACTAGGATAATGATCTTTTAAAACTTTAAAAATATCTCTTGCTCTAAATAAATCAGTTTTCTTTTTATTACCTCCATTAAATGGCATTTCTTCTATATATCGAATAGAAATGTTGTTCTCTAAAGCTAATTTAGATAATGGTATTATATCTTGATTATTAATACCATCCATGATGACAGCATTTACCTTAATATTAAATTTATAATCAATCAATCTATTTAATGTTTCAATGACTTTATTGAAATCATCTCTTCTTGTGATTTTATTAAAGCGCTTAGGATCTAGGGAATCTAAGCTTAAATTGATATTTTTAATACCTAGTTCTTTAATTAAATCAAGGTATTTTAACAATAGAGTTCCATTAGTAGTAATGTTAATAGAATCATAAACACCTAAATTTTTAGTTTTAGTTAATAATTTAACAAAATCTTTTCTTAAAAAAGGTTCTCCTCCTGTGAATCTAACTTTTTTAAATCCAAGTAACCCAAGAATCTTTAGGAGTCTTATTATTTCCTCATAACTTAAAAGCTCTTTTTTAGGTTCGTATGGAATACCCTCTTTAGGCATGCAATAAAAACATCTGAGATTGCATCGATCAGTAATTGCTATTCGAACATATTCTATCTTTCTATGAAAAGAGTCTTGAATCAATTTATTAAGTGAATTTAATTAATATATTAGTCTAAATATAGCTATTTATGGTATATAGAGGTTGAAATAAATTACTTATGAAAGAAATTAAATCTTTAGTCAAATTCTTCGAATCTACTAAATCTTTAGGAGAAAATTGTGCTATTGCACAAGTTGTAAGAGTAGAGGAATCATCTTACAGAAGAGAGGGCGCAAGAATGCTAGTATATGAATCTGGTGTTTTTGAAGGAGGTATTAGTGGGGGGTGCTTAGAAGGTGATGCTCTAAAAAGATCACAAATGGCGATAATAAATCAAAAACCTTCAGTAGTTACATATGATACATCTAAAGATGATGAAAATCAAATTGGTGTTGGACTAGGATGTAATGGTGTGATAGATGTTTTAATTTCACCTATAAAGAAGAATAGTAATATAATATCTACTTTAAAAAAATGTTCCGAACAAAGAAAACCTCATGTTCTAGTAACAGTTACAGATTTTAATGGTAGTTCAAGCAACTTAGGTTTAGGGAATGTTTTCTATGTAAATCTTACCACTAAAGAAGCAGAAAATTGTGAGGATGAAAACTTTAAAAAATTTATTCAAGAAAATATTGACCAAGTTTTACAGAAAAGTAAATCAAAAATAATTGAGCTAACTCAAGATAATTACTCTCTAAAAGCATTTTTTGAATATTTACCTGCTCAATATCATCTCGCTATTTACGGTGACAATTACGATGTTTATCCTATTCTAGATTTAGCTAAAGTTATGGACTGGGATGTAAGTCTTGTGGGCAATATAAATAAACTCAAAAAAGAAAAACTTTTTGAAGTAAAAAATATCTTCCAAAAAGATTTAGAAGAAAAACCTATTATAGATGAAAGAACTGCTATTATTCTTATGTCCCACGATTTTAAAACAGATAAGAATAATCTAAAATCTTTGATTAAATCTAAATCTCCATACATTGGATCACTAGGTCCAAAAAAAAGATTTGTAAAAATGATAAAAGAATTATCTGATGAGGAGCTTAATTTTAGTAAAGATGAATTAAGCAGAGTCTTTGCTCCTTGTGGTCTCGAAATTGGCGCAAATACTCCTGAGGAGATAACTGCTAGTATTTTTGCTGAAATTTTAGCTGTATTTTCTAATAAGGAAGGGGGAAGTCTAAAAAATAAAGAGGGACCTATTCATGAAAGGGATAATTAAATTCTAATTTTTCCATAATATATTTTTTTCCCTTATTTTTTTTAGTTCGTTTTTTAGAATTCTAATTGTTTGATCTATCTCTTCTTTTGTATTATTTTGACCTAAAGAAATTCTTAATGATGAAAATGCTAAACTTGGATTTATTCCCATTGCAAGTAATACATGAGAAGGGTTGACTGAAATTGAGTTGCATGCTGAGCCATTAGAAAGAGCAATTTTAGTCCTTAATGAATTTATTAATTGGTCACCATCTACATAATCAAAACTAACATTAGTAGTGTTCATTAGACGTTCTTCACCTAAACAATTAATTTTAGTTCCTTCTATTTCTAATAATCCTTTTTCTAGTCGATTTTTTAAATCCTTTATTTTTAAATAAACGGAATCAAAATTTTTAATTGCTTTCTCAAAAGCTTTAGATGCACCTATAATCAATGGCGTATTTAATGTGCCTCCTCTAAGGCCTTCTTGCTGTCCACCACCATGAATAAAAGGTTCGATTGAAGAAAATTCTTTTTTATTCTGATAAATAAAACCTATCCCTTTAGGGCCATAAAATTTATGTGCTGAAAAACAAGCATAATCAACAAATGGGATATAATTTTTTAGTTTAATCTTTCCAATGGCTTGAGTTGCATCTGAGAATAATGGTATATTTTTTTCATAACAAATAGCTTTAATTTTTTTAATAGGCTGAATATATCCTGTTTCATTATTAGCTAGTATGATAGACACTAGAAATGTCTTATCTGAAATTTGATTTTCAAGTTCATTTAAATCTATTCTTCCATTATTATCGGTATTTAAATATGTTACAGAAGCACCATTTTTTGATAGCCAATCACAAGTATCTAATACAGCTTTATGTTCGGCTTTGGTTGTTACTATATGATTTTTTTCATTTTTATTTTGAAAAAAGAGTGATTTAATAATCATATTAATGCCTTCTGTAGAACCAGAGGTAAAAATTATTTCATCACTTTTAACTCCCATGATTTTGGAAATCAGATTTTTAGAATCGTTAATAACTTCTTTATTCAACCAACCAAGGCCATGATTACTAGATGGGTTTGCAAACTTATCAGTAAAATAAGGTAGCATATGATCCAGAACTTCTTGATCACAGAATGTTGTTGCATTATAGTCTAAATAGATCAAAATATGATATAGTTATAGTTATTTAGATTCGTTATAAACTATCGTTTTTTTATAATAAACAAAAATAAAAAACTAAATTAAGAAATATTACAATGAATAAATTAAAACAAATGGATTATGATACCAGCAGGATTCTCTTATCATAAGGCAAATACACTCAAAGATGCCTTTAATTTATCGAGTCAGTATGGTGAAGATGCAAAATATATGTCGGGGGGGCATAGTTTACTTCCTATGATGAAACTTCGTTTTGCATCTCCAAAACATATTATCGATATATCAAAAATAGATGGACTTACTTATATTAAAGAAGAAGATAATTTATTAAAAATAGGAGCTCTTACAACTCAATCAGAAATAGAGCACTCCCAGTTAATAAAAGATAATTATCCAATTTTCACAGATGCAGCCAAACTAATTGCAGACCCTACAGTACGAAATGTAGGAACCATTGGTGGTAATATAGCTCATGGTGATGCTGCAAACGATCAGCCCTCACTTATGTTAGCTATGAATGCAACTCTTGTTGTTGAAGGGCCAAATGGGAAAAGGACAATACCTGTTACTGATTTTTTTCATGGTTTTTACATGACTGCATTAGAAGAATCAGAAATTATTGTTGAAATTCAACTTCCAAAAACAAAAAGTAATTCTGGAGGTGCTTATGAAAAAATTGAAAGAAAAGTAGGGGATTATGCTACTACTGGCGTAGCTGTATATATTGAATTAGATGATAATAAATGTGTTAGAGCAGGAATAGGATTAACAAATGTAAATGCTATTCCTCTAAAGCTTGAAAGAGCTGAAAAAATGTTGGAAGGAAATACAATTACTTCTGAATTAATAGAACAAATAGGAATTATAGCAGGTGAAGATTGTGAACCGGATTCAGACCTTAGGGGTTCTGAGGCCTATAAAAGATCAATTACAAAATCGCTAACTATAAGAATGCTTAACAAAGCACTAGATCGTGCAAAAAACAATTGATACTATGAAACATGAAATTACACTTACAATTAATGGTAATAAGGTTACCGAAGAAGTAGATTCGAGAACTCTATTGGTCCACTTTATTCGTGAACAATTAAGTTTAACTGGGACTCACATAGGATGTGATACATCTAATTGTGGAGCATGCACAATTCTACTGGATGGTAAATCTATAAAAGCATGTACTTACTTGGCAGTTAGAGCTGATGGTTCTGAGATTCAAACTATTGAAGGCGTTGCCGCAGAAGGAGAAAACCATCCAATACAACAAGCTTTTCATGATCAGCATGGACTTCATTGTGGTTTTTGTACTCCAGGAATGATAATGAGATCATTGGAATTATTAAAAAACAATCCTAATCCTACTGAAGACGAAATTAGATGGGGTATTTCTGGGAATCTATGTAGATGTACAGGATACAATAATATAGTAAAAGCTATAAAGCAAGCATCAAGTGAAATGCAAAAAGAATCAGTTTAACCATTATAAATAATAAAAGATATGTTTAGTTGTAAAACATCACCAGAAGTTGGCGGAATGGGCCACTCAGTGAAAAGAAAAGAAGATGCAAGATTTTTACATGGCAAGGGGAATTATGTTGATGATGTGAAGTTACCCGGAATGCTTCATATGGTAATGGTTAGAAGCCCCTATGCTTATGCAAAAATCAAAAATATTAATAAAGATAAAGCTCTGGCTATAGAAGGTGTATTAGCCGTGATTACAGGAGAAGATTTAGCACAATATAATCTTCACTGGATGCCAACATTATTGTCAGATACTCAAATGGTTTTACCTACAGATACTGTGATGCATCAATCTCAAGAAGTATGTGCAGTAATTGCTATTGATAGATATGTTGCAGCTGACGGTGCAGATGCAGTTGAAATCGATTATGAGGTTATGGATCCTATAGTTGATCCATTTAAAGCACTAGATAAGGATGCCCCTCTTTTAAGACCAGATAAGGAAGGTCAAAAGGATAATAAAATTTATCATTGGGAACAGGGAGATAAAGCAAAAACTGATGAAGTTATTTCTAAGGCTGATGTTGTTGTTAAAGAAAGAATTTATGTTCCAAGAATTCATGTTGCCTCAATTGAAACATGTGGTTGTGTTGCTGCTTATGATAAAGATACGCAAAAGATGACAGTATATATGACTACCCAAGCTCCACATGCAATTAGAACAGTTGTTGCATTAGTTGCAGGTCATGTAGGATTATCAGAGGAAAAAATCAGAATAATATCTCCTGATCTCGGCGGTGGTTTTGGTGGAAAAGTTCCTGTCTACCCAGCTTATGTTGTAGCGATTGCAGCAACATTTTTAATTGGCAAACCGGTCAAATGGATTGAAGATAGGTCAGAAAATTTAGTAAATGGTTTTGCAAGAGATTATCATATGGATTGTGAACTTGCTGCCACCAAAGATGGAAAAATTCAAGCATTTAAAGTTTCAACATTAGCTGATCATGGCTATACTGATTCATCTGCAAATCCGTCTAAATATCCAACTGGAATGTTTTCTATTTGCACAGGATCTTATGATTATGAACATGCTTTTGCAGAATTAGATGCAGTCTACACAAATAAAGTTCCTGGGGGAGTAGCCTACAGATGCTCTTTTAGGGTAACAGAAGCGGCCCATGCTATTGAAAGAATGGTAGATAAATTAGCAAATGAAATTGGGATGGATTCAGCAGAATTGAGAATGAAAAATTTCATTAAAAAAGATCAATTTCCTTATCCATCACCTCTTGGATGGTCTTATGATAGTGGAGATTATCATGCAACCTTAAAAAAAGCAATGGACATGCTTGGCTACGAAAAATATAAGAAGGAGCAAGCTGAGAAAAGAAAAGAAGGTAAGTTAATGGGAATTGGAATTTCAACTTTTACTGAAGTAGTAGGAGCAGGTCCCTCTAAGGATTTTGATATTTTAGGGATAGCAATGTTTGATAGTGCTGAAATTAGGGTACATCCCACAGGAAAGGCTATGGCAAGATTTGGAACAAAGTCACAAGGACAAGGTCATGAGACTACTTATGCACAAATCTTAGCAGAAGAACTTGGTCTACCATATAGTGATATTGAAATTGAAGAAGGCGATACTGATACTGCGCCATACGGATTAGGAACATATGCTTCTAGAAGTACACCAACTGCTGGAGCAGCTGCAGCAATAGCAGCAAGAAAGCTTCGTGATAAAGGGAAAAAAATAGCAGCACATTTACTAGAAGTTAGTGAAGATGACATTGAATGGGAAGTAGGGAAGTATTTTGTTAAAGGTGCTCCAGAGAAGTCCAAAACTATTCAAGATGTTGCTTTTGCTGCATATACAAATATACCTCCTGGTATGGAGCCTGGTTTTGAAAGTACTCATTATTATGATCCACCTAATTTAACATTTCCTAATGGAGCTTATATATGTGTTGTTGAAGTTGATAAGGAAACGGGAGCAATTGATGTTAAAAGATTTGTAGCAATTGATGATTGTGGAAATATTATAAATCCTATGATAGTTGAAGGTCAAGTTCATGGTGGATTAACACAAGGAATTGCACCTGCTATGTATGAAGGTATTCAGTATGATGATCAAGGAAATGTATTGAATGGTACATTTATGGATTATCTTGTACCAACTGCAGTAGAATCTCCTCATTGGGAAACTGGTCATACAATAACTCCGTCACCTCATCACCCAATAGGTGCAAAAGGAGTTGCAGAGTCGCCAACTGTTGGAGCTCCACCAGCAATAGCAAATGCAATTATAGATGCTTTATCCCCCTTAGGAATTAGGCACTTAGATATCCCTATTACTCCAGACAAAGTATGGGAGGCAATTCAAGCTCATTCATAATTTATTTTAAAGCAAATGAATACTAAATTAGATAAGTCATTTGAAGTGCCTCAAGGCACGGATATTGTATGGGAACATTTAGTAGATCCTGAAAAAATAATGGATTGTGTTCCTGGGGTTTCGATTGATGAAAAAGTTGGTGATAATCAATATAAAGGAAAAGTTGGAATGAAATTTGGTCCAATGGGAGTCCAATATAATGCCGATATTTTTTATGATGAAATAAACATCGAAGAAAGAAGAATAATCATTACTGGCGATGGAGTCGACTCTAAAGGAAATGGTAATGCAGCAATGAAGATGACAATTAACTTAATTGAAAATGATCAAGGTGGAGTAAAATTAAATGCAAATATGGATGTTACAGTAAATGGAAAAATTGCACAATTTGGCTCTCGTTTAATTACAACTGTTTCAAATCAATTATTTAAACAGTTTGTGTCAAACTTTTCTAAAAAGTTGGAAAAAGCCTGATTTTTATTACTAAATTTCTAGAATAAAGATAAACCGTGAACCTCAGGTTCACGGTTTTTTAAATGATGGAGCTTTGAATAAGGAAATAAATAATTTAATAAAATCATTTTATGAAAATGATTATATAATAGCTGAAGAGCTTGCGACAACTGTTTTTTTAACAAAAACTCTTGAAAAGCCCTTACTTATTGAAGGAAATGCAGGTGTTGGAAAAACATCACTTGCTAAAACATTAGCCTCACATCTAAATACGGATTTAATACGTCTTCAATGTTATGAAGGATTAGATGTTAATACCTCAATTTATGAGTGGAATTATCAAAAACAGCTTCTACATATAAAGCTTTTTGAGGATAATCCAAATAAAAATGATTTAGGGCAGAAAATTTTTGGAATGGATTATATTTTAAAAAGACCTCTTTTGCAATCCATATCAACAAATAAATCCGTAGTATTACTTATAGATGAGATAGATCGTGCTGATGAAGAATTTGAGGCATTTTTACTTGAATTGTTATCTGATTTTCAAATAAGTATTCCTGAATTAGGAACTATCCATGCTAAATCAAAACCAATTGTAATATTAACCTCTAATAGAACAAGAGAACTAAGTGATGCTTTAAGAAGACGTTGCTTATATCATTGGGTTGACTTCCCTTCCAAAAAGGATGAAATAAATATTATCCAAAAAAAAATACCAGAAATAGATGAAAATATAGCCTCGCAGGTAGTAATATTTATTAATAATTTGAGAAAGTCTTCTTTGCACAAGCCACCTGGCATTGCTGAAAGCATAGATTGGGCCAAAACATTAATATCACTTAATGCAAAAAATATTACTGATGAGATTATAAGAAATAGTATTGGAAGTGTTTTAAAACATCAAGAGGACATCAACTTTGTTCTCAATAAGACTGTACAAGAATTTTTAATTCCTTTAGATTAGGCTTAATGGGATTAGTTAATAATACATTTAAAAATAAATTGGTTGAATTCTCTATTTATTGTAGGGAAAGGCAATTTATTGTTAGTCCACAACAAACCGAGGAGGCTTTCCAGATAAGTAAAAGAGGTTTTTTATTAAACAGAAAAATATTTCACTCAGGCTTAAAAGCAATTTATTGTAAAAGAAAAGAACACTTTGAACGTTTTGATGAATTATTTATTAGATTTTGGAGTAGAAACTATAAAGAAGACCTTGAAAAAAGAAAAATTAAAATAAATGCTAAGGATAATAGTAAATCAGAATCGTCCTTAATCTTTTTAGGAACTAATTTTGGAAACAATAATGATTTAAGAGAAGAAAATGCAAAAAAAACCGTAGGAGCTAATAAAAACAGTCGGTTGAGATATACAGATTTTGCTAAATTAAAAATTCAGGATAAAGAAGAGCTTGAAAATTTAGCTGAAGAACTTTTCTATCAGATGAGTTTAAGATTAAAAAGAAGAATGGCAAAATCTAAAATTGGTAAAATCGATATACATAATACAATTAGAAATTCTATTTCTAAAGGAGGTTGGATGATTGATTTAGCTAAAAAATCAAAAACTTCAGAAAAAAGAAAAATCGTTTTTTTGTTAGATATTAGTGGCTCTATGGATACATATAGTTTTTATTTACTTCAGTATGTGTTAATTCTAAAAAAATATTTTAAATCTTTAGAGTTTTTTACATTCAGTACAGAATTAACCCATATTACTCCAATGCTAAAATTGAATAACAAGAATCAAATTTTAAAAGTAATTAGCAATAACCTTAGAAACTGGTCTAGTGGTTCTAAAATAGGAGAATCACTCTCCGAATTTTTAAATGTTTATGGGAAAAAATTTTTGAGTCAAAAAAATGTTGTTGTAATTTTAAGTGATGGTCTTGAAACAGGAAGTGTTAATATCCTTCGTGAATCAGTGAGAACTATTAAAAGAAAATGTAAAACGCTGATTTGGTTAAATCCATTAAAAGGAACTCAAGGATATCAACCTATTCAAAAAGGAATAGTAAATGCTATGCCTCATCTTGATTCATTTGAATCAGCACATAACCTGAATAGTTTGTTAAAATTGGAAAAATTGCTAACTGATGTTTAATGAGATAGCTTCAAAAATTGAAAAATATATGGCGAAAGACAGTGACTTCGCCATTGCACAGGTCATTGACAGAATTGCTCCTAGTTCAGGTAAAGTTGGAGATAAAGCAATAATTTTAGATACTGGAGAATTAATTGGATGGATTGGAGGAGGTTGTGTTCGAGGTATCATAATTAAAGAAGCTCTTGAGGTTATTAAATCAAAAAAATTTAAAAAAGTAAGAATTTCACCTGAGGGGGGAACGACAGAAAATCAGAATTTCAAAGAATATATTATGTCATGTCAAAGTAAAGGTACTGTTGAAATATTAATTGAACCAGTTATTGTACAACCTAAATTAATTATAGCAGGGAAATCAAATATTGCCAGAAATCTTGTAAAACTTGCAATTGCCGCAGATTTTAAAGTTGTAGTTGTTGCAGATGAAATAGATTCAGAAATGTTTCCTTACGCAAGTAAAATAGTTAATAAACTTGATTTTTCACAAATTGATATTAATAAACAAACACATATTATTATTACAACACAAGGTAATAGAGACAAAGAAACAGTTAAGAAAGCTCTCGAAACCGAAGCAATTTATGTAGGTTTTGTGGCCAGCAAGAATAAATCAGTAGATATTAGAAATTATCTTAAGGAAGAAGGAATTTCAATTAATAGAATTAAAGACTTAAGAAGTCCTGTCGGTTTTGACATAAATGCAAAACTTGCAAGTGAAGTTGCTATAAGTATTTTGGCCGAGGTTATAAATAACTATAGAACTGATATAAATTATAATCCAGCAGCAAACAAAAAACAAAATAAAAGTTGTTGCGATACTAAATAAATTTTTAGAAAATGATATGAAAGAAATAGGCGTCCTAATCCTGGCTGCAGGAGAATCCAAAAGAATGGGCAAATCAAAACAATTACTTTCATGGGGAAATAATAATTTTCTAGATCATACAATAAATCAGGCATCCAGTTTAAATTCTAAAATATGTGTCGTTTTGGGTGCTAATTCTAAAAGAATCGCCAATAATATTTCAAATAATACTAGAATAATTATTAACCAAAATTGGAAAAAAGGAATAGGTAGTTCATTGTCTTATGGCACAAAAATTTTTGGAAAAGATAAAGATGCTTTATTAATTCTTTTGTGTGATCAGCCATTAATTAATGAAGAATTCTTAAATCAAATGATTGAAAAATATAAATCTAATAATAATAAAATTGTTGCAACATCATATAAAAATAAACCCGGAGTCCCAGCTATTTTTCCCAGAAAGTATTTTGATAAGTTAAAATTATTAGATAAAGATTTTGGAGCAAGTAAACTTATGCTAAATGAAAAGGGGAATACCATTTTAATTGATCCTATGGGCAGAAATATAGATATTGATACCAGGGAACAATATGAGGCATTAATATCTTAATCATTCAATATTTATATCTGATTTTCCTCCAGTTTTTTTGATTAGCTTAATATTTAAAATCTCAATTTCTTTGTCAATTGGTTTTAACATATCATACATATTTAGTGCAACAGTAGTTACTCCATGCATCGCCTCAACCTCAACACCAGTTTTATAGTTTGATATTACTAACATATTAATAATTATTTCTAGGTCATTAAATTTATAATCCACATTTGCATGTTCTATAGGTATTGGATGACAGTCTGGTAAAATTTCAGGTGTTTTTTTTAAACCTATAAATCCAGCAGCCTTACTTATCTCAAGGACATTTCCTTTAGGAACCTTGTAATTCCTAATTGCATCTATAGTATTTTTGGATCCTACTTTTAAAATGGCTTGAGCTATTGCTGTTCTTTTTGTTATTTGTTTATCACTTATATCTACCATTTATATATTTTCTTTCCATTGATAAGATTCATTTGAAAACAACTCTTTACCAAAAACAGGAACATCTTTTTTTATTTCCTCTACTACAAAATTCAATGATTTAAATACAATATCTCTATGTTGTGACGAAACGAAAACAAAAAGTGATATTTCTCCTGCATTTACTAATCCTAAACTATGATGTATATGCATACAGGTAATATTGAATTTTTGAAATGTTGATTCCTTAATCTCATGAAATTTTTTATTTGCCATATCCTTATATGCTTCATAATCTATGGCCTTAACACTTCTACCATTAATATTATCAGCTCGAACCTGTCCTAAAAAAATATTGTGGGCACCAATATTCGTTTTTGATTGATGATTTTTGATTGATTTTGCAATAAATTCTGAGGTTATAGCTCCTTCTACAAAAACATCTTTAATCTTTTCTTTTTTTGAAATAGGATTCATTTTTTTAAATAATACATATAATTATCACTAACCTAATATAGTTTTATCAGTTACAAAAGGTTGATTATAGACTCTACTTCCAGTTGCTTTGTAGAGGGCATTTGCCATAGCTCCCATTATGGGAGGAAATGGAGGTTCTCCTAAACCTGTTGGATCAATTTCATTTTTCACAAAATGTACTTCAATTTCTTTTGGAGCCTCATTATGCCTTATTAAACGATATCCATCAAAATTATTTTGTTCTGGCTTGCCATCTTTAAAAGTAATTTGACTATACATAGCGTGTCCAATACCATCAACTATTCCACCCTCTGTCAAATTTTTTGCAGCATCTGGATTTACTACTATACCACAATCTACAGCACAATAAACTTTACTTATTATTGGGGAACCATTTTCAATAACCATATCTAAAACATTAGCAACATAAGAGTTATGACAAAAATAAGCTGCTGTTCCTCTATAAATATTAGGATTTTCTGAGCCCCATTCAGCTTTTTCTTTTACAAGTTTTAAAACACCTGCATAACGGGATGCTTCATAATCATTATTTTTTCCAACTGGATTTTTTTCTGCACGTTCTAGAAGTTCTAAGCGAAAATCAATTGGATCTTTTCCAGCCGCTTCAGCAACCTCATCAAGAAAAGATTGTTCGGCACCAGCTATAAAGTTTGATCTTGGCGCACGGAAAGCTCCCACTGTAATATTTGAAGGTTGTGACCATTCTTCAGCTTTATAATGATCTATAGCACCAGCAGGAAAACGGTTGGCAGCAAGTGGACTCTCAGGAATGCCCCCTGTCTTAACATGAAAGGCAATTAATTTATTATTCTCATCCAATGCTGCTCTGTATAAAGCATGATAAGAGGGACGATATGTGCCCTGTGTCATGTCATCTTCTCGAGTGTAGATTAACTTTACAGGTTGTTTCATTTCCTTTGAAATTACAGCAGCTTCAGTTAAAAAATGGCCATAAAGCCTTCTCCCAAATCCTCCGCCCATACGAGTCATTTGAATATCAATTTTTTCCAAAGGCATTCCTAATCTTTTGGAAACACTTTTTTCCATGATTTCAGGTGTTTGTATTGGACCAACTAAAATTGCCTTTTCATCTGTTACGTTAGCAAAAAAGTTCATAGGTTCCAATGTATTGTGTGCTAAAAAAGGGCAGGTATAGGTTCTTTCGATAACTTTTGTTGCATTTTTAAAAATTTTATCTGGATTTCCATCTTTCCTAACAACTTTAGAGCCTTTTTTTGACATTAATTCGAAAATCTTGTAGTGATCATCGCTACTTTCAAGACCAGAAGGTGTTTTTACTTTGACTTTTCCACCCCAAGATTCTATTTCAGTAGATTTTTCTGGAGCCATTTCCCAATTACACTTAAGTGTTTTTTTTGCTTGCATTACTTCCCAAGTAGAATTTCCAACAACAACAGCAACTTCATTAAATGCATCATTATCTAAACCTCCTAGTGAGTATTTGTCAAGATGTTTTTTCATTTTAAAAACCTTTTTTACACCAGGCATATGTTTTGTTTCACTGTCATCAATAGATTTTAGCTGCATACCAAAAGCTGGGGGATGCACAAGCATTGCTATTAACATATTATCCTCTTTATAGTCCAGACCAAAAAGGGGTTTACCGGTCACAATCTTACTTCCATCAACATTCTTTCTAGAAGTCCCTATGATTTTAAAATCTTTTACATCTTTAAGTTTAACTTCTTCTGGTATATCAATTAAAGCTGCTTTAGCCGCAATTTGGCCATATCCTAATTTTTTTCCTGATTTATCGTGTATGATTTGCCCTTCAATTGATTTGATTTCATTAGTTGGGACTCCCCAGGTTTCAGCAGCTGCTTTTATCAACATTGTTTTTGCCGTTGCTCCTGCTATTCGAAGACTTTCCCAACCTTGTCTAATTGATTGGCTCCCACCTGCTATTTGTCTTTTGAAGAGGTCAGTATTCAAAGGAGCTTGTTCAACTATAACATTATCCCAATTAACATCTAATTCCTCGGCAACTATCATAGGCATTGAAGTTTTAATATTTTGACCAATTTCGGGATTAGGAGACATAATTGTTACCAAACCGTTTTCGCCAATTTTTATAAAACCATTAAGATCAAACCACTCTTTAGGTAAAGCTTTAATTTTAGTTTCTGTCATATCACATGACATAAGCCAGTTAAAACCTATCATCATTCCACCTCCTGTAACAAGACTACTTTTGATAAAAGATCGTCTTCCAATTTTTGTTTTTACAACTTTCATTTTAAATTTTTTAATAATTTGAAGCGGTTTTAATAGCTTTTTTAATGCGTGTATAAGTGGCACATCTGCAAATATTTCCTCTCATTCCAGCGTCTATTTCGTCATCAGTGGGATTTGGAGTTATATCTAAAAGAGAAGCGGCTGACATTATTTGGCCTGCTTGACAATAACCACATTGAGGTACATCATGTTCTATCCATGCTTTCTGAATAGGGTGTTCTCCATTACTGGATAACCCCTCAATGGTAGTAATTTTTTCATCACCTACAGAAGCAATAGGTATTTGACATGAGCGAACTGCAGCCCCATTTAAATGAACTGTACAAGCACCACATTGTCCAATTCCACAACCATATTTAGTTCCAACAAGATCTAAATGATCCCTTAATACCCAAAGTAAAGGTGTTGAAGGGTCTACTTTAACTTCTTGTATTTCTCCGTTTATACTTAGATTAAATGCTGACATAAAATATGATTTTAATTATTGTTCGAATTTTAAAGTTAATAATTTTAAATTTTAATTAGTTTAAAGAAATTTAAAAGAGGTTAAAAAATGCATTTTTCAAATTTTTAAGGTCGAGATCCTTAAAAATTGTAACTTAACTATTATTATTTTTGAATTTTATATAATTATTAATTAATTCTGTCAAAATAGGTAAAGTTACTGTACCTTTTTCTAAAACTACTTCGTGAAATTCCCTAATATCAAACTGATTCCCTAATTCTTCTTCTGCTTTTTGACGTAATTCACGAATTTTCATTTCTCCTATTTTATAGGCTAATGCTTGTCCAGGCCATGAAATATAGCGATCTATCTCAGTATTGATTTCATGTAAAGATAGTGCCGTATTTTCTGCCATAAAGTTGACAGCTTCATCTCTAGTCCATCCGAAAGCATGAATACCTGTGTCAACAACTAATCTGCACGCTCTCCACATTTCATATGTAAGTTTTCCAAAGTGTTCGTAGGGTGTTGTATAGATTCCCATTTCTTCAGCTAAATATTCCGTGTAAAGCCCCCAACCTTCTCCATAAGCAGACAGATAAAGATTTCTTCTAAATTTTGGAATGGATTTAGGCAATTCATTGTTTAATGCACCTTGAAGGTGATGTCCTGGAACAGCTTCATGAGCAGTAAGTGAAGGAATAACATAAAGTGGCCTACTTGAAAGATTATAAGTATTAACCCAGTAATAACCTGGATCTGTACTATCTGAAGAAGTGCCTACATACCTTCCTCCAGTATATTTGGGTGCAATAGCATCTGGCACTGGAGCAACACCATAAGGCTTGCGGGGTAAAGTTTTAAAAAAACGGGGTAGCTGTTCATCTAGTTTTTTTGCAATATTTCTTGCATGCGCCAGAAGTTCTTCTGGGGTTTTAGCATAGAATTGGGAATCTTTTCTCAAAAAAGCAATAAATTCTTTTAAATTACCATCAAAATTAACTTGTTTAACGATAGATTCCATTTGCTTTCTAATTCTAGCCACTTCATTTAAACCTTTTTGATGAATACTTTCCGGTGTTTCATTTAATGTAGTGTAATAATTAATTCTACTTTGATAATATTCTCTTCCATTAGGAATTTCTGAAATACCTATTGCAATTCTAGTATTTGGATAATAAATTTCTTCAAAAAATTTCTTTACTGATTTGAAAGCAGGAACTACTTTTTCTATAACTATCTCATTAGCAACTTTTTGTAAGGAATCTTTTTCAGCATTTGTAAGTTGGGAAGGAAGTTTTAAAAAAGGGGAGTAAAAAAAATTTTCTTCGGCGGATTCTGTAATGTGCTTATCATAAGTAGACTCATATCCATTAAAAATTACTAAAGGCTGACCTATACCAGCATCTAGTCCTTTTTTGATTAGAATTGAGTTTTGATCTATATACTTAGGAATGGATTTGAGGAGTTTAATATAAGCCAGGGCACTTTTTTTATTTCTTAGGGGTCTTACACGATAGGTCAAACTTGAATGAAACCCAGCGTCAGAAAGTATTGGATTCCAATGAGTTTTGTATTTGTATTTTAATATTATTTCTTTTAACGAAAACTGAAGCAAAGTATATGAAATCCTTGCATCTTCATTTAAGTTTTTTGGATTTATCGATTTTAATTCTGTATTTATAGAATCGCAAAAACTTGCATATCTTTCAAATCTATTTTCAGTAAATTCTCCAAGTGGAGAATCTTCTATTCCTTTTACCTGATAATTTTCATAAGAATTTATTACACTATTTAATTTATCTTCTGCAGAAGGTTTATTACACATATATAGTAAAAACAGGCATCCGAAGAGAAGAATATTTTTCATTTAATTGATCTAAAATTAATTCAAAGTAAATTATATTCTCTTAGCAATTCAGTTTTAAAATAGGTGTTATGATTTTTTATAATGCAAAAAGGCATCATATTTAAAATTTATTTTCTATTTATTTTGAAAATATTAAATTTTATGTCATCTAAGCCCTCGTCATCAAATGGATATTCCATTTGGTCTTGAATGTTATAAAGTGAAATTAAAATAAATTCACTTAGTATGACTATGAAAAAAGTAAGCCAACTAGGATTATCAAATCCTATTTTATTAATTATCGTTGGAGTATATACAGCAGGGAAAATATAAATAAAAATTAAACAATATGCTTTTAAACTAACTGGAGTCCTATGAGAGTGAATTGCTATTAAGTTATCTGCACTATCCATAACATCTCTAAAAAAACGAAAGATTTTTTCTCTTGTTCCCCTACCTATTAATTCGCTATTTGTTGAAATAAAATTAGAAATGGCTTGAATTTTTAAATCGTAATCAGATGTATCCTCGTTTTTTGTTTTTAAATGCAAAAATAGAGCATCGTTTAATTCTTGAAGGGATTTTTTACAGTCACTTTTCAATTCATCTGATAATTTTGAGCTAAGAAAAAAGCTTTCAACAGTTTTTAAGCTCGCCTTAAATCTACTCAAGTGTTCTAGAGCTTTTTCTCTTCGCCTAAATGCACCTCTAATTGTAAAGACTAAAGGGAATATAATTGCAATACTCATTAAGGTTAAATCAATGTTATATACGACTTTAAAATTATAAGCAACAAACGGCACTAAAATTGAGATTAGTAGAGTGACTAGTGTTCTAAAATTGATAATGATGAGATATCTAGACATAAAAAACAATTGTTATATTTGAGTAAATTTATTAACTAAATTATGAAGAAACAAGCTTTATTCTCGTTCATTTTATTGTTATCTACAATAATTTCGGCTCAAAATCCTCTTAAGTCAGATTTACTATATGCTGATCAGTCACCATTAGAAATTAAACTTAGCTACTCTAATAAAGAGATGGATAGAAATACTGATGATTCAACATTTATAAAAACACCCATGCAATTTTTTCATGATGAAAAGTGGTCCTCAATGGAGGTTAAATTAAGAGCTCGTGGGAATTTTAGGCGAAGTACATGTTATTTTCCACCAATAAAAATGAAAATTAAGAAGGATCAAAGAAGTGGAACAATATTTGACGGCAATAAAAGTTTGAAACTGGTTCTGCCGTGCAAAATAGAATCAGAAAATAATGACAATATTTTGCAGGAGTTTATTGCATATAAGATATACGAGAAAATTTCTCCTTATCATTTTAAGACTAGAAGAGTGAATGTTGATTTTGATGAAATTAGAGGAAAGAAAACGAAAAATTTTAAACTAAAAGGATTTTTGATTGAAGATGATAAATTAGTTGCCAAGCGTCACGAAGGAAAAGTTTTTGAGCGCTTTGTACATCCATTAGGTATGGAGCACACTACTTCAGTTCAAAATGCGTTATTTCAATTCTTACTTGGTAATACTGATTTTTCAGTTGCATACCAACATAATGGAAAACTCTTATATGTAGATAAAAAAATTATTCCACTGCCTTATGACTTTGATATGACTGGGTGGGTTAACCCAAGTTACGCAACAGTAAATGCATCTTTAGGAATAAGTTCTGTACAAGACAGGGTCTACCGCGGTTTTAAAAGAGAACAGAAGTATTTTCAAGAAGTGCGGCAACAGTTTTTAGATCATAAAATGGAATTAATCAATTTAGTTTCCAGTTTTGAATCAGAATTCTCAGATCCTAAAGAGTTTAAAAATATGTTTGGGTTTATGAATGATTTTTTTGAAATACTAGAAAACGATTCAAAATTTGAAAAAAGGATTGTTGCCAAGGCTAGAACAAAATAATTTACTCTTATTCAGTAATGAAATTTTCTAATTTTTGAACATTAGATATTTTAATTATTTCTAAACTGATCTTTGGTTATAGATATTAAACAATTTTAACCAAAGTGACTTTTTTAAATGGAATCATGTTTTTCAAAAAGCTAAATCAAAAATTTCATCAGTTAAATTTAATTTATCTTAAAAATGATTTTGAAATGTATTCATATTATATTTGAATTAAAATTTTCTCATGTTATTACTAGATAAAAAGTTTTATATAATAAATTTATTTGCCTTTATTTTTGCAACAACTGTTTATGCCCAAAATCATCACGATCATAGTGGACTTCAGCATTGGGAGATTCCAAGCAAAAATCCAGACCGAATCATACTTACATTCTTCGAAAACCCGTCAAAATCAAGAGCTGTGACATGGCGAACTGATACCAGTATAAAGTATGCTTATGCTCAAATTGCAGAAGCGACTGTAAATTCAAACTTTACACAAAATACTGAAAGATATATGGCCAAAACAGAACCATTTGATCTGGGTCTTTATAAAGGGAATAAATCCTTAAAAGTACACTATCATAGTGTAGTATTCAATCAGTTAAAGCCAAACAAAATTTATGCATATCGTGTTGGAGATGGAAACAAATATTGGTCCGAATGGATACAATTTAGAACAGCTAAAGAAGAGTATGCACCGACAAAATTTGTATATTTTGGTGATGCACAGAATGATGTGCTTTCTCACTGGTCACGTGTAATAAGGATGGCTTACCAAAATGCTCCTGATGCATCATTTGTGATCCATGCAGGCGATCTAATTAATAACGCTCACCGCGATTACGAGTGGGCACAATGGTTTAAATCTGGAGGATTTATTCACAGCCAATGGACTGCTATACCAGTTGTAGGTAACCATGAATTCATTCCTTTAAATAAAGGAGATGAAAGAAAACTTGCCATTCAATGGAAACCTCAATTTACATTACCAATTGAAAAAGAATTAGACACTAAGTTACATGAAACAGTCTATACAGTTGATTATCAAGATATCCGTATTATAGTTCTCAATTCAAACGGGATGCTAAAAGAGCAGACTGAATATGTAGAGCAACAATTAGATAAATCAACTGCCAAATGGAACATTATTACTTGTCATCATTCAGTATTTTCTCCTGCTCAAGGACGAGATTTCGAGTTTGCACGTAAAAAATGGAAACCGTTATTTGATAAATTTAATGTTGATTTAGTTCTTAATGGACATGACCACACTTATGCACGTGGTCACGTTCCTCAAATTTCAACAAATAAAGATTCTAAAAATCTTGGAACAGTTTATGTAACATCTGTTAGTGGACCAAAACAATATCCATTGGATAAAGAACAGATTAAAAGTTATTCAAACGAAGGTTACCAATTAGATAAATCAGCTGAGCAAACTCAATTCTTTCAAGTCATAACAATAGAAAATAATAAATTAACTTATATAGCATATAATGCGTTAGGAGAAGAATATGACAGAGCTGTAATTACAAAAAATTTTGATACGGGGCAAAAACAACTTCAATCAAAATAACAAACTAGCTAGTAAAATTTCACAACCCAAAAATTCAATTACTGATTTTTCTATTTGCTAAAAGAAAGTTTTAATTTATTGATATCTGAAATGTTTATTTTTGATTTTAGTAATGAATTCAGAGAAAATTTCTATCGATGTTGTTATAGCCTGGGTTGACGGTGCAGACACCATCTTGAACAAAAAACGGGACGAGTACCTGAATCTAAGTTTAAAAAAACTTCAACCAGGAGCTGAAAATACTCGTTTTAATAATTTAAATGAAATTAACTATTGTGTTATTTCAATTTTAAAATTTGCATCTTTTATCCGTAAGATTTTTATTGTAACAGACAATCAGGAACCCAAAATTAGACCGGTTGTTAAACAATATTTTCCCGACCGTATTTCAGATATTCATATTGTTGATCATACTGAAATTTTTGAAGGATTTGAAGCTTTTCTACCTACTTTTAATAGTATTTGTATTTCAAATATGTTATGGCGAATAAAAGGGTTATCAAATAAATTTGTGTATTTTAATGACGATATTTTTTTAGTTCGTCCTGTAAACCCTTCAGTATGGTTTAAAAAAGGACATCCTGTATTAAGAGGAAAATGGAGACTTCCACCCTTTGAGCGTTTAGTTTGGGATGGTTTAAGAGCATTTTTTCATAGGTTACACACAAAAAAGTATATGGAAACCCCTCCCTCTTTTCAAGTCAATCAATGGAATGCAGCTCGTTTATTTAATTATAAATTAAGTTATTTTCATTCCGGACACACACCTTTAGCCTTAGATAAAAAAAAATTAGAAGAATATTTTAATAATAATCCAGATGTATTGAATGAGAACATAAAGTACCGATTTAGGAATTATAGTCAATTTAATACTGTGGCTTTAGCTAATCATATGGAATACAAAAATGGAAATAGGAACACTGTCTCTTCTCAAGTGATTTACATGAAACCTTATAATAGAGGATTGAATTATGTAAAAAGAAAATTTAATCAATGTAGAAATGATGAAAAAATCATTTTTTTGTGTATTCAAAGCCTTGATTTAGCTTCAAAATTTGATCAGGATGCTATTTTTAAAGAATTAAATAAACTATTAGAAATTAAAATTAGATAATTATGCTGAAGCCTATTGCAGCCATTTCTATGGCTCGAAATGATAACTTCTTTGTGGATAAATGGATTTCATACTATGGAACACAATTAGGATATGAAAACATATATCTTTTTATAGATGGAATGGACCAAAAGTTACCAAAAGAAGCTTCAAAAATAAATTGTTATAAAATCCCACATAAAGATTTGAAAAGAGAAGATGGAGATCACATGCGTGCTAAAAAAATATCTAATTTTGCATTAGATTTATATCCCCAATATCGAGCAGTACTTGCAATGGATATTGACGAATTTTTAGTGCTTGATCCTAAAATAAAACAAAATCTGAAGACTTATTTAAATAAAGAATTTAACACTTCTTCACTTTCAGCACTGGGACTTGATGTCGGACAGCATTCGAAACTTGAAAAAGCCATAGANTTTAANAAACCATTTTTATCTCAANGGGCTTTTGCCCANGTCTCAGATCGATATACCAAGNCTGTTGTNAGNTTAAAACCGATTCGATGGGGTTCNGGATTCCATAGGATAAAATGGAAAAACTATACNATAGANTCNAATTTATTTTTATTTCATTTTGGTNTAGTAGATAGAGAAACTTTTAAAANAAAAATAAATGAAGNTCAACTTNNCAATTTCGGATGGGATANACATTTTTCGCGACGCCTTAAACTTTATAAAGCGATAGAGTNTCAAAGTCCNNAGGAAGGAGATCTTTTTTTTGAAAAAGCANGAAAATATTTTNGGNAAAACAGAAAATTATTTNCTTGGAATAAACCNGCANCTCTTAAATNTCCAAGTGTANTNAAAATTCCNNAACGATTTAAATTTATTGTATNATTTGATTTGCAGAATAGGTNACAATATTTCTGTCAATTTTTTTGATCAAACCTTGAAGTACTTTACCNGGTCCAACTTCNGTAAATATNGNAGCNCCATCTGAAACCATTTTTTGTACTGTNTGTGTCCAGCGAACAGGTNCTGTAAGTTGAGATATAAGATTTNTTTTTAGCTCTTTAGGATCNATAATTCCANTAGCGCATACGTTTTGGTAAACTGGGCAAAAGGGTTCAGAAAACGNNGTGTTTTCAATNGCTTTAGCTAAGCGCTCCTTTGCNGGTTCCATTAAAGGTGAATGAAAGGCNCCNCCNACAGGTAATAAAANAGCTTTTCTGGCACCTATTTCAATTAATTTANCACAAGCCAAATCTATTGCTTCTTTATTNCCTGATATAACAANCTGTCCAGGACANTTNTAGTTAGCAGNAATTACAANNCCTGGNGTAGTTTTGCAAATCGATTCNACNATTTTGTCTTCAAGNCCCAAAACTGCAGCCATNGTTCCAGGGTANTCNTCACAAGCAGCTTGCATAGCAAGTGCCCTTTCTTGAACTAAGNATAATCCNTCTTCAAAAGACAAAACTCCTGANGCAACGAGAGCAGAAAATTCACCNAAAGAGTGACCTGCCANCATTTTTGGTTTAAATTNTTNATTCATTACTTTACTTAAAATAGNAGAGTATAAATAAATNGCAGGTTGNGTNACTTTAGTTTTTTTTAAACTTTCAGAATTTCCACTGAACATTATTTGGGTAATTTCAAAACCTAGAATATCGTTGGCTTGGTTGAAATATTTTTTGGCAACTTTTGAAGTTTCATAAAGGTATTTACCCATTCCTAGGAATTGGGCACCTTGCCCAGGAAAAACATAAGCTTCCATTAGTTTTTTATTTTTTTTTGTAAGTTAAATATGAATACGAGTAGGGTTGGTTAGGACCTGATTTGTGTTTTTCGATAGTGCATAACATCCATTTTTTAATATCAATCTCTGGAAAAAAGGCATCTCCCTCAAAATGTTTGTGTACACGAGTTAATTCAATTCTATCAGATAAAGGCAGAAACAATGAATATATCTCACCTCCACCAATTATAAATGGATGAGAGTCTTCTTCAGCAAGGGCTAAAGCTTCTTCAATCGTGTGAGCAATTAAAGCTCCCCTAGCTGCAAATTTTTTATTTCGAGTCAAAACAATGTTAGTTCTGTTAGGAAGCGCTTTTGTCATAGATTCAAAGGTTTTCCTTCCCATAATAATTGTATGGCCTTGAGTAAGGCGTTTAAATCTCTTTAAGTCATCTGAAATGTGCCAAATCAATTTATTGTCTTTTCCCAAGACATTATTTTCTGAAGCAGCTGCAATTAAAGTAATTTCTTTTGAAGAATTTACATCGCTCATCTAATGAAAAGATTATTTTTGAACAAAAATACACTTTTCTTCTTCAAAGATGTCTTCAGAAAACTTCCCATTATTAACAAAAGGTGTCTATTTAAATACTGCATATGTTGGTTTAATGTCTAAGCCTATGGCAGCCTTTCGAAATAAATATGAAAATAAATTTCTTTATCAAGGGGGAAATTATAAAACGGATGCTTATAGTTCTTTAGAAATGACCCATCATTCTTTGGCTCGTTTTTTTGGTCTTACTCCTGATCATATCTTTGTCGTTCCCAATTTTTCTTTTGGAATACGACAAGCTATAGATCTACTACCCAAAAAACTAAATGTCCTATTAATTGAAGATGACTACCCTTCATTAATATCAGCTTTTCACGAAAGGGAATTTAAAATTCATAAAATTCCTATGCAAGCAGAATTAGAAAAAGNAATTGAAAAANGACTTGCAAAAAATGATATTGATGTTTTGGCTTTAAGTATAGTTCAATATTCCNCGGGNCTTTTAATTGATATTGACTATTTAAAAAACTTAAAAAAACAANACCCAAANTTAATTTTGATTGGAGATGGNACCCAATTTTTAGGAGCTCATGCTTTTCATTTTNANACTTCTCCTTTNGATGTATTGGCTGCAAGTGGATATAAATGGCTGTTAGCTGGTTTTGGAAATGGTGTTCTCATGATTTCTGANTTTTATTTAGATCGCATNCAAAAACAAGTNNCTACTTTAAACGAAAGGATTTTTAATGGACATTTTAATATTTTGGCAACAGCAAGTTTACATTTTGCNATAAAATTNTTTGAAAAGCAAGATTTTGATAGTTTGATAAAACAAAAAGTANCATTAACAGAAAAAGNAAAAAACTCNCTTACAGAAAACGGTTATATCAATCCTTGGGTTTCAAAAAGNAAACAACANAGNAGTATTTTTATTTTAGAAGGTGACAAAACACTTTANCGAACTCTNGTTCNAAATAAAATTCAATGTGTTTTACGTGGAAAAGGAGTNCGNATTTCNTTTCATTACTATAANAAAGAAGANGACTTNAATCGATTAANTGAAGTACTTAAAATGAATCGTTTTTAAACTGCNACACTACCCTTTATNANGGGGTGNGGATTATANTTTTGTANTTTNAAGTCTTTGTAGGTGAAATCGAATATAGAGCATATTTCTTTATTAAGTTCTATNGTAGGAAGCTGNTTTGGNGAACGGGATAATTGTTCTTTAACCTGCTCTTCATGGTTTGAGTATATATGTACATCTCCAAAAGTGTGGATAAAATCTCCAACTTCATAANCGNAAACTTGTGCNACCATNAAAGTTAATAAGGAATANGAAGCAATGTTAAAAGGAACNCCAAGAAAAACATCAGCACTTCTTTGATATAATTGACANGAGAGCTTATTATTTNCTACNTAAAATTGAAAAAAAGCATGACATGGTGGAAGTGCAGCNTTATTATCTGCAACATTTTNAGCAAAAGAAAGTTTAGTATTNGGNAAAACACTTGGATTCCANGCTGAGACNAACATTCTTCTNGAGTNNGGNTTGGTTTTTAATGTGTTGATGACTTCTTTTATTTGGTCAATACCTTCATTATTCCAGTTACGCCATTGATGTCCATATATTGGCCCTAGATTACCTTTTTTATCAGCCCATTCATTCCAAATACGAATATCATTTTCTTGAAGATAAGAAATATTCGTTGATCCTTTTATGAACCAAAGTAATTCATGAATCACTGATTTCAAATGAATTTTTTTAGTAGTTAATAATGGAAAACCTTTAGATAGGTTAAAACGCATTTGGTAACCAAAAATACTCTTTGTTCCTGTCCCGGTTCGATCTGATTTTTGAATTCCTTGATATTGGACGTGTTTTAAAAGTTCTAAATATTGCTTCATAAATTGACTTTAGTCCAAATGTAGAATCATTTACAATATTTAAAAATTGAAAAGGATAAAGTTTATCAAAAAAAATTAACAAATAGGATTTAGCTTTTTCTTCTGCTTAGTTCGTCTCTAACACGAGCTGCTTTTTCATATTTTTCTTGATTAACAAGTTTGGTCAATAAAGTTTTCAGTTTACTTATAGAAAGTTTTTTTAAATCACTAATTTCATCTTCCTTGTTACTATGTTCTGTAACAAAATTTTGAATCCATTTGTCCTCTGATAATTTTTTTGCTTCTCCAGATATAGCAGCTGTAAAACCTGCCTTTTTTAAAATAGAATCATAAGCATAAATAGGGGCATTGTAACGAAGTGCAAGAGCAATAGCATCTGAGGTACGAGCATCTATAATTTCTTCAATTTTATCACGTTCACAAATCAGACTTGAGTAAAACACTCCATCTACTAATTTGTGTATAATGACCTGTTTGACATGAATATTAAATCTTTCTCCAAAACTTTTAAAAAGATCATGAGTTAATGGGCGAGTTGGTTTTACTTCATGTTCTAGTGCAATGGCTATAGATTGAGCTTCAAAACCTCCGATTATAATAGGAAGTTTTCGTTCCCCTTTTTGTTCATTTAAAATAAGCGCATAAGCTCCAGTTTGTGTTTCACTGTATGAGATTCCCCGAACCGACATTTGAACTAACTTCATTCTTAATTAATTTATTTTATTAAGTTCTTTATGCTTTAAAAACAGTTTTAGTCCAATTACAAACGTAGTTTTTCAATGTTTATTGAGTAGAGATAATATATAATTAATGATTAGATTTGCATTCAAATGTATTTTAAACGATGAAAATCATTCAATTTAGAGAGGCAATAGCTCAAGCTATGAGTGAAGAAATGAGAAGAGATGAAACCATTTACCTAATGGGAGAGGAGGTAGCCGAATATAATGGAGCCTATAAAGCCTCTAAGGGAATGCTTGATGAATTTGGTGATAAGCGTGTTATTGACACACCTATTTCAGAGGCTGGATTCTCAGGAATTGGGGTAGGTTCAACCATGACTGGGAATAGACCTATTATTGAATATATGACTTTCAATTTTGCCTTGGTTGGTATCGATCAAATTATAAATAACGCAGCTAAAATTCGCCAAATGTCTGGAGGTCAGTTTCCTTGTCCAATNGTCTTCAGAGGGCCTACAGCTTCAGCAGGTCAACTTGCAGCAACTCATTCTCAAGCATTTGAAAGCTGGTATGCTAATTGCCCTGGTCTTAAAGTAATAGTTCCCTCTAATCCTTATGATGCAAAGGGGCTTTTGAAATCCGCCATAAGAGATGATGACCCTGTCATCTTTATGGAGTCAGAACAAATGTATGGTGATAAAGGTGAAGTTCCAGAAGGTGAGTATACCCTACCTATTGGAGTTGCAGATATAAAACTTTCAGGGAAAGATGTTACTCTCGTTTCTTTTGGGAAAATTTTGAAAGAAGCTATTAAAGCTGCAGAGGAATTGAAAAAAGAGGGAATTGATGTTGAAGTCATAGATTTACGTACAATCCGTCCTTTAGATTATNAATCAATTTTTGAATCTGTNAAAAAGACTAATCGACTTGTGATTTTAGAGGANTCNTGGCCTTTTGGAAATATTTCAACAGAAATCNCCTACCAAGTTCAAAATGAAATTTTTGATTACCTAGATGCACCCATTGAAAAGATAAATACTGCAGACACACCTGCACCNTATTCTCCGGTGCTTNTAGCCGAATGGCTTCCCAATAAGGAAGANGTTATTAAGGCGGTAAAAAAAGTCATNTACCACAACTAAATAAACATATTCTAAATCTAAAANTNACCATNATTTTNACATNTTTTCATATGTTCAATTGTGTTTTNTATTCTAGATTGTTTTACTATTTTTACGCACACTTTTCAAATAATAAATTANCATGGAATCAATGATACAATTTTTACCTGCTTTTGGAGTCTTAGCATTAATTTTTGTTGTTATCAAAAACAACTGGGTTTCTAAACAAGATGTAGGAAATGAAAAAATGTCACGTATTGCTAAAAANATTGCTGATGGAGCCATGTCTTTTCTAAAGGCAGAATACAAAATTTTATCCATCTTCGTAGCAGCAGTAGCTGTTCTTTTGTTTTTTAAGGGTCAGGCAGAATCAGGGTCAAANGGAATGGTAGCAATTTCTTTTATTGTTGGAGCTNTTTGTTCAGCCCTAGCAGGATTCATAGGGATGCAAGTAGCAACAAAAGCTAATGTGAGAACTACAAATGCNGCACAAACTTCGTTAGGCAAGGCTCTAGAAGTTGCCTTTGCNGGAGGNGCTGTAATGGGTTTAGGAGTTGTTGGACTTGGTGTTTTAGGATTAAGNGGTCTTTTTGCTATTTTCAGCTCCCAAGGTTGGGAAATNACTGAAGTACTGAATGTACTTTCAGGATTTTCTTTAGGNGCCTCTTCAATAGCATTATTTGCACGTGTTGGTGGNGGAATATATACCAAAGCNGCCGATGTAGGGGCNGACCTTGTTGGAAAAGTTGAGGCAGGNATTCCTGAAGANCACCCNTTAAATCCTGCAACAATTGCAGATAATGTAGGAGATAATGTTGGAGACGTTGCTGGAATGGGTGCAGACCTTTTTGAATCTTATGTAGGTTCTATTATCGGTACAATGGTTTTGGGGGCCTTGATAACTACGCCTAATTTTGATGGATTAGGGGCAGTATATCTTCCCTTAGCACTTGCAGCTGTTGGGATTATAATGTCTATTATTGGAACATTCTTTGTTCGAGTAAAAGAAGGGGGATCTCCCCATGCTGCTTTGAATCTAGGAGAATTTGGTTCCGCCGGTTTAATGTTAGTAGCTTCTTATTTTTTGATCAATGCTTTTATTCCAGAGACAGTTGATGGACTTCCATTTGGAGCAATGGGAGTATTTTACGCTACAATTGCTGGTTTGGTATCAGGTTTAGCAGTTGGAAAAGTAACAGAGTATTACACAGGTACTGGAACTAAACCTGTAATCTCAATAGTAAAACAATCAGAAACTGGTGCGGCTACGAATATCATTGCAGGTTTGGGCGTAGGTATGATGTCTACTGCAGTGCCTATTATTCTAATCGCTGGAGCGATTTTGGTTTCTCACAATTTTGCTGGATTATATGGAATAGCAATTGCCGCAGTCGGAATGTTAGCAAATACAGGAATACAATTGGCTGTTGATGCCTATGGACCTATTTCTGATAATGCAGGTGGAATAGCAGAAATGGCAGAACTTGATCCTGAAGTTAGAGAGCGTACAGATAAATTAGATGCTGTAGGAAATACCACTGCAGCTATTGGTAAGGGCTTTGCTATTGCTTCTGCAGCATTGACAGCACTAGCATTATTTGCAGCTTACATGAAAACTGCAGGTGTGGTTGCCATTGATGTATCACAACCCAAAATTATGGCAGGTCTTCTAGTGGGTGGAATGCTTCCTTTTGTATTTTCAGCTTTATCAATGAATGCTGTAGGAAGAGCTGCTATGGCTATGATTGAAGAAGTAAGGCGTCAATTTAGAGACATTCCTGCACTCAAAGCTGCATTGGAAGTAATGCGAAAAAATAATTCAGATATGTCCAAAGCCACTGCAGCCGAACGCAAGATTTTTGATGCTGCCGATGGTGTTGCAGAATACGACAAATGTGTAGCAATATCCACAACTGCCTCGATTAAAGAAATGGTTTTACCTGGAGTACTTGCTATATTGGTACCTGTTGCAGTAGGATTCTTTGGAGGTGCTGAAATGCTCGGTGGACTCCTTGCAGGAGTTACTACCTGTGGAGTTTTGATGGCCATATTTCAATCCAATGCTGGTGGTGCGTGGGATAATGCTAAAAAAATGATTGAAGAGCAGGGGGAGAAGGGAACCGATGCTCATAAAGCTGCTGTTGTTGGAGATACTGTTGGAGATCCTTTTAAAGATACATCTGGACCTTCACTAAACATTTTGCTAAAGCTTATGTCTGTTGTAGCACTTGTTATTGCACCTAGCATTTCGATGGGTGATGATGGAGTTGATTCTTATGTGAAATCCAAAGTAAATGCAAACACCTTTGAGTTAAATGTTACAGAAAATGAAAACATTAATAAAGATTACACCGTTAATTTTACTTCAAAAAAAGCTAAAAAGTAGTTTGTTTAGTTAATAATTAAAGAAAGTAAAATTCAAATAAGTAATTAATTTATATAGTAATTTTTTTAATTGAAAATTAAAGGATTATTTAAATATCTTTTTTCTGATTTTAATTCACCTTCTAGTAGTATTAAAGAACTTTATCGATTTCGGCAATAATAGTACTTAAATCCTGAGTACTTTCAACGAAATCAACATTATCAACATCAATTACAATAATTTTTCCTTTATCATAAGTAGAGGTCCAAGCTTCATANCGTTCGTTAAGGCGGCTTAAATAGTCGATACTNATAGAATTTTCATATTCNCTTCCTCGTTTATGAATTTTATTAACCAAATTAGGGATACTACTACTTAAATAAATCAAAAGATCCGGACCTTNAACAAGGGACTCCATTAATTTAAATAGTTCTTGATAGTTTTTAAAATCTCTTTGATTCATTAGTCCCATCGCCTTTAGGTTTGGAGCAAAAATATGTGCATCTTCATAGATGGTTCGGTCTTGNACAATTGGCTTTTTGTCATTCTTTATGCGAAGTAATTGCTCAAAACGGCTTTTAAGAAAATANATCTGTAAGTTAAATGACCAACGCTCCATATGATTGTAAAAATCATCCAAATAAGGATTGTCTATCACATCTTCAAAATGGGCTTCCCAGCCGTAGTGTTTTGCTAAAAGTTCTGTTAGGCTTGTTTTTCCTGCCCCAATGTTTCCGGCGATGGCAATATGCATATTACTTTTNTATTNATTTATGNAATTGCAAAGTAGCTTCTTTTTTTTAAGAATAAAAGAGCTANAGGTTAAAAATAATTTNTGTTNTTNAAATAAAATAATTTTTNCAAAATCAAAACACAAAAANTTGANAATTAAAAAATAATTGTANATTTGNNATNCAAACGAGGAAGGATTTGACTGATTGCAAACCTCGAAAAAAAAAATGCTAAAACAGTGTTGCTTTTCAAAACGCACCGTTTGAATCCTTCCANAAAAGCAANAAAAAATGGCANATTTTTTTACCTCAGANTCTGTAAGTGAAGGCCACCCCGATAAAATTTCGGATCAAATAAGTGATGCTTTNTTAGATAANTTTCTAGCTTTTGACCCTGAAAGTAAGGTNGCTTGTGAAACGCTTGTAACTACTGGNCAAGTGATTTTGGCTGGAGAAGTAAAAAGCTCNACNTATCTNGACNTACANNCCATTACTCGTGAGACGATTAATAATATNGGATANACTAAAGGAGAGTATCAGTTTAGCGGAAACTCCTGTGGAGTTATTTCNTTAATCCACGAACAATCCNAAGACATAAACCGTGGAGTNGANCGAGAAAAAAAATCTGCTCANGGAGCTGGAGATCAAGGTATAATGTTTGGGTATGCGNCNAACGAGACAGAATCTTTAATTCCNCTTCCGNTNTATCTTTCTCATAAAATCTTGATTGAGTTGGCTAAGNTGCGAANNGAAAATAAAGAAATCACCTACCTTCGACCTGACTCAAAATCACAGGTTACTATCAAATATGATAACAACAACAAACCTTTATGCATTGATACTATTGTGGTATCAACTCAACACGATGAGTTTAATAATAATGAACAATTGATGTTAGACAAAATAAAATCTGATGTCATCAACATTTTGATACCACGTGTTATTAAGAAATCACAGCCTAATATTCAAAAACTTTTTGGGGAAGATATCATATATCACGTAAACCCAACAGGAAAATTTGTTATTGGTGGGCCTCACGGTGACACTGGTCTTACTGGAAGAAAGATCATTGTAGATACATATGGAGGTAAAGGTGGACACGGAGGAGGAGCCTTTAGCGGAAAAGATCCTAGTAAAGTAGACCGAAGTGCTGCTTATGCAGCGCGCCATATGGCTAAGAACCTAGTTGCAGCGGGGATAGCAGATGAAATGCTGGTTCAATTAAGCTATGCCATTGGAGTTGTCGAACCAACTTCCATTTTTGTTGACACTTATGGCAGCTCTAAATTAGAATTAAGTGACACTCAAATTGCTGCAAAAGCAGCAGCCCTATTTGATATGCGTCCATATGCTATAGAACAGCGACTTAAACTTAGAAACCCAATTTATTTAGAAACTGCTTCTTATGGTCATATGGGGCGTCAGCCTCTTACTATAAAAAAAACGTTTGAATCTCCATACAACGGAAAAGTTTCGAAGGAAGTAGAACTTTTCACATGGGAAAAATTAGATTATTTAGAATTAATTAAAAAAGAATTTCAATTATGAGTACACAATTATCAACACAAGCATTACATGCTGGACATGATGCAAAAAANACCCAAGGAACCCAGGCGGTNCCAATTTATCAAACTTCATCTTACGTATTCGATGACTCCAACCATGCGGCAAATTTATTTTCATTAGCTGAACCTGGATTTATTTATACTCGTTTAAACAATCCAACAAATGATGTTTTGGAGCAGCGTCTCGCAGCTCTTGAAGGTGGNGTTGCAGCAGTAGCNACNGCTTCTGGAACTGCNGCTATTGCAACTACACTTATGGTTATCCTAAAAACAGGTGATCATATTGTTGCTTCTAATAGTTTATATGGAGGAACTTATAACCTTTTATCAAACACACTTNCTCGNTTTGGNATCANGACAACCTTTGTAAATCCAGATAATCCAAATGAATTTTCAAAAGCTGTNAAGTCAAATACACGTGCTTTTTTTGCTGAGTCTTTNGGAAATCCAAAATTGGATGTGATTGACCTTAAGGCAATATCAGAAGTGGCTAAAAAAGCTAAAGTTCCTTTTATCGTAGACAATACTGTAGCCTCTCCAGCTTTATTAAACCCTATAGAACACGGGGCTAATATTGTAATTCATTCGCTGACAAAATATCTTACCGGAAATGGAACCTGCATAGGGGGAGTAATTATTGATGCGGGTACTTTCNATTGGGGTAATGGAAACTTTCCAGAATTTACAGAACCTANTCCCAGTTACCATGGATTAAACTATCATGAGGCACTAGGCAATATCGCTTTTATAGCAAAAGTTCGTATCGAAGGTCTTCGAGATTTGGGAAGTGCCCCTAGTCCTTTTAATAGTTTTCAGACTATTCAGGGGATTGAAACTCTGGACATACGCATGAAGAAACATTCTGAAAACGCATTGAAATTGGCAGCTTGGTTGTCCACAAGAGAAGAGGTAGCTTGGGTGAATTATCCTGGATTAAAAACATCAAAGTACAATTCCTTAGCACTTCAATACCTTCCTAAGGGGCAAAGTGGTATTGTAACCTTCGGATTAAAAAAGGGTTTTGAAGCAGGAAAGAAAGTTGCAGATCACACTCAATTATTTTCATTATTAGCCAATATTGGAGACACTAAATCATTAATTATTCATCCAGCGAGTACTACTCATCAACAATTGGACGAGCAAGCTCAAAAGGCAACCGGAGTGACTCAAGATTTAATCCGCCTCTCAGTAGGTCTTGAAGATATCAATGATTTGATTACTGATTTAGAAGCTGCATTTTTGCAGATATAAAACCTATGGCTGAGATCAAAACGATTTCAATAACTGATTTTAGTACACACTCAGGTGCTATTTATCCCATGATTGATTTGCATTTTCAGCAATTTGGACAAGAGATTGGAATAGCACCTATAGTGTTTGTAAATCATTCTCTTACTGGAAATTCACAATTAACAGGAGATAGAGGATGGTGGAATGAAATCATTGGACCTAATAAAACCATTGATACTAATAAGTATACCGTTTTGGGCTTTAACATCCCTGGAAATGGTGTTCTAAATCAAACTTTTTCTAGACCTGAAGATTTTCACGCTGGAGATATCGCCAATCTCTTTTTACTTGGACTAAAAGCATTAAAAATTGATAACCTTCATTCTCTTATTGGGGGATCTATAGGAGGGGGTATTGCATGGGAAATGGCAGCTATTAATCCTGATATTACTAAATACTTAATACCAGTTGCAGCTGATTGGAAAGCAAACGATTGGATTATTGCAAATACTTTTTTGCAAAAACGAATCTTACAAAATTCTAAACAACCAATGGAAGATGCACGTATTCATGCAATGTTAACATACAGAACCCCTCAATCCTTTGAATTTCGTTTTGGGAGAACAAAAAATCATGAACTAGAGGTATTCAACATTGAAAGCTGGTTGATGTATCACGGCAGCAAACTCGCTAAGCGCTTTCATTTAGATGCCTATGTAATGATGAATCATCTTTTGGCTTCAATTAATATTGAAAGAGAGGGGAGAAGTGCCCAAGATATTATTAAAAATATCAGTGCAGAAATTCATTTGATTTCAGTTGATAGTGATTTATTTTTTACNCCAGCAGAAGATCAAAAAACATTTGATTTCACCAANAAAGNAAAAAAAGATATTTTTTATCACGAATTGAGTTCCCTTCACGGTCACGATGCTTTTTTGATCGAAAATGANGAAATGGCTCAAATTTTATCAAACATATTTTAANCTAATAAATTAAAAGATCATGAATGTTTCACTAAAACGAATTAATGANGATTATCTNTTCGAGGCAACTAANTCAAATGGGATGAGTGTCCNTTTAGATAATAAGTCAAAAAAAATGGGNGAAGTACAGGGTGTAAGNCCTATGGAATTACTTTTAATGGGGGTTGCGGGTTGTAGTAGNATTGATATAGTTGCAATNCTGAANAAGCANAAAATTAACCCAAGAGGCCTNAAGATGGANGTTCAAGGNCACCGAGATGAAAATCAGNTTCCCGCATTATTNTANCAAATAGACATAAANATCTATTTAGAGGGAGATTTTTCAGCTGAAAAAGCAAANCGTGCTGCNCAATTATCNTTTGATAAATATTGTTCTGTTTCTAAGACTTTAGAACCTACTGCTAAGATTAATCATAAAGTGGTTTTAAACGGAAAACAAGTTTAAGTTATAAATTTAAATACTACAATTAAGAAATTAAAATGAGCATTCTAAAAGATTTAGAAAAGAGAATTCTAGTTTTAGATGGAGCAATGGGAACCATGATTCAAAACCACAACCTGGAGGAAGCTGATTTTAGAGGAAACCGATTCGAAAAACACCCATGCCCTCTTAAAGGTAATAATGATTTACTTTCGATTACTCAACCAGAAATAATTAAAAGCATTCATAGAACTTATTTAGAAGCGGGAGCAGATATTCTTGAAACTAATACTTTTTCTTCTACCTCTATCGGTATGGCAGACTACCAGATGGAAGATTTAGCGTATGAACTAAATTATAAAAGTGCTAAAATTGCCAAAGAAGTCACTGAAACATTTTTGGTTAAAACCCCACATCAAAAAAGATATGTAGCAGGGTCAATAGGCCCAACAAATAAAACAGCAAGTATGTCCCCGGATGTAAATGATCCTGGGTTTCGGGCTGTAAATTTTGATGAATTGGCAAATGCTTATCAAGAGCAAGTTTTAGGCTTAATCGATGGGGGAGTGGATCTACTTTTCGTAGAAACTATTTTTGACACCCTAAATGCCAAAGCGGCATTATTTGCTATTGATTCTGTAAAAACTGAAAAGCAGATTGATATNCCTATAATGATTAGTGGNACNATTACTGATGCAAGTGGGAGAACACTTTCCGGTCAAACNGTAGAAGCTTTTCGTATTTCACTNAGTCATTTGCCCATTTTAAGTATTGGATTTAACTGTGCTTTGGGCGCAGAACAANTATTACCTTATGTAAAAAGGCTTTCCAATCAAAGTAAAGTCTATATATCAGCNCATCCAAATGCTGGACTTCCAAATGCTTTTGGGGAATACGACCAATCACCTAAGGAAATGCAACTATTGATAGAGGAGTATTTAAAACAAAATATTGTCAATATAATTGGTGGTTGTTGCGGAACTACNCCTGANCATATCAAATTAATTTCNGAAGCAGTCAAAAAGTTTGAACCTAGAAAACCAAAATNAACCAAAAATGCCTNATAANAAACCCTTGTNTTTATCAGGACTNGAGCCTTTGGTAATTNCCGAAGGCNCTAATTTTGTAAATGTAGGGGAACGNACAAATGTNACAGGTTCTCGAAAGTTTTTAAGGTTAATAGAANAAAAACAGTATAATGAAGCANTNGAAATTGCNCGNGATCAAGTAATCGGTGGCGCCCAAATCATTGATGTAAATATGGATGAAGGNATGATAGATGGNGTTCAGACNATGACCACCTTTTTAAATTTNATTGCTTCNGAACCTGATATTGCTCGNGTACCCATTATGATTGATAGTTCCAAATGGGAAATAATAGAAGCAGGATTAAAAGTTGTCCANGGNAAATGTATAGTCAATTCNATTAGTNTAAAAGAAGGTGAAGANAACTTCATATTTCAAGCAAAAACTATAAAAAAATATGGAGCAGCNGTTATCGTAATGGCTTTTGANGAAAAGGGNCAGGCCGATNCATTAGAGCGTCGAATAGAAATTTGNGAGCGCTCCTANAAAGTTTTGTTAGAACAAGTAAACTTTGCACCTGAAGACATNATTTTTGATCCTAATATCTTTCCCGTTGGNACTGGAATGGAAGAACACAGAAAAAATGCAATANATTTTTTTAAAGCTACAAAGTGGATTCGNAAAAACCTTCCNNATGTAAGTGTAAGTGGAGGAGTTAGTAATATCTCTTTTTCTTTTCGTGGNAATAATACAGTACGTGAAGCNATGCANGCTTCTTTTCTTTATCATGCCATNNAACANGGNATGAATATGGGGATTGTCAATCCTACACTTTTAGAAGTTTATGATGAAGTNCCAAAAAAATTAATGGACTATGTAGANGATGTATTATTGGATCGTCGTGATGATGCNACAGAACGTTTATTAGATTATGCAGNAACNATAATTGAAAAGGATAAAGNNTTCAAAAAAGAAGCANATGCTTGGCGAGAAAAAGATTTAAAATCTAGAATTANNNATGCGTTAGTAAAAGGCATTGANNCCTTNATCGAGGAGGACGCAGAGGAAGCAAGATTGTCATCAAGCCGACCNATTGAAGTTATTGAGGGGCCNTTAATGGANGGAATGAANGTNGTNGGAGATCTTTTTGGAGAAGGCAAAATGTTTCTNCCTCAAGTAGTCAAATCAGCACGAGTTATGAAAAAAGCNGTTGCTTACTTACAGCCNTTTATTGAAGAGACTAAAACAGAAAGNACCNAATATGCGGGTAAAGTNTTNATGGCAACAGTAAAAGGCGACGTTCATGATATTGGGAAGAATATTGTNAGTGTTGTTTTGNCCTGNAATAATTATAAAATTATTGATTTGGGNGTNATGGTNCCNCCAGAAATTATTATCAGNCGTGCTNTAGAAGAACAAGTCGATATNATTGGACTTTCAGGTCTTATAACACCCTCATTAGATGAAATGGTTTATTTNACNAAAGAATTAGACNGATTAAANATNAANATCCCNATATTAATTGGAGGGGCTACTACTTCTAANGCTCATACAGCTGTAAAAATNGCTCCACAATCAAAAGCTCCNGTGATNCANGTAAACGATGCNTCTCGTGCTGTGGGAGTAGTAAGTAATCTTTTGCAAGAAGANCAAAAAGANGCTTATANACTCAAGATACGTGAGGAATATGAAACCTTNAANNTAAAATTTTTNGAACGNACAGCANCAAAGTCATATCTTTCTTTACAAGAAGCTCAAAAAAACNCATTTTTAATCGATTGGNNNATCTTTGAAGNAAAAAAACCNAAAGAATTAGGAGTTCACACAATTAAGAAACANTCAATANAAGANTTGGTCCCATATATNGANTGGAGTCCTTTTTTTCGTTCTTGGGATATCCATGGTAAATANCCTGAAATTTTAAAAGATNAAGTTGTTGGTGAACAATCTCTAGTNCTCTATCAAGATGCTCNGGAAATGTTGGATAAAATTATCAAAGAAGAATGGCTTGAAGCAAAAGCTCGCTTTGGACTTTTTCCTGCAAATTCTATCGGAGATGATATNGAAGTTTATCNAATTAAAAATNTNAATAAAGTNCAATCACGNTTACTTACTTTAAGGCAACAACTCAAAAAANGAANAGGANACCCCAANNTTGCNCTNGCTGATTTTGTTGTNCCTAAAANAGAGGGTAAAATAGATTATGTTGGAGCCTTTTGTGTTACTGCTGGTTTTGGTACTGATNANATAGCNAAAGCTTTTGAAGCTGATAATGANGATTANAGTTCNATTATGATTAAAGCCCTNTCAGATAGACTTGCAGAAGCCTTTGCAGAATATTTACANCGAGAAGTNCGGATNCGATATTGGGGATATTCAATTGAAGAATCTTTNNCTAATGAAGAGTTAATAGAAGAAAAATACTCAGGTATTNGACCTGCACCAGGTTATCCTGCCTGTCCTGATCACTTAGAAAANAAGACNCTTTGGAAACTTTTACAAGTTGAGGAAACTATTGGNGTAACCCTTACNGAAAGTCTAGCTATGTGGCCAGCTTCTTCAGTTTCAGGNTACTATTTTGCTCANCCTNAGTCNCAGTATTTTGGCTTNGGNAAAATTAAAGAAGACCAACTCTTATCCTATAGTAAACGAAGAGGTATTTCCTTAGAGGAAGCNCGAAAATGGTTAAACCCCAATCTTGCTGAATAATNAAATTAAATTNTAACTAATTNGAAATGAAGATTACTGAACATATTGNNAAAGCTAAAGGTCAAACTCAGTTTACTTTTGAAATTTTNCCTCCTCTAAAGGGNCAAAACATTAATTCTCTTTTTGAGGCTATTGATATTTTAATGGAGTTNCAACCTCCATTTATAGATGTNACTTATCATCGTGAAGAGCANNTTTANAANGATGCAGGNAAAGGTTTANTTGAGAAGAAAATTATTCGNAAGCGTCCAGGAACAGTNGGTATATGTTCGGCAATACAAAGCAANTATNATGTTGANGCTGTACCTCATATCCTTTGNGGTGGTTTNAATAAAGAAGANACTGAAAACTTTTTGATTGATTTAGACTTCTTAGGGATTGATAATCTGGTNGCACTNAGAGGTGATGCTNTNAAAACTGAATCTTATTTTACNCCTAGCGAAGATGGACACCATNATGCTAATGAGTTGGTTGAACAAATTACTTCATTAAATAGNGGGATTTATTTAGATAAGGAACTCTTAAATTCTCATGCAACTAATTTTTGCATNGGTGTATCAGGTTATCCTGAAAAACACGTNGAAGCTCCNAGCTTAGCNAGNGATNTACATTTTTTAAAGAAAAAAATTGAAGCTGGTGCTGACTACGTTGTGACACAAATGTTTTTTGATAACCAAAAGTTTTTTGAGTTTGTTGANCTAGCTAGATNGGAAGGAATAAAGGNNCCTATCATTCCNGGACTTAAACCCTTGTCANCANTAAANCAACTCAATATTATTCCNTATCGTTTTCACGTGGATTTCCCAGAANCTTTAATTAAAGAAGTATTGAANTGTAAGGANCACAAAGCTGTNCANNAAGTTGGAGTTGAATGGTGNATNGAACAGAGNAAGGAATTAAAAGCTAGTGGAGTNCCTTTCTTACATTATTATTCAATGGGAAAATCAGAGAATATTAAAGAGATAGCTANAAAGGTTTTTTAANTTGTTAAATTTTTAAATAGTTTTTCCAAGCNANNGTTTTTCATTTGTAGTTTTAGGATTTTAANCCCATTTTNATTTGCAAAATCAAATATAATAGGGCGAAGGTCTTGATTATCTTTAAAGTGAATTTCATAGTCAAANTCATNNGGGTTTTTAACTTTTTCCACTTTGGGNATTCTTGATATCGCTTCGATTTCNACACGATAATCAAAGCTTACTTCAATTACTTGTTTTTNGTCTTTTCTTAGATTTACTAATTGTTCATCTAAAACNATTTTTCCTTTATTAATAATCAATACCCTGTCACAAAGCACATTCACTTCTTGTAATATATGGGTGGAGAGCAGTACCGTTTTATTTTCACCTAAAGAACGAATTAATTTACGAATTTCAACTAGTTGGTTGGGATCCAAACCTGTAGTTGGTTCATCAAGAATCACCAATTTAGGATTGTGAATAAGTGCGGCAGCTATACCTACTCTTTGTTTGAAGCCTTTGGAAAGGGTTTGTATCTTTTGTTTATGATGATCAATTAAACCAGTTTGTTTTAAAAGTTTTTCTATAGGAGGTTTTTTTAATCGATACAAATTAGAAACATATTTAAGATATTCTATAACATACATTTCAGGATAAAGGGGATTATTTTCTGTCAAATATCCTATTTCTTTTTGTATACTAATTAATTCAGTTTTTAAGTCTTTATCAAAAAAAATGCACTTGCCTTCCCATTTTTTATAATAACCGGTCAAGATTCTCATCAAGGTAGATTTTCCAGCCCCATTAGGCCCCAAAAGACCAACGATTTCTCCTTTTTTTAACGATAATGAAATTCCACTTAGAGCTTGAAAATCTCCAAAGTTTTTGGTTACTTTTTCTAAGATAAGACTCATAGATTTTTTTTAAATATACATTTTTCTACTCAGTTTTTTTTGCTTTAGCATTTCTGCTTTCTAGAACTACTGTAGTCAAAATAAAGACTCCACCTAGAATGCTTTTAAGATTTGGAATTTCATATAAGAAAACGGCTCCAAGTATTACTCCAAAAAGAGGTTGAATACTACTCATGATGCTAGCAGTACTCATGCTGAAATGCGAGAAGCTACTTAGAAAAAGGGTATGTCCAAGAGCTGTCGTTACAGCACCAAGAAAAAACAGATAAGGCCATTGTGAGCTTAGCTCTACATCGGGATAAATCCAAACTACAGGAACTAAAAGCAATATGACAACTCCTAATTGGTAAATCATTTGTATAGAGCCATTTCCCATGGCATTGTACTTTTTTAAAATCAAGTTTCTAAATGAGTAAGCTAGAGCAGAAAACAATCCCAAAAGTAGTCCTTGAGTTGATGTGTTTTCAAAATTAAAAACAGGAACTAATAGGTAAATACCAACTAAAATCATAAAACCTAAGAGGATATGCCTCCTTTGAAGCTTAACTGGCATAAAAAAAGGCTCCAAAAAAACTGTTATAATTGGATAGGTAAATAGAGANAACATACCTNTAGCCACATTACTCCACTGCAACGCATAAAAGTAAGTNATCCAATGNAGCGCCATAAAAAANCCGCTCCAACATACNGCTGNACCATATTTTTTCCAATTCATTTTAAAATTATATTTTTTAAANAGAGAAAAAATAGATAGAATNACTATTGCAATTAGTGAACGAANCCAAANAGATANTGAGGGTGGTAANTCAATGTNGCGACCTAATACTCCAGANGTGCTGATAAAGAGCATTCCCATGTTAAGCAATAATAAATAATAAAAATGTGATTTTTTTGGATTCAAGTGTATGATTTAAAGACNTAAAGAAACAAAATATACTAAGATTTTCTTTNAAAGCATAAGATTGTTTTAAGATAAAAGGAATCAATATTTNATNTGTTTATTGAAATTTCAAATTAAAAAAAAACTATAAAAATTTGTTTTTGAGAAAAGCAATGGTACATTTGTCANGATTTTAACAAAATGAACAATANATTCTTTTACTATAACGGCTTTTACTACTTCTACATGCAAGCAGTCAGGACNCTATAGTATTGGAAANACAATATAGAATGTAAAAGTCCTGAATTAATCGGGACTTTTTTTTTGGAATCAAAATGGAAGCAAAAANAAAAGTAGCTATACAAGGGAAACNAGGATCATTTCATCATATCGTTGCTCAACGTTATTTTGGAACTAANTTGTCTTTGCTTCCCTGTAATACTTTTGACCAAACGGTTAAAGTAGTATTGGAAGAGGAAGCAGATCTAGCAGTAATGGCAATTGAAAATTCTATTGCAGGATCTATTATACCGAATTATGCTNTAATAGATCAAAATGAACTACAAATTGTAGGNGAATACGGATTAANCATTCATCATAATCTTATGGGATTAACTGGTCAAANAATTCAAGAAATTGTGGAAGTACATTCNCACCCAATGGCATTATTACAGTGTAAANATTTTTTNCAAAAGTATCCTCATATCCGTCTAGTTGAATCTGAAGATACAGCAGAAGAAGCGCTTCTAATTTCAAAAGAACAAATCAAGGGTAGAGCTGCTATTGCTAGTCAAGAAGCAGCNGATTTATTTAACTTAAAGATTTTTGCGTCTTCAATACAGACGATTAAAAATAATGTNACTCGTTTTTTTATTGTTCAAAAAAAGGGNNGCTTTGTTCCTGATAGNNAAATTAATAAAGTATCTATAAAGTTCACTTTAGATCACCAAAGGGGAAGNTTGGCTGCTGTTCTTAATGTGATGAGTGATTGCCAATTAAATTTAACAAAAATNCAATCCCTTCCTGTTATTGAAACTCCAGGGAAATATGCCTTTTTTGTAGATGTCACTTTTGATGATTTTTCTCATTATGANAAGGCNAAAAAGTTAATTGCAATNATGTCTTCAAAATTTAAAATTTTAGGTGAATATACCCAATACCAAAGATGAAAACTGCTATCCGTTTAAATAGTGTAAAGGAATANTATTTTTCTCNAAAACTGAGAGAAGTNGCAAGTATGATNAAAGAAGGTAAACCNATTATNAATATGGGAATAGGAAGTCCNGATTTAGAACCTCATCCTGATGTGGTTCAGGCTTTANNAAATGCNATGCAACACCCCAGAGCTCATATGTACCAAAGCTATCAAGGTCTTCCAGAACTAAGGCAATCTATCACAGATTTTTATCAAACTCATTATGATGTNACACTTAACCCCACTACTGAAGTCCTNCCTTTAATGGGGTCCAAAGAAGGAGTTATGCATCTCTCAATGGCCTATCTCAATCCGGGTGATCAAGTATTAATACCTAATCCAGGCTATCCTACTTATAACTCTGTGACAAGATTGATGGAGGCTGAAGTAGTGTTGTATGATTTGAAAGAATCCAATGACTGGCAACCCGATTTTAATGCATTAGATCTTTTAGATACTTCAAGGGTTAAAATTATGTGGCTAAATTACCCTCATATGCCAACTGGGTCTGATGTTTTTATTAAAACTTTTGATCGATTGATTAAATGGGCAAAGGAACGCAATATTCTTTTGGTTAATGATAATCCATACAGTTTTATTTTAACACAAAAACCTCAAAGTATTTTGTCTAGACCTGGAGCTATGGAAGTTGCTGTAGAGTTGAACTCATTGAGTAAATCGTTTAATATGGCAGGCTGGCGTATCGGGATGTTATCTGGAAAAGCAGAGGTCTTACAAGAGGCATTAAAGGTAAAGAGTAACATAGATTCAGGAATGTTTTATGGAGTTCAACAAGGAGCAATAGCTGCACTAAAAATGATGCCTAACTGGTTTTCTCATCTCAATGAAGTTTATAAAAAACGAAAAGCATTGATGGTTGTTTTTGCCGAAAAACTTGGAGCTTCAATTGAGCCAGGAAGAGTAGGACTCTTTTTATGGGCCAAACTACCTGAAGGATCAACTGATGCAGAGACTTTTATTGATAGTATTCTTCGAGAGAAAAATATTTTCATCACTCCGGGGACAATATTTGGTTCTCAGGGTAAAGGATATGTGCGCTTTTCACTTTGTGTGTCTGAGGCCAAAATAATTAAAGCAATAAAAAGATTGGAATAATGAAAATAGGAGTTATTGGATTAGGTTTAATAGGAGGATCATTTGCTTTGGCTGCCAAAAAACATATAGCTTCAAGTTTTTTATTTGGAGAGGATCAAAATTCTGAGCATCAAAAAAAAGCNCTTGAGCTAGGAATTATAGANAATNTTTTAGAGCCCTCAAATTATACTNAAATGGATGTAATTNTTTTAGCGATTCCNGTAGATGTNGCTCTAGAGCGCGTCNTTGATTTATTNGATCAAATNAATGAAAATNCATTATTACTCGATGTAGGTTCAACCAAATTAATGATNTGTTCTAAAGTAGCCTTNCATCCNAAACGGAATCAATTTCTTGCTACTCATCCCATTGCAGGNACGGAATTTTCAGGCCCCTCAGCGGCTTTTGATTCCCTTTATACCGGTAAANCACAAATTTTATGCGAGACCAATAAAACNAGACCTGACCTNTTAGAATGGGCNACACAATGGTTTAAAAANATGAAAATGGAACTTCAAGAAATGGATCCAAAAGAGCATGATCAACACATTGCGTATGTTTCTCATCTTTCTCATATTTCCTCTTTTATGCTTGGTAAAACAGTGATGGAAAAAGAAAAAGACGAAAAAGCTATTTTNGCTATGGCAGGAAGTGGATTTGCNTCAACGGTTCGTCTAGCNAAAAGCTCTCCAGNTATGTGGACTCCNATTTTTAAGCAAAATCAGGAAAATATTTTGGAGGTATTAGGAGAATACATCTCCAATTTAGAAGAATTTAAAATGCTTTTGGAACAAAAGGAGTTTGATACGATTTACAACAAAATGCAACAGACCAATGCTATAAAAGCAATATTGACAGGAATCAATTAAAAAAACAAATATTTAATAGAATTAAAGATGGAAAATAAAAAAGAAATGCGCCAATGGTTGGAAGATTTTGGACTGAGTCACCCCCTAGTAATTGGAGGCCCTTGTAGTGCGGAAACAGAACATCAAGTTTTAAAAATTGCNCATGAACTAAAAGATAGTGATGTANCAGTATATCGGGCTGGTATATGGAAACCAAGGACACGACCTGGCATGTTTGAAGGCGTNGGCGCAATTGGATTGAACTGGTTAAAAAAAGTTAAAGAACAGACGGGACTTCTAACTGCTACTGAGGTTGCAAATAAGGANCATGTGAAGTTGGCTGTTGAAAATGATNTAGATATTCTTTGGATTGGGGCTCGTTCNACAGTAAGTCCTTTTATAATGCAAGAAATTGCAGATGCCTTAGNGGGAACTGACAAAATTATATTAGTAAAGAATCCTGTAAACCCAGACTTGGCTCTTTGGCTAGGTGGTGTTGAGCGTTTATATAGTTCTAATATAAAAAAGCTAGGTCTTATTCATCGTGGCTTTTCTACTTATGAAAAAACAAAATTTAGAAACAATCCCGAATGGCAAATCGCGATTGAGGTTAAAAATCGTTTTCCTGATTTGCCCATGATTTGTGATCCATCACACATTGCCGGCCGTCGTGACCTAATTTTTGATATTTCACAAGCAGCCCTAGATTTAAATTTTGAAGGNTTAATGATTGAATCTCACTNGGANCCTGATAAAGCATGGAGTGATTCTAAACAACAAGTAACTCCATCACGTTTGATNGAGATAATGAAAGATCTTAAAGTGAGAAAGAAAACNACGGATGAAGAGACCTATAAACANCAGTTAAATAATCTCCGAGCTCAAATTGATGTAGCGGACCAAGCACTTTTAGACNCTCTTGGTAAACGTATGAGAGTGGCNAACGAAATAGGTGTTTTAAAGCGATCGAATAACGTTGCAGTACTTCAAAACAAACGCTGGAANGAGATTTTAGGAAAAATGATACTTGAAGGACAAGATCGTGAGTTGTCCGAGGANTTTATTCTAAGAGTATTTAAAGCTATCCACCAAGAATCAATTAATAAGCAAGAAAAGATTTTAAATTCATNATAAGNATAGAGATCACANTGCTATGGATTTATTAGCTTTAATGCAAAAAACAAGAAAACAATTAATGCCTTATTGGTTCTTATCAACTGCTGTTTGTATGGTTTATGCCCTGCTGATNGGGGTTCCTTCAGAGTTAAATTCNTTTGGAGAGATTTTATCTCTTTTATTAGCTGGACCATTACAATTAGGCATGTGTATCTATTTTTTAAACATTTCTAAAGGAAANAATCACTCTTTTTTTAATCTTTTTGAAGGTTTTAAACCCTTAGGGAATNTTCTTCTTGCTTTCATAATTATAAATGCACTCACATTATTGGGTTTATTTTTTTTGATAGTTCCAGGAATCATTATAAGTTTAGGTTTCTCAATGACTTATTATATTATTTCTGAAGAACCAGAAGTAGAGATTTATGATGCACTAGAGCGCAGTTGGAAAATGATGGATGGTAAAAAATCAGAATTGTTTTTTTTACAACTCCACTTTCTTCCATGGTATGTATTGGGTTTGTTCTTTTTTATTATTGGTGTATTTATAATTGTTCCTTGGCATAATCTTACTTTGGCAAATTATTATTTNACCATTAAAAACGAAACATTTANTAATTTATAAAGTTAATTTATTTTTTTGCAGCTCTTTTTAAGCGATCNTTAATNGTTTTNCCTAATCCATTNTTAGGGAAGTAAGAGGTTATAATTAAATCNAAGTTTAATTGATCTAAATTATGTAANGCTGCATAAAAATTTTTTGCTGCTTCTTTTAGATCTCCCTGAGCTGAAAGAATTTCCTGATGTATTTTAATATGAACCGATTCATTTTTTTTGAAACTTAAAAGCCCAATTTTTTTGTTTGGATAGAGTTTAATAGTTTTTGAAAAATCATTTGTAATTAAGATGTCACTTTTAGGAGCATAATGCCGCGAGAGCATTCCAGGGGAATCAGGATTTCTGTCATTTGAGTCTTTTATTTTTAATGGTCCAGCAACTTTTTCAATTTCTTCAAGAGCTATTGCACCATGCCGATAAAGTAAGGGTTTATCATTCTGAAAACCAACAATTGTTGACTCAATACCTTTATTACAGTTTCCACCNTCTAAAACAAGTTCCAATTCACAATTAAAATACTCATNAACATGTTGTGCAGAGGTTGGACTTAAAGATCCAAATGGATTAGCACTTGGAGCTGCGAGAGGAAATGAAAGAGNATTTAAAACCTGAAGAGTTAGGGGGTGACTTGGAACACGAACTGCAACAGTTGTTTTTCCTGCTGTNACACNATCAGGAATTTGATCTTGTTTTTTAAGAACCAATGTAAGTGGACCTGGCCAAAAAGCATCAGCTAATTTTTGTGCTTTTATCGGCACCTCTTTTACTATTTGATTGAGTGCCGCAGGACTTCCTATATGAACGATTAAAGGGTTATAATNGGGACGTTTTTTAAGTTTAAAAATTTGTTCTATAACTGAGTTCTTAAATGCATTTCCTGCGAGTCCATAGACTGTTTCAGTTGGAATTGCAACCAGTTTATCCTCTTTTAAGGATTTTATTGCCAGATTTAAATCAGTAGTAATCACAGATTGCGTTTTGAAATACCTTTTCGGCAAAGGTAAAGTTTGAAATATTATTGCAATGCTTTAGCTATTCTATCAATTGCAGTCCGAATATTTTCTTCGGATGCTGCATAAGAAATACGAATGCAATCTCCATTTCCAAAAGCATCTCCATTAACTGTTGCTACATGCGCTTCTTCTAAAAGATAAAGTGCAAAATCCGCAGCATTTTCAATTTTCTTACCTCCTAGAATTTTTCCAAAATAAGCAGAAATATTAGGAAAAACGTAAAAGGCTCCATGAGGTTGATTTACTTTAATTCCAGGAATCGCTTTTAATAATTTGATTATAATCTCTCTTCTTTTTGAAAATTCATCAACCATATACTGTATGTTTTTCACAGGTGCCTTAACTGCGGCAATTGTTGCTCTTTGAGCAATACAATTTGCTCCTGATGTTATTTGTCCTTGCATTTTATTACAGGCTTTTGCAATCCATTCAGGAGCACCGATATAACCAATTCGCCATCCAGTCATTGCAAAAGCCTTTGCAACTCCATTTACAGTAACCGTTCTTTCATAAAGTTCAGGGATTGATGCAATACTAAAATGAGGTGTTCCGTAATTTATATGTTCATATATTTCATCGGAGAGAATAAAAATATTGGGATGATTTTTTAAGACCTCCCCTAAAGCAAATAATTCTTTTTCTGTGTAAATAGTTCCACTTGGATTATTTGGAGAATTAAACATTACCAGTTTTGTTTTGGAAGTAATTGCAGCTTGTAATTGTTCTGGTGTAATTTTAAAATCAGATTCTATTGTGGAAGGAATGATAGTTGATTTTGCCTCGGCTAAAGTAGCTATCGCAGAGTAGCTTACCCAGTAAGGTGCAGGGAGTAAAACTTCATCTCCAGGATTTAAAAGAACCATGCAAACATTAGCGATTGATTGTTTTGCTCCAGTTGAAACTACAATTTGAGATGTTTTGTAATTGATTTTATTATCTCGTTTAAATTTATTGCAAATAGCTTTTTTTAAATCCAAGTAGCCATCAACAGGTGAATATGAATTCCAATTATCTTCTACAGCTTTAACAGCAGCATTTTTGATAAATTCAGGGGTATTGAAATCTGGTTCGCCAAGACTTAGACCAATTATATCGACCCCCTTATTTTTTAACTCTCTTGCTTTCGCAGCCATAGCCAAAGTTGCTGAGATAGGCAGACTATTTATTCTTGATGAAAGTAAATCCATAATTATTTTAATTGGGTTGAAGCCCCATTTGTTTTAAAAATTTGAAATGTGAAAAAATTGCACTTCGAGTAGTTTTATATTCATTGTAGGGTAAATTAAATTCAATTGCGGTTTTTTTTACAATCGCACTAATTTTAGTGTAGTGAATATGACTAATATGAGGAAAAATGTGATGTTCGATTTGATGGTTTAAACCCCCAGTAAACCAATTTATAAAGCGGTTTTTTGTTGAGAAATTTACTGTGGTCAAAAGTTGGTGAATTGCCCATGTATTTTTCATTGTCCCTGTTTTATCTGGTTTTGGCATTGCTGCATCTTCCATTACATGAGCCAATTGGAATACCAAACTTAAAATNANTCCAGCAGTATAATGCATAGCTATAAAACCAATGATGATTGCCCACCATGAAGCATTAATAAANATNAGTGGNATTATTAACCAAANAGAAAAATAGATGATCTTNGAAANAATAAGNCCTATCCATTGTAAGCTAGCACGTTTACTATTTAGATAAGATAATTTTCTNGCAGTATAGCTTTTCATTTGCTTAAAATCTGCAAAAATTGCCCAATTGATAGTTAATAGACCATAAAGTAAAACAGAGTANAAGTGTTGAAACCTGTGGTATGGAAACCANGGGCTATGTTTTGAAAAGCGTAAAATATTACCTGGATCAATATCTTCATCATGACCATGGATATTAGTATAAGTATGATGNAGTAANTTGTGTTGAACCTTCCAATTAAAAACATTNCCTGCCAANATATATATACTACTACCCATAAGTNTATTTATCCATAAATACTTTGAAAAAGAACCGTGATTTCCATCATGCATTACATTCATTCCAACTCCAGCCATGCCCACACCCATTAAAATACACAAAGGGAATTTAAACCACAAANTAATGTCGAGAATGTAAACTAAGGCATANGGNACCANAAGTAATTTAAACATNATGACTGATTTCAAATAAAGTTTCCAGTTACCCGTTTTTCTAATTTTATTTTCATTGAAGTANTNATTAACTCTATGGGTTAAAATTTTCAAAAATTTTTTAGAGTCCTTTCTTGAAAAACGAAGGCTTTGTGTAGCTTGCATATGATTTTTAGTTTAGCTAAAATAAATGAAAATTTAATTTTAATAGATAGAATTTAAAAAATTTGTGGATTCAATTTTNGACTATTTTCCAAATTTATCAATCAAACAACAAAAGCAGTTTAAAGTTCTATTAACACTTTATACNGATTGGAATAAAAAAATAAATGTTATTTCNNGAAAGGATATGAANGCCTTTTATATTCGNCATGTCCTTCACTCATTAGGAATAGCAAAAGTGATNNCATTTAAACCAGGTACTCGAATTTTAGATGTAGGTACCGGCGGAGGTTTTCCAGGCATTCCTTTAGCAATAATGTTCCCNGAAGTTCAATTTGCTTTGATTGACAGTATNGGGAAAAAAGTAAAAGTNGTTAATGGAGTTAGCAAAATGCTTAATTTAAAAAATGTATCTACCCATCATATTCGTGCAGAGTATTTTTCTGAAAATGTTGATTTTGTAGTTAGNAGGGCTGTTACCCAAATGAAATCTTTTGTTCCTTGGGTNAATAATAAAATCTCTTTANAAAGTAATAATAAAATAAAAAATGGNATTCTTTACTTAAAAGGNGGAAATATAACTGAAGAGTTAAAGTTTTTTCCAAAAGCAAAAATACATGATTTAAAAAATTATTTTGATAATCCTTTTTTTGAAACTAAAAAAGTAGTCTATATACCTATTTAAATCTTAACCTAAAAAGGGATAACGATAATTTGAATCGGGGACAAAGGTTTCTTTTATAAGCCTTGGTGAAACCCACCTCAAGAGGTTTAACGATGAACCTGCTTTATCATTTGTTCCAGAGCCACGTGCTCCTCCAAAGGGTTGTTGCCCAACTACAGCACCTGTTGGTTTATCATTTATATAAAAATTACCAGCACTATTTTCAAGTATATTTAAGGCTTTTTCCAAAGCATAACGATCTTGAGAATAAACTGCTCCTGTTAAAGCATATTCTGAAGTTTGGTCTACTAATTTTAAAGTATCCTCCCATGAATTATCTTCGTAAGTATAAATTGTAACTAAAGGACCAAATAATTCACGTTCCATAGTGTCATATTTTGGATTTGTAGTTAAAACAACTGTAGGTTCAATAAAATAACCTTCAGAATCATCATAACCTCCTCCTATAACAATCTCAGCATCAGAATCATTTTTAATTTTTTCAATGGTCTTTACTATACGGTTAAAAGCATCTTTATGTATAACAGCCGTAATAAAGTTTTTAAAATCTGCTGGGGAACCCATTGCAATTGAATTTAAGTCAGATTTTAAACGAGAAATAACTTTTTCAGAAATAGATTTAGGAAGATATACTCTTGATGCTGCAGAACATTTTTGCCCTTGAAATTCAAATGCTCCACGAGTTATTCCTGTAGCAACTTGATCTGGATTTGCTGAAGAATGTGCAATAATAAAATCTTTACCTCCTGTTTCTCCAACAATACGTGGGTAGGAACGGTAGTTTTCAATATTATTACCTATTTTTCTCCAAATCTCTTTGAAAACTTTTGTAGATCCAGTGTAGTGAATGCCAGCAAATTCAGTACTTTCAAGCACTGTATTGGTTATCATTTCAGGGTCTCCAAAAACCATGTTTATAACACCGTCTGGAAGTCCAGCTTCTCTGAATACATCCATCAATATTTTGGCAGAGTATATCTGATAATCACTAGGCTTCCAAACAACCACGTTACCCATCATAGCTACACTAGAGGACAAATTACCAGCAATAGCAGTAAAATTAAATGGACTTACNGCATATACAAAACCTTCTAGTGGGCGATAATTAATTCTATTCCATATACCGGGACTGTTATTAGGTTGATTTTTATAAATCTCCTGCATGTACTGAACATTAAATCTCAAAAAATCAATAAATTCACATGCTGAATCGATTTCAGCTTGAAAAATAGTTTTAGATTGTGCCAGCATAGTTGCAGCATTAATTTTCGCTCGATAGGGCCCTGCAACAAGGTCTGCAGCTTTTAAGAAAATTGCTGCTCTTGACTCCCATGACATTTGACTCCAAATTTTTCGAGCCTCTAACGCTGAAGAAATTGCTTCTTTAATGTTTTCTTTATTGGCTTTGTGATAACTTCCAAGTTTATGATTATATTCGTGTGGAGGATGTAAAGTTTCAATATTTCCTGTTATAACGTCTTTATTTCCTATTCTCATAGGTATTTCAACAGGAGTTTTATATAAACTTTCATATACTGCTAAAACTTCTTTTTTTTCAGAACTTTCAGGAGAATAAGATAAAATGGGTTCATTTAGAGGGAATGGAACTTTAGAAATACTATTAGCCATAATTATTTTTTACTAAAAGTATTGATTTATCTTTAAAATATTACCCCAAAAACAGGTTGCTTTAATTTAAAATGTAGGGTACATTCAATTTAAAGTTGGGTACCTCAACATTAAATTTTTTGGCCGTACTAAAGTTTATCATTATGAATGTTCCAGACATAGAGCCCATTGGCGAAGTTATTAAGCTGCCTGATTTATAAGTATAAATTTCACCTGATCGAAGTACAGGTTTTTTTCCAACAACTCCCACTCCATTATGATATTGTGGCCTATTAATTGCTTCTTTAATTTTCCAATGTCTTGATAAAAGTTGAACAACATTTTTACTTTGATTCTCTATTGTAATGAAATACATAAATGCGTGATGAGGAATGTTTTCTTTTAAAAAGCTTCCTTCAAATTTAGTTTCAACAGAGATTTTGATTCCTCTAGTAATTTGTTGTATCACAGTTATTTAGTAGATTAATTTAATATATTTAAATATAACAAAAAAAACAATAATTAGTATAAAACTAATTCCTTATTTCAAAAGAATTTGATCGTCCTACACCTATTAATGAATCATTTTGAGCACCAATATTTCGATAATATACTAAAACCAAATATTCATTTTCGGTTAAAGCATGAGATCCACTTAGTGCATTTTTATATAGTGAATTTCCCTGTTTCAATACGTATTTATAATTATAAAAACCTTGTTTTAAAATAAGGACACCTTCATAAATTTCAAGGGAGGGATTATAGTACATGCGATTGCTTTGGTTAAGACTGTAATTATTAAAACTTCCATAAATGTATATCTCATCATCATTTAGATTATAATTAGCTGCTAAACTAAAATAGACATAACTATAATCTGCTTCATTATTTGGATCGCTAGGCCTCATAATGTTTCTAATTTCATAACCCCCATTAATATCATTTGAGAATGTATATTCTTGATAAAGTCTNGGAAAATCAATATTCAAATAGGTTTCGTAAAGATCAGCTTTATTGATNTATTTAATATTTGGGCTTGTCACTCTTAANTCTTTAGTGTCAAAAAAATAAAATTCATTACCGCCTTCAAATTGTGCNTNACTNTCATAACGGTANTCAATGGTTCTGCCTGAAAAATATTGGGGTTTTAATCCTGTTATGTCTGAATCCCACTGTCTATTTTGTATTAAATGGATTGAAATAGTTTCTTCAGGATTTCTAAAAACTCCTTGAAAAGGNGTAATGGAAAATTGAAGGGACTGATGTGTATTAAAACGATCCATATTTTGGGATCTATATACAGCTAGCTTTACATTAGCTTTTTCCTCATAAATGCAAAAGCGTCTAGAAAATACTAACTCATCGTAAATATCATAAATTTCAATAATATAATTTCCTGAGATTAAAAAGCTAATATTTTCATTGGGTAATTCTAGCTTATAATGTGTGTAAGTTTGCAANGTATTGAATGAAGTAATGTAGTTATCAATCCTAAGATTGTCGTAACCTTCCATATATTCATTTTGAAAAAGCTTTGTTGGGGTCCAGTCATGATTAAAATACCTTATCTTATAATAATAATCAGTTTCATTTCCAATTAAATCATCAAATAGAAGAGTCATTTTTTCCCCTAAGCGAACTAAGGGAAAATTATCAATGCTTTTTGCACCAAAAAATTTGATTGATTTTATTCGATCTGGAGGAGAGTATTCATAGGCTACCTGAGCGAAAAATATTTTAGAATACAGTAAACTCAACAAAAAGACTAAAGCAGTTATATTTTTCATCTATAGTAAATTTAGAAGTTCATTATGTGATTGCCAAATTGCGGGTTTATTAATAAAAAGGGCCAGCACCTATTTAGAATGAATATAAATAATTCATTTCCCTTGTTATTTGTTTTCTGTAAAGGGGTTTAGTTAGTAAATTTGAACGATTTTTTGAATTAGATTTAATGGAGGTTATAAAAGATATTCGGACACGAAGAGGTGCGAATCTCAATATAAAAGGCAAAGCAGAAAAAATATTAGACAAAACAATTTCAGCTTCAAACTTTGCCTTAATGCCAGATGATTTTTTTGGCACCATACCAAAGCTTCTTCTTAAAGAAGGTGATTCTGTTGAAGCAGGATCTCCTATTTTCTTTAGTAAAAAAAATCCAGCAATAAAATTTGTCTCCCCTGTAGCTGGAATTTTAAAGTCTATTGAAAGAGGTCCAAAACGAAAGATTGAACGCATTTTAATAGAGGCTTTCAAAACTCAAAAATTTGTCACACATTCAGTAAAATCATGGGATAAAATGAGCCGAGAAGAGATAAAGTCCCTTTTAATGGAAAGTGGAAACTGGCCATTTATTCATCAAAGGCCCTATGGAATTATGGCTAATCCTTTAGATACTCCAAAAGCCATTTTTGTTTCTACGATAAAAACCAATCCACTATATGTCGATATGCAATTCATTTTGAAAAATGACAAAAAGGAATTTCAACTCGGAATTGATTTATTAAATATGTTAGTCGATCAGCCTGTTTTCCTTGGAGTAGAAAAATCTTTTTCAGGTTATTTTGGGTCTATCGAAAGAGTGAAACACTACACTGTCGAAGGACCACATCCATCAGGGAATTTGAGTTTACATATTCAAAGGATATCACCTTTAAATATTGGAGAACGAATATGGAGTGTTAATGCTGAAGATGTTGCTAACCTAGGTAGGTTTATTAACTCTGGTATTTATTCACCTCAAAGAACTGTAGCTGTTTCTGGAAATGCAGTACAGCAACCTAGATATTTTGAAACAATCATTGGTTCTGAACTTGGACCAATTCTTAAAAAAGCAGGTATCAAACATGAAGATTTTCGAGTAATTAATGGTGATGTGCTTTCTGGTTCAGGTGCTGCTTTCTCAGATTTTTTAAGTTATTTCAATAATTTAATTACAGTTATCCCTGAAGGAAATAAATATAGAATGTTTGGATGGCTTCCTTTTAAGGATAATAGTATCCTAAGCTTGTCAAATACCTCTTTTTCTCGATTTTTTAATAGAAAGGGTTTTGAGGTTGATACTAACTTAAACGGAGAAGAACGTGCATTAGTAGTAACTGGGGAGATGGAGAAAATATTTCCTTTAGAAATATTCCCTATGCAACTTTTAAAAGCTTGTATGGTTGAGGATATAGAAAAAATGGAAGCTTTGGGAATCTATGAAGTAGTTCCTGAAGACTTTGGATTAGTTGATTATGCGAATACTTCAAAACTTGAAGCGCAAGAAATTATACGCCAAGGAATTGAGTTAATGATTAAGGAAGTAGGATAAAATTTTAGTATGAATTTTCTTAGAAAAAGATTAGACAATCTCAGAAAGCCTTTTGAAAAAGGACAAAAATTTGAAAAGTTTGCGCCTGCAATAAATGCGTTTGACACTTTTTTATTTGTACCTAATCACACTACTAATAAAGGTGCACATATTCGTGATGCGGTAGATTTAAAGCGTACTATGGTAACTGTTATTATCGCTTTACTACCAGCCTTAATGTATGGCATTTACAATACTGGTTATCAATACTATATACAACTAGACTCTTCTTTTACTTTTATTGAAGCTTTTATTCATGGAGCATGGAAAATTGTTCCAATGATTATTGTCTCTTATATTGTTGGACTTTCAATAGAGTTTGGATTCGCAGTTTATCGTGGGCATGAAGTCAATGAGGGGTACTTAGTTACAGGACTTTTAATCCCAATGATAATGCCTATTGACATTCCTTTATGGATGGTAGGAATTTCNACAGCTTTTGCAGTNNTAGTNGCNAAAGAGGCTTTTGGGGGNACNGGNATGAACATATTAAATCCNGCACTTACNGCNAGAGCATTTGCNTTTTTCGCNTANCCNACTTATATGTCTGGCAATAAGGTATGGGTTTCAGAGGCTACAAATGTNGATGCTATTTCNGGAGAAACCATTTTGGGAACACTTGCTGCAGGAGGNGANGTAANTTATTCTANTTNGGAAATGTTCCAAGGNNCTATTCCAGGNTCTATAGCTGAGACATCAACCCTATGGGTAGCNNTAGGAGCACTGATCTTAATTTTGACTGGAGTAGGAAGTTGGCGAATCATTACTGGNGGTNTTTTAGGTGCNGTTTTTATGGGNCTTCTCTTTAACCTTTGGGGTGCTAATCCTTTGATGAGCTTCTCATGGATTAACCACCTAGTTGTAGGTGGCTTCGCTTTTGGAATTGTATTTATGGCGACAGATCCAGTTTCTGCTGCTCAAACAACCAAAGGTAAATGGATTTATGGTTTCTTGGTTGGTATATTCTGTATCATGATTCGCGTATTTAACCCAGCATATCCTGANGGTGTTATGCTTGCTATTTTATTGATGAATGTTTTTGCACCAACAATAGATCACTATGTTGTAAATGCTAATATCAAAAAACGCAAAAAAAGATGGGCTANNGTNAAACAAGAATTAAAAACNGCATAAAATGAATNGAGANAGTAATGCNTATACNTTTTTATTTGCNACCATTATGGTCTTTGTAGTTGCNTCTTCTTTAGCTTTTACTGCAAGCTCACTNAAAAAACTNCAAGAAGCTAATGTNCGTAAGGAAAAAATGCAAAATATTTTGGCCACTATTGGAATTNANNCNGATAGAGTTGAAGCTGAATCCTTNTATAAGAAATATATAACAGCAGAACTNTCCTTAAATCAAAATGGAAATATTGACNCAATGNTAAATGCATTTGANATCAAACTAAATATTGAACTAAAAAANCCNNTANCAGANCAACGTTTCCCAATATATGAGGCTGACCTAGANGGNGAGAAATTTTANATTATTCCACTTCGTGGTGCNGGACTNTGGAATGCAATATGGGGATACATTGCTCTAGAAGAGGACAAAAATACNATCAAAGGAGCTGTATTTGATCATAAAGGNGAAACTGCAGGTCTNGGTGCAGAGATTACCCAAAAATGGTTTCAGGANAGCTTTTTGGGAGANAAGGTTTTTGANAANANAGGNAATTTAGTTGGAATTAATGTNTCTAAGACTAATAANGATCCNAAAGATTTGGATAAAGATGATCATGAAGTTGATGCNATTTCAGGAGCTACAATCACTGGAGATGGAGTAACNGATATGATTATAGAACGANTNACNCATTATTTNCCATATTTAAAAGNCCNGGNAAAAGNTATTTCATTAAACAATTTAGACTAATGGAAAAAAATAAGGAAACTAAAAAGGAGACNCCAACAATTCTCTTTGTAAATAATGAAAGAGAGCATCTGTTTTCTAAAAAAAATCGAAAATTATTATCTGANCCTATGGATGATAACAACCCAATTACTGTTCAAGTCTTGGGNATTTGTTCTGCTCTTGCAATTACNGTTCAANTAAAGCCTGCCGTTGTGATGAGTATCTCAGTAATNGCTGTAATGGCAGCNAGTAATGTTATTATNTCTTTGTTAAGAAATCTCATNCCCAACAGAATNCGAATAATTGTTCAANTGGTTGTTGTNGCTTCAATGGTAATTTTAGTAGANCANATTTTACGAGCNTATGCTTATGATGTTAGTAAAGAGCTTTCAATATTCATNGGANTAATTATAACAAACTGTATTGTTATGGGTAGACTAGAAGCTTTTGCATTAGGAAANGGAGTATGGAAATCTTTTTTAGATGGAGTGGGAAANGCNGCAGGTTATGGTTTTATCTTNATNCTTGTNGCTTTTTTNNGAGAACTTCTNGGTTCNGGNAAATTATTTGGATTTCAANTAATACCTGATTCANTATACGAGATGGGTTATGTAAATAATGGGCTGATGTTACTTTCTCCCATGGCACTTATAACNGTNGGACTTATTATTTGGGTTCAACGATATNGAAACAGAACCCTANTAGAAAAAAACTAAGGATATATGGAAGNTTATTTNAATTTATTTGTAAAAAGCATATTTATTGAGAATATGATATTTGCCTACTTNTTGGGAATGTGTTCTTATTTAGCAGTTTCAAAAACTGTAAAAACTGCTGTAGGTTTAGGTTTTGCAGTAATTTTNGTNTTAGCCATTACGGTACCAATTAATTTTTTGNTNGANACNTATCTNCTNCGCCCAGGGGCATTAAAATGGCTNGNCAGTTCCTATGCNGATCTTAACTTAAGTTTTTTGAGTTTTATAATGTTTATTGCTGTTATTGCATCAATGGTTCAATTAGTTGAAATGATTGTTGAAAGGTTTGCTCCTGCATTGTATGGAGCTCTTGGNATCTTNCTNCCATTAATTGCNGTAAACTGTGCTATATTNGGAGGCTCTCTTTTCATGCAGCAAAANGATTTTTCAGGNATNACAGAATCAGCTATTTATGGNTTAGGTTCNGGAATAGGTTGGCTACTTGCAATATTAGCAATTGCCGCTATCCGTGAAAAAATAACTTATTCAAATGTACCTGCTCCACTTCGTGGTTTGGGTATTACTTTTATTATAACTGGACTTATGGCNTTAGGATTTATGAGTTTTATGGGAATTAAATTATGATTTANAATGGATTATACAGTTGTTATTGCAAGTATTATTGCCTTTTTGGCAATAACNTTTTTNTTGGTNGGAATGCTNNTAGGTGCTAAAGCAAAATTATTGCCTTCCGGNCCAGTNTCTCTTTTAATAAATGGGGNGAATAAAGTTGAAGTTTCTTCTGGCAACACCCTANTAAGTACNTTGGGNAATAATAAAATATTTTTACCCTCAGCTTGTGGAGGNGGAGGAACTTGTATNCAGTGTAAATGTCAGATTTTAGATGGGGGTGGAGAAATTCTTCCNACTGAAGCACCTCACTTTTCNCGAAAAGAAGTTGCTGAGGGGTGGCGTTTAGGATGTCAAGTNAAGGTAAAACAAGATATGATTATTCAAGTGCCNGAAGAAGTTTTTGGNATTAAAAAATATGAAGCAAACGTAGTAAGNAATTGGAATGTNGCCTCNTTTATTAAAGAATTTGTAGTNGAGATTCCAGAAGAAATGGATTATAAAGCNGGAGGATATATTCAAATTGANATTCCAAAATGCGAAGTTAAATATGAAGAAATAGACATATCTGCNCACCCNGANGAGCATCCAGAGGATCCNGACAAATTTAAATTNGAATGGGACAANTTTGATTTGTGGCCTCTTGTAATGAAAAACCAAGAAACTGTTGAACGTGCATANTCAATGGCTTCTTACCCNGCAGANGGGAAGGAAATAATGCTCAATGTTCGTATTGCTACACCTCCATTNGACCGAGCTAAAAATACTTGGAGTGATGTGAATCCNGGTGTTGCCTCNTCATATATTTTTTCAAAAAAACCTGGAGANAAAGTNACTATCTCAGGNCCCTACGGTGAATTTTTTATTAACGAATCAGATGCTGANATGCTNTATGTTGGAGGAGGTGCTGGAATGGCTCCNATGCGCTCTCACCTNTATGAACTTTTTNGAACACTNCANACAGGTAGAAAAGTAACTTTTTGGTATGGTGGACGATCCAAAAGAGAATTGTTCTATATTGATCACTTTAAAGCTTTAGAAAANGACTTTTCAAATTTCAAATTTTATATAGCNTTATCTGAACCATTGNAAGAAGATAATTGGAAAGAAAAATCTACTCTAAANTCTGAAGGNGANGGTTTCACAGGTTTTGTACATCAAGTNGTAATTGATCAATACTTATCCNATCATGAAGCACCTGAAGATATTGAAGTTTANTTTTGTGGCCCCCCTTTAATGAATCAGGCCGTAGAGAGAATGGCTGAAGACTTTGGTGTTCCACCAGAAAATGTTCGTTTCGATGACTTTGGAGGTTGATTTTTTTTAAAAGTTATTTAGTAGCCAAATAGGGTTTCGAGTGAAACTTCTTTGACTATACCATATTTTTTTAAATTTTTAAAATCAATATTTTCTCGNTTCCCAATNAATAAAATATTATGTTTCTTGTTTTTAATATATNTTTTGTGGAAATCTAAGAGATTCTCCAAATCCATTTCTTTTACTTCGCTNTAAATNTTTTCTCTTATATCGTAATCAATNCCAATTTTTTCTGCAGCCAAATAATTATAAAGCACACCTGATTTGGTAATACGCTCACTCTCAATTTTATTTAAAATAGCCTNTTTTCCAATTTCAAATGCNTGCTTAGATTTAGGAATATTNTTAATTAAATCAAACATAGAATTTAATGCTTCATTTTGTTTATCAGATTGAATCCCAANATAAGAAAGNAGATAATCTGAACGATCAACTTTATTTGCTTGNCTGTAATTAGAAAATACNGCATAAGCTAATCCTTGAGCTTCCCTGATTTCTTGAAATACTATAGAGTTCATACCANCACCAAAATATTCATTAAACAAGCNAATAGCAGCCGTTTTAGAATTATCTAAAATTGTTAGTTTAGAGAGTAAAATAATTTCAGTTTGGACCATATCAAAATCTGTCCAAAAAACATNTTTTTTGTCATAATTTTTTTCAAAATATTTNTTTTTNGCATCTGTTATTTCTAAAAAAATNTCTGGAACTTCNTGGTAAGTATTGATAAGTTGAGTTAANTCACTTTTATCNTTATTNCCATAATACAAAATNCGGTGTGGATATTTGGAAAGACTTTTAATNAAATTAATTAATTCTTCAACATTAATTTTCCTCAATTCATTTTCATCNAAAACNTCAGAAGCAGGATTTTTTTCTCCATATATACCATATGATAATAACTGTCTTCTGTGNATTATATTTTTATTTTTCTTCGCATCCAATCTTGATTTTATAACCCTNTCCACAAGNNTATTTAATGCCTCCTGNGATCCCTTTGGACTTTTCAAAAGCTTTTCAAAAAGTTTAATAGAAGCTTCCATATTTTCACTTAAACCAGTTAATGAAACTAAAGTCTCTTCNCCATCAATAGAAGTTTGGAAACTATAATCAGCCCCNAGATTATATAATGATTTTTTCAAATCTTCTGGGCTTAAATCTCCAACACCAATGTAATNCATCAATCCAGTAGCCAATTCAATTTTNGGGTNTAAATTTTTACCAAANTNAAAACGATATNTTAATTGAAATAAATCGTTGTTTTTATTTTCTTTAGAAATAACTTCTATAGGGCCAATATTGTAAAAGTNTAAATCTTTTTTATAATCTAAAAATTTAGGTTTTAGTTTTTCAATCTTTGTATTTNCTANTTTTTCATGAAGCTTAGAGCGATCTTCANTGTTTAAAGACACTTTTGTGATTAATGGTTTTTCTACTTTTTTAACTGAAGTATCTTTACCTGTGCGTTTGTAAACAACAGCATAATTGTTTTTGTAATGTTTTTTTGCAAATTCGACAAGATCTTCTTTAGTAATTTTGGAAAGCTCCGAAAGATAAGAAACCCAGTCTTTCCAAGGTTGATTTCTTGTAAATGCCATTACCATTGCATCAGCTCTGTAATAATTTGCAGAATCAGAGTCATCTTGAAGCATTAAAGACTTTTTTAAGTCATTCACAACTGCAGTAAGGAGTTCATCGTCAAAGACTCCTTTTTTGATGTTCTCTATCTCATCTAAAAGAAGGGTTTTTACTTCATGAAGACTTTGTCCTTCTTTTGGTGTTCCTTTAAAAAGATGAATTGAGTAGTCGTTCATTTGATCAATTCCTGCACTAGCACTTAATACTTTTTGTCGTTGTATAAGGTTTAAATCTATAAGTCCGGCTGAATTATTTGCGAGTAGCATATCGATTAGTTCAACATGCATTAAGTTTTCTTTATTCTTTCCATTAAATCTAAAACCTAAAAGAACTGATTCTCTTTCTGGTCCAAATACTTCTTTTTCAATAGGACTGGTAATTTCTTCTAAAGGCTNATATTCAACCTTTTTAATATTTATATTAGGTTCCCAATTGCCAAAATGTTTATCAATAAGATTGATAGTCTTGTTAAAATCCAACTCCCCGCTAATACATATNGCAACATTATTGGGGCGATANTATTTGTTAAAATACTTTCGAATTTCAGTAATGGACGGATTCTTTAGATGATCGACCGTCCCTAAGACAGATTGTTTTCCATAAGGATGATCGGGGAAAAGACTCTGGAATAGAGCCCAGTTTTGTTTTCTGGAGTCATTGTCTAAGGCNCGATTCTTTTCTTCATAAACTGCTTCAAGTTCAGTATGAAAAAGNCGATTAACAATTTGTTTAAATCGTAAACCCTCAATAGTAAGAAAACGTTCTATTTCGTTAGATGGTATATCTACTGTGTAAACAGTTCGGTCTTCTGATGTATATGCATTTAAACCTTTTCCTCCAATTAGTGAAATCAATTTACTATACTCATTNGGTATAGCAAGTAATGCAGCTTTATTTGACAATTCATCAATTTTTTTATATATTTTTTTTCGTTCATCANTATTAGAGAGCTTTGCATAGTTATTAAAGAGCTTTTCAATTGAATCTAAAAGGGGCTTTTCGTTTTCGTAGTCTTTTGTTCCAAAGTATTGATTTCCCTTGAACATCATATGTTCTAGATAATGAGCTAAACCCGTATTATTCTCAGGATCATTTTTACCGCCTGCTTTTACAGCTGTAAAAACATGAACTCTAGGGGCNTTTTCAAATTGGCTTAAATATACTTTCAACCCATTGTCTAAAGTATATATCCTGGTTTTGGTTGGATCATCAGTTACATATTCGTATGTGTATCCTCCTGATTTGGCTGTCTGGATTTGATAAGGTTGAGGTGAACAGGCAGAAAGACATAGAATTATAACTAAAATCCAAAGATTTTTGGTAAAGTTCATTTTTTTTTTTTGCGAGGTACAAATTAGTTATTTTAAGAATATTTAATAGCAAAATTTAGTTTTTCATTTATTTTTGCCTTCCTATGGANCAAATAACCGAGCAAGAAGTTCATCAACTTGCAATGCAAGAAGTTGGAAACTTTTTAAAAACGGAAGGATATGAATTCTTAGCTGTTAATTCTGAAAGGCAGCGTTTCCCTCAATTTGTTTGTGTAAAAAACAAAATACTTTATTTTTTTGTTGTTTCGGGATGTTTATATCCCCAGTCACCAAAAGAGTATAATTCTAAGATTATGGAGAAAGTAAAAGNTCAGGCAAAAAAAAACAATGCAAAACTTTATTTTGCTGGTGTTGGTTTTGCAAATGCAGAAGATTATAATTTAAAATTAAATAAAAACAACNCTTATGTTATCAACTTCAATGGTCTTCANAAAATATTATAGCCTTTTATTACTAATCTTCATTTTCAGTTGTAAGCCAAATAAAAAAATTGAAGTCCAGCAACTAAATGGTTATGCTTTAGGCACTTCATACTCTATAACTTTCACAAGTGCAAAACTCAAAAAGGAAATTTTAGCACTTCAAATTGATTCAATAATTGGAATCATAAATGCTTCAATGTCAACATATCTTGACAATTCAGATATTTCTAAAATTAATAAAGGGGACAGTTTACTCCANGTAGACCTTCATTTTCAAAACGTTTACCATACGGCTTCTAAGGTTTGGAAAAAAACTTCAGGGTATTTTGACCCGACAGTTGGAGCTCTAGTGAATGCATACGGATTTGGACCCCATTCAAATCTCACTAAAATTTCTGAAGTTGATAAAGATAAAATATTACTTTATACTGGTTGGGATAAAACTATACTTACTTCGAAAAACACAATTCAAAAAAAACACCCAAAAGTATATTTTGATTTCAATGCATTAGCAAAAGGTTATACTGTAGACTTGATTGCAGAACACCTTAGAGAAAATCAAATTCTTTCTTTTTTAGTTGAAATAGGTGGCGAGATTGTTGCTCAAGGAGTTAGTCCAAANTCAAATGAACCCTGGAAAGTAGCTATAGATGACCCAAATCAGTTAGGAGTAAGAAAGTATATTCAAGTTATTAATTTGAAAGATCAAGCTCTTGCAACTTCAGGGAACTACAGAAAGTTTAAAGTTGATGAAGTGACAGGAAAACGTTTAGTCCATTCGATCAATCCCAAGACNGGAAACCCTTTCCCAACAAAAGTTNTAAGTGCTTCAGTGNTTGCNCCTANTTGTATGNTTGCTGATGCNTATGCNACNGCTCTTATGGTCATGCCTTTTGAACAAAGTAAAGCCTTGATTGAGCGCGAAAAAGAGTTGGAAGCCTTTTGGATTATAGAATCTGAAACTGGATTAGAGGAAAAATATTTTTCTCCAGGTTTTCCCAAAAATCANNAATAGAATTACCCTTTAATCGCTATAGGGATTTGCTCATATTTTAGGCCATATTTTTTTATTTCTTCTTGCGAAAGTTGTTCTGTGTANGAGATACATTGGGAGGTAAACCCAGCATTATCTAGGAAGTCAAAGTAATCTTTTCCGTAAATTCTCAAATGATCGTATTGACCAAAAATTTTAGAGCGTTTTTTAGGATCTGTTATACTATTGTCTTCAATTGTAAATTGCCTTTTAAGATCTATGGGGACTTGAGCGATTAAAGTCCCCCCATTTTTTAATACCCGATACAATTCATCAATTGCTTTTTTATGGTCTTGAACATGTTCCAATACATGGTTGCAAAGAATTAAATCAAAGGACCTTTTTTCAAAAGGAAGATTACATAAATCTGCTTTTATTTCTGCTAGCGGGGAATAAAGATCGCAAGTAATATATTCCCAATGTGTNAAGGTTTTAAATTTTTTGAATAAAATCTGTTCTGGTGCAATATGTAGAACCGTTAATGATTTTTTTAAAAATTGAGTTTCTCTTTCGAGATAGAGCCACAATAAACGATGTCTTTCAAGCGAAAGGGTTCCAGGACATAGAGCATTTTGACGTAACTTTTGATACCCATATGGAAGAAATTTTCGATAAGAGCTGCCATCAATTGGATCAACAAAACGGTTTCCTTTATAAAACCATTTTATAAGAGGTCTAAACCAAATACTAAGCAATATTAACCAAGGTCTTGGAAATAGATTCAATACCCATTTCATAATACTAAAGGTTCTTTCCTAAAAGATTCTTCTTCCGAACTACTAATCCCTAACGCTTTATAGATATATTGGAAAGTAGAAAGTAATTCAGGTTCCCCATCGATAAGTGCCACATTGTGTTCATAATGAGCACTAGCTTTTCCATCTGCTGTTAAAATTGTCCAACCATCATTGAGTTGCTTAATGCGATGNGTTCCTTGATTGATCATAGGTTCTATTGCTAAAATCATTCCATTTAAAAACTTTTTTCCTCTTCCTCTNCGACCATAATTTGGAATTTCTGGGGCTTCATGCATAGTTTTACCCAATCCGTGTCCAACTAACTCACGGACCACTCCAAANCCTTGCTTTTCACAAAAATTTTGAATGGCATAACCCAAATCACCCACTCTATTTCCTTCTTTAAAAGTNCGAATTCCTTCATATAAGGAGGCTTTTGTNACTTGNAGNAGTTTTTCAACCTCAGTGTCAATATTACCAACTGCAAATGTGTAAGCATGATCTCCATAAAAACCATTTTTTAGTGCACCACAATCAATCGAAATGATATCTCCTTCCAATAGTGGAGTGTCGTTTGGAATCCCATGTACGACCTGAGCATTAGGGCTAGTACAAAGACTGTTTGGAAAGTCATAAAGACCTAGGAAACCAGGTTCAGCTCCCAAATCACGAATATGGGTTTCGGCAATTTTATCCAACTCAAGCGAGGTTATTCCAGGCTTAATTTCAGAGGCGAGAATACCAAGTGTTTTTGAAACAATTAATGCACTTTCACGAATCATTTCAATTTCTTCAGAAGATTTTAATATTATTGCAGTCATTCTAAAAATCAGCGTAGGCGTTTTGGTATGGTTGTTTTTTCAAGATTTTGGAAAAATCATCTAAAAGATTCACTACAGGAAACTCTACTATACGATTGTTTTCCTTTCCATTTTCAAGAAAGATTAGGGTGGGGATATTCAAAATATTGTATTTTTTTTCTAATCCTTGAGGGCTGTCTTTATATTCAGAAAGACTGTACATTTCTATTCGATCTTGTCCTACTTTTAGAGCATCCAATATTTTAAAAATAGGCCCTAATTCACGTTGAGTGTCATCACACCAAGTACCTAAAAATAATTTAAAATTCAAGTTCTTAGCTAAAGATATGTGTTCTTTAATCCAAACTTTNGAGATTATTTGACTTTCGTAGGTGGGTTTAAACCAAGTTAAAAATTCTTTAGTATTGAGATTAGCACGATTCATTGCACCCAGGATAACCGTTTCACCTTCTTCTCCAATTATTGTTTGAACTTTAAAAGGTATTTGAGGTTTGTTTTCTAAATTACTTTTACACGTACAAACAATAAGTAGAATCAATGGTAAAGAAAGTATTGATTTCATTATTTAAGGATTAAGGATTTTTGGGTCATTTTATCAGGAACATCAATGTCCAATAAATCTAAGATAGTTGGAGCAATATCTCCGAGGATCCCTTCTTTAATTTTTTTCTTTTCAGAATCAACTAAAATTACAGGAACTGGATTAGTAGTGTGCGCAGTGTTTGGGGTACCATCCGAATTAACCATAGTTTCACAATTTCCATGGTCGGCAATAATTAGAATGGCATAGTTTTTTGCTAAGGCTGTTTTCACCACAGTAGCGGTACATTCGTCTATTACCTCGCAGGCACGTATAGCTGCATTTAAATTTCCTGTATGACCTACCATATCAGGATTAGCAAAATTTAAACATATAAAGTCTGGAACATCAGACTTAATTTTACTAGTAATAGCATCTCTTATCTCATANGCACTCATTTCAGGTTTTAGGTCATAGGTTGCTACTTTGGGGGAGGGACAAAGAATTCGATCTTCGCCCTCAAAGGGTGCTTCTCGTCCTCCATTAAAGAAAAAGGTAACATGGGGATACTTTTCTGTTTCAGCAATACGAACTTGAGATTTTCCTGCTTTTGACAAAACTTCTCCTAATGTATCACTTAAATTATGTTTATCAAAAATCACATCAANGCCGATGAAAGACTCATCGTAATTTGTTAGAGTAACATAGCGTAATGATAGTGGTTCCATATCATGATTGGGAAATGCTTTTTGAGAAAGCGCTTGAGTCAATTCTCTTCCNCGGTCCGTTCTAAAATTTAAAAAAATAACGACATCACCTGACTCTATTTTTGTTAACGAATTTCCGGTTGAATTTTCTTTGAATAGTGGTTTAATAAATTCATCTGTAACTCCTCGNTCATAACTGGCTTTTATACTTTCTATAAAGTTATCAGANGCCTCNCCTTTTCCATGAACTAAAAGATCATAGCATTGTTTGATCCTTTCCCATCTTTTATCTCGATCCATGGCATAATAACGACCAATCACACTTGCTAGCTGCCCCCCTGTTTGGGTCATCTTTTTTTCAATTCTTTCAATGAAATTAATTCCAGATTTTGGATCTACATCTCTGCCATCTGTAAAAGCATGTAGGTATACTTCTTCTAGTTTATGTTTATATACAAGTTCTAAAACCCCTTCTATATGATTTATATGAGAATGAACCCCACCATCTGAAAGTAGTCCTAAAAGATGTAGTTTTTTACCCTTTATTTTTGCATATTCAAGGCAGTTGGTCAAAATTGATTCATCTTTTAATTCATCATTTTCAATTGTAATATTTATTTTAGCCAAATCTTGATAAACAATTCTACCTGCACCTAAATTCATATGNCCCACTTCGCTATTTCCCATTTGTCCTTTTGGAAGTCCTACATATTCACCATCAGTTCTTAGTGTGCTATGAGCATATTCATTGTAAAGTGAATCAATAAAAGGTGTACGAGCTTGATCAATAGCTGACACTTCTGGGTCTAAAGAGTTTCCCCATCCGTCTAAAATCATTAATAATGTTTTTTGGCCCATTAAATTCCTTTTTTACAAAGATATGAATTAGTCTGCTCAGGGAAGAAACCCCAAGGCTTAAAAAAAAGCTGTTTCTTTGTAAATAAAACCATTGAAAAAAGGTATTGTTTACCGTTCTACAGGAATTTGGTATACGGTTGAGTCTGAAGGAGTTTTTTATTTGTGTAGAATTAAAGGTAAGATGAGACTCCAAGGATTTCAAAGCACCAATCCGATTGCTGTAGGAGACAATGTTTTTTTTGAAGTTGACAATCATAAAGACAAATCTTATGGAATAATAATCGAAGTAGAAAAAAGAAGAAACTACATTGTTAGAAAGGCTGTTAACCTCTCAAAACAAACACACATTATTGCCTCCAATATTGACTTTGTTTTTTTGATGATAACTCTTAACAATCCCCCTACTTTTCCAGCATTTATAGATCGTTTTTTAGTTACAGCTCAAGCNTATCATATACCAGCTGTCCTATTATTTAATAAAATTGACACTTATTCAAAAGATGAACTTGAAGCTATCCGGAAGTTAAAAAAAATATATCAGGATATAGGATATCAAACACATGAAATCTCAGCTAAAAAACCACAGAATTTAAAACAAGTCAAAAATTTAATGTTGAATAAGGTTGGGATGATTTCTGGTCACAGTGGGGTAGGAAAATCCACTTTGATTAATGCCTTATCTCAGGGAATAAATATTAAAACAGCCGCTATTTCAGATCAGCATCTACAAGNCACACATACTACTACTTTTTCTGAAATGTATGATTTAAAAAATGGGATTAGAATTATTGATACTCCGGGAATAAAAGGTTTTGGTGTTGTGGAAATGGAACCTGAAGAAATTGGTAATTATTTTCCAGAGTTTTTTAATAGAAAATCCCAATGTAAATTTCACAATTGTCTTCATCAAAGTGAGCCTCAATGCGCTATCTTAAAAGCAGTCGAAGAAGGGCTAATTGCAAAAAGTAGATTTGATAGTTACACTCAAATGTTAGCTAAGGATAGTAATCACAGAAATTAATATGAGAGTTATATTACAAAGAGTAAAATATGCCAATGTAATTATTGACAATAAAGAGAAAAGATCCTCAGGACAAGGTTTAATGGTATTATTAGGTATAGAAAATACAGATGAAGAATCAGATATACTATGGCTTGTTAACAAGATTATGAATCTAAGAATTTTTAACGACAAAGAGGGTGTAATGAATCTATCACTTTTAGACATTAATGGAGAATTAATGGTCATCAGTCAATTTACTTTGATGGCAGCAACCAAAAAGGGGAATCGTCCCTCTTACATAAGAGCTGCAAAACAAGACTANGCAATTCCACTTTATGAACTATTTGTAAATACTGCACAAAAATATTTGTCAAAGGCTATAATCACTGGAAAATTTGGATCCCATATGCAAGTAGAAATTGTAAATGATGGTCCAGTTACCATTTGGATCGATTCAAAGAATAGAGAATAAAATTATCTAGATAACGTTGACTTCAAATTCCAATTCTATTTCAAAATTAAGTACTATTTGCTCTTGAATCTCTTTAGCTAGATCATAAAGTTCGGATCCTTTTGAGTTTCCGTAATTAACTAAAACCAAAGCTTGTTTTTTATGTATTCCAGCATCTCCTATTCTTTTTCCTTTGTAGCCTATTTTTTCAATTAACCAACCTGCAGGGACCTTGAATAGATTATTATACTCAGTATAATATGGTATTTCTGGGAATTTTTTTTGAAGCTTCAATAATTGCTTTTTAGTAATAATAGGGTTTTTAAAAAAACTACCGCTATTTCCTATTTGTTTTGGATCAGGAAGTTTAGATTTTCGTATGGCAATTACTTTAGAAGCAATATTTTGTATAGTGAGTTCTTTTCCCTGTATCTCAGCTTTTAGATCACCATACTCTGTTTGAGTTTGATGTGGTTTTTTTTGAAGGCATAAGCGAACACTCGTAATAATAACCTTTTCTTTAAGTTTGGTTTTAAAAATTGAAGATCGGTATCTAAATTCACAAGCCTNCTTTTCATANNTTTTAAAAGATAAGGATTTTATATCCAGNGCACGGCAACTTTGAAATACTGAATTNAACTCTACTCCGTAGGCACCTATATTTTGAATTGGTGCTGCACCTACACTACCTGGTATTAAAGCTAAGTTTTCAATTCCTCCATAATCTTTTTCTAAGGCCCACAATACTAATTCGTGCCAATCTTCCCCTGCCTGAACTTCTATTAGAATGTCAGACTCTGTTTCATCAAGAATATTAATTCCCTTGTTTTTCATTATAAAGGTATATCCATTATAATCATTAGTGAGAAGTACATTGCTGCCTGACCCTAAAACACGAAAAGGAAAANACTTAATGGATTTAATAATTTCAACTAATTGATTTTCAGAAGTAATTTCAGCAAAAAATTTTGTTTTAACATCAATTCCGAAAGTGTTATAATTTTTTAANGAAATATTTTCTTTTATCATACAAATGTTTGGGTATTCATTTTTTTATAGGCACGAATTCCAAGCTCTATGATTTTGACTGCNCTTAAAAGTTTCTTACTTTCTAANACAAATGCAATTCGAACCTGATTTTTCCCCACACCAGGACTGGAGTAAAAACCTGTAGCNGGAGCTAACATGACNGTTTGCCCTTTGTGCTGATGAGATGTCAATAAAAATTTGGAAAAGGCTTCAGCATCATTAACAGGAAGTTTAACAATACAATAAAAGGCACCCATTGGGCGCGATACTTTTACATCAGGGATTTTTTCTAAAGCTTCGATTAATACATTTTTACGTTTACTGTATTCTGCAATGACATTTTCTAAATAACTGTCTGAAGCATCAAGTGCCGCCTCACTTGCTATAAGAGCATAGGTGGGTGGGGAGAGACGTAAATGAGCAAATTTAAGGACATTTTTTATCAGTTCTCTATTTTTAGAGACTATACACCCTACTCTTGCGCCACAAAGACTGTATCGCTTTGAAACAGAATCAATCATTATTGTGTGCTCAGCACCTTTTGGATCTTGGAGTACAGAATAATGTTCTACATCTCCATGTATAAACTCTCTGTAAACCTCATCGACTATAAGGAAAATATTGTATTCTATTGCTAGTTCACATAGTGTTGATATTTCAGACATACTATAAACATAACCAGTAGGATTACTTGGATTACAAAGTAAAATAGCTTTGGTTTTGGAAGTGATTTTATCATTTATNTTTTCTAAAGAGGGAAGTTGAAACTGATTATTAAACTCAGAGATAACTGGAATAACTTTTACACTTGCAGCACTTGCAAACCCATTATAATTAGCATAAAAAGGTTCAGGAATGATGATTTCATCATCTGAATCGCATATGGAATTTAGCACAAAAGTTAGGGCTTCACTGGCTCCAGTAGTAACTATAATATCATCTGGGGCTACGTTAATTTTATGTTTTCTATAATATTTAGAAAGCTTTTGACGATAAGTTAAATCTCCTTGTGATGAACCATATGGTAAAAGTTTATGAGAAGAATTTTTAACAGCATTTATAGCCTCTTTGGGTGCCTCAATATCTGGTTGTCCAATATTTAAATGTAAAACTTCAATTCCTTTAGCTTTAGCTTGATCAGAAAAAATTACAAGTTTTCTAATGGGAGATGTAGGAAGATTAATTCCTTTTTTGGATAGTAACGGCATGCCTAAAAATAAAGTACAAAAATGATAAAAAATTGCTTTAATAGCAATCATTAACATTCTTATGATTTAATTAATAAAAACCTTATTAGATAATTAAAACTTTTAAAACCAAAAACTATTTTTTTGGCAGGACAATTCCTTTAATTTTAAGTGCTATTATAGGCATATCTTCTANATTAGTTGATACTGTAATGGTTTTTCGGAANGGACCTTGGCGATTGGTATCATATTTTACNATNATTTCACTTTTTTCACCTGGNATTATAGGAGCGTCAGGTTTTTTAGGGATTGTACAACCACAACTAGAACGTACATTTTTTATTATTAATTCCTGGTCTCCTGTATTTTTAAAACTAAAAGAACGTTTACCTTCACTGCCATTTTCAATGGTTCCATAGTCAATAAGACTGGTTTCAAAGCTAATTTTGGGGCCCTTTTCTTGAGCATAGAGAGAAATACATACAAAAAAGACCAATAGTGTCAGGCAGTGTAATGTTTTCATTATATAATAGTTTATATTTAGTATTTAAAAATAGCCATTTTCTTTTAAATAAAGTGCTTCATTTTTATTATAGAACAAGTGTCCCTACTTTTGTGAATAAAAATCACACCAAACAACTATTATGGAAATTCCTTCCAAGTTCAACTCGCAGAATATAGAGAGCAAATGGTATGAATACTGGCAAAAAAATGATTATTTTAAGTCTGTACCGGATGATAGAGACCCCTATACTATAGTTATTCCTCCACCTAATGTTACTGGTGTTTTACATATGGGTCATATGCTAAACAATTCTTTACAAGACATTATTATCCGGCGGGCTCGCATGAAAGGTTATAATGCTTGTTGGATTCCTGGAACAGATCACGCTTCTATTGCAACAGAAGCCAAGGTAGTTGCAAAACTTAAGGAAAAAGGAATTGAAAAAAGTAGTTTGACTCGTGAAGCTTTTTTGGAACACGCTTGGGAATGGACACATGAATTTGGGGGTGTCATTTTNGAACAACTTAAAAAATTAGGTTGTAGTTGTGATTGGGAAAGAACAAAATTTACTTTAGATCCAGACATGACTGAATCTGTTTTACAAGTTTTTGTGGATCTTTATAAAAAAGGACATATTTATCGTGGACATAAAATGGTTAATTGGGATCCTGAGGCACAAACAACTCTTTCTGATGAAGAGGTTGTCTATGAAGAAAAATCAGGGAATTTATATTATATAGAGTATCAAGTTGTAGAATCTAACGAAAAAATAATAATTGCAACCACACGTCCTGAAACAATCTTAGGCGATACTGCAGTTTGTGTTAATCCTGATGATCAAAGATATGCTCATTTAAAGGATAAAAAAGTTTGGGTACCACTCTCACGCAGAAAAGTTCCTATTATTCAAGACGAATATGTAACAATGGATTTTGGCACAGGTTGTTTAAAAGTTACTCCAGCACATGATATTAATGACAAAGCATTAGGCGAAAAACATAATTTAAAGATTATCAATATTTTTAATTCAGATGCAACACTTAACGAAATGGGATTAGATTATCAAGGCTTAGATCGTTTTGTTGCAAGGAAAAAAATTGTAAATGATCTAAATGCTCTAGGAATTTTAGTAAAAACTGAATCATATCTTCATAAAGTTGGAACTTCTGAACGCACTAAAGCAGTAATAGAACCTCGTCTTTCAGATCAATGGTTTTTAAAAACACAAGAGATTGCTAAACCCGCTATAGAGGCAGTATTAAAATCTAGCGAAATTGAGTTATTTCCTCAAAAATTTAAAAACACCTATCGCAATTGGATGGTGAACATCCGTGATTGGAATATTTCAAGACAATTATGGTGGGGTCAACGNATCCCNGCATATTACTATGGAAATGGNAAGCAAGATTTTGTGGTTGCAGTTACGCCAGAAGAAGCTTTAGAAAAAGCTAAAAAAGTAACAAAAAATCAAAACTTGTCTTTGAGTGATCTTAGTCAAGATGAAGATGTTCTTGATACTTGGTTTTCCTCATGGCTATGGCCTATTTCAGTATTTGATGGAATCCGAAATCCAATCAATGAAGATATTAAATACTATTACCCAACCCAGGATTTAGTTACAGGTCCTGATATTCTATTCTTTTGGGTTGCACGCATGATAATGTCAGGTTATGAATACCGAAAAAGCCCCCCTTTCACCAAAGTCTATTTAACTGGCTTAGTTCGAGATAAAAATGGAAGGAAAATGTCAAAACAATTAGGGAACTCCCCTGATCCATTAAAGCTTATTAATAAGTTTGGTGCCGATGCAGTTCGGGTGGGGTTAATGCTTAGTTCTGCAGCAGGGAACGACTTACTTTTTGATGAAAGTCTTTGCCAGCAAGGAAAAAATTTTGCAAATAAGATTTGGAACGCATACCGATTGATTGAAGGATGGGAAGTAGATGTCAAGAGAGTTGCCTTGCCAGCATCAAAAGAAGCATTGACATGGTATGAAAATCACTTTCAGAAAACTTTGTCTTGGGTAAATAAAAATTTTGAAAAGTATCGAATTTCAGATGCACTAATGTCAATCTATAAATTAATGTGGGATGATTTCTGTTCTTGGTTTCTCGAGTTGGTAAAGCCTAGTTATGGGGAATCAATAGATCAAGAGACTTATGAAAAAACAATAACTCTATTTGAAAATAATTTAAGATTATTACATCCATTTATGCCTTTTTTAACTGAAGAATTATGGCATTTTATTTCTCCGAGAAATAAAGACGAAGCTCTTATGATTTCTTTTTGGCCCAAGACTGAAAAATTTGATTCCAAACCTATTTCTTCATTTTCCTTAGCTCAAGAAATAATTGCTGGAATTCGAAATTTCAGAAAGGAAAATAATATTTCTTTTAAAGAAACCATTGATATTTTTACAGAAAAAAATAATGAACCTCTCCCTTTTGAAGCAAGTATAAAAAAGATAGGAGGACTAAATTCTATAAATTACAATTTAGTATCTAAAAAGAATTTTGGTGGTAGTTTTCGTGTGGATACTTATGAATTTTTTATTCCTATCGAAGCTTCATATAATTTAGAAACCGAACGTCAGAAATTGAATGATGAATTGAATTATATGAAAGGTTTTCTTGAATCTGCAGAAAAAAAATTATCTAATAAAAATTTTGTTAGTAATGCACCAGAGAAAGTTGTTTTTATAGAACGGAAAAAAGTAGCTGACGCAAAAGAAAAAATAACTTTACTTGAAAAAAGTTTAGCATCACTTTAAGTTTTATGAGCTATCATCTGAACTCCACCTTTTACCTTATCGTTGATAGCTACATTAATAGCTGTATTTAGGGGCAGGAACAAATCCACTCGAGAACCAAATTTTATAAATCCAGCGTCTTCTCCTTGAACAACTTTTTCACCCTCCTTTGCATAATTCACTATACGTCGAGCTACTGCTCCAGCAATTTGGCGATATAAAATTTCTCCAAAAGTATTATTTTTAATAACTACTGTTGTTCTTTCATTTAGATCAGAGGATTTTGGATTCCAGGCAACTAGATACTTCCCTGGATGATATTTGCTAAATTTTACAGTTCCACTCAATGCATATCGAGTTACATGAACATTTAAAGGTGACATAAAAATGGATACCTGTAAGCGCTTATCTTTGAAATATTCTTTTTCATAAACCTCTTTAATAATAACAACTTTTCCATCGACAGGGGCTATAAGATGACCTTTATTTTTTGGTGTTATTCTCCTAGGGTTTCTGAAAAATTGAAGTACAAGGATAAGTTGTATTAGGGCAAATAGTTGTAAAAAAAATTTTAAAATAAATACATTTTCTAATTTATATTCAGCTGTAATTGAAATTGCGGCTGCAATTACAAATGAAGACATAATAATTTGATATCCTTCCTTATGAAACATAATTTATTATCATTAAAATTAAAAAAATAAAAGGAGCTGTATATAGAACGCTATCCATACGATCATAAAATCCACCATGTCCTGGGATCAATGATCCGCTATCTTTTACTTCGGCCTGTCTTTTAAATTTTGATTGTATTAGGTCTCCTGTAGTACAAGTTGCTACAATTAATATTGATAAGATGGGAATAGTCCAAACAGGATATGATGGATGATATGGTGTCATAAAAAAACTAGATAAAAAGCACATTAAAGCACCTCCCCAAAAGCCTTCCCAAGTTTTTTTGGGAGAAATTTCATTGAAAAGAAGGTTTTTGCCCCATTGCTTACCAAAGAGATAAGCGAAGCTGTTATTTACCCAAATAAGAATATACATAGTAATTGAAATACCATTTTCAAATTTTGAAATTAAAGAAGAAGTTGTAATTATAAAATATCCTGAGGCTACAATGTAAAATAATGTTGCTGCAGTTTTTTGGATTGGTAACATTATAATTTTCCTTTTTGTAAAAAGAAAGTAAGCTAATATTAGATTTGTAAAAACACAAAGTCCAAGTAGAATCAAGTGCAAGTATGGATTAAGTCTTTTACTATAGAATTGAAATACAATTACACCGAAGAGGATAAAGGGAACAGGGCTTTTATATTGGATAAGTTTTTGAAATTCATATAAGGCTAGCGAAGAAAAAACAAAAATAACAATTATAAAGCTAAGATCTGAATATAAAGCCGATGAAATGATTAGCGACGCATATAGAAGTCCAGAAATACTCCGAATAACCAAATCTCTCAAACCTTCTAATTTTAATCCTATATTTTATATAAAAGCAAATAATTTCTTAGATTTTTTTAAAAACTCAAAAATCTTCTAATAACAAATATATAATTTTTGAATTAGTATTATGAGAGCTATTTTTTTTCTCTTTTTTACTTTTTAAAACTGTTTTGAGAGTTGTAATGTTAGTAGGTATAGAATTTTTATATTTATTTTTTAATAAAGTCATACCTTGACTTAGGTCCCTAGTAAGCTGGTTCATTTTAGCTGAAACTATAATTGTTTTTGGAAGATCATTTAGCTTAAAGTGATTAATCTGTTTGTTACTCAATAAAAACTTTCCTGTATTACAAATTAAATATTCGCATTTAATTAAAAGGGCTTCGAAGTGGTTTAATTTACCAGAAGATTTATCAACATAATAAGTCTGAAAAAGGTCCGAAAGATTTTGATTTAAACATACTACCTGTTTAGGGCTCCAATTATTTTCAAAACAAATTTCTTTAAAATTTGAATTTACTAAATCAATAGAATCATTATATAAAAAATATCCACCGTTTAAAGTAAAATTTTCTGCAAAACTGATATCAAGGGGTCTTTCAGATTTTGGCAGGTATGGGCTTTTCTCTAACTTTTTAGAACGTTTTTTGCCAAAAAGATATTTCCATAACCCCATGATGATAAAAATTATTTTTTCTCCTTCAAAACTTTCGCTTCTTCAATTTTTTCTTCGTTAGTTTTGTAAGTTCTTTTGCCTAAGATATTTTCTAAATCATCTTTAAATATAACCTCTTTTTCCAAAAGACGTTCTGCTAATTGTTTTAGTTTATCTTTTGAGTTTTTAAGTAATTTAATGGCCCTGGAATATTGTTTTTCAATAATCTTAGAGATTTCCTTATCTATAATTTGTGCAGTTTCTTCAGAGTAAGGTTTTGAAAAATTATAATCTGTCTGACCTGAAGAATCGTAAAAAGTAATATTTCCAAGGGTATCGTTTAGACCATAAATTGAAACCATAGCTTTGGCCTGGCGAGTAACCTTTTCAAGATCACTCAATGCACCCGTAGAGATTTTATTGAAAATTATTTTTTCTGCTGCCCGACCTCCTAGAGCAGCACACATTTCATCGAGCATTTGTTCTGTTCTAACAATTTGGCGTTCCTCTGGGAGATACCAAGCGGCCCCTAAAGATTGTCCCCTTGGAACTATTGTAACTTTAACAAGTGGAGCAGCATGTTCCAATAACCAACTTACAATTGCATGTCCTGCTTCATGATATGCTATAGTTTCTTTTTCTTCAGGTGTAATTATTTTATTTTTCTTCTCTAAACCACCTATAATTCGATCTACTGCATCAAGAAAATCCTGTTTTCCTACTGATTTTCTATCTTTCCTAGCAGCAATTAATGCAGATTCGTTACAAACATTAGCAATATCTGCTCCTGAAAAACCTGGTGTTTGTTTTGCCAGAAAATCAATATCTAAGCTTTTTATCGTTTTAAGGGGTTTAAGATGAACTTTAAAAATTTCTTTTCGTTCGTTTAGATCTGGTAAATCAACATAGATTTGTCTGTCAAAACGACCAGCTCGCATTAAAGCTTTGTCAAGAACATCCGCACGATTAGTTGCTGCTATAACAATAACATTAGTATTAGTTCCAAATCCATCCATTTCAGTTAGAAGTTGGTTGAGAGTGTTTTCTCTCTCATCATTTGAGCCAGTAATATTGCTTTTTCCACGAGCTCTCCCAATAGCATCAATCTCATCAATAAAAATTATTGATGGAGATTTATCTTTGGCTTGTTTAAATAAATCTCTTACTCTCGAAGCACCTACACCAACAAACATTTCTACAAAGTCAGATCCAGAAAGAGAGAAAAAAGGAACTTTAGCCTCTCCAGCAACTGCTTTCGCCAGTAGTGTTTTACCAGTTCCAGGAGCCCCTACAAGCAAAGCTCCTTTTGGAATTTTTCCACCTAGAATTGTATATTTTTGAGGGTTTTTAAGAAAGTCTACTATTTCTTGAATCTCTTCTTTAGCTCCTTCTAATCCAGCAACATCTTTAAAAGTTACTTTGACATCTGTGTTTTTATCAAATAATTTAGCCTTTGATTTACCTATATTAAATATTTGACCTCCAGGACCTCCTGCTCCACCACCAGACATTCTTCTCATTAAGAAAATCCAAACACCAATAATTATAATGATAGGTAAAAATCCAATAAGAGTGTCTAACCATCTATTTTCTACAGTAATAAATTCTAGTCGGAAAATAATTCCATTGTTCCGAGCCTTTTCTAGCTTTTCTTCGAATAGCTCTAAACTACCAACTTCAAATTGGTAATGAGGACCTCTTATATTTTCTTGGCCTAAAAAATTTGTAGCTACTACTGCTTGGTGTTCACTCTTCTTAAGTGCTTCAGCTGAAAGTGTTACACGGACACTACTTTTATTTCGAATTACTATAACCTCACTAACATCTCCATTATTAAGGTATTTCTCAAAATTTGATATGTTAGTTTTACTTACAGTTTGCCAGTCGTTTCCTCCGAAAAGGCTAAGTCCTAAAAGGACAATAATAATACCACCATAAATCCAATAAATGTTAAATTTTGGAGGGATTGGTTTTTTTTCTTCTTTCATAATCTTTAATAGTTCGATGCAATTGGAGTGCTTACCGCATCTCCCCATAATTCTTCGATGTTATAAAACTTTCTTGTTCTTTTTTGAAAGACATGTACTACAATATTTACATAATCAATCAAAATCCATTCTGCTACTTCAAAACCTTCTATATGTAATGGTTTTTCATATAGGACTTTACTAACATTTTTTTGTATTGAATTAACAATAGATCTAATGTGGATATTTGAATTACCACTACAAATAACAAAAAACTCAAATGGTGTATTTTGAATCCCCCTTAAATCCATTTTTTTTATATCCTCCCCTTTTAAATTTTCAATTCCTCTAACAATCTCCTTCAAGAGAACATTATTACTTTTTATTTTATTTACCATTAAGCAATGTTCTTTTATGCAAATTTATTACTTTTTAAGTCGTTGACATGACTTCTTATGAGCAATTTTAAAATAATCAAACTTAATGCCATCCATTCAACAAACGATTATTTAAAAGACAAATATCGAAATAAGCAATTATTTGACGGAGATTTGGTTTTTACTAATAATCAGACAAGCGGGCGAGGACAACGTGAAAATAATTGGCAATCTGAAACTGGGAAGAGCTTAACTTTTAGCATTTTTAGGCAATTCAAAAACGAATCACCATATTCACTTTTTTTGATTAGTGCTGTTATTTCTCTTGCAGTTGTTAGTGCTTTAAAAAAATTTCAAATCCCTCAAACTTCAATAAAATGGCCAAACGACATTTTGTCAGCTAATAAAAAAATAGGTGGAATTTTAATAGAAAATTTTTTTACTAAGGGCAAATTCAGTGGATGCGTTATTGGAATTGGACTCAATTTAAATCAAGATTCCTTTGTCGATTTATCCGAAGCCGCTTCTTTAAAACAAGTTACTGGGAAACATTGGAATATAGAGTATGTTTTAGATAAAATGCTTCCATTTCTGAACAGAGCACTATATGAAACTGATCTTAAAAAAAATCAGCCATGGTTTAGCAAGTATATAAGTAAACTTTGGAAACTCAATCAACTTAATTCATTTACAAATGGAAATAATACTTTTATAGCAAAACTTTTGGGAGTAACAGAAAAGGGAGGATTGCTTTTAGAAACTGAAGAAAAAAATGTTAAAAAGTTTAATTCAAATAATGTTCGGATGCAATTAAAATCTAATCTTCTGTAAAACTCCATTTTGATGGGTTTTTTCTCCATGTTTTTAAATTCTCAAGCTGTAAATTTGTGATTTTTTCTTCTACAAGAGCTTCAGATAATAAATATTGATAATTGGTTAACGTTTTAAGTTTTATTTTTTCCTTTTTAAAAGATTTTTCTGCTATATCAAATCCATAGGTAAAAAGAGCCATCATTCCAAGAATTTCTGCTCCAGCTTCTTTTAATATATTTACAGCCTTGAGACTGCTTTTTCCAGTACTTATCAAATCCTCTATAACCAAAACAGATTCTCCAGCACTAAATTGTCCTTCGATTTGATTCTTTTGACCATGTTTTTTGGGTTCGGGGCGGACGTAGATAAAAGGCAAATCCAACTTTTGTGCGACAAGCATACCAATTCCAATAGCACCTGTTGCAACCCCTGCGATTATAAATGGCCTACTAAAATCTTTATTTATTTTCATTGCTAGAGCATCACTCAAAAAACTTCTAAGTTTTGGATATGAAAGAATAATTCGGTTATCACAGTAAATAGGAGACCTCCAACCACTTGCCCAAATAAATGGATTTTCAGGATTCAATTTTATTGCATTAATTTGCAAAAGATGTTTAGCGGTTTGTTGCGCTATATTTTTATCAAAAATCATACACAAATGTATAAAGTTTTTTACAATCAAAAACCCGTTCATTTTACTTCGGATTTGAGTAAAAATTCACCTAAAACTCCACTTTTTTTTATAAAATATACCGATTCAAAATCAATCGTAAAAGCTCTACGAGATAAAAAAGTTTCTGAAGTTTATTTGTATCACTCTAAAGAAGAAAAAATTAAAAAGTACTTTCACAAAACTTTCTCTATTGTTGAAGCTGCAGGAGGATTGGTACAGCATAAAAATGGTAGTTACTTATTTATTTACAGAAATGATAAGTGGGATTTACCGAAGGGTAAAATTCAAAAAAACGAGGTTATCATTGAAGCCGCATGTAGAGAAGTGAGAGAAGAAACAGGTGTAACTGATTTGATTGTTAAAAAGTCTTTACCTACAACATTTCATATTTACAAAGCGAACAAAAAATATAAACTCAAAAAAACATATTGGTTTT
>PAYI01000032.1 GCA_002714815.1 Flavobacteriaceae bacterium | reverse complement strand
TATCAAGTAGATGCACTGGGGGATATTGTTGATGGTTCAGTTGTTACAGTTAGGGTAGCTACAGCTGCACCTGATTCATGTACTGAGACATCACCAGGTGTCACGATTACCTTATCGGGTGGACCAGTGGCCAATTTAAATTCAACAGCTACAGCTACAGGAGGAATTGTTTGTGGAGGATTAAATGCATTTAACCTACCTTATGCTGATACAGTTACATTCACAGCTGATGTTGTGGCTGGAGCTGATTACAGATTCTTTAACGGAACGAATCCATTAACTCCATTTCAAGCATCAAATGTATTTGCTACTGATGATTTTTCAATATATGATGCAGATTTAAAATTTGATATTGTTGTTGAAGTTAGAAATGCATCAGGTTGTTCTGGAACAGATACTGTAACAATTGAGTTAAATTATGTTACTGCGGATGCAATTCAAATTGTTGGTGGGGCTGTATCACAAAATATCTGCGCTGCAACTACACCAACAGCTAATTTTGAGTCGATTGGAGCGGAAGATGCTCCGGACGGAAATAACGATTTTGTTGATGGAGCGGACTATCCTAATGGTGCTGCAATTACATATCAGTGGGAATCATCTATAGATGGAGGTGCAAATTGGAATCCAGTTTTGGGTTCAACATCAAGAACCATGACTCCAACTATAATACATCAAACAACTTTATATAGAAGGAGATCACGAAGTATATTAAACGGAGTAAATACTGCTCCATGTGATAATTACTCAAATATAATAACCATAAATGTAGCACCAGATGCGACAGGAGGTAATGTACAAAGAAATACTAATCCTGCCTTAAATACATGGGTAGATCAAGATCAAATAATATGTGTTGGTGACACACCACAAGAATTAAGAATTATTAATGATGTTGGTGGTGCAGGAAGTCAGTATCAATGGCAGTATTCTTTAGACAATTTAAGTTGGGAAGACATTACTATTGCAAATGGTTATGCTGCAGATGCTACAGCTGCTCAGTATCAGCCTGCTGCTATTACTGCCACAAATATATCCTCTGTTTCATCATTCACTATTGCTGCTACTGCTCCAGTTGTAGTACCAAATTTCTACAGAGTTTCTATCGGGGCTGATGTATTTACAGTTACAATTGGAGAAGATAATACTGTCGCAGGTGGAGATGGCAATGTAAATACACATGATGAAGTCCTCGCGTTTTTAGAATATAAAATAAATGACTCAGGTTCTGGAATAACTGCTGTTGATAATGCTGCAAGTAATACTCTTTTCACTACACTTGCTCCAGGTTCTCTTTTAACACCTACTTATTTAATTACCGATGCTGGAACAACGGCTGCCCATTCAAGTAATGCAATAACCTACAATGCATTAGGGTCAACAAGATATTATAGAAGGGTAATGACACAAAACTTTGGAGGGGCTATTCTTCCAGTTTGTCAGACATTTAGTGATACCCACAGTGTAGAAGTTAGTTCAGTTATAGCTGGAAAAGTAAGCAATACAAATTTGGTAATTTGCAACAATTCAGCTCCAACTCCATTTAACTCCTTAAGAAATGCCTATGCTACAAATGTTGGTGCTACTGTTGTATATCAATGGTATAGAACTACTGATGCTGCNAGAACTGTNTGGGCAGCTATCGCTGGAGCCGACCTATCTACTTTAAATTTTACAACAGCACTAACACAATCTACNGCATTTAAAAGAAGAGCTACAAGTACATATAATGCCCAAGTTTGTTTTNCAGAGACAGATCCAGTNACTATTACTGTTCTTGATCAAGTAAATACCGGATTTATTTTAGCAGATCAGGCAATTTGCAGGGTTGCTGGTGCTCCATTGACAGTTGATGTAAATGATTTATCAAATATTGTTGCCAATGCAACGGAGCCTGANGATGGAATAGGAGATGGTATNGCATATCAGTGGCAATTCTCAGCAGATAATTTAAATTGGGATGATATTATTGCAGGNGCTAGAAATGATCTTTTAACTGGAGGTTTNGCTGCAACAATATCGCAAACTACAACTATTTCTGCTGTTCAAATTGATACCGACATTGAAAGAAGATTACAAACATTAATTGACCCAGATATTTCAACAATTGTCTACTATAGATTGAAAACCACTAGATTTAATGATACTAATAATAATAATATTTTAGACGCAGGTGAAGTATCATGTGAGGTTTTGTCAGGAGTTACAGAAGTAAGTATTAGTGAACAACCAACATTAGTTCAAACTACCGCTGCTTTAGGTGGTCAAACTATTTGTATTGGCTCAGCCATAGATCCAATTACATTTCAATATGGAGGGTCAGCAACCGGTATTAATCTTGTAAATATTCCCGGNGGTTTAACACCTGTTACAGATGCAGCAGCTAAAACGATTACCATAAGTGGAATACCTACNGGAACAGGTTTTGTGAGAGTAACTACAGTGGGAACAATTTGCGAAGTTGTAACCCTTCAACATTTTGTTAGGGTGACAACTGCTCCACAAATTCCTGATTACATTTTAATTGATNATGCAGCAGGTGGAACTGATCCNATACCTATTGTAAATGGTCAAGATGGGAATATTTATAATGGTTCAATTTATTTATGTGAGCAAGCATTATCNGCTTCACCTAGCTCTACAATATTTAGTGCTTGTTATAATGATGGAAGGATAGCTCCATTANCTGAATCTTATAATTGGTTTATATCTCCACCTGATGCTGGAACTATTTCTAGAACTACAGGGGTTGCAACATGGAGTGATGGATTTATTGGAGATGCAACCATACAAGTTGTTGCCATTGGTTGTGATGGAAGTGCTACGGCAACATTAACTACTGTTGTTACAGTAAANCAGTTTGATTCCTCAGCTTCTAATCCAACTGAACCCGTTCCATTATTAGAAGCTGAGAGTGAAATAATATATATAAGAGAAAATGCTGGAAGAATTAGATCTCAAGAAAGATATAATGTGACTCTTAATGGAGTTAGATATACATATGAGACCACTGATACTGATGTACCGGCTGATGGAATAGCTAATCAAACTGCCGCAACAATTGCACAAGAATTAAGGGATCTTATAAATAATGATACTACTTCACTAATAGCTGGATTATTTACTGCAACGTCAGGCTCATTTAATCCTGGAGATGCAAATAATAATGGTCTTCTTGACGATGTTGGAGGTATTTTAAGAATAACAGCTCAATACGATGGAAATTCAGCACCACCTATTCCTCCAGGAACACCAAGAGGTGANGGTGGCGATATGAGTATTTCTTTTANTGTAACTAAATCACCAGTTGAAGGACGAGCATTTGGATCTATGTTTGGATTTGAAACAAATCCAACTTCAGAGGTTATTTGTGGTGTTTCAACTGGTGCAGAGCCAATTTGTGAAACCACAGCTACTACTCCAAATACTCAATATTTTTCTTCCGCATCAAATTATTCTTCAATAAGATACGCGATTTCAAACGTNGTTCCAGGAGTAGGAAGTGTAGCTTCACCAGGAAGTTTTATTGATTCAAATACAATAGATTGGACTGCCGGTTTCCACGGAACATTTAATGTGGAGTCTTATGCTACAGGATGTGATGGGGTAGAAAATCCTATCCCTGGAGTACATACTGTAAGAATTTATCCAAATGTTGANGCTCCACTTGATATTAGCTACGATCCATTAACACTCCCAAATTGCCCCGCAGAAGCAGGACAAACAACCCAATTTATATCAAGTGATTCAGTTACTTGGTCATGGAATAATGAGTTAGCAGGAAATATTAATAGTGTTACTGGCCTTGTTTCATGGACGACAGGTTTCTCTGGAACAGTAATTATTACTGCAACTTCATTTGGTTGTGGAACAGAATCTTTATCAAGAACCATTATAATTCCAGATTCCCCTAACCTTACTAGAACCTCTGCTTTATTTACAACTGCTCAGAGTGTATGTGTAGGTTCAACTATTACTCCTATAAGGTATGAAATAATTGGTGCTGCAACTGGAGCTGATATAACAGGAATAGATGACTTAAATCTTTTTGAACAACTTTCATCTGAAAATCAAGTTGATAGATTTGTTATTGACGCAGCATACCCCGATGTGGGAGATCAATACATATTAACTATTGATCAAGTACCATATACAGTTACTATGGGTGAAGATGCTACAGCAGCAGGTGGTGNTGGTGTTGTTGATATATTAGAGGAAATTGTTNANGTATTTGTATATAAAATTAACCAAGCTGCTTTAGGTATTACAGCAGTTNATGAGGCAGCTGCAGGAACTTTTACATTAACTTCTAATGCGTTTGATTACACAGTAGGCACTTCACTTAATGACATTGCTGGGGATGATCCAGGGGTATCATTTACTAGAACAATTGTTGCTAATGGTGGAACTTTCGTAGAAATTTCAGGAACAGTTTCTACAGGTCTATCAATTACCACACCAACCACATACCAATATACTGTTAGGACTACGGGTGGAAATTGTCAGCCTTTTGAAGCCCAAGGATTTATATCTGTAAGTCCAAATTCAACTATGGCCATTCGACCTGGAATTGATACTGATCAAACAGTATGTAATAATTCTATAGGTACTGTGGATCCATTTATTTATGATCTTGTAAATGCTTCTACTGTAAATGTAAATTGGACACCTTCTAGGCCAAATGGAATTAATCATAGCCATGTTATTCAAAATCAAATTTCAACAATTNTTCTTGGAGGAGCAGATGCTCTAGTCGCTGCAAATAATGGTCAAGATTATACAATTACAATTAATTCAACAACTGTAACTTATACTGTAAATACTGGTGCGCCACAAAATGACAATGAAGTTGTAGATATATTAAATGGTCTTCGTACACTTATTATAAATGCAAATCTGCAGGTCGATCCAGTTATANTTGGAGGTAACACATTAAGGATTACTTCAAGAAATGGACTTGGTTTCACTCTCACAGGGGCAGGTGGTATAAATGCAGTTTCATTTGCTGCTCCAAATACAACTCAAACTGCCACAAACACAGTTTCAATATTTGGAAATCCAGCTGTACCTGGACTCGCAGTAGACACAACTTATCAATTCGTAATATCAACTGTAAATAATGCATTTGGATGCAACGATGTATCAGCTCAAGTATCATTAACTGGATCGATCACGATAGCNGTTGAGCCTTCAATAGATCTAGCTNCAGGAAGCAATAATTTAACTATATGTCAAGGGGAGACTGTTTCAAGTACACAAGGAGGGGTTGATATAGAGTGGAATGTAACTGGTTTTGCAACAGGAGCCTCAGTTGGGGCAGGACAATTACCTCAAGGAGTAAAATCATCATACACAGAAATACCTCAGATAACTGAAATTACATTTGCAGGAAATGCAGCAAATTTTGATGATACAGATATTTATAGAATTACTGTAAATGGNGTGGTTAATAGCGTTACTGTTAATGCAGGCGCAGGTTTTAATACTTTTGCTGGAATATTACAGCAATTTGAAAGTCTTATAGATACTAATGTACCACAGGTAGATGCTTCTTATGCTGCAAATACTCTTACTATTCAGTCAAATTCAGGGGATGCTGTAACGATAACAAGAACAAATATTGATACAACTGGTGATGGAGGTGATCCTACTTTAAATGCTCCAAATGTTACTCAGGCAAACAGAAAGTTCATTAGAATTTTTGGAGCCCCTACCGATCCAGCGGGAATATACAATTATACTATAACCACTTCTGGAGGAAATTGTGATCCTGCAACTGCAAACGGAACCATTAGAATTGTAGATATACCTTCTATATCAGTTTCAGCTGGAAGTGATGCTAACCCAAGCCAAGTTTGTAATCTGTCTCCAATGACTGACATTAACTTTGATGTAGCTACATTTGCAACTTACACAGTTACTTGGACAAGTGCAGCTGGGCAACCTCCTGGAATATCACTTATTAGATCGACAAGCTCAACTTTATCATTAGTTTCTGACCCTGTTGTTAATATTCCTGGAGCTATACCAGCAGGAGGTGTTAGTTATACATATAGAATTTTCTCTACAGTTAACGATAATGGATGCTCTTCAGTAGCAAGCTATACCGGTATAATAAATATTATTAATGGTACTGCTACTTTAGCGCACAATGATGCAAGCTCTGCTACAGATGATAAGGTAGATGCCAATGGAGGAGGATTTGATCCAAGTGTTGCTCCAGACTATGTTTTAATTGAAGCATGTCAAGGTGTACTTATAGATGATGTTTTATTCGATTCTTCAGCTGATATAACTAATGTTACTATAACAGGAGGAAGTCTTCCTTCTGGATTATTTGGTGACTTTAACCCTGGAGCTGCTGGAGGGCAATATAGAATTTATGGTACTCCTGACACGGCTACCTCTGAAGATTTTGTTCTACAAGCTATAACTGATGCTTGTGTCCCTGCGGCTGATATTCGAGTTAGAGTCGTAGTTTATGGCACTGCAACAATAACATTGGATGTTGGCTCTGATGATAATCAATCAGTTTGTAATAATTCAGCTTTGACAAACATATCCTATACCATTAGTAACTCTTTAGATGCTAATGTTGTTGGATTACCAGCTGGTTTAGTTGGAAATTTCCAAGCTCCAAACAAATTTGTTATTTCTGGAAATGTAAATGTTGTNCCAGCAATAACAGAAACAACTTCTTATACATATACAATTACAACAACAAATAACTCTGGAGGTCCTCTTGTTGGAGCATGTTCNGAAACATCAATAACAGGTGTTATTAACGTTAGACCTGAAGAATCATTAACTGTTAATCCAGCAAATGGAGCGGTAATTCAACAAGTATGTTACGGGGCAGATATAACACCTATTGTAATAGCTGTTGTAGGAGATAATACTCACGGTAGTGTAGTAAATCCAGCAAATCTTCCAGCTGGGATGAATTTTGATTTTGTTGAAGATGCAGACAATATGGGAGGTGTAATAACAATTTCTGGAAGTCCNAGTCAGGCAATANNAGGAAATGATCCAGTCACATATACATTTAATGTNACAACTGATGGNGCTATAACAAGCCCATGTGCAGGAGCTACACAACAAATTGATATTACAGTTGTTCCTCCTTCAACCCTTTCTTATGTTGGAGCTGCCGGTATATTAGACCAAACTGTTTGTGCAGGTACTCTTATAACAGATATTGAATTTAGAATTGGTGGTGGAGCTAGGGATGTTAANGTAACTTTTGATGGAGGATTAGGATTTACTAGAGCNGGAAATGTTAGATTAAACGATCCTTCAGATGCNAATAATTCAGTTATTTACGGAACNGCACCAGCTGTTGTTAATAGGACTACCTATAATTTTGAAATAACAACAGTAAATCAGTGTAATCCTGGCACAAATGAAATTTCTTTAGCTGGTACAATAACTGTAATTCCTGAGGAAACAATTACNCATAGAGGTGCCTCNGGTGCAACNACTCAAGAGGTATGTATCAATCAAGATGTTACACCTATAATTTTCGATGTTACAGGGCAAGACACATATGCTAAATTTGTAGATGCCAGTCTTGTGCCCTCTGGAATTTCGCTTGATTTTGCACCAGACCAANNTAATGGTAATGGAGGAGTAGCTACAATTCTTGGAAGTCCTGATTCTACAAATGCTCCTGGAGTTTATACATTTGAAATNACAACAGGTGCATCGGGAGCAGTTACAAATACAAGTCAGTGTTCTGATCAGACACAATCAATAACAATAACTGTTAATCCTATTCCTACTATGGTATTTTCTGGAGCAGATCCAGCAGCAATGAATCAATCTGTATGCCAAGAAACAGCAATTACTCCAATTGAGTTTACTCTTGGAGGTGGAGCTAATGATGTTGTTTTCACTTCATCTCCTGTTGGATTAGGATTTACAAGAGCGGCTAATATATCAGTTGCAGGCAATTCNGTTCAAATTTTTGGAACTTCACCTGTTGTAGGAGCTGAAACAACATTTACCTACAGCATAAGTACCGTTAATCCAAATTCTTGTACACCATCTGTAACTTTAGGTGGTTCTATAACTGTATTCCCTCCTGTNCAGTATAACAATTGGGCAGGAAACCATACTGTAAATGATCCACTATGTAGTGATGATGGTGGTTCAATTGTTGTTAATGCTGCTGCAGTTTCAGGAGGATTTGTTGCAGTCAAACAACAATCGACGGTTGAGCTTAATAATAGTTTTGGTGTAGGGAATATAATTACAATAAATGTTGGTCCTCAATCTTTTGTTTACACTGTACAAGGAGTTGATAATGCTACAGGTAACCTGTCTAATAATCCAGCAATATATGACAGGGCTCAAAGTAAATCGGAGATCATTACTGAAATTGTTGGTTTAATTAATGACACAAATTCAGGATCAACACTTGTAACAGCTGTTGGGAATTCACCATCTGTTGGTGTAGCAACATTAATTGCAAAAACTTCTGGAATTGGATTTACAATTACCTCAAGTAAACAACCTTTAGCAACAGCNGGAACCATAACAATAGCAACTCCTATACCAAATCAATCATTGACTTACGGTTATTATTGGAGACAAACTAATTCAATAGGAACCCCAGTATCTACTTTAGACACCTCTGATCCAACAACTTATGTAGACACTGGCTTAACACTAAATTTAAATAGTGTTACTGGATCAGAATATTATCTTCTAACGACTGTATCAAATAACTGTCAAGCAGATTCTCCATTTGTAACTATAACAGCGCCGGATCCATTAGCACTGACAATAACATCAATTTGTGATACTGAAATAGTTGCAAGTGGAAGTGGGGGAACAGGACAATTAACATATATTCTTTATAATTCTAGTGGCACAGAAATAGGAAGATCACCAGCAACTTTTGGAGCGCATACATTTAGTGATGGCGATGCTAATAATCTTCCTGCTGCAGGATCAATAAATATAACTCCTGGATTCCAATATCAGATTGGAATAAATGATGCCAATGGATGTTCATTAAATGGAAATGATTCTACTGTTCAAATAAATACACCTGTAGCTCTTGTAATAGATGAGACAAAGATGACAGTTACAAACCCAGGATGTAATGCTAACGATGGTAGTATTGTTTTGGATTCGGGAGGATTTACAATTACTGGTGGATCTGCAGGAAATACTGGGGACTACTCAAATTTAACATTCCTTTGGACTAGAAGTGGAGGAGGAACTTTTAATACACAGGATATTTTTAACTTAAGTCCTGCAGACTATACTTTAACTGTCACAGATAATCTTTGTACAACTCTATTTGTAACATCTAACCCAATAACAATTGAAGATGCTTCTGACTTTACGGTAACAAATGCTGTTGACAATACCGCAGTAGCAAATTGTTCTGATGGTCATTTACAAGTTTCGGTTGCTGGTGGATCAGGTAATTTCTCTTATGCATGGACAGATCAATTTGGTGTAAATAGAGGAACTACAGATAGAATTGAAAATTTAGATGCAGGAATTTACACACTTGTAGTTAAAGATACTACAACAGGTTGTGAACAAACATTTACATACACAATAACAGGCTCTTCAGGACCTCTACAAATGTTAAACCCAGTCGCGGTAAACCAAGCAGATTTCACCACAACTGATATTTTATGTAATGGGGCTGCAAACGGTGCCTTTACAGTTCAATTTACAGGTGGTAATCCACCTTATCAATATTCATTAAACGGAGCTGCTTATGTTGCAGATGGATTTTCAACAAAGACAGCTACTGTAACAACTGGTGGTGCAAGTTCTACAGTAGTATCTTATACAACACAAGTGTTAACATTAGATGGTCTTGAAGGAGGAAATTATGCTGTTAAAATTAAAGATAGTGGCTTATGTACTGATGCATTAGGTAATACTATTGAACTTGATTTGGGATCAGTTACTATTAATGAGCCAGACCCATTATTAATAGAACTAAATGCTTCAACAACTGAAGCCATTGATTGCTCCGCTGGAATTCAAGGGTCTCTTGGAGTAAATATAACTGGGGGAACAGTAAGTTCAAGTACCCCATATAGCATATTATGGGAATTATATGGCCCTAGTGGAGAGGTCCTTTACAAAAGAACAACTTCTGGTTCACCATCTGACCCTGATGACTTAACAATTACAGGTTTAGATTATGCTGGAGATTATACAGTAACTGTAACAGATGCTAATGAATGTTCAACCACTGAAGTTATNACATTAGATGATGGTTCAAGTGAAGATCCATTTACAGTTGGTGAAATACCTACGGTAACCCAACCCGGATGTAATTCTGAAGATCTTGGGTCTATTGAGCTAGCACTGAGCGGAGGTGTACAACCCTATGATATTAAGTGGTACAAACTGTCAGTTTCTCAAGTAAATGCTACTTCATCCACTTCTTCTGGTACAGGAACATCTACATCCACTTCATCTTCAACAACTATTGAATTTTCAGATGGTGGTTATGTTAGCATGAACAAAGATGGATTTTATTTAATCGATCAACTACAACCTGGAAAATATAGGGCAATAGTTACTGACGCAACAGGTTGTCAAATTTTCTCTAGATCTGGTGTAATAAAAACATCTAATTTTAACATGATAAGTCAAAGAGTTTATAACAGACAAATTTTGGATTGTGAAACTGGAACTGTTGAGGCAGATTTTTCATTTAGATTATCTGGAACATCTCTAGCTTATAATATTTACTTAGATGGAGAAGCAATATATGGTGGAAATTCTGGACAAATTAGTGGTACTACAATACAATCTCCAACATTTGCAAGTAGTATTATAAAGCAAGGAAACACTTTTGTAATTAGAGGACTAAGTGAAGGAAGGCATATTGTAGAAGCTCAAGATGCAGCCAACCCTGACTGTTCACTAGATTATGCATTTGATATTGAAACTTATGTACCAATAACATTTGAAGGTGAGACAGATTTTGAATTTGATATTTGCGATAGCGCTTATGAATTTGAATTGGATACAGCGCTTATTGTAGGAGGAAATCCAATTATAGATGATAACGATAATGTTACCTATAATCTTAAATGGACATATACTCCTCTTGACCCAAGTGAGCCTGGATCTAGTTTTGTTGGAAGAACTACATTTGATGCAGGAAGAGGAACATATCAATTAATTATTTCAGATGGAACTTGTGAATCTGAGCCAATTGACTTTGTATTCAGTGGTGATGTTGATGTTTTATCGATAGATGGATTACTTGCTAACGGAGAGATTTCTCAGGGCGTTAGTTGTGAATTAGGAGCTCAAGATGGAAGAATTTCAATTGAGATTACAGGGGGACAAGAGCCATACGATATTTCATGGGAAATTTTTGATCCAACAAATCCTGTTCCGACTCCATCAAATCCTGGTAGCCCTACTACTACTCCTTGGCTTCCACTTGACGGAACATATCCTGGTTTAGACAACTTCGATGGATTCACGACATTAAATGATCTACCAGCAGGGCTTTACAGATATACAATTAGAACTGGTGAAACTTGTCCTAATCCTGTAGATACCGCATTTAATTATCTTAGAGATGTTATAAGTGTAGATGATGATAACACTTTAGTGATTACAGATGGTCCATATGTAGACCCTAAACTATGTGAAGGTTTACCAGGGCTTTTAATTTTAGACGCTGTAAATAATAGTGATTCAGGCTCAGATCTTAACTTCTTTTATATTGATACAAACGGTACTGATGATGTTGGTGATGATGGTCAACCTGTTCCATTAAATGGTAATACGACCAAGTTAGATGAGGACACCTATCAAATATTGATAGATACACCATTTGATTATGGTAAATTAGTAATTACAACAGATGATGGCTGTGGTGTTGAGGCTGAATTTAATTTGGCGCTTGGCGATCCATTTTTCTCTTACACTTCTCCTTCATTTGAACAAGTAAATGAGATTCCAGCTAGAGAGGAAGTAACATTTACCGATGAATCAGAGGGCGAATTCTCAAGATTAGAATGGAACTTTGGTGATAATTCAGACCCCGTTATAATTGATGTTTCTGGAACTGTATCTGGAGTTACACAAGTCACTCATGCTTACGGAAATTCAGGGACATATTATCCGACGCTAACTATATATAATGAGCTAGGATGTTATGAGTCTGTTACAAATCCAATTACAATTGGTAGGGGCTATAGTGTATATGTGCCAAATGTATTTACTCCAAATAATGATTGCTTAAATGATTTCTTTAGACCATTATTTACAGGTTTTGAAACTTTAACATTTAATGTTTATGATAATAAAGGGAATTTGATTTATACAGAAGATGCTCAAAACGGATCAATAAATAGAACAGAATGTCCAAATATAATTGACACCTCAGGAAATGGAAAAGCTGTTTTAGGTTGGGATGGCAAAAGAGCGGATGGTACAGCATTGGATTCATTTAGTCCATACTATGTATATACAATTTATGGGATACCTTTAAATCGTGTTACGGATGATCAGGTTATTGAGAGAAGTGGTATTTTCACAGTGTTAAAATGATTTTGAAAGAAAAAATATCGGTTTTGTTTATTCTTCTTGTGTTGAATCTATCTTTTTCACAGGAAATGATATTTAATTCCCAACCGAAACTTATGCACATAAGTAATCCGAGTTTTTTTGGATTGAATAGTTGGAATAGGTCAGGATTGCTATACAACACAACTGAAATAAATCCTAATGAAACTCAAAACAATAAGTTGTTTTATGGATCTTATTCATTTGATCTGTTAGATTTTAGTTTAGGAGTTCAGTTTAATAACTTTAATGCACCTAATATCGGCTATAAAAGAAATGATCTAAACTTAAGTTATGTGTACAAAGTAGAATTAGGAAATGACTTATGGTTTTTACCCTCAGTTAATGTAGGCTTTGTCTCAAAAAATTTAAACCCATCAAATTTGATATTTGAGGACCAAATTAATTCGATTACAGGATACATAAATCAAGAGTCAATTGACCCTTTAGCTGATTTNTTCTTTGCTAAAAACTATACTGATCTTGGAGCTTCTTTTCTTGTACATAATACTGATTTTTTAATTGGAATTAATTTTGATTATTTAAATCAACCAAATACTGCATACGATACAGATGTTGAATTTCTTGTTCCNATATCATATGGGATACAAGCTGCATATGAATTTAATATGAATCCTTATGATAGAAGATTTCTGCCAAGGTATTCATATTTGTATGCATATACATCTGTAAGAAGAGATAGTGAATCAATAAATATATTTTCATCTCAAGAGTTTCAACTAGGCGAATTTAGTGTGGGTGTAAATCAACAATTTGGGTTATTTGATAATTTTTCTTTTTTAAATTTTGGATTAAGTGCAGGTTTGACTTATGAAAATTTTGATTTTGGAGTTTCTTATGCTTTTTCAATACAAGATTTAACAACGGTAGGTGGATATCGTTATCCCCCAAGAATATTTGATCTTTATTTNAGTTTTGACTTTAGTCCTTTTCTAAGAAACAGGAGAGGNCAATACAAAAGACTTCAAATAGATAATTATTATTAGTATTTTATAAAATAGACACTGTCTTTAATATAATTTTTCCATATTCCAATTCTTTTATTTGANGAAAATGAACCCTCGCTATAAAGTTTTCCTTGAGCATCATATATCCTTTGAAAGCCATTTTCACAATCATCGTATGATTTTTCCATTAGTAGAGTATTGTTTTTAAATGTTTTTTCAATTTTTAAAATTCCTTTTCTNACATTACTCAATATATATTTATCTCCCTTATAGAATTCAAATTTACCTGAGAAAAACTTACCATTAATGTATACNTTACAATCTTTAAAGATTAATTCGCTTTTGGAATTTATCTTAGCACAAGAAAGCAAAATTGAAATAAAAANAAGTTTAATAATTATATGTCGCGACACCACCACTTTTAAAGTACTCTTTAAATTGACCAATTTTTTCCCCATTAAAATAATTGCCACAAATTTTTAGTTTTCCATTTTCATAAAATTCCTCAAAGCTCCCACTTCTTAAATTATTTACATAATAGCTTATAATGTGTTCATTTCCATTTTCGTGAAAAGCAAGAAAATTTCCNAAGATTTTACCTTTTTTAAAATTTGATAAAGTTTGTAATTCCCCATTTTTATAGTATTGCTTAACAANNCCATTTTTTAATCCTTCATAAATACTCATTTCAGCCTTTATTTGATTATCAATATAGTTTTCAACTATTATTCCTGTGTATGGTTTTGAATTTTTAGTAAANATCATCTGATTTTTATCAAAAACAATTTCAATTTTACCTATATCAGTTTTAATATCAACACAGGTACAAAAAAAAACTAATAACAGTAATAATATTGATGGTTTTATATTCAAAACAATTTCATTAAAATAATTAATGTTAGTTTCTAAAAATATACTTNGGAAAGACAACAGGACTTTCAAACCCGTTTTTTCCAACAGTAGATACTCCAAAAAAATAATTATCAATTACGATACCATTTAAAGTNGCTTCTGAGACATCTCCAATATATCGACTGTAATCCCAAGTAGGGGATGTTGTATCCCGCCAATATATTTTATATCCAGCAATATTAGGATCTTTAACTTTTTCCCATTTAAACTTAACAGAGGCCTCAACTATTCCACCAATATAAAGTTTACTTACACTAGGTGGAGCCCATGCTAGACTAGCAAGATTTATAGCATTAACAGCAGTAAGCTTTTTTGCATATTCGAAATCTACTCCTTCAATGACATCTCCATAAGCAATCCCTTTTTCTAGCCTTATATCTTGGTGTTGCATAATATAATTTTCATGAGCTTCCATAATTCGAATACCGGCATATCCTAAATCATTAAAAGGACGATGATGTCCACCACGACCAAATCGATCTAATCTGTAGATCATCATTGGATTCATCTCTGGCATAAAACTCTTTACGTTTTTATGAACATAACGCGCCAGTTGTCTAGAAATACCATCTACTTCACCCCCATAAAAACGTCTTGCCTCTCTTTCTTTTTTGGTTTCATTTGCTGGGACTGGTTCTGAAAAAATACGAAAGGTTCTATTGTCTATTACACCATCGACTCCTTTTATGTTTCCTATCATATCATTATTTAAAACTCCAATAATGTCCCATCCTTTTTTTTGAGCATATGCAGCAAGTCCCTTACCACCAAAAAGACCTTGTTCTTCTCCTGCTAAGCCAACATAAATAATACTATTTTCAAAAGAATATTTTGATAAAACTCTTGCTGCTTCAATGGTACCAGCCATACCACTAGCGTTGTCATTTGCTCCTGGAGAATCATCAGTGTAGTTTGTTGGATCTGATACACGGGTATCTATATCTCCACTCATAATTATAAATCGGTTTGGATGGGATGTACCTCTTTGAATTGCTACAACATTATTTATCCATACCGGTTTAATAATTCGTTCGCCGTCTTTTGGGGTAAAATAATTTTTTTGATAAAAAACATTTAAGCAATTGTCACAGTCTTTTGATATTTTTTCAAATTCTGATTTTATCCATCTCCGAGAAGCTCCAATACCTCTTGATTTTGAGAGAGTATCACTTAAAGTGTGTCTGGTTCCAAAATTTACTAATGTTATAACATCTTTTTCTATTCTTTTACTTGAAACATTTTCGATAATATTATATAATTCTCCTTTGTCTTGTGCTATTGTATATACAAAACTCAGTAGGGTTATTAAAAATTGGAATTGTTTCATAAATCTTTTTTGTTAAAATACAAAAAAACCGACACTATAAGGGCCGGTTTAATTGGATAGAATTCTAACAATAGTTAAATAAAGTATCTATTTTCTTTTACAAATTTATCTGCAATCTTAGTCTTAATTTCTATAATATTTGGATATTCTCTGTATGAACAATTTTTGTTTAAAGCTTCGAGTAATTGTTTTTGTTCTTTCCCTTCTGAAATATTTAAAATAACTTCTTTACCTTTTTTATTTACGATATCATGAGCTTCAAATACATAAAATTGAACTATTGCTTTTGTTATTTCTTGAGCTTCAATTTCACCTCGTTCCAAATTTTTGATTGTACGTAATAATGCAGATTCAGCAAAGTAGATTTCAATTAGGATGTCTGATAAAGCTAGAAGTATTTGTTGCTGTTCTTCTAGCTTTTTTCCATATTTCTGTACTGCATTTCCGATAAGCACTAAGAACAATTGCTTGAATTTATAAATTAAGTTTTGTTCTTGAGAAAAGTGACCCTCTACATAATTATTTTCATGATCCTGATCACTTAAATTTCCCGCAGCTTTCATTACAGCCCCCATTAGATCAATATGTCCTTTTATTCCTTTTTTGAGTAACATACCAACTGAAAGCATTCGGTTAATTTCATTTGTACCTTCGTAAATTCTCCCAATACGAGCATCTCTCCATGCAGATTCCATAGGAGTATCTGCTGAAAAACCCATGCCTCCAAAAATTTGAATACCTTCATCAGAGCAGTTTTGAAGGTCTTCTGACGCGCCTACTTTGATGAGTGAACACTCAACAGCATAATCCTCAACACCCTTTAACTCTGCTTCTTGGTCTGACATACCTTGAGAAACGAAATATTTTATTCTATCTTCTATATCTTTCGCTACACGATAACATGCAGATTCTCCCACATAGCAAGAGGTTGCCATACGCGCTATTTTCTCTTTAATTGCACCAAATTTTGATATCGGGGTTTTGAACTGAACTCTTTCATTAGCATATTTAATTGACTCAGTAGTTATTCTTCTTTGTGCATCTAAACAGGCAACTCCTAATTTTACTCTACCCACATTAAGTGCATTCATCGCAATTTTAAATCCTCCACCTCTCTCTCCTAACATGTTTTGCATAGGAACTATTGTTTCAGTAAAGAATACTTGTCGGGTAGAGGAGGAGTGTATACCTAACTTATTCTCCTCATCTCCCAAACGGATACCATTTTTAGAATCATAATCTACTAGAAAGGCGGTAATATTTTTATCATTTTCTATACGAGCAAATACTATCATTAGAGATGCAAATCCAGCATTTGAAATCCACATTTTTTGGCCTGAAATTTTGTAGTGGGTTCCATCTTCAGTGAGTTCAGCTTTAGTTTTTCCAGAATTTGCATCAGATCCAGCCCCAGGCTCAGTCAAACAATAGCATCCAAACCATTCTCCAGAACTTAATTTTGGTAAATATTTTTGTTTTTGTTCTTCAGTGCCATAAAGTGTTATTGGAAGAGTTCCTATACCTGTATGAGCACCAAATGCAGTTGAAAGAGAACCTGTCGCTCCAGAAATGTAATCACAAACCAGCATAGATGAAACAAAGTCCATTCCCATACCTCCATATGCTTCTGGTACTGAAATACTCAAAAAACCAAGTGATCCGGCCTTCTCCATAAGAGTTTTAGTCAATTCATAATCTTTCTTTTCAAAACGTTCTTTGTTTGGCCATACTTCTCGATCTATAAAGTCTCTTACGGCAGCTTTCATCATTTGCTGTTCTTCACTAAAATCCTCTGGGGTAAATATTGATTTTTTATGATTATTATCAATAATAAATAAACCTCCACCTAATTCTTTCTTTTCTATTGCTTCCATAATTAAATTACATTTAGAGTTTGGTTTTTAAAGTATTCAAAATCTTGCGCTTGATCTTTAATACATTCTATAACCTCAAAAAAATGTTTGATTTTTGCNGAGTTCAAACATTTTTCAATTTTAGAATTAAAATCTAATACAACTGCTTTAGAATCCTCCCTTTTTTCAATTCCAAAGGATGTAAGATGTACAAGAATACTTCTTCCATCCTCTGGATTTTGGGATCGATAAATGAGTTTACGTTTTTCCATTGTNTTGAGTAATCTAGAGAGGCTAGTTGGTTCTATTCCCATTTTGGGGCCTAATGTAGTAGAAGGAGTTCCTTCAGGATCAATACTTAATAAAGCAAAGCCTGTGGCCATAGTTGAATCAAATTTATTTGCTTCCTTATTATACATTTTACTGACCATTTGCCAAGTTGACCTCAATGCACTGTCAAAAGTTTCTTGTTTCATACAGTAAATATAATCTTTTTTACTATGCATGCATAGTAAAAAATGAAAAAAAGCTTAATTTATTTAGATAAGTTTTTTTCTAGGATTCAACTATACATTTGTTCAATGAGATCATTATATTTTTCTGTAACAACTCTTCTTTTTAGTTTCATTGTTGGTGTCAAATGCCCTTGATCTATTGTCCATTCATCTGGAGTAAGTTCAATTTTTTTGATTTGCTCCCAAGATCCAAAATGTTGATTGTGTTGCTCAACCTCATCTAATATGGCTTCTTTTAATAATGGTTCTTTAACGGCTGTTGAAAGTGAATTGCACTCTATGCCCTTTTCTTTTAACCACTTTATAACGTGATCTAGATTTGGCTGAATCAAAGCTGTAGGCATTCTTCTTCCCGAACCTACTACCATTATTTGTTCTATAAATAAAGATTGTTTCATTTGACTTTCAATAACCTGAGGAGCAATGTATTTTCCCCCTGAAGTTTTAAACATTTCTTTTTTACGATCAGTTATTTTTAAAAAACCTTCTTCATCTATTTCTCCAATATCCCCAGTATGAAAGTATTCACCTGACATTACCTCTTTAGTCATTTTTTCTTCTTTATAATATCCCATCATTACATTTGGACCCTTACAAATGACTTCACCATCTTCGGCAATTTTAACCTCTACTCCATCAATTACTTTTCCTACAGTTCCAATTTTGAATTTATTTGCTCTCATATCGCAAACAGATATAACCGGAGAAGTTTCTGTGAGTCCATAGCCTTCGACAAGCGTCATTCCTGCTGCTGTAAAAACTCTTGCTAGTCTAGATTGTAAAGGAGCAGCTCCCGAACATATAAGTTCTAAATTTCCTCCAAGGGCTTCTTGCCATTTTGAGAGTATAAGTTTTCTAGCAATTTTTAATTTAAACTCATACAAGATGCCATTTTTTCCATAAGGTTCGTACTGAAGACCAACATTAACTGCCCAATAAAAAAGAGTTTTCTTAATACCAGTAAGTTCTCCTCCTCGAGCATAAATTTTATCGTAAACCTTTTCGAGTAAACGTGGTACTGCAGTCATTACATTGGGCTTAATTTCTTTAAGATTGTCTGCAATTGTCTCTATCGATTCAGCAAAATATATAGATACACTATTATAAGTATAGATATAGAGAATTACACGTTCGAAAATATGACAAATAGGTAAAAAACTTAAAGCAGAGGCTTCCCCTATAGTCAATGGAAGTCTCTTAGAACTTGAGATTACATTAGAAACTACATTATTGTGACTCAGCATTACTCCTTTTGGAACGCCTGTGGTACCGGAAGTATAAATAATTGTTGCTAGATCATCTGGATTTACTTGGTCACGCATCTTAGATACTGTACTTTCATTATCCATTTTTGATCCTTCATTAAGAAGTTCTGACCAATGTAAACAGTCTTTAATTTGATCAAAACTGTAAACTTTCTTTAATGATTTAACGTTTTTTTGAATGGCTTTTACTTTATCGTATACTTCCTGATCCGATACAAAACAATAAAGACTTTCAGAATGATTTAAAATGTATTCATAATCTTTTGAGGAAATGGTTGGATAAATAGGAATATTAACAGCTCCAAGTGTAAGTAAGCCAACATCCATAATGCACCACTCTGATCTATTATTTGTAGAAATCATAGCAATTTTATCGCCTGCCTTGATTCCCATACCCACAAGGGCCCTGCTTACAGCTCTTGATCGATTATAAAATTCTTTAGATGAAAGACTTTCCCACTTTCCATTGTATTTTGTAGTTAAAGCTTTTTCTAATGGGGCGTGCTCTTTCTGGAATTCAATAAATTCAAATAATCTAGTCGGTATCATTTATTCATTTTATTGCAAAATATGAAATATTTTGAAGTAAAAGAAGAAGTTTTACTTCCCTATTTATTTAACCAGTTATAAGCATTTTCAAAAACCTGAATCCATGGACTTACCTCATCCTTTCTCTTTTTTGGATAATACCCCCAATTCCAGGGGAAGATAGACCGTTCCAAATGTGGCATCATGACTAAATGGCGACCATTATCACTAGCTAACATAGCAGCATTATAATCAGAGCCATTTGGGTTAGAAGGATAATTTTGATATAAATATTTTGCTGGGATTTGATAGTTTTTCTCAGATTCCGGGAAGGAGAATTTTCCTTCACCGTGAGCAGCCCAAATACCTAAAATGCTTCCCTCAAGGCCTTTAAGCATAATTGCAGAGCTGGACTCTATAGTAAGAGCAGTAAAAATACATTCAAACTTACCTGAATCATTATGCAACATTTTTGGTTTTTTTAAATGATTGGGAGTAAGCAGGCCAAGTTCAACGAATAATTGGCAACCGTTACATACTCCAAGAGAGAGGGTGTCATCACGATGAAAAAAGTTTTCAATAGCAATTTTGGCTTTGGAATTATATTTAAAAGCTCCAGCCCACCCTTTAGCAGATCCTAGAACATCTGAATTTGAAAAACCACCAACAGCTACCAACAATTTTATATCTTCGAGCGTTTCTCTTCCTTCGATTAAATCAGTCATATGAACATCCCTAACCTCAAAACCACTAAGATCCATCATATAAGCCATTTCACGTTCTGAATTACTTCCTTTTTCACGGATTACTGCTGCCTTAATACGATGGGATTTGAGAATGATTTTTTTACCATCAAAGTTTTTAGGAAATCGATATTTAAGTGGTTGATTTGTAATGTGATCTCCTCTAACTGCAGCCAAATCAGACCTTGTTTGCTTAGCTTCAAGTTTACTAGATGTAGTTAGCCAAGTCTTGCGCATTTTAGAAATGGACATTTTTATGGACCCTATTTTGAGTGTACCCTGTTGATTTACAGTTCCTATTTTTAATGCCTTAATACCTGCTTTTTGAAAAGAAATAGTAATATCTTCTAATGACTGTAAAACCAAACCTACTTTTTCTGAAAAGAGAATTTTAATCAGATCTGTCTCTTCAAATGCAATAAAATTTATATCCATCCCAATATGCGTTGATGAAAAACAGAGCTCAAGTAAGGTTGTTATTAAACCTCCTGACCCTATATCATGACCTGCTGTAATCTTTCCAGCTAAAATATGATTTTGAACAGTGTTAAATGCTTTTTTAAAATATGCTGCATCTTGAACGCTTGGGGCTTCCTTGCCTATACAATCTTGACTTTGAGCAAATGAAGATCCTCCTAAGTGAAATTCATCTTTTGCAAAGTCAACATAGTAAAAATCACCACCATCAGGAGTAGCTTCTGGAGTAATTACATTTTTCACATCTTTACATAACCCTGTAGCTGATATAATTACAGTTCCAGGAGCCAGGACCTCTCCATCAGGATATTTTTGTTTCATAGAAAGTGAATCCTTCCCCGTAGGTATATTNATTCCCAAGGNGATTGCAAAATCTGAACATTCTTCNACAGCNTCGTACAAACGNGAATCNTCNCCTNAATTTTTNCAGGGCCACATCCAATTTGCAGATAAAGAGACGCTCTGAAGCCCATTTTCCAATGGAGCAAAGACAATNTTTGTAAGTGCTTCTGCAATTGCTGAATTNCTTCCTTTTCTTGGNTCAATTAATCCNNTTACTGGAGCNTGNCCTATNGATGTNGCAATNCCNTTTAAACCTTTATAATCTAATGCTACAACTCCGCAGTTACTCAAAGGCAGTTGTAATTCACCAATACACTGCTGTTGAGCAACACGACCTGTTACACATCGGTCTACCTTGTTAGTTAACCAATCTTTACATGCTACTGCTTCTAGTTGAAGTACCTGTTCCAAGTACGTAAAAAGTTTATAATTTGAATAAGGAATGTCTTTATATTTGTGGATTATTGTTGAATCTTTCATTATTGTTTTTGGAGAATTTCCAAAAAGAGCTGACATGTCAAGATCAATTGGGGTTTCACCTGTTTTTTCAGAGTGAAAAGAAAAGTGGTGATCGTTAGTTACTTCACCAACAATATAAAATGGCGCTCTCTCACGCTGGGCTATTTTTTCAAGTGTTTCAGCATCTTTTGGAGAAAGAATTAGCCCCATACGTTCCTGGGATTCATTACCCACAATTTCTTTGGCAGAAAGTGTATGATCTCCAATAGGAAGAGAATCAATTTCTATGAAACCTCCTGTATCTTCCACCAATTCAGATAAGCAATTGAGATGTCCCCCAGCACCATGATCATGAATTGAGATAATTGGGTTTTGGCTACTTTCTACAAGAGCTCGAATAGCGTTAGCAACCCTTTTTTGCATTTCTGGATTAGATCGCTGAACTGCATTTAGCTCTATAGCATTTCCAAAAACTCCAGTATCTGCAGAGGAAACAGCTGCACCCCCCATACCTATTCGGTAGTTGTCCCCACCAAGTATAATTATCTTGTCTCCTTTTTTTGGAACACCTTTTTCTGCTTGATCTTTTTTTCCAAATCCAATACCTCCAGCAAGCATAATGACTTTGTCGAAACCTAANAGTTGATTATTTTCTTTGTGTTCAAAAGTAAGAACTGATCCTACAATAAGAGGTTGTCCAAATTTATTTCCAAAGTCAGAGGCTCCATTAGATGCTTTGATCAATATATCGATTGGGGATTGATAAAGCCAATTACGTTCATTAAATGAGCTATTTTTTCTGTTTTCTTGTAAGCGAGTGTAGGGTGTCATATATACTGCTGTTCCAGCAAGTGGAAGTGAACCTTTACCTCCTGCTANTCTATCTCTAATTTCTCCTCCAGATCCTGTAGCAGCACCATTGAAGGGTTNAACAGTGGTTGGAAAATTATGAGTTTCTGCTTTTAAAGAAATAACGCTTTCGATTGTTTTTTTATTGAATACACTGGGTCTGTCACCAGCTTTTGGAGCGAATTGTTCGATTTGAGGTCCTTCGATAAAAGCTACATTGTCTTTGTAAGCTGAGACTATTGTATTTGGATTTTTTTTTGATGTATTCTTAATTAGTTGAAACAGACTACTTTTTTTAGTCTCTCCGTTAATGATAAATTTTCCATTAAAAATTTTATGACGACAGTGTTCAGAATTTACTTGTGAAAATCCAAAAACTTCTGAATCAGTTAGTGGCCTTTCAAGTGATTTTGATAAAGTATTTAGGTAATCAATTTCTTGATTGCTTAAAGCCAAACCTTCTTTTTTATTGAAAGCATCAATATTTTTAACTTGAATTACCTTATTAGGCTTGATATTAATCCTAAAAAGATCCTGATTTAAGCTGTCAAATTGGACTACAAGCATAGGATCAATTTTTTCCACTAAAGTCTTAGGTAGGTATTCCTCAATTCTCAGTATACCTTTAATCCCCATATTTTGTGTTATTTCAACAGCGTTTGTACTCCATGGAGTAATCATAGATGCTCTAGGACCTACAAATGAACCTTCTATTTTTTTTGAATTTAGGTGGGGNACATCTCCAAAAAGCCATTTAAGTTTCTTATAGTTTTCATTAGAGAGGTTAATAGAACTTTGAACGACAAAAACCTTGGTTGCTACCTCACCAAAAAACAATAACATAAAAAGCATATTTTAAAGCATAAAAATAATGCTTTTCTATAAGATTTTATTCTTCAAGACTTCTATATCTAACACAAGTTGTTGCCCAGTTATTCACAAATTAAATTAAATAGAACTTTTTAATAATTTTGCTATATAAAAGCCGTCTCCATGGGTTTTGTGTGTAAGTAGTGTTATCTCTTTTACCAGTTGAAATTCTTTACCTATTTTGGAACCTAAAAATCGTGTTATTTGATCTTTATTTTCCTTAGGAAAAATGGAACAAGTTGCATAAACAAGAAAACCCGATCTTGAAACAAGAGCAGCATATTTTTGAAGAATTTGTTGTTGTAATTCAATAATTTTTTTAATTCTTTCGGGATTCATATGCCATTTGGCGGCAGGATTTCTTTTGAGAACACCCAAACCACTACAAGGAGCATCAATCAAAACAATATCTGCAGCTTCTTCATATTTAATAAATATATCTTTGTTTTCTGCAGACAGATGGCTAACTATTTCAACCCCACTTCTCTTTAATCGGTTTTCTAATTCATTTCTTTTATTTTTGGANGGNTCAATAGCAATAATGCGGCCTTTGTTTTTCATAAGTGCAGCTAGGTGAAGAGTTTTCCCTCCAGTTCCAGCACAGGCATCAATAACAAACATTCCAGGAGTTGGATTAGCAAGTAATGCTACTTTTTGTGAATTAGTGTCTTGAAATTCAAACCATCCATTTTTGTAGAGGTTTAAATCAGTTAATTTTTTGTGCTCATTGAGAATTAAAGCATCTGGAAATCCNGGAATAAATGAGGTANATATTTGGTGTTTTTTTTTTAAACGAGAATGAAGCTTTAACGNTGNAGTTTTTATTGTATTTGTTCTTAAAGTAATTGTGGCTTTTTCATTCAAACTTTTAATTTCTTTTNCCCAAACTATTTTACCAAAGGCCTTCATTCCCATTTCATCAAGCCAATCAGGAATAGAATGTGTAAATGCTCTTTTGGAAGTTTTTGGAATTAGATTAATGTTAATGGCCTCTTTATTTAATTCTGAAAAATTTGACCAATCGGGTAATTGAAGTTCTTTGCTTATTATCCAAACACCTAAAAGATTCCAGTAATAATTATCAGAATTTATGTCTAATTTTCCAATCATAGCTAACTTTTTTTGCCAACGTACAATTTCTAGCACTCCTTCACCAACGAACCTTCGATCTCTAGATCCCCATTTACGATTTTGCTTTAAAACTTTATTAAGTGTTGGTTTGAGGGCTTTATTTTCTTTTAGAATTAGCTCTAAACCTTGGACAATACCAAATGCAATGTTTTGGTGTAATTTCATTTTTGGAAGGTAGGCTTTAAAAAATCTAAGGTACATTAAAAGAACTTACCTGTATATTTTACTATCTCTCTTTTAATTTTTGTACTGAAAAAATGTAAGAATTTATTTTTATTCCTTTTTCGGCTTANTTCTAATGCGATTGAATAGTTCNCGATCAAATNGCTTTTCTTGATTTATNATNTTNANTACAATTTTTGGTCTGATTTTTTTTAAAAGTCTTTCATTTCTTTCGTGTTTCATCTGCATTCCTTTTATTTCAAATGCATCAATNTCATTAATGTANTTNATAGCANTTTCATTNGGNATTGTTTCNATCGNCTTNTTNAACTCTTTNCGCATTTTCTTNACTTTAATCCAAATTTCATTNTAATATGTNTTTTCATAATCTTCNAAAATNCACTTATAAACTTCCAATTCTTTTGAATTCATAGAAGTATTCTTTNTGATGTAACTTAATTTCCATTCTTTAAGCTCTTCAAAACGGGACATGCNATTTTGTGAATATACCCCATTTNAAAAGAGAANTGATAATAATANAAATAAATACCGCCTATCCATTTTNACTTCAAGGTTTTGAATTGTAGTTTANTGTATTTTCAATTTCACTATCTTCCAACATTGATAAAATCTCAAAACTATTCAAGTCTTCNAGGTAATAAGTTTCAATATATTCATCNAAAGCATTTTCTTTTTTTAATTTTACTAAAGTTCCAGATGAAGGTGAAAAAGTAAAATAAAGCATTATGCACACAGTTGCTATTGTCGCTACCATAAAACCTAATAGTGAATTTTCTATTTTTTTATTAGAAATCTTTTTAGTTTCGATAGTTTTTTTAATAATATCAACTTCAAGTTTATTGAAATACACCTCAGGTGTTTGAAAACCATATGCATTGTAATTGTTTTTGGTTTTTTTCAATAAGATTTCCTCAAGATCATCAAAATATCCTATAGGGACTTTGAACTGATTTTTTTTGTTAATCTCCATCTTTCAATTTAGTTTTAATTTTTTTAACTGCATGGTGATACGATGCTTTTAGAGCACCTACACTAGTATCTAATATTTCAGAAATAGCTTCATAATTCATCCCATCGAAATATTTCATATTGAAAACGATTCTTTGCTTTTCTGGTAAGTGAGCTACTTCTTTTTGTAAAACTAAAGCAGCATTTTCACCGTCAAAAAAGGGATCTGCTTCAAGATTATCTGCGATGGCTTGAATCCATTCTTGGTTTTGAAGACCCATTTTATTAGCCTTACTATTGATAAAATTAAGGGCCTCGTTTGTAGCGATGCGGTACATCCAGGTAAATAGGGTACTGTTTTCTTTAAAACTCTCAATATTTAAATGAACCTTAATAAAAGTGTTTTGTACAACATCATTAGCATCGTCATGATCTAAAACAATTTTACGAATATGCCAGTATAGCCGTTCTTTATATTCTGAAACAAGACGAGAAAAAGCCTTATCTCTTGAACTAGATTCTTTTAATGCATTTACAAATAGGGATTGCTGTTTCATTTATTTTTTCTCTTATAACATATAGACTATTAGCAATATAAATAGTTTAATCTATTTGTTGCATTTTCACCCAACTTTTATAGTTTTTACTTTTGACTAAAAGCTCTTGATGAGTTCCTGAGGCAATAATTTTTCCTCGATTTAAAACCAATATTATGTCTGCTTTCTGGATGGTTGAAAGACGGTGTGAAATAACCAAACAGGTTCTATTTTGCATTAGTTTTTCAAGAGCTTGTTGGACTTGTTGTTCCGCTTCAGTGTCCAGTGCAGATGTTGCTTCATCCAAAATCAATAATTGAGGGTCTTTGAGCAATGCTCTTGCAATTGTAAGTCGCTGCTTTTGTCCACCTGAAAGTTTGTTGCCTAAATCTCCTATATTGGTTTGATATCCTTTAGGTAGTGCTTCTATAAATTCATGTGCAAATGCTGCTTTAGCAGCATTAATGATTTCGTTTTTCGTTGCATTAGTTTTCCCAAGTAACAAGTTATTGTATACACTATCATTAAAGAGAATAGATTCTTGAGTAACCATGCCGATTAATTGATACAAGCTCTTTTTTTGAATTTTTTTCAATGGTATGTCGTCTAGGGCTAAATAACCCTTGTCAATATCATAAAAGCGATTGAGTAAGTTTGTCAAAGTGGTTTTACCACTACCAGAAGGACCAACTAAAGCNACTACCGTCCCTTTTTTAATTTCAAAAGAGATATCTTTTATTACCTCTTTATCTTGATAGCTGAAAGTAACATTATCAAATACAATATTCCTTCTAATGCTGTTTAAGGATATTGCATTTTCTACATCTTTTAGCGTGTTTTTAGTGTTTAAAAATTCTAAAATTCGATCGGCAGCAGCATTTCCTTTTTGTATGCTATAGCTAGCTTTGCTGATTCCTTTTGCAGGAGTTAAAATGTTGTATGCCAAACCAATATAAACCACGAAAGTCGTTCCAGAAAAACTACCGTCTATCAGTACCATCTTTCCTCCAAACCATAGTAACACTCCGATAGCACTAATTCCTAGAAACTCACTAGTTGGACCAGCTAAGCTAGCTCTATGGAGTAGCTTGTTAGAAAAAAAATAAAAACGTTGTGTTGCTTTTTTAAACCTCGTTTTAAATTGTTCCCCAGCTTCGAAGGTTTTGATNATNTTTTGCCCATTTACTGTTTCATCNATAATGGATAAAAAGTCTCCTTGTTGTTGCTGAATTTCNGCAGATTTTCTCTTTAAATGCTTTCCAATATTAAAAATAANCCATCCCGAAAAGGGTATAAAGATTAAAACAAAAAGGGTAAGTTGATAGCTAAAAATAAACATTGCTCCTAAAGAAAAAAATATAGTAAGTGGTTCGCGNANAACTAATTCTAANATTGATAAATATGAACTTTGAATTTCNATGACATCACTTGTTATTTTNGACATAAGATCTCCTTTNCTTTTTTCATTGAAATAAGAGATNGGAAGTCCAATTAGTTTTTCATATANGGCATTTCTTAGATCTTTTAGTATNCCATTTCGCAGGTAGGTGATAAAAAATAAAGCTAAATAATTACAGATATTTTTTAATAAAAANAGACACANAACCAAGCCAATAGCAAAAACTAATGTTCCTTCAACATCTTGCTCNAATTTTTTGGATAAAAAGTANTTNAGACTTTCCTTCANATAATTATGTATGCCNAAGANACNTTTATAGTTTGGAGGTATTGATCTTTTTTCAGTTGTTTTAAAAAGAACATTTAGCATGGGAATCANTGACACAAAAGACATTGCACTAAAAAGTGCATAAAAGGCATTGAAAAAAATGTTTAAAANNGCATAGCCCTTGTAANGAGCTCCAAAGNGAAGTATTTTNCNAAATGAGGAACGCATCAGTTTATAAGATCATTTATAAAAAGATCGATTTTTTTATCAAGCTTTTNTTGCTGTAGCTNCCAAGATGTATCAGCTCTGTAATCTGTAGTTACACTAAAATAAAATTTGATTTTAGGNTCAGTTCCACTCGGTCTAAGGGCAATTCTACTTTTGTCTTCTAAGGTAAAAATCAAAACATCTGCCTTAGGTAAAGNTATTTTTTTTCTTTGTTTANTTTTTAAATTAAAAACCGTACTGGATAGATAATCTTCAATTTTCCAAATGNAAATTCCTCCTATTTGTTTAGGAGTNGAATTTCTATANAGGTTCATTATAGCATTTATNGCATTAGCNCCTTCTTTTCCTTCTTTNGTAAGNGATTTTANACGCTCATAATAAACCCCATATTTTTCATAACACTTTAATAAAAAATGGTATATACTTTGACCTTTAGATTGTAGTTCAGATGCGAGTTCACATGCCAAAAGGCAAGCTGAAACCGCATCTTTATCACGGATTTTNTGACCNACTAAATACCCAAAACTCTCTTCNCCACCCCCTAAAAAGGTNAATTCNGGGTGATCTTCAATTAGTTTAGCAATCCATTTAAANCCCGTTAAACAGCTTTTNTATTGNACNCCATAAGCATTCGCTAAANNTTCTATCATAGGNGAAGANACNATAGTACTNGAAATAAAATGCCTNGAANTTAATTCGTTNTTTGATTGTTTTTTGNACAAGAGGTATTCAGTNAATACAATCATGATTTGATTTCCATTNAGNTAGTACCAATTTTTTTTAAAATCTCTAATNACAATTCCCAAACGATCACCATCTGGNTCAGTGCCAATAACNAGATCTGCATTTTTTTCCTCAGCTAATGCNACAGCCATTTTTAATGCTTCTCTTTCTTCAGGNTTTGGNGAAACTACTGTTGAAAAATNAGCATCTGGNTGCTCTTGTTCTTTTACAATATAAACTTGTTTGTACCCTCCCATTTTTAATACTNTTGGAATTGCTGTTATNGTGGTTCCGTGGATGGGTGTAAAAACAATTTTCAGCTTNCTTCGNTCTTCTGAGTGCATTTTTGCTTCTTTAAGTACAGTTTCATGATATACTTTGTCAATCGAAACATCAATAAAATTTAATAGTTGTGGTTTTCCATTAAATTGTATTTGACCGTATGTNGTTTTTAGAATTTTGTCTATAACAGCTTTGTCATCGGGAGGAACTAGCTGACCCCCCTCTCTACCATAAACTTTGTAACCGTTGTATTTAGGCGGATTGTGTGAAGCAGTCAAGACAATTCCACAATGGGCTTTAAGGTGTCTTACAGCAAAAGACANTTCCGGCGTAGGACGGAGATCACTAAATAAATAGCAGTAAATGCCATTTGCAGTAAATATATCCGCAACAATACGAGACAGACTTTTACTTTGATGTCTNCAATCATAAGCAATAACAACTTTAAGTTTTTCTCCAGGATATTTTTCTTTTAGGAATTGAGAGATTCCCTGNGTATTTTTTCCTAGTGTATANTTGTTAATCCTATTAGTACCTATCCCCATGATTCCTCTCATTCCTCCTGTTCCAAATTTTAAGGAAGTATAAAAGGCATCTTCAAGTTTTTTTGGATTTTCTTTTAACTTNACTACTTCATCTTTTGTATTCTGATCAAANGGAGGTAAGAGCCATTCTGAAATGCGTTCTTCTTTTGTCATTTTACTAGGTTTNTTCTTTGATTGAGTATATTTTCCTGTTTCGTTTATTNCTNAAGATTATTTCTCCCAAAAANCCAGCAATAAAAAATTGACTCCCAAGTAGCATCAAAGTNANAGCAATATANAATTCGGGGCGATTGGTNATCAATCTTGCTTTAGTATCTAAATANAGCTTCTCAATACCTAGATAAATGGTAAAAGCAAATCCTACTAAGAGCATAAAACTCCCCCANAANCCGAAGAAATGCATTGGACGTTTTCCAAATTTATTTATAAACCAAAGNGTAATTAGATCTAGAAATCCTTTAAAAAAACGATCAACACCAAATTTTGTTTTTCCAAACTTACGNGCTTGGTGCTGAACAATTTGCTCTCCAATTTGAGTGAATCCTTCTTGTGCAGCAAGAACTGGNATGAAGCGATGCATTTCTCCATGAACATCAATTGATTTTACTACTTCATTTCGATAGGCCTTAATACCACAGTTGAAGTCATGCAGTTTGATTCCTGAAACGCGACGGGCTGCCCAATTAAATAGTTTGGAGGGTAAATTTTTAAATAAAATAGAGTCGTATCTCTTTTTTTTCCATCCAGAAANCAAATCATAACCTTCATTAAGNCNATTGATCATTTGAGGGATTTCATCAGGTGAATCTTGAAGATCAGCATCTANGGTAACNACATAGATACCTTTTGCAGCCTCAAAACCAGCNTGTAAAGCTTGTGATTTTCCAAAGTTTCTAGCAAATCGAATGCCTTTAACATTNTTATGTTTTTNNGCTAATTGACTAATTATATCCCAAGATTTATCCTGACTACCATCATCTACAAAAATAATTTCAATTANATATTCTTCTTCTTTTAAAGATTGGAGAACCCAATCAGTTAGAGTTGACAATGATTCCTCTTCATCTAAAAGAGGAATAATGATAGAAACATCGATTTGGCTTTGCATAGTTGCAAAACTACGAAATTTGACTTACTCGGGTTTTGACTTCTTTACTATNAAACCNCCGATTAAAGAGATGATAAATCCAAAAAATAATGCAAATATGATTTGAATAGCAGAAAAAATAATTGGGNTTGACATTTTTTCTTGTATAGAACGNACAGTATCCAAGGCNTCTTGTGGCATTTCAGGATTTTGAATACGCATATTTTCAAGAGACAATTCTAAAGATTTTTTCATTGTATCTGGNTCTAAAATATTNAATAATATTTGAGTGTAGANAATTCCTACTAAGGCTGAAACTAGAGAAACACCTAATCCAATTTTTAATGCCTCACTTAANGAAATAAAGCCTNCATTNGACTTTTTAAACTGAATAAAACTATAAAGAANAACNCCAACCATTATTNTTAAAGAAACNATTCCNGCTGTTGAATCGTTTTTATAGTGCATATCNAAAAAGTAAAGCATCAGCTGAAAGATTACTGATATTGCACCTAAAATGAGNCCAAAATTGATTATTGTAGATTTACTTGAATTGGAAGTGANGTTCATAATANTTANNTTAAATCAGGTTGAAATTAAAAAAAAAAGACGGCTTTTATGTTTTTAAAAAAATAAAATTAAATTTGCATTNTATTTAATNANAATGAAANCAGATATACATCCAGAAAACTANCGCCTAGTAGCATTNAAAGACATGTCTAATGANGATATTTTTATAACTAAATCAACAGTNAGTGCAAAGGAAACCATNGAAGTNGANGGAGTTGAGTACCCTCTNGTAAAACTTGAAATTTCTAGAACATCACATCCNTACTANACTGGNAAATCNAAATTAGTTGATACTGCAGGACGTATAGACAAATTCAAAAACAAATATGCTAANTTTAAAAAATAANCNTNATCTATTAAANANNCTTTANTTNTTAAANTTTGAATATCGNTANTNGNATNNTAATTTGANTANTTANTNTTTCTTACATTTTTTAAAACCAATANGTTTATTGGATTGANTTCCATNCCNTCTATATTTTTTTGNATAAANCGAACCACNTGATCGTAGTATAGTGGAATNATNGGAAAATNGGAAAGNGCCAAGGANTCCATTTGTTTATATTTTNCCTCACGCAAACTCTCAGATGAAAGANTCAATGCATCNTNATACATATNATCAAAATTTTNATTTTTATAGTGNGTATAGTTGGGCCCATTNGGNGAAAGGTTTNNACTGTTGAAAAGNGAAAGATAGTTTTCTGCNTCAGGNTAGTCNGCAATCCAACTNGCTCTGAAGAGNTCTAGTTTTCCTGAGGATTTNGCTTGACGNAATGNNGCTGTNGGCATGACTTCCACTTTAATNTCAATNCCAANCTTTTGAAGTTCACTTTGCAAATATTCACANAAGTCTACGTAGTTTGNNTCTGTNGATAANGTCANGCTTGGGTTTTGACCAGTTTCTTTTTTAAAATCANNAACCAATTTTCTGGCNAATAATGGATTGTACTCAAAATCTGATGTACTTGTTCCTGGCATACCNCTTGGTATAAAACCNTTNTTTGCTTCATAACCTATATTATTGCGTAGAAAAGCGATCATCAATTTTCTATCAAAACCTATATTTAAAGCTTCTCTTATTTTTATTGATTTAAGGGCAGGATTTTCACTATCTAAATAAATTCCTATGTATTCTGTATTTAGATAAGGGCCTTTTAACATATTGAGTTGTTCTGAGTATTTTTTTTGCAGGTTTCCAGTTGGAGTGAGTAGCTCATCTTTATAAGAAGTATCCAAAGAATTGATAAAATCCAACTTTCCTTGTAAAAACATCATAAATTCACTTTGGATGTCTGGTATAAATTGAATAGCAATAGCATCGAGATATGGGAGTTTATTACCTCTTTGATCACGTTCAAAATAATTTGGATTTTTTCGTAAAACTAATTTGACATTTTCTTCCCAACGTTTAAAATAAAAAGGACCAGTACCAATAGGATTTGAGCGGAAATTTGATTTATAATGAGAGGCTACTTCTTTAGGCACTACTGCACAGTAGCGCATAGATAGTAGACCTAATAAAGCAGGAAAGGGATTCTTTAGCCGTATAGTAAATATGTTTTCTTTCGTTGCTTCATAACTTTCTACATGTTGGAGCACCCAACTTCCTGGAGAAGCAATATTTGGATCTTTTAACCGATTAAAGCTGTAAACAAAATCTTTAGCGACTACTTTTCGGGTTTGAGACTTTCCAAAAAGAGTTGAGTTGTGAAAGTATACATCATTTCGTAATATAAATTTATAAGTTAAACCATCGGGACTTATTTTCCAAGAACTAGCAATTTCTGGCTTAATTCTTAGGTTTTTATCTAACTGAACTAGACCATTAAATAATTGATTAATGGGCCATATGTTCTGAGGATTTCTTGAGAAGGCAGGGTCTAAAGAGGTGACATTTCTATATTCGTTATAACGAAATACGGTTTTACTTTCTATTTGATCTTTATAACTACAATTATTTAGTATTAAAATTAACATTAGAGTTAATCCAATAAAATAAACATTTGAAAGCCATTTAACATTGTTCATTTTGTTGATATATTTGATGCAAATTTAAGGCTTTAAAACTCTTATGGGAAACATAAAATATACTTCAGAAGCAAAATCAGTCACTTTTCCTAGAATTGCCTTTAAAACTCTGGGATGTAAACTTAATTTTTCGGAAACGGCTACTATTGCAAGAGGATTTGATGCAATGAATTTCAAAAAAGTTTCTTTCGATAGTCCTGCAGAAATATATGTGATCAATACTTGTTCGGTAACTGAAAATGCCGATAAACGTCTTAGAGGTTTGGTGAAAAAAGTATTGAATCAAAATCCAAACGGATTTATTGCTGCAATTGGCTGCTATGCACAATTACAACCTGAAGAAATTGCTTCGCTAGAGGGAGTTGATTTGGTTCTTGGAGCAACTGAAAAATTTAAATTAGCAGAGTACATAAAAAATCTTACTAAAAAAGAATTTGGGGAAGTACATGCTTGTGAAATTGAAGAAGCCAACTTCTATGAAAGTAGCTATTCTTTAACAGACCGGACAAGAGCTTTTCTGAAAGTTCAAGATGGTTGTGATTATAAGTGTACCTATTGTACCATTCCAAAAGCAAGGGGTATTTCTAGAAGTGATAACTTAGAAAGTATAATAAAAAATGCACAAAAAATTGCTGCTGAAGGACTGAAAGAGATTGTTTTGACAGGAATAAATATAGGAGATTATGGGAAAGGCGAGTTTGGAAATAAAAATCACAAAAACACCTTCTTAGAACTAATTACTACTTTAGATAATTTAGAATCAATAAATCGATTCCGTATTTCTTCTATAGAACCTAATCTTTTAAATGATGAAATCATCAAATTTATAGCAAAAAGTAAACGATTTGTTCCTCATTTTCACATTCCTTTGCAAAGTGGTAGTGACAAAATTTTGAAGAGCATGAAACGTCGATACTTATCTTCTTTATATAGAGAACGGATTAAAAAAATTAAAACTTTATTACCTGATGCTTGTATAGGAGCCGATGTCATTGTTGGCTATCCGGGAGAAACTGAAGAAGATTTTTTAGAAACCTATCATTTTCTCTCTGAGCTAGAAGTTTCCTATCTTCATGTTTTCACCTTCTCAGAAAGGCCTGATACAGAAGCTGCAGAAATGAAGGGCGGGTTGGACCCTTCTATTCGTTTTGAACGGAGTAAAACTTTACGTGCACTTTCAGCAAAAAAACGTCATTCATTTTATGAATCTCAACTGAGTAAAACTTGTACCGTCTTATTTGAGGGACAGAATAAAGAGGGGTATATAACTGGGTTTACAGAAAACTATATTAAGGTTAGGGCACCTTGGGATCCTAAATTGGTAAATACCTTACATAAGGTACAATTAGAGCAAATTGACGAAAAAGGGCTCGTGAGGTTTCGGCATTTAAATTAAAGTTTTATACCAACTGGTAGCAATTGTTTATAGCGTCTGTTTGAACGAACAAATCTTGCAATTTTAGGTGATGTGGGAACTACTCTGAGGTTTTTTTCAGAAATAAATTCAAGAACCTTGATTATAAATTTTTCTTCTAATTCTTTGTTTTCTATATTTTCGGGAATGTGTAGTTTTGTCAAGAAAATTTTTCTTTCTTGTTCAGAGTATTCGATTCGGGCTAAGCTATTCTCTACTTTAATTTCAAATTGGCGCAAAAATTCATTATTTATCAAAGTCAATTCACTCATAATCCTAAAGATTGATTATATTATTCAGTAATGTTTTAAATTTGCAATTACTATAAGGGATACAAAAATAAAAAAAATAACCAAGAAATTGTCTACTTTAAGAGATAAAATGGACCCTATTCCATTATATTGTATGCCTGGCATGGCTGCAAACTCAAAAATTTTCGAAAATTTTAACCTACCGCCTATCTTTGAGATAAACCTATTAAGTTGGATCCCACCAAAAAAAGATGAATCATTAAGTTCTTATGCAGAACGAATGTGTGAGAGAGTTACCCACAAAGACCCTATACTTTTAGGTGTTTCCTTTGGTGGGATTATAGTTCAAGAAATGGCAAAGTTAATTTCAGTTAACAAAGTAGTAATTGTGTCTAGCATAAAAAATAATTCAGAACTCCCATTTACAATGAAAATGGCACAAAAAACAAATATCCACAAATTTCTTCCCACTCAGTGGATAAATAATATAGATCATTTAGCTTTATTTGCTTTTGGAAAAGGAATTAAAAAAAGGATAGCTCTTTACCAACGCTATCTTTCAGAGCGTGACCCTGAATATTTAAATTGGGCAATTGATAAACTTGTTCACTGGAAACAGGATAAAATTCAAAAAGATATAATACATATTCATGGAGTCTCTGATACAGTTTTTCCAATTAATAATCTTAAAGCCCCTTTTGTTAAAATTAAAGGTGGACATGCCATTATTATTACTCAAGCAAAGTGGTTTAACGAAGAATTACCCAAAATCTTAAAAAAAAATTAAATTTGACATAACACCATTAATTTCAAATAATGAACCCTAAATTATATATAGCTATTATCCCTATTTCAGTATTATTTGTTTTGGGTTTTAGCACATTAAATCCCGAATTTCTAAATGCATTTATTAAACATGATGGAGGACAATCATTGAAAGTGTATGCTCTAAAGCTTCCGGATTCAGTTGATTTTTGTGGTGAAAAAGCTCCTCTTGAATCACCAGATATAAAGGAGCGTTTGGACAAAGAATTATTGGTCAATACTTATTGGCAATCCAATATGATGCTTTTGTTAAAAAAAGCTAACAAATGGTTTCCAAAAATTGAATTAATTCTTAGAGAAGAAGGTGTTCCAGATGACTTTAAATATCTAGCTGTCATTGAAAGTGGTTTAGAGAATGTTCGATCACCAAGAGGTGCAAAAGGGTTTTGGCAGTTAATGCCAACAACAGCAAGAGAATATGGATTGGAGGTAAATAAAAATGTAGATGAAAGATATCATATTGAAAAATCTACTCGAGTGGCATGTAAGTATATCCTTAAAGCTAAAGAACGATTTGGAAGCTGGACGCTTGCTGCAGCTTCATATAATCTGGGTATGTATGGTACTGATAGGTCATTAAATAATCAATTAGTTAATGGTTATTATGACCTATTATTAAATAATGAAACTAGTCGTTATCTTTTTAGAATTCTTGCAGTAAAAGAAATTATGTCTCATCCAAAACGCTATGGTTTTATATTTGAACAATCTGATTTGTACCAACCCATTCCAGTAAAAATAATTGGATTGAATAAACCTATTGAAAATATTGCTGTTTTTGCAAAAGAACAAGACATAAATTATAAGTTATTGAAAATTCATAACCCATGGTTAATTCAAAATCACTTAAATAATAAGTCGAGAAAATACTATGAAATTATGATTCCCGACCAGAAACATCACTAAATGCGTTTCATTTGTTGTTGAATCATTTTCATCTGACCTGTTAGCATTCCATGTTTGTCTAGTTTTTTTGCTTCAGTTAGAAGATGCTGAGCTTCTCTTTTACGTCTTTTTTGAAGATAAATTCCTGCCAAGCTCATTTTGGCCATTGCCAAGTCATGGTTCATTGACAAGCCAAGCTTTATTGCAGTTTTAAAAAACTTTTCAGCTTGGGTTAGATTTTTTTGAGAGTTAATAATTCCAAAAAGATAATTATAATAACCTTGTTGCTTTCGCACTAAATTTTTTTCAACATTAGATATTCGCATAAGCCATTTTTCGGTTCCATCGAAATCTTGTTTTCTTAAACGCAAAAAAGCTAAAAATATAATTTCATTTTTGAAGTATAATAAAATAAATATAGCCGAAAGAAGCGTCATCATTATTCCATTGCCAATGTAATCTTCAATAAATTGATAAATACCATAACTAAAAGTTAGGAGCGCGAGAATTAGTTTTATGAATTTTGGAAACATTTCATTTTTTCACAAAGTTAAAAAAACAATTGTGAATGTTTTTTAATACCGTTTGGATTGGAAGAAAAAAAGTTGTTGTATATTTGCCCGACTTTATAAGGAGTACATCCCAGACAAAAGCGATATGAAAAGAACATTTCAGCCATCAAGAAGAAAAAGAATAAACAAACACGGTTTCAGAGAAAGAATGGGGACAGCTAGTGGGCGTAAAATAATTGCTGCAAGACGTGCTAAAGGAAGAAAAAAATTATCTGTATCTTCAGAACAAGGACATAAAAGTTAAATGGTGAAATTATTCAATATTAAAGGTGTTGCTTTCTTAATAGTAACACCTTTTTTTATATTTAAATTGTAAATTTTATTATGCCAAAAGTAGATTCTATAAAAAGTATTTTAGTTATTGGTTCTGGTCCAATTATCATTGGTCAAGCTTGTGAATTTGACTATTCAGGTTCTCAAGCATTACGATCCCTCAGGGAGGATGGTATAGAAACAGTTCTAATCAACTCTAATCCAGCAACAATAATGACTGATCCATCAATGGCAGATCATGTTTACCTAAAACCTTTAAATACTAAATCAATTATTGAAATACTAAAAAAGCACAAGGTTGATGCAGTTTTGCCTACTATGGGAGGTCAGACTGCTCTTAATCTTTGTATTGAGGCTGCTGAGAAGGGAATTTGGGAGGATTTTGATGTTCAAATTATTGGAGTGGATATTGATGCTATTCAGATAACTGAAGACCGTGAACAATTTAGAGAGTTGATGACAAATATTGGGATTGATATGGCTCCGCAGGCTACTGCAAACTCTTTTCTTAAAGGCCAGGAAATTGCTCAAGAATTCGGTTTTCCTTTAGTAATTAGAGCTTCCTATACTTTAGGTGGTGCTGGAGCATCTTTTGTTCATAAGGCTGAAGACTTTGATGAACTCTTAACCAGAGGTATGGAAATTTCTCCTATTCATGAAGTCATGATTGACAAAGCCTTAATTGGTTGGAAAGAATATGAGCTAGAATTACTAAGAGATAAAAATGACAATGTAGTCATTATTTGTACAATTGAAAATATGGATCCTATGGGTATTCATACAGGAGATTCAATTACAGTAGCTCCTGCCATGACATTATCTGACAAGACATTTCAACGCATGAGAGATATGGCTATACATATGATGCGAAGTATTGGAGACTTTGCTGGTGGTTGTAATGTTCAGTTTGCTGTAAGTCCAGATAAAAATGAAGATATAATTGCCATTGAAATTAATCCAAGAGTTTCAAGGTCATCTGCATTGGCATCTAAGGCAACTGGTTACCCTATTGCAAAAATTGCTGCCAAACTTGCAATAGGCTATTCTTTAGATGAACTGGACAATCAAATTACAAAATCTACTTCTGCTTTATTTGAACCTACTTTAGATTACGTTATTGTCAAAATTCCACGTTGGAATTTTGACAAATTTGAGGGTTCTGACCGGACTCTAGGTTTACAAATGAAATCTGTTGGGGAGGTAATGGGAATTGGGAGATCTTTCCAAGAGGCTCTTCACAAAGCAACTCAATCTTTAGAAGTTAAAAGAAATGGTCTTGGAGCTGATGGTAAAGGATATAAAGATTATGATANTATAATTAGCAAGTTATCCATAGCCAGTTGGGATAGAGTTTTTGTNATTTATGATGCAATTCAAATAGGNATACCTNTNNCCAGAATTCATGAAATNACAAAAATTGANATGTGGTTTTTNAAGCAGTATGAAGAACTAAATTTCTTAGAACAAGAAATNTCAAAATTTAATATAAAAACNATAGATGCNTCTTTACTTTTAGAAGCCAAGCAAAAAGGTTTNGCAGANCGTCAAGTNGCGCACATGCTTANATGTTTAGAAAGTGAAGTTTACTCAAAANGGATAAAGCTTGGNATTNAAAGNGTTTATAAATTGGTGGATACNTGCGCNGCAGAGTTTGAGGCAAAAACACCATATTATTACTCTACTTTTGAGGCAAAACTTAAACTCAAAAATGNTAAGNCTTTTAGTGATAATGAAAGCAAAGTAACTGANAGAAAAAAAATTATNGTNCTTGGTTCNGGCCCAAATCGNATNGGCCAGGGNATTGAATTTGATTATTGCTGNGTCCATGGAGTTTTAGCAGCAAGTGAATGCAATTATGAAACAATCATGATTAACTGTAATCCAGAAACTGTCTCTACNGATTTTGATACTGCAGATAAATTATACTTTGAGCCTGTCTTTTGGGAGCATATTTACGATATTATACAACANGAAAAACCTGAAGGTGTAATTGTNCAATTGGGNGGNCAAACAGCACTAAANTTAGCAGAAAANCTNGATCGTTATGGAGTTAANATAATTGGAACNAGTTTTAAGTCACTAGANNTAGCTGAAGACCGAGGTAGTTTTTCNACTCTNCTNAAGGATAATCAAATTCCATATCCAGAGTTTGGTGTTGCCCAAACTGCTGANCANGCTCTTGAATTAGCAGAAAAATTAGATTTTCCNATNCTTGTTCGCCCTTCATATGTTTTAGGNGGNCAAGGAATGAAAATNGTNATTAATAAAGAGGATTTAGAANCCCATGTNGTTGATTTACTTCAAAANATTCCAAATAATAAGTTATTATTAGATCACTANTTAGATGGNGCTATTGAGTGTGAAGCTGATGCAATTTGTGATGGNAACAAAGTACAAATTATAGGNATAATGGAACATATTGAACCTTGTGGTATTCATTCTGGTGATTCTAATGCAACACTCCCTGTTTTTAATCTAGGTGAATATGTTGTGCAACAGATTAAAGACCATACTCAAAAAATTGCTTTAGCACTNAATACAGTAGGTCTTATTAATATCCAATATGCTGTAAAGGATGATAAGGTTTATGTAATTGAAGCTAANCCAAGAGCTTCTAGAACNGTTCCTTTTATNGCAAAAGCTTANAAGCAACCTTATGTNAATTTTGCCACCAAGGTTATGTTAAGTGAAAANATTATTGANGATTTTGATTTTAATCCTCAGNTAGATGGTTATGCAATAAAACAACCTGTATTTTCATTTAATAAATTNCCNAATGTTAATAANCAACTNGGTCCTGAGATGAAAAGTACNGGNGAAAGTATTCTTTTTATTGATAGTTTAAAAGAAGATGAGTTTTATGATNTATATGCAAGNCGTAAAATGTATTTGACCAAGTAGNATAAATTGTATAGNTTTATAAAAAAACATTGTGATGGGATTCAAAAAAAANGAAATGAAAGTAGTTTTTGGTTTGGTAATTCTTGCNATTTTGACAAGACTTTTACCTCATCCTCCAAACTTTGCACCTATTACTAGTATTGCACTATTTNCTGGATTTCANTTTGTCAACAAACGTTTAGCNCTTTTTATTCCTTTAGGTTGTATGTTTTTAACTGATCTTTATCTCGGTTTACACTCTTTAATGCCANTTATTTACATAAGTTTTGCTTTNATTTCATTTATTGGCTTTAATGCTAAATCTTTATCTTTTTTAATTGTTTTGGGGGCTTCAATGAGCTTTTTTATTATAAGTAACNTGGGTGTTTGGTATTTTCATTATCCTAATAATTGGGAAGGATTNGTCAGTTGTTTTNTNTTAGCAATACCNTTTTTTATTAATTCCCTAGCAGGAGATTTGTTTTACACTTCGATTTTACAGTTTTCGTTTCAAAAAATAAATCAAAAATCAATTAACTATANCTAATTGTATTACATTTGATTAAAGGTTTTTTTTAAATAAGAATGAAAAGGGAATTTGATTAAAATTCAAAACTGTACCCGCAACTGTTAGCTTTGTCTATAAAGACACTTTAATTAATCTTATACCACTGTCAAAATTTGATGGGAAGGCAGATTAAAGATGTAAGTCAGGAGACCTGCCTTTAAATATTAATAGTTTTTACTTCGGGAGTAAAGTAAAAGTCATAACTTATTATAAATGAAATTACTTAAACATGGTTTTGGATACCTTGTACTTTTCTCTAACCTACTTTTTCCACAAAAAAAAATTAGTCTACAAGATAGTATTTCAGACACTCTAAAAACAAATACTCTAGATGAGGTTGTGGTGATCGATTCCCGTTTTCCGTTGAATAGATCTAAATCGGGAAAATCGATTATCTATATAAATTCAAGAACAATTCAGAAATTTCAAGGACAAAATTTAAGTACATTATTAAAACAATATACTGGTATTGAAATACTTGGAAGTCAAACTTATGCAGGACAAAATAAAACAGTGTCTATTCGTGGAGGTAGAAATCGGCAAGTCCTAATTTTAATAGATGGTGTAAGAGTTTCGGATCCCTCAAGAATCGATAACGACTTCGATTTAAACTTTTTGGATTTAAGTCAGATTAATTCTATAGAGATTTTAAAAGGAGCTTCAAGTAGTCTTTATGGGAGTTCTGCCTCAACAGGTGTAATTAATATTATTACTAAAAAACCAGAATTAGGTTATCAACTCTCGCTTCAAAGTAGTACTGGTTCTCAAAACAGTCAAGATACAAGAAGAGGGATAAATCTTTTTAAAAACAGTTTGTCAATTGGAAAAGGTTGGGAGGATTTTAGCACAAAAGCTTATTTTGCACATCACAGCGCAACAGGAATGAGTGCAGTTGTTGGAGATGAAACTGATCCTTTCAATCATTTAAATTATGGAATGTCTTTTGAGTATAAAAATAAATCTAAATTTAATTTAAGTACTGGGTATGATCATTCAAATATAAAATCTGATTATGACAATAGCTTCCCTTTGGAGGATTCTGACTACAAACTATTAAGTGAAATGGATCGAATTTATTTTAATTCAAACTATAACTACAAAAATGGTGGAGTTTCTTTGCTTTTAGGATATCAAAATATAATTAGGGATTTTCAGAGCTCTTTCCCTTTCCAAACTTATTCTCAGAATTTTCAATTAGAATTGTTTAATAAATATGTCATTGGAGACAGATTTTATACAGTATTTGGAACATTAATCCAAAAAAATATCGCTGATTATGAAGGGGGGCAAAAGATTGATCAAATAGATTTTTTCGGAAATATAATAACTAAGATTACCGATCAATTTAGGGTCAATATTGGAGGACGTTGGAATACGCATTCAAGCTATGGCAGTAATTTTACTTATAGCATAAATCCTTCACTTCAATTATTTGAGGAAAAGAATAATTCAATCAAGTTAATTGCTTCATTAAGTACAGCTTTTATAGCACCTAGCTTATATCAGTTGTTCGATCCTTATTCAGGCAACCTTGATTTAAAACCTGAGGAAAATATTTCTTTTGAAACAGGATTTGTTTTAAAATTAAAGGATTGGGAATTGGTTAGTACATATTTTAATCGATTAGAATCACCTTCTTTAATATATGATCTTAGTACTTATCGTTACGAAAATGCAAATGATAAAGCTCGATATTATGGGGTCGAAGCTTCAGTTTCAGGATCTTTAGCATTGAGATGGAATTTTAATCATCAAATGACATTTACTCAAACCCAAGATGGTGACCTCAGATATCTGCCAAACTTTTCTTCATTAACACATTTGTCTTATAAGATTTCCAAAAACTGGAATGCTGATCTAAGTGGACAATTAATCGGGAGAAGATTTGGATTAGATAATCAAACAATCTTAGACGAATACCAGCTTATAAATATTAGTTTAATTTATCAATTTAAAAGTACCCCTTTAAAACTTTTTTTACATGGNACTAATTTATTTAATTCGAAATATGTTGAAATTGAAGGATATGCTACTCAAGGCAGAAATTTTGTAGCAGGGCTTAATTATCAATTATAGGTCCAAATTTCTTCTTTCTCAATTANCATNCTCTGTCTTTTTAGTAATAGNGGATCCTTTACTAANAAAACCCTTGATATTTCTGCTTTTTGAGGTAAAAANTTTTTNGTNCCTGAAATCAAGTTTAAAGTTAAAGTCAAAAGAGGTTCATCTAAAGTTCCAAGCNCACCAAGATTTCGGATGTCTTCTTCAACAAGTGTATTAGGTTCAAGACCGTCAGCATAGTCTGCATAACCNTCACTGTTGGCTATTTTCAAAACTATTGGTTGCATGGCATANNTATGATCAGGATTTTTTGTTTGTTCGTTATCTATNTAATCATATACTGTTATTGAGCCTACGTTTTTACCAACCGTTTTTTCCCCAATTTGTATAACATCAATATATGAGGCAAGTCCATTTATTAATAACTCACTTGCAGAAGCTGATTCTGAAGTNGTNATTATATATACACGATTTAAGTTTAATGAATTAATTGGATCACCATTATTGAGTTTGTCAACGAAACGATTAATTAAAGATTCAGAACCAAATCGATTCTCTAAAAATGATAGAAGTTTAGTGTTCCATTGTTCTTGAGCAAAGATTTCGGTATTAAATTGACCAGTTATCATACTTGCTAATTCTACACAATTTGTTACTGAGCCTCCACCGTTGTATCTTAAATCAATTATTAAATCATTTATATTTTGGCTGATAAATGATGCAAACACATCATTTAATTCAACATTTTTATCTGCTACAAACTGATTGTACATTAAATAGCCTACTAATTCTCCATTTGGAAGTGTGAAGATTTCATTCACTTGAATTGGATTAATTTTGAAATTTTCTTCTTTTGTTAGTTCAATGTTTATTCCATTTTGTATTAAGTCACCATTTTGAACAGAAGCCATATTTAAGGTATAACTAAGATTGTCTCCAAAAAGTAGTGACCTATAATTATTTATAGTCAAAATAGTTCCATCAACGCCAGTGAAAAAATCACCTCTTTTAATATTTTTTCCAACGGCATCTGAGTCTTCCAAAATATATTTCACAAAACCAATAAGTTCATTACAATTTTCACATGAATATAACAAACCAAATTCCACACCATTTGTAGCGAAAATACCTTGTAAAGTATTTTCTAATTCAATATAATTATCCTGTATCCAACTAAATCTGTCATCAGGATGTTTCAATGACTCAAAAAATACTTCCGGATTATTATTATTACTTATAAAACTTGCATATTCTTTTTCATCATTTAATTTTTCGTCAGATAGTTCAGAAACTTCATCTTGCCAGTAATAAAATTCATTCAATCCTTTCCAAACAAAGTCACTTATCTGAAGTTCACCTTCAAGGCTAACGGCAGTGTCGTCCGAATCTAAATTTTTAATTGTAATTAGTTCATTTTCAGATTCTTCAGTTGAACATCTTACAAAAAAGATAATTATAAGTAATAAAAACTTAGAATTTTTTTTCATTGCAAATTCAAATAATTTGAAAACTTATTTTATGTCAAAGTTAAATAAATAGCAAGAAAAATAACAATTGAAAAACTTCTGTTATAATTTGGGATTAAATTCGTGTTAGTTTAAATAAAAGTAATCTAAAAAATTAATTAAATGAAAAGATGAAAAACATAATTATTACTGTCCTAGCAATACCAATTTTATGTATTCAAGTTAATGGCCAATCTATTTTTCAAAAATACCTAAACAANGATGATGTAGCTGTTTTTTCTATTAGTCCTAAAATGTTTAAAATGCTTGCAAAAATTAGTATAAGNNATAAGGATCCTCAAGCNCAAGAATATTTNGACNTTGTAAGAAGCATNAATAATTTTAAAGTNCTTNTCTCTTCAAATCAAGAAATAAATGATAATATTTCAAAATGGGTTACAGAATTTATTTNAGATAATGATCTTNAAAAGCTAATGAGTNTCANAGAACTAGGAAATAATATTANTTTTTTTGNAAAAAATGGAAAAAAACAAGGTCATTTANAACAATTGCTAATGCATGCTAAAGAAAATCTTAATAAGTCTCAAAATATTNTTGANATTAGGCAAAATGAAATCAAATCTATTTTGATGCTTTTAGAGGGTGAGATTGATCTCAANAAGATTTCTAAATTANCNGATAAAATGGTTNTTCCAGGAGGNGAACAATTGGGAAAAGTNCGGAAATTAAAATTAAATNGATAAAAAATNAANCAATTCTTAATTATTTTAAAAATNCTNCTTNTNTACAATNANANACCAGTNTAATTAAAAGGAGTAATNTCNTTAAGTTTGGATTTAATNGAATCGTCTACGTCTAATTTCTCAATGAATTGTTGAATCGCNTTTTTATTAATCCCAGTATGATTACGTGTCAATTGCTTTAGAGATTCGTANGGCTCCCNAAAGCCTTCTTTTCTNAAAATTGTTTGAATTGCTTCNGCAACNACAGACCAGTTATTGTTTAGGTCATCNTCTATTTTNGTNTTNTTTACAATCAATTTTTCAAGTCCTTTTAAAGTAGATATAAGTCCAATAAANGTATGNCCAAAAGGNACACCTATNTTNCTCAGTACTGTGCTGTCTGTTAAGTCTCTTTGCAATCTAGAAATAGGAAGTTTTGCAGATAAAAATTCAAAAACTGCATTTGCAAAACAAAGNTTTCCTTCAGAATTTTCAAAATCGATAGGATTCACTTTATGNGGCATGGCTGAGGAACCTACTTCTTTTTCATTTATTTTTTGTTTAAAGTAATCCATAGAAATATATTGCCATATATCCCGATTNAAATCAATTAATATTGTATTTATTCNTTTAATTGNNTCACANAGAGCTGCAAAAGNATCATAATGTTCTATTTGAGTAGTTGGAAAAGAATAATTTAATCCCAATCTTTTTTCCACAAAGTTTTTNCCAAAATCTTTCCAATCAATTTCTGGATAGGCAACTTGATGNGCATTAAAATTTCCTGTNGCTCCAGAAAATTTNGCTCCANANGGGACTTGCAAAAGCATTTCTTTTTGAGCTTCAACGCGAATTACAAAAACTTTTAATTCTTTCCCAAGTATTGTAGGAGTTGCTGGTTGCCCATGTGTCCTTGCAAGTAATGGTATGTGTTTATATTCATCAGCCAGAGAGGATAATTGTTGAATCACCTTTTCTAATTTAGGAATATAAACTTGTTTTACAGCATTTTTTACTGAAAGTGGGATAGCTGTGTTGTTAATATCTTGTGAGGTTAAACCAAAATGTATGAATTCTTTAAAAGCTTGAAGCTCAAGCCTATCAAATTCTTTTTTGATAAAATATTCTACTGCTTTCACATCGTGGTTTGTTGTACTTTCAATTTCTTTAATCTCCAAAGCATCTTTGGATGAAAAATTGTTGTAAATAGATCGAAGTTCCTCAAAAAGTGAGTGATCAAATTTTGATAGCTGTGGAAGAGGTAATTCACAGAGTGATATGAAGTATTCGATTTCGACTTTAACACGATATTTAAATAAAGCTTCTTCTGAAAAAAAAGCAGAAAGAGATTTTGTTTTTGACCGATAACGACCATCGATAGGAGAGATTGCATTAAGCGGGGTTAGTAGCATGATTACCTATTTGTTTNCAAAGATACGAGTAAAATAAGCTAACAAAGGACTCTGTTCTTAAAAACTAATTGAAATCTAGAATAAATACCTTACCATAAGTTATTTTAGAATTAATTAGCATATAACTTATTTGATACTAAAGATGGGATATCTCCACCTAAAATAAGTTTGTGTTTTCATATAAACTTAAAATGGTTTAACGAAATGTAAATTATCTAAATAAGAAATTTAATAATTTAAAGTTGTAAAACTCGATACTCTTCATAACATTTTGAGATNGCTTCCAAAATTTGTAAATCGTTAGCNTCACTCATAAAAGTATCGGAATAATTACAATTCCGAAGAATTTCATCAATATCAANACGTTTGATTCCTAAGAGTTGGATGAGTACTTGGCGGTCAAATTTGGAAACTAAAAGATTTTTGATTTCATCNTCTTCACGCATNCGTTTAATTTTTCGCATTTGTAATGCATTTTTACCNAACATNTTATTAAGGTAATCTACGGGATTAAATAAATTCCCAACAGCTTTGGAAAAATTCCCTAAACTTCTATTTCCAGATTCATATCCAAGATTTGGAAGACCTGATATGCTGTATCGTNTTACATTGTTAATAGGTGCATTNTTTACATCAATATCCAAATAGCCTGTTAGTTGATATGGNCGAAGTTCAATTTCTTCTAGCGCAAAAGCCAATTCTGTCATAACAAATTTAAAATTTCCAAATTTTAACATATCGTTNGTCACGGCAATTTTTAGTGGTTTAAAACCAAGGTAAGAAAAATAAAGAGTGTCGTTTACTTGTGCTGGAATTCGAAAAACTCCCTTTCGGTCGGTAATTGCTCCTATAACCTTTGTCAAATTTAAAACATGGACACTAGACATAGGAAGCCCTGTTGTCTCGTTTTCAACATTAGCAATAAATTCTTGTTGTGAAAGTCCCTTTAAGCTNNATAAAATAAGAATAGTTATCCAAATNNTCCTCATGTTCTAAAATTATATAAAATTCATTTAAAAATTCTGTGTCTTAAAAGATTTAATCTATTCTACATTTTCTTAATAAGTCTATTAGTTTTTTTGAAGCTTTTGCTCTATGACTTATTTTATTTTTGATTTCACATCCTAATTCTCCAAAGGTTTTGTTGAAGCCTTTTGGGATAAAAATAGGGTCATAACCAAAACCGCTATTTCCTCGCTTTTCGAAAATAATATTTCCATTTACCCTTCCTTCAAAGGAGTAGGTTTTTCCGCTTAGATGTAAATGAAATACTGATCGAAAGCTGGCCGAGGGATATTTTACTCCTTTTAATTCCGCCCAAATTTTTTGAATATTTAGATCGTTATTTTTTTTTGGCCCAGCGTAGCGTGATGAAAAAACACCTGGATAACCATTTAATGCATCAATTTCTAATCCAGAGTCATCTGAAAAACAATCTAGCCCAAATTTATATCGAATATAATCTGCCTTTATTTGAGCATTCTCTTCCAATGTAGAACCAGTTTCTTCTATTTCATTAAAACAGCATATGTCTTTAAGGCTAAAAATAGAATAGGATTTTGGAACAAGTTTTTTAAGTTCACTTACTTTGTGTTGGTTGTGTGTAGCAAAAATAAGGTTCATTTAATTGTTGTGATATGGATGGTTATTGATAATGGTAAATGCACGGTAAAGCTGCTCACAAAAAAATAGTCGAACCATCTGGTGAGAAAAAGTCATTTGAGAAAGAGATAAAAGCTTAGGATATTTCATATAAATTTCTTTTGAAAAGCCATAGGGGCCTCCTAAAATAAAAAGAATTCTTTTCTTACCATAGTTCATATGATTATCTATTTGTTTTGCAAAAGCAATTGAACTATATGATTCACCCTTTTCGTCTAGCAGTATAACAGTATCATTAGGTTTAATTTTTTGAAGTAAGGCNTTAGCTTCAGCTTCTTTTGTTAATAGAGGATCTGATCTTTTTTGTAATTTNTTATNATTAAGGCATACTATCGTAAATTTAACGTANTACTGCAACCTTTTTTTATATTCCTCAATAGAATCTGACCANAAAGTATGTTCTGTTTTTCCGATACATAGTAATTGAATTTCCATNATGTAAAGTTACGAAGGCTATCGATTTTTAATGGATTTATNTCTACATATGGTTAAGCATTTTATATTTGTAATGTAATACGGAATTATACCATGTCCAAATTTTTGCAACTTCCTGTTATTAAGTCACTTGTGTTTTTTTTAAAAGCGATTAAACCGCCTGGCTTTTACGGATTTTCAATTTATGACTTGTTGGAAATGTATATCATCGGAATAGTAAAAGGAGCATTGACATCTAGGGCAGGAAGTATTTCTTTTAGTTTTTTTATGGCNTTATTTCCTTTTCTTTTATTTATANTAAATTTAATTCCCTTNATCGATTTAATTCCTTTTATCCAAATAGATAATTTTGATCAAACNTTTTTAAATTATATAGAGTTATTTCTTCCGCCAGAAACCCAAACTTTTTTTGCAGANATCTTTGAAGATATTAAGAATAAGCCTNGAGGAGGATTGCTTTCTTCAGTTTTTGTGTTGTCTATTTTTTTGTCAGCTAATGGGATTTCTGCAATTTTTGGAAGTTTTGAAGTTTCTTATCATATAGCTTTTTCGAGAAATTTTTTCCGTCAATATTTTTTATCAGTGGGAGTAAGTGTTCTTTTAGCATTTCTTTCTTTAATTACTGTTATTATATTCTTTTATTTTGAATTTTATATTCTGAATAATTTAGATTCTTTGATCCCCTCTGAGATTCGATGGACTCGAATAGGACAATTAGCCTTTTTTGGATTATTTGTATATGTCACGGTAAGTATTTTATACTATTTTGGTACCGTAGAGGGAAGAAAGAGTCAATTTTTTACTCCTGGAGCGTTGATGACTACTTTTCTTTTATTTTTAACAACTTATGGCTTTAGAATTTATATTGAAAATTTTTCCAATTACAATCAGCTTTATGGCTCTATAGGCGCCTTGTTAATCTTTCTTTTGTATATCTGGATCAACTCTAATATTTTACTTCTTGGATTTGAATTAAATGCTACTTTGACTCGATTTAAAAGGGAACCAAAGGTAATCTCTAATGAAATTTGAAGTTCCAAAAAATTTTATTGATGTATTACTTCCTTTGTCACTTCCAAAGGCTTACACATATTATCTCTCAGAAGAACAAGCAAGTTTAGTTAGACCTGGCTTTCGAATTGCTGTGCCTTTTGGAAAACAAAAAATTTATACTGCTATTGCAAAACGACTACATAAAGTAGCTCCTCAAACATACGAACCAAAACCTATCGTTATGATAATTGATGACTTTCCAGTTGTAACTGAAAATCAGTTAGAGTTTTGGAAGTGGCTTTCTGATTACTATATGTGTTCAGAGGGTGAGGTGCTTCGCGCAAGTTTACCTTCTGCTCTACTTATTGAAAGTCAAACAATTATCGTAAAGTGTGAAGTAAATCAAAACCAATTAGATTCACTTTCAAACACTCAATATATTGTTTATGAAGCTCTTCAGAAACAAAGCTTAACTATAGAAGAGATAATTAAAATTACAGATTTAAAGAGGGCTATGCCTCTGATTACTGATATGATTGAAAAAAAAGTAGCGATGATCCATCAGAGGTTCGAAGAAAAATTTAAGCCTAAAATAATACGTGTTGTTCAATTGAGTAAAGCCTACAATAATGAGAAAAAATTAGAAAATATATTNAAAAACTTAAAACGTGCTCCAAAACAAANAGCAATTATTATGGTCTTTCTCAGTAAAGGGAATGATTTAAGTTCATGGATCACGATAAATTCTTTAAAAGAAAAAGCTCAGGTAAATAGTGCTCCAATAAAATCATTGTTGAAAAAGGGAATATTAATNGAAAGTTATCAGGAGATCAATCGTAAATTGGTAAGAAACATAGATGAAAAAGTTGAANATAAAAACTTGTCTTTTTCACAGAGTAAGGCTTTAATTGAATTAAAAATAGAATTACAAAAAAAAGGAGTTGTTCTATTTGAGGGAGTAACTGCTTCTGGTAAAACAGAGGTTTATATAGAATTAATTCAGGAACAAATAAAACAGGGTAAACAAGTACTTTACCTTTTACCAGAAATTTCATTGACTTCACAAATTGTAACTCGCTTGAATTTACGTTTTGGGAATAAAGTTTTAGTATATCATTCAAGATTCTCAATTCACGAGAGAACAGAAGTATGGAATCAGGTNTTGAATTCAAATCAAAATGGACAAATCATCGTCGGTGCTCGTTCAGCAATTCTTTTACCTTTTAGAAATTTAGGTTTAGTTATTGTAGATGAAGAGCATGAAAATTCCTACAAACAATTTGATCCAGCTCCTAGATACCATGCTAGAGACAGTGTTATTTACCTTTCTAAAAAGAAAAAAGCTGGAGTAGTTTTAGGCTCTGCTACACCTTCTATTGAGACTGCTGAGAACGCGATAAATGGTAAATATGGTTGGGTGAAATTAAAAGAACGTTATGGGGGAGTTGCACTTCCACAAATTGAATTGATTGATCTTAAAAAAGCTCATCGAAAAAAAAAGATGAAGGGATTTTTTACTAATGAACTATTTGCTGCCATAAGTTTAACCATTAGTCAAGGAAAACAAGTTATTTTATTTCAAAATAGAAGAGGCTATGCACCTATTTTAGAATGTGAAAGCTGTGGTCATTGCCCTCAATGTGCTCAATGTGATGTATCATTGACATACCATCAAAAACAGAACCAGTTAAGATGTCATTATTGTGGGTATAATATACCTTTTCCTTCCCAGTGCCATGCATGTGGAATGACAACACTAACTACAAAAGGGGTGGGTACCCAACAAATTGAAGAACAATTAATACATCATTTTCCTGAAGTAAATGTTGAAAGAATGGACTGGGACAGTACCAGGGGTAAATGGGATTTTGACAAAATCATTAGAAAATTTGATAAGGGACAAATACAGATACTGGTTGGAACTCAAATGGTAGTTAAAGGTTTGGACTTTAAAAATGTTCTACTTGTTGGAGTAATTAATGCTGACCATGTGCTGAATATTCCCGATTTTAGAGCCCACGAGCGGAGTTATCAAATGCTATGTCAGGTTGCGGGTCGAGCAGGACGAGCAGATCAAAAAGGTAAAGTAATCATCCAGACTTTTCAGCCTGAACATCCAACCTTAAAACAAGTATTAAAGCATGATTATGAGAGTCTATTTGAAGTTCAGAAAAAAGAAAGAATGGAATTCCATTATCCTCCTTATTACAGAATGATTCGTATTACTTTTAAAAGTCGTCAGTATGAGACAGTAAACAATTCATCTGAATGGTTTTCTAATGTAGTAAAACAATCATTTAAAGGCTCTGTATTGGGCCCAGTATTTCCTTTGGTTGCTAAAGTAAGGAACCTATATCATAAACAATTACTTATAAAGTTAGATAACCATCAGAATGCGAAAACAGTAAAGGAAATTTTAAAACGAACACATAAAAGCTTTCAAACAATTACTGTTTTTCGTAACACAAGAGTAAGTTTTGACGTTGATCCTTATTAAAAATAAAAAGGAGGAATAAATTCCTCCTTTTTGCCCCAAATCTTACCATGAACTTAACCTACTTATGTTCAGGTTCAGTAAATGTAAAACAATATTTTAAATCTACAAGAAAATTGTATAAATAATTAATTTGATATTTATTACATTACTTAATTTACTAAAATGCCCTTTAAATATTATATTTAATTTGTTTTATAAGTATTTTTCAAATGAATAATATTCTGATATATATTTGGGATTATTCAAAGAGAAACGTATTTTTGCNATCCAAAAAATATAAATATGAATCAATACGAATCTGTTTTCATTTTAAATCCCGTTCTATCAGAAACCCAGATAGAGGAAGCAGTTCAAAAGTATGTTAACTTTATAAAGTCTCAAAAAGGCAAACTATCTAANCAAGAAAATTGGGGTCTTAAAAAGTTGGCTTACCCTATTGAAAATAAAAAAAGTGGCTTCTATCANCTTTTTGAATTCTCCGCTCTTAACGAGACGGTCTCTGCATTAGAACTAGAATTTCGACGTGATGAACGCGTTATGAGATACCTAACGGTGAAACTTGACAAGCATGCTAAAGCATGGGCAGAGAAAAGAAAAAAAAGGAATAAAGTAAAATAGTAAAAATGTCTAAAATAGAAGAACAAAACTCAGGAAAAAAGGAAGGTGAAATTCGTTATTTAACTCCTCTAAACATTGATACTTCTACTCAAAAAAAGTATTGCAGGTTCAAACGTTCTGGAATTAAATATGTTGACTATAAAGACCCTAACTTCCTATTAAAATTTGTTAATGAGCAAGGAAAAATTTTACCTAGAAGACTAACAGGTACTTCTTTAAAATATCAACGCAAAGTTTCTGTTGCAATAAAAAGAGCACGTCATTTGGCATTAATGCCTTACGTAGCAGATATGTTAAAATAATAAAATATTTATTCATGGAGTTAATATTAAAGGAAGANGTTCAAAACCTTGGTTTTAAAGACGATATTGTCTTTGTAAAAAACGGCTATGGCCGTAATTATTTAATACCTAAAGGAAAGGCAATTATAGCAACATCTTCTGCAAAAAAAATATTAAAAGAAAACCTCAAACAACGAGCATTTAAAGAACAATCAATTATAGACCAGATTACAAAAAAAGCAAAAAAAATACAAGCTTTAAAAATTAATTTAACTTCCAAAGTGGGCTCAGAAGATAAGTTGTTTGGTTCTATTACAAATGCTGATTTAGCTGAAGCAATAAGTTCACATATTTCTGATTTTGATAAAAAATATATTACTCTTCCAGGAAAGAATATTAAACGTCTGGGAAGTTATGTTGCTAAAATTAGACTTCATAGAGATGTTAGCTTCGATTTTCCATTTGATATCGTTGCTGAAAAAAAAGCTTAGCTTAAATCAACTTATTTTCAATTCCTTATTTTTGATTGGGAATANTNTAAGCTAATTAAAAGTTATTTTTCCAATTCNCCAAAATAGAAGATATTTGTATTATTATATCTAAAATGGCAATAAAACCATCTACATCAAAAGGGACTAGAGATTTTTCACCTAATGAAATTGCTAAGCGTAACTATATAAAAAATATTCTACAAAATGCTTTTGAAATATATGGTTTTAACCCAATTGAAACCCCAAGTTTTGAAAGAATTGAGACTCTAACCGGTATATATGGAGAGGAAGGAGATAGATTATTATTTAAAATTTTAAATTCTGGAGATAAAATTAATAAGGCTGATACCGACGCTTTAACTTTAAGGGACAATCAAAAATTTATTCAATCTATTTCAGATAAAGCACTTCGATATGATCTAACGGTTCCCTTCGCACGTTATGTTGCACAACATCAAAATGAGATAAACTTCCCCTTTCGTAGATATCAAATACAACCTGTATGGCGTGCTGATAGGCCACAACATGGAAGGTTTCAAGANTTTTACCAATGTGATGCTGATATTGTAGGTGACAACTCTCTTTGGCAAGAAGTTGAAGTACTTTCTCTCTATGATCGAGTTTTTACAGATTTAAACATAGAAGGTGTTGTTCTTAGGATAAATAATCGAAAAATTTTAGCTGGAATTGTTCGGGTCTTGGGTGTTGAATCAAGATTGAATGATTTTACTGTGGCCTTAGATAAGCTTGATAAAATTGGTAAAGAAGGAGTCTTTAATGAGCTAACAAAAAAAGATTTTTCATATGAATCTATAACATTACTNGAAAAATTTATTGATTTNCNAGGTNCTTTTCAGGATCAAATACAAAATTTGAGATCATTATTGTCTCAACATGAAATTGGTTTAGAAGGACTATCAGAAATAGAATTTGTTTTTGATAAAATAAATTTTAATAAGTTGAGTTCAGTTAAATTTGAGTTTGATTTAACCCTTGNTCGAGGCTTACATTATTATACTGGTATAATAGTAGAAGTAGTTGCTCCCAAAACTGTTAAAATTGGATCTATAGGGGGAGGTGGTCGTTATGATGATCTGACAAGTCACTTCGGGTTAAAAGATGTTAGTGGTGTTGGTATTTCTTTTGGATTTGAANGAATTTATATTGTNATGGAAAAATTAGGATTGTTTCCTGATACAATTTTAGAACAAACTCAAGTATTGTTTGCTAATTTTGGAGGNGAAGCTATAGAAATTGCCTATTCTTATATTACTCAACTAAGAAATAANAACGTTTCTAGTGAATTGTATCCTAAAAATATTAAGTTGAAAAAGCAGTTAGCTTATGCAAATTCAAAAGGAATCAAAANGGTAGTTTTGATAGGTTCAGAAGAATTAGAAAATCAAGTATTCGTTTTAAAAATAATGGATAGTGGTGAGCAAATTACTNATCCTTTAAAAAATTTAATTACTCTATTAAGTTAAATTTCTGTTTTTGGAGTTTGTGTTGGTTTTGAGTAGGNNTGGAATGGTTGTTTTAATAAGTTTTGAACCTTCCCATTAGATTTCTCATCAAAAAATACATCAACCCCATAAATTAACTTTTCNCGATTAAAGTCAAGATANGTGCCAAAAATACGATCCCAAATTGAAAANATGTTTCCATAATTGGCATCAGTATAGGGCAATCTATAGTGATGATGAGTTTTNTGCATATCTGGTGATACTATAAAATAACTTAAATAAAGATCTACTTTTTTTGGAAGCTTAATATTAGCATGATTAAATTGAGTAGAAATAAGTGAAATTGATTGGTAAAGCATAACNATTCCTATATTGGCACCNACCAAAAANACACCTATGAGTGTAAATGCAAAACGAATAAAACTCTCTAACGGATGGTGACGATTTGCTGTGGTAGTGTCAACATGATGATCGCTGTGGTGAACTAAATGAATCATCCATAAAGGCTTTACTTTGTGTTCAACCCAGTGCGGGGTATAAGCCCCTATTAAGTCTAAAAATAAAACTCCTAAAAAAACTTTTATCCAAAGGGGAAGTGANGGTATCCATTGAATCAAACCAAATTCATTAGTAACCACCCAGTCTGAAGTATTTANCAACAAGAAGGCTAATAAAAAGTTAATAATTATAGTAGTTAATGTAAAAAACAAATTAGGTACAGAGTGTTTCCATTTGTTGTATTGAAAACGAAATAGCGAAAAGTTACCNTCTAAAATCCAAAAAAANCATAAACCACCAACTAAAATTAAACTTCGATGGGCAGAAGGAATCGTTTCAAAATATTCAATTATTGTATGCATTNACCCATTTTTTTGTAAAATATAAAAACAAAAATAGAAATTTATATAAAAATATTAATTATTGTTTCATTTAATGAACTCACCAANTTTTNTTAATTTAAATGACTTTTTAAAGGATATTTAAACNGTAAAAAATNAAATTTTATTTGACATATNATTACNANTAAATACTATCTTTTCAATTAATTAATTATGAAACAATTTTTCTTTTTATTCCTNTTATCCCAATTAATTTACTCACAAGACAGACCTAAATCTCCAANAGCAAGTTCTATTATTTNATCTGNNGCAGCANAAGATACTGAAGTTTGGCAACCTGAACCNTTAGTGGTTCTTCCAGGTGAAGGAATGTCTCCTCCCTCTGATGCCATTGTGCTTTTTGATGGATCTGNTTTTTCTAAATGGCGNCATGAAAGTTCAAAAAAGGCAGTTAAGTGGACACTAAATCAAGATAANTCGATGACAGTTAAACCTAGAACAGGTAGTATAGAAACGATTGAAGAACATGGTTCTATACAATTACATATTGAGTGGAAAACNCCATTAGTGATCAAAGGAGAAGGACAGGGTAGAGGTAATAGNGGTATTATATTTCAAAGACGTTATGAAGTTCAAGTTTTAGATAGTTATNAAAACCGTACTTATTCAAATGGTCAAGCTTCATCTATTTATAAACAACACATTCCTTTAGTAAATGCTTCTCTTCCTCCTGGTAAATGGCAAGTTTATGACATTATTTTTAATGAACCNAAGTATAATAAACTCGGAGAAAAAGTAAGGTCAGGTACCTTTACAGTTTTTCTAAATGGATTATTAGTTCAGAATAATGTTGAAATTTTAGGCACAACAGAATATATAGGCCCACCAAAAAACGGGATAGATGATATGCCAGGATATAATAGTTCAAGTCAATCAAAACATCGATCATTAATTTTACAAGACCACGGAGATTTAGTAAGTTATAGAAATATTTGGATGAGAAAATTATAGATTAAAAAAACCTATTCTAAAAGAATAGGTTTTTTTTTGATCCAAAGAATAAGATTAAACTTCAAAACCCTTTCGATATTCTCTAGTTACAAATTGGTTCGCAGCTTCAAGGTTGGTAATTTTCATGTTATCACCATCCCAAAGTAACTTTTTACGTGCATAATAATCTATTTTACCATTAGCTTTTTCCTCTCTTAACATAAAGCTTCTGATTGCTAAATTACCCATCAAAACTGTTTCTGTCATTGGTCCAGCATAGTCAAAAGAAGATGTTAGGGCAAGATGTTCCTTGCTTTTAAATCCTGCTTTACATGCATCTACCCATTTTCTCTGATGACCGTATTCAGGTTCTGAAAACTTTTCAACCTCGGGGCCAAAATCTGTAGTACCNTCATTTAGATAGAGTTTAGGCATTAATGGAGCGCTATCATTAATATTAGTTGAAATAATCCCTTTTTCTCCAATGATTAGCACTCCGTTTTCACTATTTGTTCCTCCAATATCACTATTAGCAGGTATGATTTCAGGATGNGGAGGTCTTATGCCTCCATCACTCCAAGTCATCTTTATAGGTGACTTANTTTTTTCAGTAGCATCAAAGTTAATAGTAATTAATGAAGATGGGGGACAGCCTTCTGGAATATAGTCTGGAGACCACATTTTAGAAAATACACTTCCAACACTACATTCAGCTGCTGTAGGATATTTTAATCCGAGAGTTCTAAAAGGAATATCGATAAGATGACAACCAACATCTCCTAATGCTCCAGTTCCATAATCCCACCATCCTCTCCAACTAAATGGGTGCATATTTGGAGTGTAAGGTTTTTCTTTTGCAGGTCCTAACCATAGGTCCCAGTNTAGGGCTGTGGGTTTTTTACTAGGATCAGACTTAGGCATCATAACACCTTGAGGCCAAACAGGTCTATTAGTCCAAATTTTTACCTCTGAAATTGAACCTAATTTTCCACTATCAATCCATTTTTGAACCATATTAAGATAAGGGTTAGAACCCCCTTGATTTCCCATTTGAGTNACAACTTTTTGATCTCTNGCCATATTAGTTAACATTCTNGCTTCCCTAATATTATGAGCCATTGGTTTTTGAATGTAAACATGTTTACCTCNTTCCATTGNAAATTTTCCAGCAGGCGCATGGACATGATCCGGTGTTGAAATCGTTACNGCGTCNATGTCTTTCTCTTTATCTAACATTATGCGGTAATCTGAATATTGTTTTGCTTTNGGAAATTTCTTAACTGTTCTTGAGGCACTACCAGAAAAATCAACATCACAAAGTGCAACTACTCTTTCTCGTCCTCTTACGGANGAATTACTTATATCACTTGCTCCTTTTCCNCCTGATCCTATTGCAGCCAAATTTAATTGATCACTAGGAGAAATATATCCATTTCCCCCTAAGACATTTCTAGGGACAATTATTATNGAAGATGCNGCAATACCTTTTTTTATAAAGCTACGCCTTGANGATCTTTGTTTTNTTGGTTTCATTTTGTTTNNTTATANATTATTCGATTTAAAGATAAATATTTTTAATAAATTTTAAAAAGTCTTTTTGGTAAACNCTGAGTATAATCTCTTTTCTTTAAGTTTATGTTTGTATTCCTATATTTGAAAAACATTTATCTATGAAATCACNNCATTTTTTTATTATAGCTTTATNGCTCTTTANCTATCAATTTATTTCTGCTCAAAAANNACAAGACAGTATTCCTGAAGCAAAGGTGTTTAGAAGTATTCAAACAATTAAAATGGGCTCTAAAACCCTTAATTTTAATTCTTTAGCTGGGACCATGCAATTGCGAGATGAAAAAAATAAACCAATTGCTCTGCANGGCTTTACAGCTTATTTNAAAGAAGGAGGCTCAAAGAAGGATAGACCAATTATTTTTTCATTTAATGGTGGTCCAGGCTCTTCTTCTTATTGGTTACATATGGGAATAATGGGGCCGAAAAGGATTGTTGTAAATGATCCAGAATATAANAAGTCAGCACCGTATACTTTGGTTGATAATCAATATTCAATTTTAGANATNGCTGATGTTGTAATGATGGATCCAATAGGAACAGGNTTAAGCGAAACCATTGGAGATAGTAAGGGAAGTGATTTTTGGGGTGTTGATCAAGATATAAGATCCACAAGTCTATTTATTATGCAGTTTTTAAAAAATTATAATCGCCTGCAATCACCTAAATATCTCCTTGGAGAAAGTTATGGTACTTTTAGAAATGCAGGTGTTATGAATTATCTTCTAGATAAAGGGTTTGCCTTGAATGGGGTAGTAATGGTCTCTGCTGTTTTTGATTTAAGAACTTTAACTTTTGCNCCAAATGATGATACTTCTTACATAATGCATTTTCCTACTTATGCTGCTTCGGCACACTATCATAAAGAANTAAGTTCAAATATGAATAACAAAAGCNTAGAAGCTTTTTTAAANGAGGTTCGAGAGTTTACTGAAAATGAATACATGCCTTATTTGTTTAAGGGTACAAGTATTTCAGATGATGANAAACAAATGATTGCTGAAAAAATGGTAAAATANGCAGGCCTAGATTCACAATTTTGGTTTCGATCTAATTTAAAAGTAAAAGCTAGTGAATATTTCAATCAACTTCTTAGAGATCAAGGCAAAACTATAGGGAGATTAGATTCTAGATATGTTGGTATAAATGAAAATCCAAAAAATCAATATTCAATTACAGATCCCCAAAGTGATGCAATTTCTCCTCCTTATACAGTTGGTTTTTTGGATTATTTCTATGGCTCCTTGGGTGTTTCNAAAGATTTAAATTATAAGACAAGTGCATATGCCGATAAAGACTTNAAATGGGATTGGACTCATAAAGGTAATAAAGGTTGGGGTACTCAGATAGCNATTTCAACTGCTATAGATATGGCTAGCGCTCTAAGTAAAGATCCAAATTTAAAAGTTTTGATAATGAATGGATATTATGATCTTGCGACCGTATTTTATGGTGTTGAACANACTCTAACTCATATGAATCTATCTCAAGAAATTCAAGCTAATATTATTATGAAGTATTATGAATCTGGTCATATGATGTATATACATGAGCCCTCAATGGAAAAATTTAAAACTGATTTAACAGATTTTATTAAAATGACTATAAANTAAAGNAGTCTAAAAAATTTATTTTTCTATTATAATAATAAAGAAGCTAAATTAAATCAACATAATGAAAAACTCATTTGTCNTATTGTTTGTTTTGTCAGCTTATTTTGCTTTTTCTCAAAGAGGTAAAACGGGAGATAGAACTTTTGCGCATCGTTTTCCNNATAATGTTTTTAATGAAATATCTCAAGCATCTTTAGAACTTATTAATGAAGTCGATCATGATATTATTGTTGTTATAAGGGATCAAAGAAAAAAATACGTTCGCCATATTTACATAAGAAATAAAGAAAAATATACTTTTGAAGATTTACCAATTACTCGTATTTATGTCCAGTTTAAATCAAAAGAATTTTATTTTGAAGACCTCNAAAGAACAACAATTAATTATGGGGAAAAACACATTTTTAATTTTTTCTTTGATCCAAGTCAAGAAGAAAATTATTATCAAATAACTGAAGAAGAATTTTTTAAACCATAAATAAAAATAGGTTTAAATCATCAGGAGANAAAAATACATCNTTAAATTATAAATTAAAAAGATGATATCATTACTACGCAACTATAACTATTTAATATTTTTATTTTTTTCATTAAGCTGTTCAAATCATCATCCAAATCTAGATTTAGCGCCTATTTTTTCGGATCATATGGTGCTTCAACAAAAATCTGAGGTGCCAATTTGGGGAAAAGCAAGCCCAGGGGAAATGATAACCTTAAATTCAAGTTGGAAATCAAACTTAAAAGTAAAAACTGGAAGTGATGGAAAATGGATAGCATACTTAAAAACCCCTGTTTATGGTGGGCCACACACTTTAATTATAAGCTCTAGTTCTGAGGAAATAGTAGTTAATGATGTTATGATTGGTGAAGTTTGGCTTACCTCTGGACAATCTAATATGGAGTGGCCTATGAGCGCTAGAATCTTAGATCAAAAAAAAGAAATAAAAAATGCTAATTACCCTGATATAAGAATGTTTTCAGTGCCTAGAAATTTGAATGGTACTAACATAAATTCAGCTTCATGGAAAATTACTAATTCTGAAAACGCTNCTGATTTTAGTGCTGTAGGTTATTTTTTTGCTCGTGAAATTTATCAAAAGCTTGGGGTTCCGGTAGGNATTGTAAACAGCTCATGGGGTGGAACAAGAGTTGAAGCCTGGACAAGTATTGAAAAATTAGATAATCTTCCATCAAGTAAAAAAGAGGCAAATCTTATTATAAAAAAAGGGGGTCTTTCTGCACTTAAAATAATTGAACAGGAATATAATTCAGGAATAAGAAAAGCCAATGAAAAATTTCTTGAAGCAAAAAGTTATAATATTCCTGACAATATTTTAGGTTGGGAGAATTTAAATTTAGATGATATCGAATTTTCATCTGCAGAATTTGATGATAGCCAATGGAATATTTTTTTGGATAAAGAAGATGAAGGATTTGATATTAATACTGATAACGAAACTTTTTTCACTTTTGAAAATACTTTTAAAGCAAAAACTTTTGCAGAGGATGGAGTACTATGGTTAAGAAAACGCTTTAATGTAGANGATCCAACTAAAAACTACAAATTCATCGCTGAAAAAGGTATTGATGACTTTGATTTTACNTACATAAATGGCAAACTAATAGGTAAAGGATTTTCATGTTGTACAGCCAGATCTTATGACATTCCTCAAAATCTTCTAAAAAAAGGAGAGAACATTTTGGCAATTCGAATAATTGATACAGGTGGAGAGGGTGCATTTAGAGGTGCTGTTTACCTTGAGGATGGAGACAATCGTTTGTATTTAGATAAAGGAGAATGGAGCTTTAAACATCTAGCTTTTTATTTGGCCTCATCTATTCAAAAACATAATTTATCATTGGATCAGCTTTTGAAAGAAGATGATTATCTTAAGTCTAATATAAAAACAGGTATTTCTACACAAAACCCGAACACCTACAGTATTCTTTACAGTACAATGATAGAGCCAATTTTACCTTATAAAATTAAAGGATTCTTATGGTATCAGGGAGAAAGTAATGTTAGCAATTATCAAGAATACCAAAGTTTATTTTCAGGGATGATTATTGACTGGAGAGAAAAATGGGGTGAGAAACTTCCTTTTTACTTTGTACAAATAGCACCTTTTAAATATACTGATAAGGCTGAATCACAGGGCTTACGGGATGCTCAACGAAAAACACTAGAATTAGAAAAAACGGGAATGGTTGTAACTTTAGATATTGGTGAGGAAGAAGATATTCACCCAGAAAATAAGCAAGATGTAGGTAAGCGATTAGCACGTTTAGCATTGTCTAACGACTATGGGATAACAGATATACTTCCAACAGGGCCTCTTTATTTAAGTCAAAAACTTTATAAATCATACATTGATATTTATTTTGATTATGTTGGATCTGGTCTTTTTGGAATGAATAATTTAAAAGGATTTGAAATTGCTGGCGATAATGATCAGTTTTACCCTGCTAAAGCTAAAATAATTGGAACTAGAGTTAGGGTTTCGTCTAATCGAGTTTTAAATCCAAAAAGAGTGCGTTATGGGTGGAAAAATTATTTTGAAGCAACATTGTTTAATAAAGATAGTTTACCTGCTTCTTCTTTTCTATCACCGTAAATTTATAATTCATTATTTTTTTTGGTATAACCTAACGTAGTCCACTTCCATTTCATCTTCAGTAAAACCAGAATCAATATTTCCTCCGAGATTTCCACCCATTGCAACATTTAGNAGAATAAATTGATCATTAAAATAAGGCCAATTCTCAGGTGTCTTATTCTTAGGTTCGTATGTAAAATAATGATNCCCATCAACAAAAAACTTTAGTTTATCTGCTGTCCATTCTAAGCCATANACATGAAAATTTTCAGTTACATCANTTACNTTAACTTGTTNAACAATTGTTTTNTCTCCATGAGTATCAGGGGTATGAACTGCACATTGTACCATTTCAAAATTTTCAAAAAGCTGCTCCATAATATCGATTTCGCCACATGCTGGCCATCCAACAGTTTCAATATTACTTCCTAGTGTCCAAATTGCTGGCCAGGTTCCTTTGGCCCTAGGTAATTTTGCACGAACTTCAACTTTACCATATGTAAATGAAACTTTTGAATTTAATCTTGCCGAGGTATAGTATTGGGTGGTACCAGAATGAGTAAATTTTTCTTTTTTAGCTACAATTTTCAGTTTACCGTTATTTAAATAAGCATTATCAATTCTATCTGTATAATGTTGTAATTCGTCATTATACCACCTACCATTATTGGGTGCTTCTGTTTCCATAAACCATTTGGCTGAATCAACAGTTTTATCCTCCTTGTCAAATTCATCACTCCAAATAAGCTGATAGGTTTNTTCTTTTGAGGGGTTGTTATTACAACCTAGCATTGTAACACAAATGAAAATGTAAAAAACANACCTCATAAAAATTTATTTAAAGATTTAGTAAGTCATNAAATNACTTATNGNTACAAATATATAGAAAGCAAAAGCNAAAACAATAGCTATAAATCCAATTCCTTTTGCTAATTCTTTTTCATTAGTTTTATTAATGAATTCTACTGTAGGTTTGATTCCTTTTATAAAAACGAACAAACCAAAAACAGCCAAAACATATCCCAATAATTCCATAAAACAAGNGCTGTTTTTTTAAATGTAAAAGCAGTATAAATTTAGGATTACTATTTTTATTAAAACATTTAAAACTTATAATCATTTTAAAAAATTTCCATTATGAATCTAAATAAGATTATTTGTCGCCCTTCAGATGATAGAAGTAAAAGATTTTTATTAGGAAAAAAAGGAAGGTCTGAACTATTAGCAATAGGACTCAACCCAAGTTTTGCAAATGAATCATCATTAGATCCTACATCTAGGAATATTCAAATTATTGCAAATCAAAATGGTTGTGACGGTTGGTGGATTGTAAATTTATACCCTGCTAGATTTTCAAAACCAAAAAATCTTCCAAAAAGGGCCAATAAAAATTTACTAAATGAGAATCTTATAACAATAAAATCTATTGTTCATGATGATAAATATAATATTAAAAAGATACTTTGTTGCTGGGGAAATAACGTAGAATCTAAATTATATCTGAAAAATCAAGTCAAATTGATTTTAAATCATTTAAGTTCATTGGAATTTGATTTTTATTGTATAGGGAAAACGAAACTTGGCAATCCATTTCATCCTAGTCCTCAATCAATTAATAGATTTTTAGGAGGTATTAATCAAATAAGACTAAAAGAGTTTAAATAAATAATATTTTAATTTATCTTATATTCAATCAAAATTATTAAGATTTATTTATGAGTAAAAAGTACAACAGTCGAAGAAATTTTATAAAGAAAACCTCAATTGTTCCAGGTATTATTATTTTACCCAGACATGTATTAGGTGGAAAAGGCTATAAAGCTCCTAGTGATAAATTAAACATAGCAGGTATAGGAGTAAGGAAATGGGGGATGGGATCAGGAAATATTAATAGATGTAGAGAAGAAAATATTGTTGCTTTATGTGATGTTGACCATAAACAGTCGGCTCCAACATTTAAGGATTACCCTANAGCAAAAACATATAAGGATTTTAGANTAATGTTTGAAAAACAGAAAGATATTGATGCTGTAATTGTTGCTACCCCTGATCATAACCATGCAGTAATTACAATGATGGCTATTAAATTAGGAAAGCATGTTTTTTGTCAAAAACCACTCACACACACTGTTTTCGAAGCAAGAAAAATNACNGAAGCTGCAAGAGAATATAATGTTCAAACACAGATGGGTAATCAAGGAAGGTCATCTGACGAAATCAGGAGTCTTAAAGAATGGATAAATGATGGGGCAATTGGAAATGTAAGAGAAATTCATGCTTGGACAGATAGACCAGTNGGGGGAAATGCATGGGATACATTTGCAGTTAAAGCGAAGTCAAAAGATAAACCTCCAATTCCTGAAGGACTNGACTGGGACCTATGGCTTGGCCCAGCTCCTTATCGAGATTATCATCCAGATTACCATCCATTATCATGGAGAGCATGGTTGGATTTTGGAACTGGATCAATGGGAGATATGGGCTGTCATATATTAGANCCTTCATTTTATGCACTTGATTTAGGTGCCCCGACTGAAATTCAAGCAACTTCTACTCATTGGATTCCCGAAATCTCATCTCAAACATATCCATCTGCTTCAATTGTTAGAATGAAGTTTCCAAAAAGAGGTAAACATCCAGAAGTAAATTTAACTTGGTCTGATGGTAGAATTTTGCCTCCCATCCCAGAAGAATTTAAACCTGGAGAGAAATTTACCCTTAGTGGAGCAATGCTTGTGGGTGACAAGGGTAAAATTATTCATGATTCTCATGGAGCTAGTGGTTTAAAAATTATCCCTGAGGAAAAAATGAATGAATATAGAATTCCTCAGAAAACAATTCCACGTGTGGATACTACTCATGAAGGGGATTGGATAAGAGCATGCAAAGATGGAACCCCTGCCTCCTCAAATTTTGATTATGGAGGACCATTGACTGAGATGGCTCTTTTGGGAATGATAGCTATACGTATGAAAGATCAAAGATTAATCTGGGATTCAAAGAATCTAAGATTTACCAACAANGAAATAGCAAACGATTTAGTCCATAAAAAATATAGAAAAGGTTGGATTCTTTAAATTTCATTTAATTACACTGGTCTTTCCAACTAATCTTGTANAGTGAATGCCCATCATAAATAGGACCCTGAGAATCTGCAATAAACANATTATTATCAGAGCTATCAATGAAAATACCATCTGGTCTTATAATATTCATTGAACTAGGAATTAATAACNCACATAGTAATGTTCCCTCAGATGTGTAACGGAAAATTTTTTGCTCTCCTTCAGTAATTGAAACAACATAAATCGTTCCATCAGAATGAACAAATAATCCATAGTTTCAAAAAAAAATNAATTTGATTTTNACTCTAATCATTATAGTGATAAACTAGAGAAAAATAGTACACTTAATCAATTTTCTATTAATCTGTAACAGAGAGATACTCAAGAACAACTTGATCAATAATAGTAACTTCAGAAAGTGATTCTAAAAGTACAGAATAATTTACTGTAAGTGAATCACCCTCTGGAAGACTAGAAGGGGTTTCACTTAAGGCATAAATAGTCATATAATATGTAGATGTTCCTCCACTTGGACTGCATGGGGAACTATAAGAAATCTTACCTCCATCTTTGTTTGGTCCCATGAACCATTCACCACTATTTGCCTCACCATATTGAATTTCAGTTACACTTGGATTTATATTCCAGAGAGTTAAATACGAGTTGGTCTCATTTGCATTTGGAAAACCATGAATCGAAATAGCAATACTTCCNGTTCCTTCAGGAATATTTGACCACGCAATTGGAATAGATTTTTCAATTCCATTAACTTTTTCCTCACATTTAAAGGCATCAAGAATTTTACCTTCAGAATTTATTGCACTACTCGTTAAAGTGAAATCAGATTTATCAGATGTAGCTGAAAAACCAGTTGAATCTTCACTCAAACTNGATGAGCTATTATCANTTGAAANGTTATAACTTCCAGATAGATAATCTACATCTATACATGCAGAGGTATTTATAAATGTTTCAGAATTTTCGGTTGAATCATCTGATAAAGATCCATTATGAGGTAGATTAGTAGTTCCACCATTTTCATCAACATAGGTAAATGTAAATTTACAATTCTCATCCCAATTGTAATTAACATAATATTTAACACCTTCTACGGTATATTCGAAAGAAAAAGCATTTACACCTGTTTGAGAAAAACCTGTCACACTGGCACCANTTACAGGNTTAAATGAATCGGANGGTCTAATAGGATTTTGAGAAGGTTGAGGAGAGATTTCATCATCTACGACATTAATTTCACCCATCACGAAAGGCATATAATAAGGAGCAATAGTTTTTGCATGGTATTGGTAGTTTCCACTANTATCGTATCGNCCAAAGGCATCNTCTAANGTTTCATTAGTGTATCCATATACAGGATACCCATCAAGTGCATATGCCAGTGGTTGATCTGTTCCAACAGTTTCTTCTAAATGTGTTGGGATTAGGTGATAATGATAATCATCTCCTTTTCCAAAATGCCCACCCCAATTATCTAATTCTCCTGCTTCGTAAGCGTTTACACCACGATTGTTAACTGCATTAAATATTGGGATTCCATTTACTGCAATAGCAATAGCNCCTCTAAATAAATTTACAGANGTGTCTACTGGGGATTCAGACATTTCGGGTTGTAGTGGAATTCGCCAACTATTATCACCCGTATAATTTTGAGGAATTGGAACCTGCTCTTGCCAAGAAGTAATTCCAATGCCCATTTCATGTTCAGGCCAACTATATGAATTGATATAAAAATATTCTTCATCATTATTTATTGTTACTCCTGAAAAATCATCAAAGTAAGTTTTTATAACTTCTAAATTACTATCCCCAGAATCNGTTTGTGAACTGGTAGTATTTGAATTATTACTACTACTACTACTATTATTAGTTGAAGTANTATTTTGTGTTTCTTGAGCTGATTCTTGAACTTCTGCTTGATTATTNGAATCAGAACTAATTTCTTCAGAATTACAAGCAATTATAATTAAAAATAAAAANATTGAAAAACTNAGTATTGCTGATGGAGTCTTNAGATAAGGGAATAAGAATTGAAAAATAAAAAAAGAGAAAACAATTAAAAAAAGAGAAACAAAAATCCTATTAATGTTTNTAATTAAATNNTTGTANTCTGATNTTTCAATTTTTTTANTGGAAGNTTTGTTGTTAATATGTTCTGCTAATTNATTCTTTTTTAAAATTAGAACCTGATCTTCNATTGAAAATTNACTCAANTGATAATTTAGAATAACATTTGTTTTAAATTCTTTTAAAATCACACTGCTACCGTTAAATGAAATAAATTCAGCTTCTAGAGGTTTTAAAGACTCTTGGATAAACCATTTCTTGCTCTCGTGTGAGTGAATACTACCCACATGAGCATTTAAATTTATTGAACCGAAAANATATANGAATAAAAAAAATAATTTTAAATAATTANNCTGCATNATTTTCATTTTAAAGGAGTGATTTAATATCTTNTATCATTCTGCTTGTTTCAAGTGATAAAGTNCCATTATAAANTGCTCTTATTCTATTTTCACTATCTATCANAATAAAATTTTCGGTATGAATAAAATCATCAATATCTGACACAGATTTTCNAAAACCTTCATCTGCAAAGTACGATTCTCTTGCCATTTTGTAGATTTTATCTTTTGGACCCGTTAGTAAATACCAAAATTTTGAATCTATATTATTAAAATTTCCATACTCTTTAAGTCTTTCCTGATTATCAATCCAAGGCATAACAGTATGAGATAAAATTTTAACTCTTTCATCTGCCGAAAATTCTTTTTGAACTTTAAGAAGATTAGTTGCCATTTTTGGGCAAACAGTTGAACATGAGGTAAAGAAAAAATTAGCTATGTATATTTTACCTTTTAAATTAGACTGGTTAATCCATCTACCTTCTTGGTTTTTAAANTTAAAATTTTTTATAGTATGAATTTCAGAAAGTTTTGGATCAGATTTATCTATCCATATTGGAGTAAATGTAGGTTCGTTATAATAGGGTAGATCGATATAAGAGGTCGTCTTTTTGTTTATAACATTATTATTTAAACCCTGACAGGAGTATATAATCAAAAAACAAAAAACGATTTTAACTTTCACTTTGATACGATGTATGGTTCTATAATCTCTTTTTTGGCATCAATTTTTGTACATCGTTTTATACCTGCAAGCCCATATCTTCTTCCATTTTCTCTGATTACAAAATTAGACCTTAATTTNCCATCCTTACGCCAAACCTTTGTTGAACCAAAGGGTTTGCCATTTAAATAATTGATCTCTGAAAACTTCATCCCATTATTGTACCACTGCTTATGTAGACCTTCACTTAAACCTTCTTTAAAAAAATATTCAAACTTATTTTTTCCTGATTCATACCACCCCATATGTTTNCCTATTTTTTTTCCAGCCTTATAAAATCTTCTATATTTCAAGTTGCCATTTTGAAAATACCCTAAACTTTTTCCTTCTAAATAACCGTTATAATATCCTTTTTTTTCTACTAATTTTCCATTTTTATTCTTTATTAAATATCCCGAAAAAAGATTATTATCAAAATACAAAGCTCCCTTTGAATCATAATTAAGTTTTGGTTCATCAGTTTTTAGGATTTTATTTGGTATAAAAAAATCATTAATATTATGGTTTACAAATGCGTTTTCACAAAAACAAAATAACATTAAACTCTGAATTAAAATCACTTTCCTAAAAATTGGATATTTGTTAATTTTAGTAATGCTCATTCTTATCTTGTAATTGTTCCAGGTTGACCATAAAATCCGTCTCCATTTATCCAGGGTAATTCATCAGTTATATGATAATGATATATTCCTTCAGGAAAATCANTAGTATTATGAATGTGGCCATGATAATCATCAAGATCCTCATTTGACAATCTAGACCCGTTTTCAACTGGTCCATAAACAGGAAACCCATCTAATAAAAGCCCAAGAAAGGCATCATCTCCAAGATTCTCTGTTAACCAACTTGGTTCGATATGATAATGATAATCATCTCCTGGAGCTGGGTGACCATCATATTGGTCAAAAGTATTTAATTCATCTAAAATATCATCTCCAGGTGCTGCCATTTGATTATAGATTGCCACACTGTTTATAGCCACTCCCATAGGTCCCATAGGAGTTACTTCATGGGTGTCGCNAACNTGAGGATATCGTGGTATNGTCATTACAATATCTTGTTCGGAAATACCATTAGGATTTAACCTAAATGAAGGATTATTAGGTTCATCGTATGATTCATAAAGAGGATGATTTATTCCATAATAAGCACTTTTNTGGTCAGGAAGATTTTTTGTACTTATAACTAAATTGTCATCATTTACAATTACTGAAACTGCACTCTCGTTATAAAATTTTTCAGCTAAAATACTTATATCAATTGAGGTGGATGACGAAGGGTTATTTGAAGAGGAACCATTCCCATTCTCAGAACAAGAAAATAAAATTACAACTAAAATTAATAAATGGATTCTGTACATAATAGTTATATTTTAAATATGAGAAATAGTTATTGTGAAGCTTAAAAATAATATAAATAAATTCATTTTTATTTTATAAAAAACAAAAATGAATGGTTATAATATTTTATAAATTATCTTCACTTAAATTAAATAAATAAGAATAAATTCTTGCTTTTTTTAAANATTATTTACGAATAGTTTAAAAAATTATTCTCTTTATGATTATGGGATTAACAACAAAAACAAATATCTACATTTCGGTTTACAGTGAATTAGAACCTTTTATAAATTATCATCTCTATAGCAAAGGTTTTAGTGAAATGGCAAGATTGGTTTTTCTCATTAGCTATATTTCAAGTTTAAATAAGGGATTCAATATATTAATGAGTAAACCTAATGAAGATAACCTTAAATTACAACTTAGCGTCTTGACCTCTACTTTTAATGCAAATAAAGAAGTTCATAATGGCGTGTCATTGGCTATTCTAAGATATTTGAAAAATAAAATGTTGGTTGAGCATTTTAAGCATATTCCTTTGTCGAGAATAATAAATCTGCAAATCAAACAATATGAAGACTTAAAAAAATCTCTCAAAAACGAAAATAAAAACTTCAGAGAACATAATATTAATAGTATTGAAACTNATAATAGGAGTTATGTTTGGTTGGGTGATGAAATTCAAGAACAATTAAAGACCCTTTATATAAAGTTTAAGGACGAACATAAATTAATTGATAATAAAACTGAGTTCATAGACTTTTTAAAAGCATTTAATGGAACTAAACTTAATGAGATTAAAAATAAAATCAATTGGAAAGGTCCATTTAGAGCTTTAATTTATTTTATTATTAGAGCCTTCCACAGGCAACATATTGAAGGTGACGATAATGTAAGATGGAAACAACTTGAATCTACTTTTGATTATAAAGGGAATCCGCTTACAGCAAAAAAATGTCTAAGTGAATTTTATAAATTGAACAGCACGGAACATATTCCCAATGTGGGTCCTCAAATTGATCTGATCTTTAGGTCTTTCATATAAGTAAAAGATTATTTGTATCGAATCATAAACATTCGAGTCAAATGCTTACCTAAAATCCTAGAAACATAACATTTTTATATTTTTTTGAAACAATATTAAAGATGTTTTTAAATAAACTTTATTTTATTTATTAATTAAAATTATTAATTATGATTAGATTCCATTTAATAGTAATGTTATTATTACTTATAACATCAAATATATATTCTCAAGACGGTATTCAACTTGAAGAGTATCAAACATTCCCATCATATAGCGATACTGGATATGATCAAGATCTACGTTCTCAATTTCATTTTTCATCCATTAAAGGCTGGAATAATGATCCTAATGGAATGGTTTTTTACAATGGTGAATATCATTTATATTTTCAGCATAATCCGAAGAGTGTTAATTGGGGTAATATGACATGGGGTCATGCAGTTAGTAAAGATATGGTGCATTGGGAACAACTAAACCANGCTATACTACCATACCGAAATGGAACCATCTTTTCTGGAACAGCCATTGTTGACCATAATAATTCTTTGGGTAAAAACACAGATTCCAAAAAAGCAATTGTTGCGTTTTTCACTCATGCCAATAATTCTTGGGGTGATAAAAATAGACCAAAACAAGAGCCTTCTTGGTTCTATCAATCAGCTGCGTATAGTTTAGATGATGGTAGAACTTTTAATTTAATTAACGAAGGACATGGTATTGTTCCAAATCAAGGATTTGATAGAGGAGAGAGAGATCCCAAAATTATGTGGCATGAAGAAACCAAAAAATGGATTTTAATATTATGGGTTAAAAGGGGAGATGACACATTTACAGGACCTAATACTGGTCCAGGAGATGCAAAAAAAATAGGTAAGGTTAGATTTTTTGAATCATCTGATTTAATTAACTGGAGAAAACTTTCAGATTTTGATAGAAATTGGGTTTTTGAATGTATGGATTTTGTTGAATTAGCAGTTGATGGTGATAATTCAAACAAAAAATGGCTTTTATATGATGCTAGTTTTGATTATGAAATTGGCGATTTTGATGGGACTGAGTTTGTAACAGATAGGCAGGTAGGTAAAGGTGATTATGGAAATCACTATTATGCTGCTCAAACATTTAATAACTCTCCAGATGAAAGAACCATAATTATTGGTTGGATGCCAACAAGAGATAAAAATATTTTTATTGACAATGATATGCCATGGAATCAGCAAATGTCATTTCCATGTACTATGGAATTAAGGACAACGGAAAATGGAATCAAACTTTTTCGGAATCCTATAAGAGAGATTGAAAAACTTTACAAGAATACATATACATATAATAATAAGTCTTTAAGTTACATAAATAGGAGTCTTGATAGAATTAATCCTAAATTAATTGACCTAAGTTTAAATTTTAAGCCAATTGATAATGATGAATTTAAAATTAATATTAGAGGACAGGAAATTATTTATAAAAATCAACATGTTGAATTTCAGAAAACCAAAATACCAGCAAAGCCAAGAAATGGCAAAATATCTATAAGGGTACTTTTAGATAGACCTTCATTAGAAATTTTTGTAAATGATGGAGAAAATGTTATGACAACATATTCTGTATCAGATAAAAATAACACAGATGTAAGTCTAAGTTCAAAAAGGAATATGAGAATTAATTTGAAGCTTAATGAATTAAAATCTTCTTGGTAAAATTATATTAAAATGAAATATACATTAGAAATGAAATATATAAACATTATATTTTTAGCGATAGTACTTATAATATTATTTATTTTATTTGGTTGTAGTGAATCTAAAAAAGACAATAATTTACCAGATTCAAAACAAATCAATACTGAAGAATATAAGTCAAAGGTTCCTTTTTATGGTCCTTATCCTGAAAATATAGAAGACCAAGAAAAAGTTTTAGAAAACGATTTATTGCTAGAAAGGTTTAATAAATCAAGAAAAAAACAATTACAAGATCCACACCATCCAATTTACCATTTCACAAGTCCAGAAAATAAATTAAATGACCCTAATGGACTTTCATTTTGGAAGGGTAATTGGCATTTGTTTTATCAAGCATATCCTCCTGAAGATCCAAGACAACATTGGGGCCACGCAATAAGTAAAGATTTAATTCATTGGAAGGATTTGCCAATAGCGATATATCCAAACCCAGAATACCAGGTTTTTTCAGGATCAGCTCTTGTAGAAGAGGAAAGGGTTATAGCTATATATCATGGTACTAGATTAGGAAATATGGTTGCAACTTCTAGTGACCCCTTATTGTTAAATTGGGAAAAAGTTACTGAAGGAGCTACAATTCCAATTCATAAAACAGAAGGTGACAGATGGCAACATGCTAAAGACTTACCCTATACAATTTTTGATCCCGCAATCTGGAAAAAAGAAGGGATTTACTATGCACTTTCTGGTAGTGTTGAATATGATAAAAAATTAGGTCAATTATTGCCCCAAACATACTTATTCCGTTCTAATAATCTAGAGTCATGGGAATTTATGCACCCCTTTATAGAGGGAGATAGATTTACAGAGATTGGAGATGATAATGCCTGTCCATATTTTTGGCCAATTGGAGATAAATATATCTTATCATTTTATAGTCATACTAGAGGAGGACAATATTATCTTGGCGAATACAATAAAAAAGAAAATAAATTTTTTGCCACAAGTCATGGTAAATTCAATTTTGGCGCGTCAGGGCCATCTGGAATGCATGCACCTTCAGTAACTCCATCACCTGATGTAGATGGTGGACTTATAAGTATATGGAATATGAATCCTGGGAAAATCAATGGATGGAATCAAACAAAAGGAGGAAATGTTCAAATTATGTCGCTACCTAGGCTTCTTACCTTATCAAAAAACAATTCAGTTTTAAATTATAATAATCTAAATCAAGAACCAGCAGGGAATATAGAATCTTTGAGATATAACAAAAAAACAATAGATAGAATGATAATTCCTGCTAATAAAGAAATAATTTTAAATGAAGTAAATGGGAATGCAATAGAAATAGTTGCAGAAATAAATCCATTGAATTCACAAATGTTTGAAATTAATGTATTAAGATCTGAAAATAAAGAAGAATTTACTAAAATAGCATTTTTTAAAAANCGTGGTACAAGATTAACAACATCAAGATTTTACGATGGTCCCTATAGAGGNTTGAAAAGAGTTTATAACAGCGTTTTAACTATTGATACTTCATATTCATCAATTCTTTCAAATGTTAAAAGCCGNCCTCCTGAAAGCGCCCCAATGGTTCTTGAAGAGGGNGAAAACCTAAAATTAAGAATATTTATTGATAAGAGTGTTGTAGAGGTTTTTGCTAATGGAAAACAAGTTGTTGCAACTAGAGTTTTTCCGGGTAAGGATGATAGTTTGGGTGTTTCCATAAGATCTCAGGGTGATCAAAGTGAATTAATTTCATTAGAGTCATATCANATGAAAAGTATATATTAANNTNATTTNANTTGTAACCTATTGNTATTCAATTCNTAGTAAAAGATTGTAGTTTATTTTTTTTTTCTTAAATTAATGCTANNAAAAAAAACAAAATAGGTTTATAATGAAAAAAAGAATATTATTTTTTCTTTTTTTGCCAATTCTTTTTCTCAATTGTAAAGAGGAAAAACACTTATATAAAATTGGTTTTTCTCAAGCTATGAGCGATGATAAATGGAGAGAATCAATGAATAAATCCATTTATGATGCTGCATTATTGAATAAGAACATCAATTTAAAATATTTAGATGCAAATAATAGTATTGAAAAACAAATTGATCAGATTGAACAATTTATTAAAGATAGTATTGATCTTTTAATTGTTTCACCAATTAAACAAGATGCACTAACTCCAATAGTCGAAAAGGCAATTCATAAAAATATACCTGTAATTGTTGTTGATAGAAAGACTTCTTATGAAAACTACACCTCATATATTGGGACTGACAATTTTAGAGTAGGGAAACTTGCTGCTAAAATTATTTTATCGGATATAAATAAATTAAAACTTGATCAATTAAGAACCAACCCTGGAAAATATAATGAGAAAGATATTAAAGTCAATGTTCTTGAAATAAAAGGATTAATTGGATCTTCTCCTGCAAACGAAAGAAGTATTGGATTTAATAAGNTCTTTAATAATAATAGATTTATAGAACAAATAAATTTATTAGATCCAATAAATGGTGATTGGAATGCTGAGTCCATAAAAAAACCATTTAGAAAAATAATTAAGTCTGGGAAAAAAATAGATTATGTATTTGTTCATAATGATAGAATGGCATACGCTGCTTGGCAAATTGCTAAAGAATTCAATTTCGAAGATAAAATAAAGTTCATTGGTGTAGATGGTCTAAACACTAAATATGGAGGTATTGACCTTGTAAAACGAGGAATTTTAGAAGCCTCAATACTTTATCCGAATGGCGGAGAAGAAGCTATTATACTTGCAGAAAAAATTTTAAATAATGAACCTTTTGATAAAAATAATTTTCTTAAAACAATTGTAATTAATCCTTTTAATGTTGATTTGATTGAAAGTCAAATTGAAAAAATCAAGACTCAGAAATCAAAAATAAAAAGTCAATACTTAATTTTAAATGAACAAAATAAAACTTTTGATAGGCAAAAAGGATTAATAATTGCTGTAATATGTCTTTTTCTAATAGCCCTTTTTTACAGTTTTAGTAATTATTATTTGATCAATAAAATCAAGAAAAAAAATAAAGCTCTCCAATCATATAATAATGAGATAAAATTAAAAAACGAAAAAATTAAAAAAGTTTCTGAAGAACTAAAATTAAATTTAAAATCACAGTTTGATTTTTTCATGAATATTTCTCACGAATTTAAAACACCATTATCTTTAATTTTAAATCTAATAGAATCNTTAAAGGAAAANAGCCTAGGTTATGGTAATAATGCTATATCATTATTATCAAAAAATTCATATAAATTATTTCGTCTTGTAACCCAGCTTTTAGATTTTAGAAAGATAAGTAATAAAAGGGGTAAAGTAAAAGTAAGCAAAACTAATATTTATCGATTTACAGAGAAAATAATTGAAGATTTTAAAAATGAAATAAATCAAAAAGAAATTAAATTATTTTTAATAGGCTCAAGTAGTACAAGTTTTGCTTATATAAATCATGATCTNATAGATAAAGTTTTTTATAATTTAATTGATAATGCATTAAAATTTACTCCTCCAAAAGGTTCAATATCAATTAAATTTANTAATGTAATTTCAGACAAAACTCAGAATAAAGAACTTGAGATAAGCATAAAGGATGATGGTATTGGTATACCAAAAAGTGAAATTAAGAATATATTTAAAGTATTTTTTAAGGGCTCTAATAATAAAAATATTAGTTCAGGCATAGGACTTTATCTTACAAAAGAATTTTTAAAACTAAATCTAGGTAGAATAAGCTACAGAGAAAATATAAAAGGGAGTGAGTTCGTTGTTAATCTACAATCAGAAAAATCCATGTTCAATGAGGAAAATATAGTTGAAATTCAGGATAAAATGATTAGGAATACCTTTAATGATATTGGGCATAAATCTTTTGAGGTATTTAAAAGTTTTCAAAATNCAGACAGTGATTTAAATTATAATAAACTTAGAATTCTAATTATAGAAGATGATATAGACATGGCTATGTTTTTAAAACTTAAATTAAATAGTTACGAAGTATTTATTACTCATGAAAGTGACTCTTTTCAAAAAGCCTTTGATATAATACCAGATCTAGTAATATGTGATGTGAATCTTCCTGGTAAGAAAAATGGTTTCGAAATTTGTGAAATTTTGAAAAAAGATTTAAGAACCTCGCATATACCTTTTATAATTTTAACAGCTGAAAGTAACAATAAATCAATGATAAGAGGATTAAAAAAAGGAGCAGATTTATATTTAACTAAACCATTTAGACTATCTGTATTAACTCAATCAGTAGAATCCTTAATCAATAATAGAAAAAAATTGCAGTATTATTATACGAATAACATATATAATGTCAATAAAAAATCATTTAAAAATCCTGAGCAGTCATTTTTTCTAAAGATAAATGACATTATTGACAATAATCTTGGTGACTCAGATTTCTCAGTTGAAACTTTATCACTTATAATTGGGATGTCTAGGGTTCAACTTTACAGAAAAGTAAAATCAATTTTAGACATTAANATTAGCGATTACATAACTAATTATAAGCTAAAAAAAGCAAAACATTTACTCAAAACTTCCACACATAATATTTCTGAGATAGCTTATAATTTAGGATTTAATTCACCAAATTATTTTTCTACTGTTTTTAAAACTAAGTATGGCTATACACCACTTAAGTATAGAAAAGATATTAAAAAACTTTTCACAAATATAGAAGTCTAATACTGTATAACAAATAGGTATCAATTTTATAATAAAATGTAAAATAATTATATTTTTTTTTATTGAAATTAAACTAAAAATCTAATAATCAATAGTTTATGAAATTGTAACTATTTTGATATTATATGAAACAACAGTGAAAAACATTTGTCAAGTTTATTCGTCAATTTATTATACTAAATAAACAAATGAGAAAAAATGACACGATTTATAATTTCACTAATATCTTTTTTATTTCCTCTCTTCCTGTTATCTCAACAGTCTATAACAGGGACAATAACATCTGATGANGGTCAACCTNTACCTGGAGCGACNATTATTGTTTCAGGAACAGATAATGGAACAACTTCAGACTTTGATGGAAATTTTACTCTCAATGATGTACCTGAGGATGCAACATTGACAGTTACATACATTGGTTTTAATTCTTTAATTGTTGATGTTAATGGTCAATCAACTTTTAATTTAAGTTTGACAGAATCTGCAGAGGCTTTAAGTGAGGTCGTTGTTACTGGATATTCAACTGAAAGAAGAGTTGATTTGACAGGTGCTGTAAGTGTTGTTGAACTTGATGCTATTGAAGGGCAAGCGAGAACTGCTGGTAACCCAATGCAAGCTCTTCAAGGGAGAGTTCCTGGTCTTTATTTTCAAAGGGGTGGAGATATGATGGGATCAACTGGAAATGATCTTGCTGACAGGAAAAATCCTTCAAATACTGTTCTAGTTAGAGGATTGACTACCTTGGGAGATAATAGTCCTCTCTATGTAATAGATGGAGTACCAACTAAAAGGCAGTCTGTTTTTGCAAGTTTAAACCCTCAATCTATAGAATCAGTCCAAATCCTAAAAGATGCATCTGCTGCTTCAATATATGGATCTAGAGCTGCTAATGGAGTTATTATTGTAACTACAAAAAATGAAATTAAGGGTGAAGAAAAAATAGTAGTAAATTTTAACTCTAGTATATCTTCAAATTCTGAAAGAAGTTCGCGTTATGAAATGGCTAATGCAGTGGAAAGAGGAGAATTATTATGGCAAGCATCTGTAAATGATGGTAACGATCCATCTGATGCATATGGTGAAATTTATAATTTTAATTGGAATAATGATTTTGCAAATCCTGTACTAAGTAGCGTAACACCTCAACCATTTGTAGGAGGTGATCCAAATATGCCAAGTGGTGACACAGACTGGCAAGAGGAGCTTTATGAAACAGGTTACATTTATAACAACGAAATATCAGTTCAATCAGACACAAAAAATTCAACAATTTTTATGAGTCTTGGCCATTTCAAAAATACGGGGATGGTAAAATTCACAAATTATGAAAGAATAAATGCAAAGCTAAATGGTAGTTTCAATTTAATTGATGATAAAGTAAAAATAGGAATGAATACACTTTACACTAATTCAAACGAAACTCTTGGAGCTAGAGATGTTGGAGGTGCAACAACTACTGGACTTGCCCTTGGCCTAGCCCCTACCATCCCTCTTTATGATGTAAGTGGGGTTAAATATGGTGGCCCAATCGGAGCAGGTTATTCAGATAGAAATAACCCTGTTTTAATGCAATTTTTAAATGAATGGGATAATACAGCAAAACATCAATTTTTTGGTAATGTTTTTCTTGAAGCAAAACTCTTAGAAAATCTTGTTTTTAGGTCTAATGTAGGAATTGATTATGCTACTAATGAATTTGTAAATATTGAAAGAAAAGTAGATAATGGATTTGTTAATAGAGGACAAAATAGTTTGATTAATAATCATGCCGCAACCACTAATACAACATGGAGTAATACAATTAATTATAACACTCAATTTGATAATCATAATATAGGAGTTCTTATTGGTGTTGAAGCAATTAAAAATAATTACGACAGAAAAAATGCACTAGTTTTTGATTTTGCAGTAGAAAATCCAGATTATTTTGTTTTGAGCGCAGCAACAGGTCAAAAAACAGCTAACGGAATTTCACTTGGAAGTTCACTCTATTCTCAATTTGGTAAGGTAAATTATTCATTTTCAAATAAATATTTAGCAACTTTTACTGTTCGAAGAGATGGTTCTTCAAGGTTTGGTATCAATAATAGATATGGTATTTTTCCTGCAGGTACTGTAGGATGGAGAATATCCGAGGAAGAATTTATAAATAACCAGGGTTTTATAAATGATCTTAAAATTAGAGCTGGCTATGGAATTGTTGGAAATCAGGAAATTGGTGATGTAGCTAGATTTGGACTTTATGAAACTAGATACGGTACAAATTTAAATGAGTTACAGCCAGGGTTTTGGCAACAGTTTTATAATATAGGAACTGCTTATGATATTGCTGGTAATGATTCAGGAACGTTGCCCTCAGGCTTTGTTTCTACTCAAGCTGCAAACCCTGACTTAAAATGGGAAGAAACTAGTGAGATTAATATAGGTTTAGATTTTACATTAATGAGTAATGCATTATCTGGTTCATTTGACTACTATTCTAGGGAGACGAAAGACATTCTTACAACCCCCCCTTATCCATCAGTTTTAGGAGAAGGTCAAGACAAAACCGTAAATGGAGCTACTACAAAAACATATGGCTGGGAACTTCAATTAGGATATTCAAAACCAAATTACGATGGGTTTGGATATAGTATAATAACAACATTTGGAGCTTTTCAAGATGAAATAACATTTCTGCCTACTGAAGTAATTTCGGCATATCCAGGTACAGTTGATAATTCTATCTTAGGACAATCACAAACCGCTATTTTTGGCTACGAAGCAGATGGATTGTTTCAAAGTCAATCAGAAGTTGATTCTCATGCAACTCAATTAAGAGCAAGACCTGGAGGAATTAGATTTTCAGACTTAAATAATGATGGAGTTGTTGATGTACAGGATAGGGATTTTATAGGAAATACCTTGGCTTCACTTGAGTATGGAGTAAGAATAGATTTAAATTACAAGGCTTTTGATTTATCAATTTTTGGATCAGGAATAAGTGGTAGAATAACTAACACTCCAAACTCTATATGGATTTCAACAAGTTCTAATTCTGCTAGAATGCTATTAGATGCTTGGACTCCACAAAATACTAGTGCAACTATTCCCGCACTGTCTCTTGTAAATAGCGAGACTCGGACCTCTAGTTATGTTTATGAAAATTCCAGCTTTTTCAAATTCAGAAATGCTCAGCTTGGTTATACGCTAAGAGGTGGAATTGATTCTCTTAAGATAGATAGTTTGAGATTGTTTTTACAGGGTGAAAACCTTGCTTGGTTTACAGCTCAAGGATATACAGGATCAGATCCTGAGAGACTTGGAAGTAATCAGGTTCCTATTCCAAGAACCTTAACTTTTGGAATAAATGTATCATTATAATCAATTAACAAAAAATTTCAAAAATGAAAAACATAATAATATTTTTAATTTCAATTACAACTCTGTTTTTTATAAATTCTTGCTCTGAAGATTTTCTTGACTATGTTCCAACCGGAGTGTTATCAGAGTCTAATGTTGCAACAGCTGAAAATGCTGAGTCACTTGTAATTGCAGCTTATGCAGGAGTAATGAATGATGATATGCGTGGAACAGTTACAAGTCAATGGATGTACGGAAGTGTTCGCTCAGATGATGCATATAAAGGTGGCGGAGGTGTAGGCGATGTAAGGTTTGGTCATGAATTTGAAGTTTACTATTTGACCACACCAGAATATGGAGCTGACTTTTTTATGCCAAGAACATGGAAAAATTATTATAATGCTATTTCAAGAATAAATGTAGCATTAAATGTTATAAATGATATTCCTGATTATGCAGGAAAAAACATAAGACAAGGTGAGTTGAGATTTTTACGTGCTCATTGTCATTTTATGTTAAAAGTATTATTTAAAAAAATTCCTTATATAACAGAGGATCTAGATGCCGAGGCTAAATTACAGGTCACAAATGATGTTCCAAACGATGAGCTTTGGGATAAAATTGCAGCAGACTTTTTGTTTGCATACAATAACTTACCAGTAACACAGAGTGAGGTCGGTAGAGCTAATAAAAGTTCTGCAGCCGCTTATTTAGCAAAATTAAAGTTATTCCAAGCATATGTTCAAAATGATAATCATCAGGTAACTTCTATTTCTCAAGACAAATTACAGGACGTAATACGATATGCTGATGAAGTTGTAGGAGATTTAGAAACAGATTTTGGGAAAAATTTCATGAATGGTTATGAAAATGGTCCAGAATCAATATGGGCTGCACAATTTTCAATTAATGATGGGACTAATGTTGGCAGATTAAGCTATGCCACTGGATTAAATTCTCCACATGGAAACCCACTTTATGGTTGCTGTGGATTTCATTTGGCAAGTCAAAATATGGCAAATGCATTTAGAACAGATGAAGATGGTTTACCATATTTAGATACTTTTAATGATGTAAGTATTTTCACTGAAGATGCTGGAGATGGAACGACACCACCTGCTCCAGGACTTACTGTTGATCCAAGAATTGATCATACCATGGCAATACCCGGAAGGCCATTTAAATATAGAAATACTGTAAATAATTCAGGCGATATGATTGCTAATATCTCTTGGGCCAGAGTTCCTGGAGTTTATGGTTATATGTATAACATGAAAGAACAACAAGCTCCTGATTGTTCATGTTACTACAAAAATGGACCATTTATGGGTACTTCAAGAAATATTGAATTTATTAGATATGCTGATGTTCTTCTTATGAAAGCTGAAGCTTTAATTCAGCTTGACAGAAAAGATGAAGCTTTGCCTATAATTAATCAAGTGAGGACAAGGGCAAAAAACAGCACATCATGGCCTGCTGAAGCTGGAGCATCTGATATATGGAATATTGGAACTTACCCATCATTTCCTACAAAAGATTATGCATGGAAAGCATTAAAGTTTGAAAGAAGATTAGAATTTGCAATGGAAGGTCATAGATGGTATGATCTTGTAAGATGGGGTGAAGCAGCAGAAACTTTAAATAAATATTTGGAGGTTGAAAAAGTTAGGAGGCCTTTTTTAGGAGCAGCAGTTTTCACACCTGGTAGGGATGAGTATTATCCTATACCTCAGAAAGAAATTGATTTCACTGGAGGATCTTTATATAAACAAAATCCAGGATATTAATATTTGGTTTTATTTTAAATTCTAAACGGGTTGAAAAACCCGTTTTTTTATGAATATGAAAATTTATTTTAGCGTTAGTTTAATTTTCTTCTTTCTATTAAGTTGTTTAGATAATACAAAGGATAACACTAAGATTGTTAGCGATTCAGATATAATTTCTTCTAGGAAAGTACATTTGGAACAACTTAAAGATCCATACCGTTCTTTATGGCATATAAACATATCAGAAGGGAGGGGATATCCTTTTGATCCCAATGGAGCAATTTTTCATAATGGTATTTACCATATGTGGTACATATATCAATCAAATTTGGAAAATCCATATACTCATAATGGAAAAAAAATATTTAAAGAGCATAGATGGCAGCATATTTCAAGTAAAGATCTTTTTCATTGGAGATGGCATTCAAATAGCTTGCTACCAAATTTTGAGCATGATGAAATAGGTGTTTTTAGTGGAAATGCATTTAAAGCTAAAGATGGTAATATAGTTATATCCTATCACGGTTTAGGGTCAGATGGTAATAGTGTTGCCTTCAGTAATGATGAAAATCTAAATATATGGTCTAAATCTGAAAATAATCCTATTGCAAAGCCTGGATGGGATCCACATATGTGGTATGACGATNAAAAGGAAATTTATTANCAGATTTCCGGCAATAAACCTTCAAGTAATAATAAACCAATTCTTTATTCTGGGAATGATTATAAATTACCATTGAAAGAAGTTGGAAGTTTTATGGCNTATGANATGCCTGATGTAGAAGCCCATGAGGACATATCGTGCCCAGACTTTTTTAAATTAGAAGATAANTGGGTTTTGGTATTAATTAGCCACTCAAGAGGAGCACGTTATTATATAGGTGAGTGGAGGGACAATAAATTTTTTCCAGAATCACATAAAAGAATAAATTTTCCAGGAGGCCCTATTTTTGCCCCAGAAACATTGTTAGATGATAAAGGTAGAAGAATTATGTGGGCTTGGTTATATGATGGCAAGACTAGGGAAAACATAAAAAATAAGGGTGTTTCTGATGGAGTTATGAGCATGCCAAGAGTTCTTAGTCTTTCAAAAGACAAAATGTCCCTTAGAATTAAACCTCCAAAGGAGATTGAGAATTTGAGGTATAATTATTCCAGTGTAAATAATGAATTTATTTTGGAACCAAANAAAAAGATGTTTTTAGAAAACATTAAGGGCAACTCTATTGAATTATATGTAGAAATAGATTCAAAAAAAGCTAAAAAATTTGGATTAAACGTACTTTCTTCTAGAGATGGTAATGAACATACAAAAATATTTATTGATAAGGAACAATCTGTACTTGGTATTGATGTTAGNAAATCTAGTGCTCAAAACCCAAAATATTCTCAATATATGATGATAAAGGGGGATGAGTATAAAAACAAGACAACAAAAGTTCAAATGGCTCCCTTTAAAATAAATGATGGTGAGTTAATTAAACTTAGAATATTCATTGATAAATCAATAATTGAGGTCTTTGCAAATGATGGTAAGCAAAGCATAACTCAAGTTGTTTTCCCAACAAATCAGGACTCAGTTCATGTTGAACTTTTTAGTGATGATTCAGAAATAATAGTAAAAAAAATAAATTCATGGAGNTTATTCCCTTCAATGCAATGGTNAAATATTAGATGAAATTTTCTAAACTTTTTCAGTGGTCAATAATTTCTGCTCTAGCAGGCTTTTTATTTGGTTTTGATACAGTTGTTATATCAGGAGCTGAAAAAACTTTGCAATCACTTTGGAATTCCTCAGATTTATTTCACGGATTTGTGGTTGTATCTATGGCACTATGGGGAACTGTAATTGGTGCAATTTTTGGTGCGATTCCAAATGATAAATTAGGCAGAAAGAGAACTCTTGTATTTATAGGAATATTATATTTAATATCTGCTATAGGTTCAGCTCTAGCAATTGGTCCTTTATCATTCTCTTTCTTTAGGTTCATTGGTGGCCTTGGAATAGGTGTTTCAACAATTGCTGTACCAACATATATAACTGAAATTTCTCCGGCAAAAAATAGAGGAAAATTAGTAGGCTTATACCAATTTAATCTAGTTTTTGGAATGCTTATTGCCTTTTTATCTAATTATTATCTAAATATTTTTGATCAGAATTCATGGAGATATATGATGGGTGTTGAAGCCATCCCCGCATTTTTATATTTGGGCTTTAGTTTTTTCTTACCATTTAGTCCTAGATGGTTAATATCAAAAGGAGAAAATAAAGAAGCTGAAAAAATATTAAGTCAAATAAACTCAATATCTCAAACAAAAATAATTATTAACGAAATTGAAAATGATTTAAAAAATTTTTTATCCGATGAGTCGATTTTTTTAAAAAAATATAGGTTTATTTTAATATTAGCTTTTGCAATCGCATTTTTCAATCAATTTTCTGGAATAAATGCAGTTTTATATTATGCTCCAAGAATATTTGAGGAAACAGGATTGGGTAAAGATGCATCATTATTTAATTCAATTATATTAGGTGTCACAAACTTAATCTTCACTTACTTAGGAGTTATATTAATAGACAGAATTGGAAGAAAAAAACTTATGTTAATTGGTTCTATTGGATATATTATTTCTCTAACAATTATTGCATTAAGTATAAAAAGTAATCCCTTTGGAATAAACTCGAGTATATTTATTTTCTCTTTTATTGCCTCTCATGCAGTAGGGCAGGGCACAGTTATTTGGGTATTTATTTCAGAGATATTTCCAAACAGTTTAAGAAGTAAAGGACAAGCTTTTGGGAGTTCTGTTCATTGGGTTTTAGCTGCAATAATTCCAGCTTTTATACCTTATTTATTGAGTTCTATAGGATCTCAAATTATATTTTTCTTTTTTGCTTTTATGATGTTTTTACAATTATTGTTTGTTATTTTTATAATGCCAGAAACAAAAGGGATATCCATAGAATTATTATTTAAGGAGGTGCTGAATTCTAAAAATAAAAAATTAAAAAAGGAATACAATTCATGACAAAAGATTTGAGAAATTTTAAACAATTTAATATGAAAAAATTAGTTTTAATATCATTTTTAATTCCAATTTTTTCCTGTAATGTGGAAAAAAAAATGGACAATAATATTATTAAAGATTCTAACTTAGTTTATAATGAATATTCACCAAAAGGGGATGAAATAATTATATCGAGAGCTGACTACATTAATAAACTCAAGGGTTTTTGGCTTGCACAGTGCATCGCAAATTGGACTGGTTTAGTTACTGAAATGGATAAAATCGGAAATATTGGAGAAATGAAGACAGGAGATTTTTATACAAGAGAAGATTGGGGTAAAAAAGACCAGCCAAAGTATGGTAGAAGTAAACAAGACCTTTCTCGAAATATAGACTTTGTTTTTGAAGGTGAAGATGGAATGTGGGGTGCAGATGACGATACTGATATTGAGTATATATATCAACATTTAGTTTATACAAATAAAACATCAAAATTAAATGGTGAACAAATACGTGAAGGATGGCTTAAACATATAAAACATGAAGAACAAAATTATTTATGGGTCTCAAACCAAAGAGCTTTAGACTTAATGATTAGTGGGATGATTCCTCCAGAAACAAGTGATCCTAAAAATAATCCTGATTTTGATATGATTGATGCCCAATTAACTACTGAAATATTTGGATTTTATTCTCCTGCAAGACCTGACTTTGCTGTTCAAATGGCAGAGCTTCCTATCCAGACAACTGCAAGATATAACGCAGAATGGATATCAAAATTTTATGTTTCTATGTATTCTTTAGCAGCTATTTCTGATCCGAAACTCAGTAATAAGGAAAATTTATTAGTGATTGCTGAAAAATCAAGGAATCAGTTGCCAAGTGATTCATATGCTTCAAAAATGTATGATTTTGTAAAAAAACAATATGATCAAGGACTTCCATGGGAAACAATTAGAGATAATGTATATGTTAGATACCAGGTTGAAGAAAAAGATGGTTACGATATCACCTCAAGAAATATGAGATGTAATGGTTGTGCCGCTGCAGGAATAAATTTTGCAGCAAGTATAATTAGTTTATTTGCTGGTGAAGGAGATCTAAAGGAAACTATAAAAATTGGATCTCTTATGGGTTGGGATTCCGATAATCCAACAGCAACATGGGGAGGCCTTATCGGATTTATGATTGGTAAAGATGGAGTTGAAAAGGCTTTTAACAGGACTTTTTCTGAAGAATACAACATTCATAGGACCAGACAAAATTTTCCAAATGGAGTAGATAATTTTACGAATATGGCTAATATTGGAGTTTTTATTACCGATAGGGTAATCCAAGAAGAACTTGGGGGTGGAATCGACCTGAAAAACAACCTTTGGTATATTCCATCTAAATATTGAATCAATTCGATAAAATAAAATAATTGAATTTTATAGATCTAACCTAAAATATAAAATTTTAATCTTTTCAAAATATTAAACAAATAAATATATAAATAACTCAGCTTTCACCACAATACCGAAGAGTTATGTAAATAATAACAAATTCGGTAGATTTTATTTAATTTTCTTAATTTTAAGAAACTCTATCATATGAAAAGTCAAAATTATGCGCTTTTTCTTATATGTGTAATATTATTATATAATTGTAAGGAAAGTAGTGTTAGTAATTATAAAAAAACAGAAACTGAACAAGAATTACGTGAAAGGGCTCTAAAGATTCATAAAAGGATTCTTACTCTTGACACCCATGCTGATACACCTTTGAGAATGATCGAACCAGGTTTTGATATGGCAATACGACATGACCCTAATGAAACTGGTTCAAAAGTAGACTACCCAAGAATGAAAGAGGGTGATTTAGATGCTATTTTCTTTGCTGCTTTTGTTGCACAAGATATCCGTAATTATAACGGCAATTCAAGAGCAAAAGCACTTTGTATTCAAATGATTGATTCAATTTTAGTTTCAATTGAAAGAAACTCTGATATAGTAGGATTGGCACTAAATCCAGAAGATGCATATAATCTCGAAAAGCAATACAAACGAGCAATTTATATAGGAATTGAAAATGGATACCCAATTGGAGATGATATTTCAAATGTCGAGACTTATTATAATAAAGGAGTAAGATATATAACTTTGGTACACTCTTCAAATAACGATTTAGCAGATTCTTCAACTGATCCTAAAGGACCTGAACATAATGGTATAAGTGAGTTTGGATCTAAGGTCGTTAGTGAAATGAATCGCTTAGGCATTATGGTAGATGTTTCTCATGGTAGTGATAGCGTATTCTATGATGCGATAAAACTATCTAAGGCACCAATTATAGCAACACACTCAAATGCTCGAGCTGTTACTAATCATAAGCGCAATATGACTGATCAGATGTTAAAGCTTATAGCAAAAAATGGAGGTGTTGTTCAATTAACTATGTTAGCCAGTTATCTAAGGGAAGCTCCACCAAATACCGAGCTAGATTCTGCGATGTCTGCACTTCGTTCTAATATGAAACCAATTAATAAAATGAATGATGATGAGAAAGCTGC
>PAYI01000031.1 GCA_002714815.1 Flavobacteriaceae bacterium | reverse complement strand
GTTTTAGCATTAAAGATATAGCTTAAGTAGAATCCCCGAAGAGTATTTTCAAGAGCAATTAAATAGTCATAGCAATTATTTTTAATAGATTTTAGTTCATTTGCAGAACTGTAAAAAACGTTATTGAATTCTTTATTAATAAAAAGGATATTATCATCAATATGATTTTTATTAATAAAGATTAAATCAACAACTAAGATCTTTTTCGGATAAAGATTTTTAAGGGAGTTTGTTATTGAATTCAACATGAAAAGTTTTGACTCTTCGGTTGTACTGATTAACAATATCTTCATAGGACAAGCTTTGAGTATTTAATTTTCTTGTCTTTTGGTATTTAAAAGCTTTTCAACTTTGGCAACAAGCTTATCAGTGGCATCAAACCAAGAAAGAAGGTTCCCATTTTCATCCGCCGTAATGATAAGATCATTACCTTGGGAGTCTTTTATCTGATTTATATCCCAAACCCATTTTTCGTGACCTGTAAAGGAGATTGCGTTATTAGTAATTTTTGCTAGATCTTTAAAATCAATATTGTATTTAAGAACTTGATTATCAAAACTTGCAGAGTAGAGATTATTATTAGAGCTGTCATAAAAGAGCTTTGTAATTTCAGATCGATGCAAAATTATTTTATTTTCAAAAGTAAGTGAAATTTTAGTATTTGAAACAAAGTCTACTTTGTAGACGTAAATTTGTCCCAAACTTGTTCCTAAAAATAAACGTTTTCCAGCAAGAGAAATTGCTGTTATTTTTTCACTCTTTAAATCAACTTCATTAATATTTACAGAATAATTATTTTCCGATGTTTGAATAAGCAAACCATTATTAGAAGAAATTAAAAGACCTTTTATTTGTTCAATATAAGCACTTGAATTTAATTCAATATTTTCTGATAATGTAATTAGATTATTTTGCTGAAATTTGACTACTTTTTTTGATGAAACAATAAAAAGTTCTTTCAAATTTGAATTATAATGTAATTCTTTTATTGGTGTTGCGGCTTTATAAATTATTTTCTTTCTGTCTCTTGAGTTATTTGCTTTTAAATCAATTTGGTAAACATTTCCTTTAAAAGTTCCTACAAATATTATACTTGAGCTTGCAATTTTAACTTTTCGAATTCTTTCATTAATATTTATTCGAGGGATTTCTGCTTTGGTAGCACCATTTAAAAGATAAAGGTATCGATCATCCCCCCCTAGAGCAATAATACTATTTTCGAAAGAGCTAATTGATCTTATTGAAGCAACAGGTTTAATGTTTTTTATTTTCATAGATGTTTCTCTGTAAGAATTTTTATTTTCTAAAATTCTCAAAGTAGTTTGTAATAAAACAAAAAGTCCCTCAGTCACTTTTGTTCCAGAATTGGTTACATTTAATAATTCTTTATACTTATAATATTTTTTGAGAGCTTCTTCTATTGTATTTATGATCAACTCTTTTGAAGTTTCATAAGAGTTGTCTTCAATAATTTTTTCCAATTCTAGCATTAAAGGATAAAATTCAGTTTCTAGAAGAGCAATTTCTCTTAATTTTTCTGCTTGATCTTTTGCTACTGTGGCTTTTTCTTTTTGAATTAAAGCTTCTTTTTGTTTTTCTGTTGCAACTTTAAATGAAGCTTCAGCCAATTTTTTTTGTTCTTCAGCTAGCAAAGCACTTTTAACAGCTTTTTTTTCAGCAATTCTTGCTTTTGTAAGGGAATTTTGAGCTATGATTTTTGCTGAATCGGCAAGCTTTTTTTCTTCTATTGCGATTAAAGCACTTTCATTAGCTTCTTCTCTGGCGATTTCAGCTTCTGTAGACTTTTTTTCAGCAAGTTCTTTGGCCATATTAGCTTCTCTAAAATTTTTTTCTGCCTTACCTTTATTTATAAATGCTCCAATTGCCATAATTATTGCAATAACTGTAAGAGTACTTATTGCTGAAATTACTCCCTTAGTAACTCGTTTTTTTCTTCTAATTGTAAGTTCTTCCCTTTTTTTATTATTATTAAAGGTTAATTCGCTTTTATTTATATAATCAATTGTTTTAGAATAATTTAGGGAGTATTTTTTTGACCAATTTTCATTTTGAATTGAAGAATCTCTCCACTTAATAGAAGATTCTAATTCAGGTGAAGACATTAAACTAATTTCACTTAAAGCAAATTTATTAGCAAGATTTGCGAAATCAATGTAGCTTAAAAATGTAGATTTTTCTTGATCTTTCCAAACTTCTTCACGTAACCAGTTTTTATTTTTTTGGTATTTGAAAGAGATGATGTCTCCCAGAAGGATTCTCTGTTTAATTTTGCTTTTAATTCCAGAAATTTTTTCTTCAAAAACACAAAAAGATTGACCTAGATCTTTTTTAAATAGAAAAATTAGACGTTCTGCATTAGCTTTTTCTAATCCACTAATTTCTAGAAGATTTTTAAAACTGTTTGCAAAAAATTGATTTTCAGGATTTTTAAAATTCATAGTAGCTCTTAGAAGTTTAGAAAAATCCTCTTGATCAGATTCAGGTAATGAGATAAAAATCTCTTCTAATTTGTTTGAAATTACATTTTTGACTCCACCTAATTCATTTATTATTTCTTTATTTATTTTCTTTAAGTCTAACTTTTCATGAAAAAGGCGATATAGTAAAAATTGAATGTTTGGAAGCAAACTCAAGTCATTAGTTAAAGATTTAACCAGTTCATTATAAGCATTAGAGTCAAATCCAATTCCATTTTCAGTAAAATTCTTTTTTATAAGTTTTTTAAGTCCTTCTGAACCAATATTCTGGATAGAATACTGCGATTTATTAAATAGCTCCTGGATATTACTAAATTTATTTAACCTTGGTATATGTTCTGTTTGAAGGCATATCAAAAAGTAAACAGAAATTTCTTTGATTCTGACAGTTCTTGAAATAATATCTATTAGTAATTGATCTTCTCCCTCTTTTTCAAAATTAATATTACTATACAAAAAAAGATCCTCAATTTGATCAACTACAATAAGCAGATTCTTTTTTTCATTGATTTCAGAATTTGAATAAATCTTAGAAAGTGATAAAGATTGATCCTGATCAATTATTTTTTTATAATTTAAAAAATCTTCAGTATTGGATCTTAAATCAATATTAAAAACCCCCGAAGTAGTAAGTGCACCAATCATATTGTCAATTGGGCTTACTCCTGGTCTAAATTTACAAATAGCCCAATCCTTTCCGGATTGTCCTAAGAATCCTTTTCTCAATCTTGGAATTAGACCAGCATTGATCAAAGAAGTTTTTCCTGAGCCGGATGGCCCAGTTAAAGTAATTAACTTATTTTTCTGAATTATTTGAAGTAGATTTTCCACTTCTTTTTCACGACCAAAAAAAACAGAATTGTTTTTTTCCTGGTATGGAACCAGACCAACAAGTTTAGAATTTTGCGACATTAAACTTTTAATATTCTCAAATTTATCAAAATTTTGAATTTGGAATTGTATTTTTATGTAATTAAATTAATTATAAATGTTCAGATTCTACTATAGTTATGATTTGATGTCTGAACTTGAGAAAGAGTTACAAAGAGATCATAAGATGGTTCAGCTTATGATTGATGAATATGATCTTTTTCTTTTATCAAAATTTTTATTTGAAGCAGTTTCTGATGATCTTACTGCTGAAATTGTGGTAATTTCAACAAGCCACAAAAAATCAATGAAACTGGTAAATTTATGTAAAAGGCTTATTGACATGAATGTTCAAATTTATTGGAAAGTTGATAAAGACCTTTTTGTTAAAGAAGACTATTTTGCAATTTTTGATAAAGAATATTTAGTTAGCAAGCGCAAACAAGAAGATTTTGATAACCCTGAAAACTTGGTTCGTTCAAAAAACGATTTTTTTAATGGTTTAACGCTTGCTTCAAAAAAACTCACAATGTTCGATGGTGATATATTAGTTGATTTTGAATTAAATCAGAGTATAGTTTATCCAGGAGAGGAAGTTGTTTTAAGTTGGGAAGTTAAAAACGCTCATGAAATTCAAATAGAACCTTTTGATGAAAAGTTTGAAGAAAAAGGAATAAAGCATTTATCAATAAATAAAGACACTAAATTTACTCTTGTTGCAAAAAACAAAGGAGTTGTTCAAAAAAAAAGCGTCTATGTTCGAGTTTTAAAAAGAAAGGAAATAACATTTGAAGTAGAGGTTTTTGATCCAATACTTAAGGAATACATAGCTATTCAGACCACGAATGAGAATACAAATGATTATGCTGTTTATTCTGGTCAAATGGTGAAATTGTCATGGAATATTAAAATGCTAGGTAAACTTTTAGAAGCAAACTTGGGAAATTTACCATTAATAGGGAGCCATGAATTTGAAATTTCAAAGAAAACAGATTTTAATTTTGTCTTTCAGTCTATTAACAACAATCAGAGAAAAAGCATATCACTTCATTGTTTTGAAAATAATGAAATTTTTAAGGAAACTATTGAGCCTACTGAGATAAAAACCATTAAAAACAAAAATTCTTTTAAAAAATTCCTTTACTTAGTAAAAGAATATTTATTGAAAAATTTTAAATAATGGAACCTTCTACTAAGGTTAATATAATTAATCAATTTTTAATTAAATGCTCTGGAGCTAGTTTGGAAATATTGAAAAACTGCCCTCGCTTTGAAATAACAAAGTATTCTAGTATTGGAATGACTGTAGTTTTTACATCAATACTTGCAATTGTCTCCTCTTTTTTTGCACTTTCAATCATTTTTGATAATCTAGCTATTAACATTATTCTAGCATTTTTATGGGGTGGAATTATTTTCAACCTAGACCGATATATTATTTCGAGTATGCGCTGCTCAGATAGTAAATGGAATGATTTTTTAAAAGCTATCCCTAGAATACTCATAGCAATTATAATTGCAGTAATTATTTCAAAACCATTAGAGATTCAAATTTTCAAATCTGAAATAGAAGCTTTCTTAAAAGTAGAAAATACAACATTAATATCCAACGTAGATTTAAAGTATGCAGATTTAATGCATGCAAATAGTCAAAAAAAGAAAATAACTGAGCAACAGTATAATAAACTTCTTATGATGCGTGAGCAGTATTATGAAGATTATAAATGTGAATGTGATGGAACATGCGGAACAAGAAAAAAGGGTAGAGGTATAGAGTGTTTTAGTAAACAAGAAAAATACGAAGCATTTGAAGCTGAAATGATTTCTGAAAGGTTAAAACGCAACAAAACATTAAAACAATTGGATGATGAGGAAGGTAATATTAGACTTCAAATGAAAAATGAGAAAGACATGCTAAAAGGCAGTCTTTCTTATGGCCTGTTAGATCAAATTAGGGCCTTAAATAGTTTAGAAACTACTTCTTCTTTATTTATACTTTTTATGTTTGTAATGGTGGAGATTGCACCAATTCTAACTAAACTTATGTCTAGTAAAGGCCCTTATGAAAATTTAATTCTAGAATTTGAAAAAAAGTTTGAAGTAAATTATTTAAAGGCACTAGACAACTTTGATCATGAGAGACTGAAAAACAAAAAAATGAAAGAAATGTCTACTCGCTTTGAAATCAAATCAAAAGAAAAGCAGATCCAGGATATTGTCAAAAAAGATGCTTATGATCGGTATGAAAAAATACGATCTGATCTAGAAAAAAAGATCTCTAAGAATTGAAAATAATGACCAAGGAACTTTTAAAATTACTAGTTATATTTTTCTTTACAATTGGTTGCAAGTCACTAGTTGAGGTATCTAATTCTAATGAAATCCCAACAAACTCATTTTCATTGAACAATATTTCTTCCCCTGAAATACCATCCGGAAATATAGGTTTGGACAACCTTAATAATGAATTTGAGCGTGAGGCAGAATTACTTTTAAAAAATAAAAAAGATGATTTAAAACAATATTATAAGAAATATTTAGACAGTTTAAGATTAAAATTGTTAGATTCCGGATCTATTAAAATTAAAGGTTATGAGGACTTTCTTGTAGACATTCTATCTAATCAAATTAAAAATGATACAGTTTACTTAGCAAATTTGTATACCGAAACAAACAGTAAAGGAACTCCTTTGAGTTTTCAGTATGATGCACTTAAAAACGATATTTTCTTTTTTGAAATAGAGTGTCTAAAAATTAATGGTTTGTCAGAATTAATTTATGGAGGTGTAGATGTTGAGTTTATAGAAGGAGCTGAAACAAGATACCAACACTATAATTTAGCCAAAAATGATAAATTAAAGGGTTCATTTAAAGTTATTGGAGATAATCCAGTAGTTTTCAACATAATAAAAAAAGGATTTTCAAGGGCTTCATTAAAGGTTAACATAAAAAAAGTTTTAGGATCTAATTTGATTGTAGAGCACAAAAAAGATAGTGTTGAAGAAACTAAAATGGTAATTAGAGAAGTATCAGATACTATATATCACTTGATAGACGAGAAACAATACACCCTTGCGCCACAACTTGATTTAACCAAAGACCATGAAATTGAAATACCATTTATTTTGGATGAACTTGACAATCTTATAGGTTGGGGATTTTGGATTGGATTGAATAAATCCGACTTTGAAAACTACAAAAAACTCAATGAAATATTAACAGAAGAACCTTTAATGCTCTTTGCAAAAACAGAACTTACCAGAACCNCTAGNAAATTTTCTTTGCCCCAAACATCCGATATTAATGTGAATGTTAATTTTTCTAATTATTCTAAAGACAGCCTAAGTCTTAATAGCTCGAAGAACTTTCAATTTTTTATGTCAGACAGTTTGGCAAATATCAATAAAGGGAAGCTGAAAATTAAAAATAAATCAAAGATTTACGATTATCTTATTACTTTAAAAGCGGTTGCAGTAAATATCCAAAAATCAAAAATTCAAGAGGAACAAATATCCTATAAACTAAACGAATATATAAACATATCACTTCTAAAATGAATCAAAGTCTAAGTCGTTTTATCCTAATATCTTCTTTGTTTGTATTAGTTTTTACATCTTGTAGAAGACAATCAATGCAATTAAGGTCAAGTGTAAGAAGATCTCAAAACGATGTGAGATATTTTAATAGAGATGTTAATCAGGTAAAAAACTTGCTTGGAATAAAGAGCACTGATGATAAATCACCAAAAGATACTATTACTTCTAATTTGTACACTCCAATCGATCAAAAAAATATTTTCACTTCATATGGTTACATCTACGANGCTATAAATGGGACAGATGATGTAATAAATAGCTCTAATTTTTACTGGGATTCTATTCAAAAAGTTTATTATGTTAGAGACAGAAAATATAGTAAAATTAAGTCTGAAAATGAAGTGTTTGGATGGCACCCATATTGGATGGGTAGNGCCTGGAAAAGCTATCCATTTGAGTTATTGTCAACTGTGTCTTATTTTTCTTACAAACTTGATCCCAAGACTGGTTCNTATAGAAACCCCAAACAAATGGAAGAGTGGCGTTCAACAGCTATGATTGATTCTGCTAANGCAAAGAAGACAAAAGTTTTATTGACAGTTTCTAGCCACGGATATAAAAACAATAATTCTTTTTTAGGGGATCAATCAAAATGGGGGGTTATGATTGATTCTCTTTCGGATTTATTAATTTATAGAGATGCCGACGGGGTTGATATTAATTTTGAAGGATTACCTTATCTTAAGAGAGGAAGTTTTAATCGATTTGTTGAAGTCTTAAGAAAAAGACTCAACCAAAATATNAGAGATAAAACTCCAATTATTTCACTAACCCTTCCTGCTATAAACAGTAGAGAAATATTTGATGTTGTTGATCTTCAAAAGTTTGTAGATTTATTTGTAATTATGGGTTACGATTATAATACAGGACCACAACTTCAGGGAGCTGTAGCTCCATTACTCCCTCTTGAGACCGATAATATAAGCTTAAATAATACTTTGAAATATTATCTAGATATAGGTATTGACCCNAAAAAAACCATTTTAGCTTTACCTTATTATGGCAGTATGTGGGAAGGGACTTTGAGTGAAGATGGGAGCACTTCCTCTATGTTTGAAAGAAAAGTTACATATAGAGAAGTACGATCCCTATTTAATGAGGAGTTTGTAACAAAAAATAGATTGAGCCCTGTTTTAGAAAAGAAAAGTATGACAAATTATTTTAATTTAACATATCCAGATAATACTACTAAAGAAGTATGGTTTGATGACGATTATACACTTGGAAAGAAATATGACTATGCTTTAACAAACAATTTAAANGGGATTGGAATCTGGGCTTTAGGATACGATAATGGCTATAATGAGCTTTGGGATGTCATTGAAAACAAATTTGCTACAGACACTGTAACAGTTGAAGATCCTGTTGGTCAGATTGAGGGTTATCCTATTAGGATTAGTAATTTTATTCTAAAGAAAAAGAATTTACTTTTAGTAACATCTTTATTCTTTCTTTTNGCAGTATTAATTGGTTTTGTAATTACTCTTTCGGATTGGAAAGTTAGAGATTCTATTGCNAGAAACCAATTTCATAGGTTTATTATGGTAATGATTGTGTTTGTTTTTCTTATACCTATTATTTATTTGATTAATGAAGTGTTTTTTTTAAAGTCTAATTGGAAGTATTANGCAGTATTTATTTTAGGAGCACTCACTATATACTTATCTTCACTTATAAAGATAAAATCAATAAAAAGACCTTAGGATGAAAGACTTAATAGTAAGAGAATTATTCTGGTTAGTAATTAGTTTCTTAATTTCTATTGTGACATCNTTTATTTTTCTTGAGTTTTTAGCNTTAAGCTCTACTAAACCCGAGCTTAATTCTATTGAAAAACTTTTNACATTACAACTATATATAATAGGATGTATAGTTTCATTTATATCGGTTTATATTGTTAGGGTTGTTGTTTCTTTTATCAAAAAAAAGATTTAAAATGTTTTTATTATGATACATAATGTTGTTGCATCNATTGGATACAGGCTTAATGAGCATATAATGAACTCATTGTCACTTTCTGACGAAGCTNTGATAGTATCAAGCCTTGTCGATCTNAAAGGAAATATAAATCCTGAAATAGAAAATAAAATTTCTATGTTTNTAATCAATATAGAAGAGGATAGAACTGCTAAAAATGGGCATTTTCAATCTGCTCCCGGAATGAATCCTCCTACGACAATAAATTTNTATTTAATGTTCGCTGCGTATTTTCCAAATTTTAATTACATGGAATCATTGAGATATATTTCATTAGTTATAGAATTTTTTCAATCACAAAATACTTTTGCCTCTTCAGACACCCCTCTCTTATCTAACTCCATTGAAAAACTTTCAGTTGAACTCTCCAATATTGGCATAGAAGATATTGGTAAGCTTTGGTCAAATATTGGAACCAACTATATCCCATCTGTTGCATATAAAATAAAACATATTGTTTATAATGGAAATAATATATCTGAAAATATATCTTCAATAATGTAGTATAATATGAATAATCAGTTTGATTATAGTAATGATTTTAGCAAGATACTAGAACTAAGCTTTTATCACGAGTTTTTTGATGATAATAATTTTAGAGATTTAGAGCTTGTACCAGATAANGANACTAGANTACTAATAAAAAACTACAATCTGATTCAAAGGAAAAAGGGAAATACTTTTATTTTCTTAAAAAACAATAATTCAAACCTTAATAATCTTGTATTCAAAGGACCAGTTGAGCTTCAGTTTATTTTAAAATTTAATGATCCACTTTTTCTNAATATTACTGATGTTCCTTTTCAATACAAACAGAAGTTTATTTTAGAATCTTCAGATGATAATGAAGGAAGACTTCACCCAATGACNTATGTAGATNAAAGTACAGTAGAACTTTATGATAAAAATGGTATTGTAGCAGAGATTAAATTAGAAATAAATAAAAATGATGAATTTTTTGGGTACGAGGAACAGGAAAATAAACCACAGCCGGAAAAGTATTTTGCTAGATTTAATTCGAGGACAGTAAAATTTCGTTATAATTTTTANTTTATNGGAAAAGAAAAGGATTTTTCTAATTTTTTCATTTACGATGAAAATACTAATGAAAAGTATAGTGAATTTTATCAAAGATCACTTGAAAATGGAATGATGGTTTATTCATTTAATTTTCCTGATGAAATTAAAATGAAAGAAATATACAAATACAAGCTCTATCTAAAAAAAGAAGATGAGTTTAATAAGTCTTTCAATAAGTATCTTCCTCATCCTGTTGCTAAGAACCTGAAATATGAACTNGAAAGCGACACTTTTTTTTTAGAAAATTTCATNAAAATTAATTAATTAATATTTTTAGTAAATAATATTTCTAATTCAATTATTTCATTATATTGCAANGACTATAAATCACAAAAANTNNAATATTAAAAATATTAAATAACATCATATGGCAACAACTTTAGCAACCCCAGGTGTTTACATAGAAGAAAAAAGTTCGTTTGGCACCTCCGTAGTCCCAGTTCAAACTGCTATACCCGCTTTCATNGGNTATACCGAAAAAGCAAGCAGAGGTCCAAAGGATCTTTCAAANATTCCTACTAGAATNTCCTCTTTTGGTCAATTTGAAGAACTNTTTGGAGGTGCTCCTGACACTAAATTTAATATAGAATCCGATGACTCCGANGTTGGATTTAAATTATCTTTTGTTGAGGAGACAAAATACATGCTGCATAGTTCGATGCGATTGTTTTTTGCTAATGGCGGTGCAGATTGTTACATAGTTTCTGTAGGCCCTTACGGTGAAAAAATTGATGCTGCAAAACTAAANGACCCNAAGGGTGGTGGACTTACTGCNTTAGAAAAACATCTTGAGCCTACCATANTTGTTATTCCCGATGCAATTTTACTTGATGAGAATGATTGTTATTCTCTTCAAGCTCAGATGCTTCAGCACTGCGGTTACAAATTAAAAAACCGTTTTGCNATNTTAGACGTTTANGAGGGATCTAAGGAAAGAACTTTTGATGATGATGANGCTATTGATAAATTTAGAAATGGNGTCGGGGCCAANTTTNTNATGTGGGGGGCNTCTTANTACCCTTTTCTTCATACAACCATTGTTAGTAAATCTGAAATTGATTTNACAAGGATTGCAAACTTAGATGGCTTAACAGAGGTATTATCTAAGGAGGTTGCNGCTAATTTAGAAGCTGATAATATTACAGCTGCGAGAGCAGAAGGGATAACTGCTGAGATTGATAAAATTGCAGAAACTACGGATNCTGATGCTGTAAACTCTTTAAATGCTACACTCACAGTTATAAGTCCATCTTTAAACCTAGTTTTAGCTGAAATTAGTGAAATGCTTAATATTTTGCCACCAAGCCCTGCTATGGCAGGAGCATATGCTATGGTTGACGCTCAAGCAAATGTTGCTCAATCTCCCGCAAACATAAGCCTTGGATCTGTTATCGCACCAATTGTAAATATTAATAATGATAATCAGGAAGAACTGAATTTGCCTTTAAATGGTAAGGCAGTTAATGCAATAAGGACTTTTCAAGGAAAAGGTGTTCTAGTATGGGGGGCAAGGACTCTTGACGGTAATTCTAAAGATTATCGATATATAAGTGTTAGAAGAACCATGACGTTCCTTGAGCAAAGTATCAAAATGGCTGCAGAAGCATTTGTTTTTGCTCCTAACAATGCAACAACTTGGTCTACACTTCGTGCAACTGTTTCAAGTTTCCTAACTAATCAATGGCAATCAGGATTATTGGCTGGACAATCAGCGGATGATGCTTTTGTAGTAGAAATAGGTTTGGGAGCAACTATGACTCCAAACGATATTTTAGATGGAATTCTAAAAATGACTGTAAAGGTTGCAATTACAAGACCAGCAGAGTTCATTGTAATTACTTTTGAACAACAACAACAAAAATCATAAATAACTATAAAATTCTAAAATAATATGGCACTTCCAACAGCAGGTACCGGAGCAGAACAAGATCAGTTTTGGCCGATGCCAAAGTTTTATTTCTCAGTTGACATTGGAGACATGACAGACTTACCATTCCAAGAAGTTAGTGGTCTTGAAGCTGAAACTGAAATGATTGAATATCGACACGGAAATAGTCCTAACCACTCAAAAATTAAAATGCCTGGGTTATTGAAATATGCTGACGTTACCCTTAAGAAAGGAGTCTTTGCAGATGACAATCAATTCTACGAGTGGATGTCACAGATATCCTTAAACACCTATGAAAGGCTTACTGTAGTAATAAGACTATTAGACGAGACTGCAACACCAAGAATGACTTGGACCTTAACTAATGCATTTCCTTTAAAAGTTACTCCTACAGATATGAATTCCCAATCATCTGAGGCTGGAATTGAAACATTAGTTTTAGCCCATGAAGGGATGGTTCAGGAGGTTGGATAATTAATCGCAATAGCTTTAATTATTACATTAAATTTAGCATTACGCTAAACTAACTTAGCTAAAATAGGTCTTCTTTCGAATATCTTTTTTAGCTATTTTAGTTTAATTAGTAAGTAAANATTTATGGAAGTCGATAAAAATTCATACCCTGTAGTAGGATTTAACTTTAGGGTTACATCAAGTGATGCTAATTTTGGATTAGGAACAATCACAGAGCTTACTGGTTTTGAATTAAACAAATCAGATGCCTCTTTCCAGACTGTTACGGGTATAGGAGCAAAAATGGGTACTAAAACTTATCCAGCCCTTGCAGAAAATAATAGACAAATAATTTTACCCGAGAAAGTCACATATGAAGACCTTCAACTTAAAAGGGGGATTGTAAAGAAAAACTCAGATATTGGAAAATGGTGTAATAGTTTTTTAACTGAAGAAAAATATTTGTATTTCGTTAGCAGAAAAACTTTAAATGTTTTTTTGTTAGACAATAATAGTGATAAAATTCTTATGACATGGACCTTTTATAATTGTTATCCAATTGAAATAAATATAGACCCTTTTGATGCAATGAAAGGGGACTATGCTATTGAAACCATGAAACTAACTTATTCTCATTTTAAAAAAACTTANCCTATGCCTATTGAGATTAAAGAACTTATTGTCAAAGGAACTGTTGAAGAGGCTAAAAAGAAAGGTAATACTGATATAACTAAAATTATACAAGAAAAAATAGCTGAGATACCCCCGCCTCAATGTAGTTTGAATAAAACTAGTCTGATAGAAGAATGTGTCCAAGAAGTCCTTGAAGAATTAAGAAAACAATTAGACTATTAGATTATGAATTTAAATTTNGTTGCTTTTGAAGAATTTGATGATTTTTTGCCCTCTGGAATATATAACCTTCAACTTAATCCGGAGGAATTAAAAATTGGNTTCACTGATAAAAAAAGTCAAGCAAATTGCGAGACAACTGCTGATGGTCAGATGGTTGAAAGTTCTGAACCGCTTTTCAGTTTAAAAACTTGGGATGTAAAATTTACAATNGACAATACTGGGGCAGTACCTTTTCCTCCAATGGCTTACCCTGTTCCAATTTTAAGTCCTGGATTATCGATTATTCCCTCCATAAAATATTTCAATGATCTTTTTGTTAATCCAGATGATGAGACACACTCAAGAAAATATATAAAGGGTATTTGGGGTTTAGGCGATCTTACAATTTTTGGNAGGGTAAAAGAATTTAAATATGAGTATACTTTTTTTTCTGGACTAGGGGTACCATTAAGGGCAACATGTAGTGTTCATATTGAAGAAGTNCCTGCACCTTCNTTTATGTCTTATTTCATGAGTCCAGATATAACAAGAATACCTAAAGTTAAAGAAAGTGATGATATAATCGATTTTTGTGAAAAATTCTATGATGACAAGAATTATTACTTAAAAGTAGCAGACCACAATAATTTACCTTCATTTAGAAAATTAAAAACAGGCACCAATTTAGAGTTTCCTCCAATTAAGAAATAATGAGTTTACTATCTCCATCACCATCTGATTCTATCAATCAGATAGCTTCATTTTCAGTTAAAATTAATGGGTCTTCATTAGGAACTTCTTATAAGGTTTATAGTATAAACATATATAAGGAGATAAATAAATTGAGTAGGGCAACAGTATCTATAATAGGTGGGGATCCTAAAGAAAATAGTTTTGACGAGAGTGAGGAAAGTATGTTTTCTACAGGGAAAACTGTTGAAATTTCTTTAGGATACGATCAAACTAATGTTTCTGTTTTTAAAGGAATTATTTCAAAACATGGACTTCGGATTAAAAAAGGTTTTCAAACTGCTACATCAAATAATTTATTGATTCTGGATTGTGTAGATGTTGCGGTAAAACTTACAAACACATATACAACTGAAATATATGAGGATAAATCGGACAGTGATATTATTAGTTCTTTATTATCAAATGTTTCTGGTCTTTCGAAAAGTGTNTCATTTANATCTGGAATGAATGATTTCCTGCCAAAATATAATTGCAATGATTGGGATTTNATTCTTCAGAGAGCAGAATTAAATGGAATGGTGGTTTTAAATTCTGATAATCAAGTTACAGTTACTGAGCCAAAACCATTATTAACTATACCAGAGCTAACAATTACCTACGGAAAAGGGATGGTTGATTTTCAAGCGGAGGTTAATGCAGCTTCTCAGTATAGCACTTTTGATATTAGTAGCTATGATCCATTCAGTGAAAAGAGTGTTTCAAGTGCAAGTAAAGAACCCTCATTGATTGATCAAGGGGATTTGGATGGAATAACAATAAGTAAAGATGTAAGTCCTTCAAAGAATGAGCTATCAACCTCCTCTATTTTAACTTCTTCAGGAGCTAAAGATATTGCAGATGCATATTTAATGAGATCCCGTTTAAGTAGGTTGGTTGGAAAAGTTTGTGTAAAAGGTGTCACTAAACTAGATTTAGGTTCTGTAATCACCTTAGTTGGTTTTGGATCTCGATTCAGTGGTCTAGCATATGTTACTCATCTATCACATCAATTTAAAAATGGCTCATATACTACTTGGGTAGGTTTTGGAATGAGATACAATCCTATAGAAAATAAAAANGAGATTGATATTAATAAATTTACAACTAAAATTGAAGGTCTTCATATTGGAACNGTAACAAAAATTGACTCTGATCCTAAAAGTGAATTTCGAATTCAAGTAAAAATACCTACACTAAAAAATACAGGAGATGGTTTATGGGCAAANCTTTCTACAATATACACAAGTAAAGAAGCCGGNTCATTTTTNATTCCTGAAGTAGACTCCCAGGTAGTTGTGTCTTTTCTTTCTAATGATTCAAGATATCCAATAATTTTAGGATCACTTTATACTAACNCAACAAANCCATATAAAAGTATTGAATCTGAAAACCAGTTTAAAGCAATAGTTTCCAAAGAAAAGCTTACAATAGAGTTCGATGATAAAGAAAAAATTATTTCAATAAAAACTAGTGACGATAATTATATTAAAATAAAGGAAACAGATAAAGAAATTGAAATTACAGATATAAATAAAAATACAATAACTACTTCTTCTAGTGGAATTGATATTTCGAGTGCAAAGGATGTAACCATAGAAGCAAAAGGTAAAATTCTATTAAAGGGCAGCCAGGGAATTACTGCTAACGGTGGTAGTAAAGTAACAATTAGCGCAGGATCTATAGCAATGAATTAATATTATGGACGATAAAGAAAAATCTTTTTTAGGTAAGGGATGGTCATTTCCTCCAGCTTTTGACAAAAAACTTGGAAATGTTGAAATGGTTTCTATGGATGAAGATATAAGGCAAAGTTTAGAAATCTATTTTGGAACAAAACCAGGAGAACGAATAATGCGAAAAAATTACGGTTGTTTTCTTCATAATCAGGTGTTCGAACTTGCCAACGAAAACCTTATTCAAGGACTTTCAAATGAATTAGAGCGAAGTATAAACGAATTTGAGCCGAGAATTTCTATTCTTAATATTTCTGCTTCAAAATCAAATAGTGTTGAGGGGCTAATTGAAATTAATATTGCTTATGAAATAAGGGCAACTAATAATAGGTCTAACATAGTATTCCCATATTATTTNAATGAAGGGACTAACATTAAAAAGTAAGCTATTGAAGTCACAAATTTTAGAAATATTGAAACCTGAAAAGATTAAGATTGACGATAGAAATATCGAGGATTTGATCATCTTCACTCTTGANCTTTCTAAAAAAATTAATTTTTACAATTTTAAAAATAAAAAAGACGGCTATTGGAACAATTTAATAGAACTTGACGACACTTTTTTATTAGCTGAAATTCTTCAATTTGATTTGTTATTTCATGACCAAAAGAGATTAAATATTATTAAGAATCTTGATAATTTCTCTTCTAAACAAGAAAAAGAAAAAATTTTTAGTGATCTTTTTAATCTTATATCTGACTATTTTCAAAATATTAATAGATGGTATATTTCAGCTACTAGAAATATAACATCTGTAGAAAGTTCNCCNATAGAACAAGAGTTAGAACAAGCTATTNTTAATAAGTTGAAATCTGTTTTTCATATTTTCGGGAATTACTATTTAGGNCTGAAAGAGCAAAAAGAGTATAAATTTTCTCTNAATTTTGATCCTGAANTNTTTNCNTCAATATGGCAGNCAAATCAAATTGANAGNACTAATATTTTTTCAGATATTGATACTCAACAAGATATGCTAAGCAGCGGGTTAAAGAAGTTAATCTTACTTTATAATCCAATTTATAATGTACTTTATAATATTCAATTAAGNGCAAAGCCATTATTTGAAAATTCGNTAAATGGNAAAAGTATACACAAAGCCCACATGGGGCTAATTTTAGNATTTTTTAATTTATTTAAAAATCTTCAAAATGACATCAATTCACTTTCAAAAAAACACTTAGATTACTATTACAAAAAAATCTTGATGCAAGAGCCAAAAAAAATTAGGCCAAAAAAGATATTTGTTCATTTTGAAATTAATCAAAACTTAAAATCAATTAATTTACCTGCTNATAGTAAGATCATAGTAGGGCAGTATGATAATGGTAATAACATTGAATATGAAACAGATATTGAAATCAACTTAAACAATATAAAAATAACCAAGTTGAGTACTTTTTTTATAAGTAAAAATATTAGGACTGAATATAATTCAAGTTTTAAACTGGTTTCTGGTTTATATAGTAAAACCCATTGTTCATCAAATGATGAAGTACTCGAGTTTAATGAAAATGATAGTGTTTTTTCTAGTCTTGGTGAAGAGCAGTTTTTAAAAACTGAAGCAAGGCAGACTATGGATGTAGCTCGGGTTGGCTTTGCAATTTCTTCACCAATTTTAAAGTTGGCTAAAAGTGATAGAGAACTAAAATTTAAAATTCAATTTACACCAAATTCACTTAAAACACTTACAAACTTAATAATTGATATCTCAAACCAAAGAGGCCTAACTGAAGAGGAGATATTTAGTGAAATTTTTGATAGAATGTTCTTAATTAATTACACAAACTTTGAGGGCTGGATTCATATTGATAGTTACACTGTTATTTATCCAGAGGATTGGTCAGAAGGTGAAATCACCATTAAAATTGAATTGGATAGAAGAATGCCTTCAATTGATAATTATGTTGAGGATATTCATTTATATAATTATAGCTCACCTTTTCCTGTTTTTGAATTCACATTAAATGAAAGAGAATTTTACCATGCTTATTCTTTTTTAGCTGGAATGGAACTCGCCAAGATAGAGATAGATCTTTCTGTAAGTGGTTTGAATAAGTTAACAGCATTAAATAAGCAGGGGTATATCGATTTAAATAGTGAATTTGAATTATTAGGAGCTTCACCAAAAAAGGGTTCTAGTATATATATTGGTACCAACGAATTATTTTGTAAACCTATAACATCATTAAATATTAGTTGGGATTATAAAAATTATCCCCCTGAGAGTATTGATTTACAGGATTATTACAAAGAATATAATCGGGGAATTGAAAATCACAGTTTTAAATTAAAATTATCAGCACTTTCAGATTTTACTTATAAAAGAAAAGGGAGTGAGGATATAGTATTTGAAATGTTTCAGTTAGATGATCAGGCAAGACTCAAAGAAAATTTTGTATTAAGGGACATTGACATTTCAAAATTAAAGTTAAAACCAAAGTATGATTTAGATTTTGTAGAAGAATATTCAAAAGAAGCAGAGACAGGCTTTTTAAAAATAGAACTTATAGATCCAAAAATTGGTTTTGGTTTTGATGTTTATTCACCAATTTATAATGAAGCAGTTCTTAATGCAAACAAACAAAAAAAAGGTGTTGAAATTAAGCCTCCAAATCTACCATGGGCACCATTAGTTGATTTTCTTTCCATTGATTATACTGCAAATACTACATTATATTTTAATAAGTCTCACTCATCTGAAAATGATTTTGAACAACAAAATTCATTTTTTTTAATTTCTGATCAAGGTACTCGGCAGACATTTTCAAACAAAGAAATTTTAAGTAATTTACTTATTCCAAACTTTGATTTTTCTGGTGAATTTATAATTGGCCTCGAAGATGTAAAACCTCCTCAAACTCTTAATCTAATGATAGAGGTTAAAAAAAGTGAAAACACAGGGTATGAATTTAGTCAAAAATTAGATTGGCTTTATTCAAGTGCTAACGGTTGGAAAAAGTTTAAACCTAGTCAAATTCTTTATGATGAAACGCTTTCCTTAATGAAGTCTGGAGTTATTTCACTAAGCTTACCTCGAGATATAAGTAATGGCTTTGAATACTTTAATGATAATCAATTCTATATAAAAGCTAGCTCAAAAAATAAAGCAGACCAGTTTAGTCTTATTAAAGCAGTTCATAACAACGGTATAACTTTATCAGAAATAGTGCCTGAAGATATTATTGCTGATTCGACAGATCATATTGAACCTAATTCTGTTCAGGAACTTGAAAACCCAGTTTCAGGTATCATTAGAATAAATCAACCAATTGGTTCATTTGGAGGAAACCATAAAGAGAATGATTTAGAATTTTATAATAGAGTAAGTCAATTACTTCGTCATAAAAATCGCCCTATTTCAAAATGGGATATTGAAAAATTCTTACTCAAAGAATTCGATTGGTTATTACATGTAAAATGTATATCAGACAATAAAAAAGAAGACTTCACTGAAAATTATCTGAAAATTTTATGTCTAAAAAAAATTGATAAATCACAAAATATAGATGAAATAAAATTAAATGGAGCAGATATTGCTGAAATAAAAAATGTCCTTAGTCAATATTGTTCTCCTTTTTTGAAAGTTAAGATTATCAATCCAGTATTTGAAGATATTTTAATAAAATGTAAAATTAAGTTTTCAAATATCTCTGGCGGTATGGCTATTAATAAATTAAATCGTGATTTCTTTAAATTTATATGTCCTTGGGTCGATGGGAATGGTAAAATAAGAGATTTATTTAAAAAGTCTGAGATAATTAAATTTATTAAATCAAGACATTATGTTTCTTTTGTTACAGGATTTTCCATTATTCATTTTAAAACTTTACCTGACGGGAATGTAATCGCATATGATAGTTCAAATGACAAAGAAGAAAAAGAATTGATTCAACCAGGTTCACCATGGTCTATTTTTGTTCCTAGAAATAATAATAAAATTGATATAGTTGAGAAAGCTGAATATGAACCACCTGAACCTATTGAATTTAGCGAACTTGATATAGAAGGAAATTTTATTATTAACTCTAATGATGCATCTCCGGATTTAAATTTTGAACCAGAGCAAACCGAAGATGAAACTGAAAACACAAAAAATTTAAGTGTAATTAAAATTAAAATTTAAAAATGGCTTTAATTAACAGACAAACTTTAAAAAATTACTTTCAAAAGGGAGGCTTTGCAACTGAAAAACATTTTGTTGATTTAATTGATTCTTCACTAAATGTTGTTGATGATGGTATTTCTATAAATCAAAAACAAGGACTAAAACTTAATCCTCTTGGAAGTTCAAACAGGCTAATGTCATTTTTTAGAAAAGCAACACAAAAAGAGCCTGATTTTTCAATTAATATGAATCAGGAAAACTTGGAGGGCTTATCAATTAATTCCAAAGATAGAACTCCATTAATTAAATTTAATGATAAACAGAGAATTGGAATACATACTAACGAACCTCAATTTGATTTTGATGTTAGAGGAGTAATAGGGATTGAATCNAAAACAGGAAATTATGCATTTGGTGAAGTAGATGGAGATGGAAATTGGCAAACCATAATTTCCAATTTAGATGGAATCAATGGTTTTGAAGTAGTTGCTTCAATTAGAGGTAAACAGGGGACTGGTCGATATGCTCTTACACATGCTATTGCATTGTCCACATTTGGTGGCAGGTCATCCCGTAATAAAATTAAATCTTCCCATGCACANTATGGNAGNTTTTTTAATCGACTTTCCTTGAGATGGGTTGGGGAGATGCATAATTATGAGTTACAAGTGCGAACAAGAAGACATTATGGTGTAAATGAGCTAGATGGACAGCCATATAAAATTAAGTTTAACTTAAGTCGTTTTTTTTCCGAATAATTTTTAATGATAGAACCAACTAATTTTACTGAACCAGAATTTAAAAGTGATAGTGAAAACTATGATTTACTTCTTGAAAAAGGAATTTCATTGGTTCAAAATTATAGTGGGGAGAATTGGACTGATTATAATCATCATGACCCTGGNGTTACCTTATTAGAACAATTATGTTATGCTTTAACAGACTTAGGTTATCGAACCAATTTTCCTATTGAGGACTTATTAATTGGAAAAAAAGAAGATTTAAATCTAGAAAAGACAAACTTATTCTTTCCAATTGATAAAATCCTACCTTCATCTCCACTTAACGAGAGAGATTATCAGAAGATGATCATTGAACTTGTAGAGGAGGTAAAAAATGCTTGGGTTCAACCTGTAAATGANAACTTTCTTGGCTTAAATGGTCTTTACAATGTATTTGTTCAATGTGAGGATAATATAAATTTAGAACTTGATCAGGAAAAAATTTATAAAAAAATCTTTGNNTTATTGATGGAAAATAGATCATTAGGCACTGACTTTCAAAAACTACAGATACTTAAAAAAGACAATATAAGTATAGATGCAANAATCAAAATNGATTCTTTTGTCTTGGGTGAAACAATTCTTTCTGAAATCTATTTTCAAATTGAAAAAGTTTTAAATCCTAACATTAAATTTCAAGACATAGAATTAATCCATAAACAGGGATTTCCAGTGGAAGATATTTATTCAGGCCCAGCCCCCATAAAAGGATACATCAATCCCAAACACTTCTCTTTAAAAACAAGTGAAATTTATATTTCAGAAATAAAAGAAATTATTGAAAGAATTAATGGNGTTATAGAAGTTGAAGAGATTTTTTTATTCAAAAATGGAATTAAAATATTTGAAGATATAATTACTTTTGGCGAAGATAATTACCCTTTTTTAAATAAAAATATAAGTAATTACGCAACAGCTTCAGAACAAATAAAATTGTATCGCGACAATAATTTGNATCAAATAGATACAGTCATTCTTTCACAGCTTTATGACTCTTTAAGTATTACGGATAGAAAAAATCATTATAAAAAAGTAAAACCCCATAAAATANATCTTANAGGGCGTTTTANAAAGAAAGACTTAAAACAATATTTTTCTATTCAAAATGAGTTCCCCTCAGTTTATGGATTAAAGGAAAACGAGCTCCCTCTGAAGTCTAATAAAAAAAGACTTGCTCAAGTAAAACAACTAAGGGGTTTTTTGACCTTGTTTGAGCAGTTAATGGCAAATCATTTAAGCCAAATAGCTAACTTCAATAAATTTTTTTCTATTGATAAAGAAATAAGTAAAACACTTTATGTTCAATATGCAGAAACTATTCCTGGCCTAAAGGATTTATTACATTTTAATAGTAAGGAGGAATATGTAAATTANTTAGGCTTGATTTCTGAATCTGAAAATAAATTTTATAAAAGGCGAACCAAAATTATTAATCACCTTCTTTCTCGATTTAGCGAACATTTTGATACTGAAACTCTTGAAAAACTTATCAAAATACAATTTGATTCAGTGACTGATAACGAGGCTAAAAAGAGAATTTTAGATGCTAAAATTAAATATGCAGAAAATATAATTGAAAATGGGAAAAATAGGGGAGTAGGGTTTAATTATNTAAAAGATACTTGGGATACAATAAATACTTCTGGTCTTGAAAAAAGANTTAAATTATTGATTGGAAATCAAGAATTGAATTTTCGCTCTTTAATCACTCCTCTTGTTGAAGATTATAATAAGATTGATGAAGTAGAAAGATGGAAACGTAAAGTACTTAAAATAAAGGGAGGAACAACTCTTGAGGTTTTAAGAAATTCGNCTGAAAACANTAAGGATCTTTCTCCAGAATTAAATTATTATTCTGAGACAAATGCCGATTTTAAATTTTTATTCACCAATGCNAATAAATCAAAAAATTATAAACTGGTTACAAGTACTTTTAGGAAAAAAGATATTCATCATCTTCTTTATAGTGCTCCTGGNTTAGTTACTCCAATAGAGGTATATCGATCTGACTCANNGGAAGAGTGTTNGAANGCACAGAATAAAGGGATGCAAAGGTTTGAGAGTCTTAACANGCTATGTGAGGGGTTTTTCTTGGTGGAACACATTCTTCTTAGACCCTTACTTTCAACAGATTACTCTGTAAGTTATTTTGATGATGATAAAACACCTTTTCTTATAAGTTTTGAATCAGGTGGTTTTGAAGAACAAAATGATATTCGTAANGACATCTTTGTCTTAGGCACTAAGAAAGAAAATTTTTCCGTGATAAAAACTGAAGGNAAAAAAGATTATCAACTTATACTTTTCGATATTTTTAACAAACCTATTTTTAAATCTCCTAAACAATTTTCTTCTAAAGGATTAGCAACTTCAGAAATGAAAAAATTATTAAACTTTTTTATTAAAAAAAGTGATGAACAAACACCTATCGAAGATTTTAGTGAAATNCTCATAGACAAAGGGAGTAGTCACGAGTTCCCATCAGATTTTCCTTANTCTAATCGATTGAGTTTCATTTTTCCAGACTGGCCATTAAGATTTCAGAACACTGAATTTAAGGNTTATTTATCATCTATTATTAATGAGCATGTTCCTGCTCAATTTGAATACGAAATCTATTTTNTAAATATAAATCAACTCAGCGTTTTTGAGGATACTTATTTCAATTGGTTGGACAAAAAGAAAAATAGNNACTTTGAGAANTTGGATNCTTTTGCACTTCAACTTATTCAATTACTAAAAAGTTACAAATCTGAGTAAATGCCAGTAAACGGNAACATTCGAAAGTTTCGTTNTGATTTGTCTTTAAATGATGAGCAAATTTTTGAACCTTTAGGTGATAAACTTATTGAGCTTACCAAAACTAAATTGATTCGAATTCTTGAAGAAGTTATTGAAGAATCAGGACAGAAAAATTTAGTCATTGATAAAATTGAAATCAATNTAGGTCAGATAGATATTAATAACTTAGAGATACTTTCAAAAAAGTTTAAAAATCAACTATTATTGTTTTTTCNAGGTAAAGCTGAAGCANTAAAACTCAGTGATCCAAAAAAGGAAGAGGAAGCTATTTTGTTTTTTATAAATAACGGATATTATCCATGGTGGATAAGTGATGAATCTGCATTTAATTCAATGATCATTGGGCTTGATACATCTTCATCATTTTCTAAAAATTTAATTTCAAATTTACTATTGGACCAAAAAAGATATTCCCGAATTGTAAATACACTTGAATCAAAAGCCAAGGAAATTTTGATCACTAAGTTGGTTGGATCCAATAAATTTTTTTTTGAAGCNCTTATTAATTTTTCAAATGACCTTTTACANAATGAGAAGATTCTTGGCAATAAATCTGTTTTATTGGANAGTAATGAAATTGAATATTTTTTGATTGATCAAATAGAGGCCTCAAAAAAAATAAATCAACAATTAATAATTATAAGTCTTTTNGATTATTTTTCAGATTATTTTGGCATTCCTAATTTATCATTATCTAAGTTATTGNCAAAAGAACTTGATTACTCTAAAGTAAATCCATTAATTAAAAAAAATTTAAAGCGTGTTTTAGATCAAAATAAAACAGAATANAGTGACTTAAGTTTTACGGAATCATTAATTAAAAAAAGTGAAAAAGATCTTTCAATTCAACCATTAAAAAGCAGTAAACTTTCTGATCAACAATTTAGTTCAAGTGNTGTTCTAAATATATTAATCAACTTTCTTGAAAAAGGTTACTTTGATAATTTATTCAATGTAATTGAACAATACAAAAAGGCACTGAGATTTCTTTTGATTGAAGAAAATCAAAAACTAATTCAGCATATAAGTAGTGATTCCTTTTTGGATTCCGAAATCAAGGTAGAAAGGCTTTCATCAATAATTTCTGAGTTTNCTTTAGCTAAAATTGTAGACTTACAAAGTGCAAGTAGAGACACAAAAATATTAGTTGATGATTTAAANAATATTTTTTCTGANAANTCATTTATTCAAAAACTTTCTTTTTANGATTCAAAAAAATTCACTCTTTCTTTTTTCCAAAAAGNACTANTAATGGAACTATTAAAGAATAGAGCTCAGAAAAAGGAAGCTTTTAATTTCATTAATGAATTTTTGAAGCAGTATACNAAATTTGGTTCAATNGAAAGAAATGATCTCCTTTTCGAATTATATAGGATTGGTGAAAAAAGAAAATTTAAGACTTCTTCTAAACGAATTTTTGACATTCTTTTTTCCTCTCAATCAAACATAGATAAATNCTTGCCTTTAGAGAAAAATAANATTAAATCAAGTGAAGATAAAAATCAACCTCTAGAAACTCAAGAGCAATTTGATTTGAGTCAAATTTCAAAGATGAAAAAAGATGAGCTTGTTGTAATGATTGTTACTTTATTAGTCAACCTCCCTGATTCAAGGGATCAGTTGGAAAAATTTATTTTTCAGAGTTCATTTTTCAATATTATAGAGACTGATCAATTGAAAAGTGTTTTCAGGCAACTAGAGGGTAAATTAAAATTCAATTTACTTAAAAGTATAGAGGAGCTTACAAACGCT
>PAYI01000030.1 GCA_002714815.1 Flavobacteriaceae bacterium | reverse complement strand
AATTCAGGATGTTTCAAACAAAATTGAGACATTTCATAAAACCATGGACAAGGAACCATAAGACTCATAGAGCTAATGGACCCTTCAAGCATTCCCTTTTGAGTAGCTTTGTTCTCAGACCATGCCAAGCCAGCATCATCTGCATGAATCATTAAAAATTTTTTTGCAGACATAAGTTTAAATTTAATACTTTATATAAAAGTAAAAGTTAACCAAAAAGAAATCTTAGTTTTGATAAATTTTTTTATGAAAGCCGGGATTGTAGGTCTTCCCAATGTTGGGAAATCGACACTTTTTAATTGTTTATCAAATGCTAAAGCACAAAGTGCAAACTTCCCATTTTGTACCATAGAGCCAAATATTGGGGTTGTAAATGTTCCTGATCCAAGACTTGAAAAACTTGCTAAGCTAGTTAATCCAGAAAAAATAATACCTGCTACAGTTGAAATAGTTGATATTGCGGGTTTGGTTAAAGGAGCCAGTAAAGGAGAGGGTTTAGGCAATCAATTCTTAGCTAACATTCGTGAAACAGATGCCATAATTCATGTCTTAAGATGTTTTAATGATGATAATATTATACATGTTGAGGGTTCTGTTGATCCTTTTCGAGATAAGGAAACTATCGATTTAGAATTACAATTAAAAGACTTAGAAGTTGTTGAGAAAAAATTAGAAAAAGTCACTCGAATTACACGAACTGGAAATAAAGAAGCAGTTAAAGAAAAAGATATGCTAGAAAAATTAAAATCATCTTTAGAAGCTGCCAATAATGTTAGAAGCATTAAATTTAATCTAAATGATAGAGAAGAATATATTAAACCTTTACAGCTGATTACCGATAAACCTGTTTTATATGTTTGTAATGTTGACGAACAGTCTGCAAAAGATGGAAATGCTTACGTTAAACAAGTCAGAGCAGCCATTAAAGAAGAGCAATCAGATTTACTTGTGCTAGCAGTCAGTATTGAGGCAGATATAAATGAACTTGATAGTTTTGAAGAGCGCCGTTTGTTTCTGAATGATTTGGGTTTACAAGAGCCAGGTGCTTCAAAATTAATTAGATCAGCATATGAATTACTGAATCAACAGACATATTTTACAGCAGGGAAAAAAGAGGTACGCGCATGGACAATTCCTATTGGATTTTTTGCACCACAAGCAGCTGGAGTAATACATTCAGACTTCAAAAATGGTTTTATTCGTGCTGAAGTTATTAGTTATAATGACTATGATAAGTTCGGTTCTGAAATTAAGGTTAAGGAGGCTGGGAAAATGCGGATTGAAGGAAAAGACTATGTGGTACAAGATGGAGATGTTATGCATTTTCGTTTTAATTTATAATTTTTATATATGTTTTTTAATAACTAAACTCATAACCACTTTTCTTATTATAAGTATCTATTTAAATCGATTGGATTAATTTCATATTTAACAATTAAAGTGAATTAGCTTATTTGCTCAAATAGAAATAGAATCATGAACACGTACCTGATTCCACAAATGCCCAGCTTCTTTAATAAAAGTAAGGTGCGATGGATCAATTTGATAAGCATTTTGTGCCTCCAAACTTGGGAAACTCATTGTGTAGCAATATGTAAAGGAGTTATCAACGACATCTCTTTTTTCTGAGGCTGCAGGAGAACCAAAATGATTGGCAATAGCCTGTGGGTTTGTTCGAATTAATTTTCGGATAGCTACTTCAAAACTTGTCCGATCTACTTTATTTTCAGGATTTTTTAACCAAAAAAAGACAGTGTGTAAGAAGGGCCCTGTACTATTTTCTATTTTTTTTTTATGCATGATTAGTATTTTAATCTTGAAGGTTATAATATATTAAAAAAGCTTTGATTTCTCATAAATTTATATCAGTTTAATTAATATGTTATGATGACTTTTTAACAAAAAAAAGGTTACAATTGTTCATTTTTTGGGGTCTAAAGCAGTTTTGGTTAGTCTTGCAATAATTATCTTAGCAATCTATTCAATGAAAAATAAATCAACCTATACCGAAGAAAATATTCGATCCCTAGATTGGAAAGAACATATTCGTATAAGACCTGGAATGTATATAGGGAAGTTAGGAGATGGTTCTTCACCTGATGACGGAATTTACATTCTACTGAAAGAGGTTTTAGACAATTGTATTGATGAATTCGTAATGGGTGCAGGAAAGACAATTGAAATAAGTATTAAAGAAAATACGGTTAGTGTTCGAGATTATGGGAGGGGAATTCCGTTGGGAAAAGTTGTTGATGTGGTTTCCAAAATGAACACAGGAGGGAAATATGATTCACGTGCATTTAAGAAATCAGTAGGTCTAAACGGAGTAGGAACAAAAGCGGTTAATGCACTTTCTGAAAAGTTTGCTGTTGAATCGAATAGAGATAAGGAAACAAAACAAGCTCTATTTGAATATGGTAATTTAATTGATGACACCCCTGTTGAAAGTTCTAACAAACGCCGTGGAACAAAAGTAGTTTTTATTCCAGACAATAAAATATTTAAAAATTACAAATACCGAAAGGAGTATGTAGAACGCATGATTAAAAATTATGTGTACTTAAACCCTGGTCTTACGATCGATTATAATGGTGAAAAGTACTTTTCGGAAAACGGATTAATGGATTTATTAACAGATCAAACAAATGAAAGTGATTTGTTATATCCTATCATTCATATTAGAGGAGAAGATATTGAAATAGCTATAAGTCACAGTAAAACTCAGTATAGTGAAGAATATCATTCGTTTGTAAATGGACAGCATACAACTCAAGGGGGTACACATCAAGCAGCTTTTCGAGAAGGATTAGTCAAAACAATTAGAGAACATTTTGGAAAAAATTATGATGCATCAGATATTAGAAAGTCAATTATTGCTGCAGTAAGTATTAAAGTGATGGAGCCTGTATTTGAATCACAAACTAAAACAAAACTAGGCTCTACTGACATGGGAGGCGATATGCCAACTGTTAGAAGTTATATAGTTGATTTCTTGAGTAATAAATTGGATAATTTTTTGCACAAAAATCCATCAATTGCTGAATCAATACAAAAAAAAATAATTCAAGCTGAGAAGGAACGAAAGGAGCTATCAGGTATTCGAAAACTTGCGAAAGACCGTGCTAAAAAAGCAAATTTACACAATAAAAAACTTCGTGACTGCAGGGTTCATTTGCCTGATCTAAAGAAAGATCGTCGTTTGGATTCCACACTTTTCATTACAGAGGGGGACTCTGCTAGTGGTTCAATTACTAAATCCCGGGACGTTAACACACAGGCTGTTTTCAGCTTGAGAGGCAAGCCACTAAACACTTTTGGGATGAGTAAGAAAATCGTTTATGAAAACGAAGAATTTAATCTTCTTCAAGCCGCATTAAATATTGAAGAAAGTCTTGAAGACCTTCGTTATAACAATATAGTCATTGCTACAGATGCTGACGTAGATGGAATGCACATTCGACTATTACTAATTACTTTCTTTCTCCAATTTTTCCCAGAACTGATTAAAGAAGGACATTTATACATTCTACAAACACCTTTATTCAGAGTTCGAGACAAAAAAGAAACGATTTATTGCTATAGTGAACAAGAGCGAAAAAATGCAATTAATATACTAAGGGGTAAACATGAAATTACTCGTTTTAAGGGTTTAGGAGAAATTTCGCCTGATGAATTTAAATATTTTATTGGTGATGACATTCGATTAGATCCTGTAATGTTAGATAGGCGAACTACTATTGAAGAATTACTTCATTTTTATATGGGTAAAAATACTCCTAACCGTCAAAAATTCATCATTAATAATTTGAAGGTAGAGCTAGACTATGTAGAGGGAAACACAGAATTGGTTGAATAAATTAATGAACGAAGAAGAAAATATTTTTATTTCAGAATCAAATGATTCATTAAAAAGGGTAACAGGCATGTACAAGGACTGGTTTTTGGACTATGCCTCTTATGTGATTTTAGAACGTGCAATTCCCGCAATAGAAGATGGTTTAAAGCCAGTTCAGCGTCGCATACTGCATTCTATGAAAGATTTGGATGATGGCCGTTATAATAAGGTAGCTAACATAGTAGGACATACAATGCAGTATCACCCGCACGGTGATGCTAGTATTGGAGATGCAATGGTTCAAATTGGTCAAAAAGATCTGCTTATTGACATGCAGGGTAATTGGGGTAATATTTTGACAGGTGATAGTGCTGCAGCTTCGCGTTATATTGAAGCAAGACTTTCAAAATTTGCTCTAGAAGTTATATTTAGCCCAAAGATAACCGATTGGCAATTGTCTTACGATGGAAGGAAAAAAGAGCCAATTCATCTACCTGTAAAATTTCCCCTACTACTCGCTCAGGGTGCAGAGGGAATTGCTGTTGGACTTTCTACTAAAATACTACCTCATAATTTCAATGAATTGCTTAATGCCAGTATTCAGCATTTAAAAGGAAAAAAATTTTCATTATATCCAGATTTCCAAACAAGAGGCATCATTGATGTTCAAAATTATAATGATGGATTAAGAGGAGGGAGAATTCGTGTTAGAGCACGAATCAATCAACTGGATAAAAAGACTTTAGTAATTAATGAAATTCCATTTAGCACTAATACTTCCTCTTTAATTGAAAGTATTATAAAAGCCAATGAACAAGGAAAAATTAAAATAAAACGCATTGAAGACAATACTTCTTCTGAGGTGGAAATATTGATTCATCTACCAAATGATATTTCTCCTGACAAGACTATAGATGCACTATATGCTTTTACGGCTTGTGAATCTTCAGTATCTCCTTTAGGTTGCTTAATCATTGACAATAAACCAAATTTCATGGGTGTTAGTGATATGCTTAAAATTTCAACAGATAATACCGTACAGTTATTGAAAAAGGAATTGCAAGTACAACTTCAAGATTTAGAAAATCAATGGCATTACTCTTGCCTTGAACGAATCTTCATTGAAAAGAAAATTTACCGTGACATTGAAGAAGCAGAGACTTGGGAGGAAGTTCTGTCTTTTATCAACAAGGGATTAAACCCATACCTTAGTGAATTGAAACGTGCAGTAATAGAGGAGGATATTGTAAAGCTTACTGAAATCAGGATTAAAAGAATCTCAAAGTTTGATCTAAATAAAGCACAACAGAAAATTGAAGCACTAGAAGCAAATATAGATGAAGTTAAAAACAATCTTGAACATCTTATAGATTTTGCTATCAGATATTTCAATCATCTTAAAAAGACATATGGGGAGGGGAAAGAAAGACAATCAGAAATACGAGTCTTCGATGATGTGGATGCTCGAAAAGTAGTGGCGCGAAACCAAAAACTATATATGAACCGCACGGAAGGTTTTATAGGAACTTCCTTACGAAAAGATGAAATGGTTTGTGAGTGTTCGGATATAGATGATATAATTGTTTTCACTCAAGAGGGTAAAATGCAGGTTGTAAAAGTTGATAGCAAAGTTTTTGTTGGAAAAAATATCACACATGCTGCAGTCTTTAAAAAGAAAGACCAACGCACTATTTACAATATGATATATCGCGATGGAAAGGGAGGCACCTCATTTATTAAACGTTTTGCGGTAACTGGAGTAACCAGGGAAAAAGTGTATGATCTTACCCAGGGGAAAGCTCAATCTACAGTTTTATATTTTTCTGCTAATCCAAATGGAGAAGCTGAAATTGTAACTATTCTATTGCGTAATACCGGAAATATAAAAAAAATAAAATGGGATTTGGATTTTGCGGACCTTCAAATAAAAGGTCGATCAGCAAGAGGCAATACTGTAACTAAGTATTATATCCGAAAGGTTGAATTAAAAGAAAAAGGGTTATCAACGCTTAAACCAAGAAAAATTTGGTTCGATCAAACCATACGTAGATTAAATATAGAGGAGCGTGGGGAGCTTTTAGGAGCTTTTAAAGGAGAGGACAAATTATTGATTAGCACATACCAAGGAACACTTCGCGCGGTAACTCCAGAACTTAGTCTACATTTTGATGATACTGTAAACCATATTGAAAAGTGGCATCCCAAAAAACCCTTTACAGCTGTTTATTTTGATTCGATAAAAAAACGTTATTTCATGAAACGTTTTGTCCTAGAGCAATCAGATCGAGAAGAAAGCTTTATTAAAGAAGGTGGCGAATTATTATATTTTGGAACCGATTGGAAGCCAGTATTAAAAATCATTTTCGAAAAACAAAGAGGAAAACAACCACTGACACCCCTGGAAGTTAACGCCGAAGAGTTTATATCTATAAAAGGTTTTAAAGCTTTAGGGAATCAACTCACTGACAAAAAAATTAAAAAGGTAGAGCTAAAAGAAGCCTTAAAATACGAGGAGCAAATTAATGACGACCCTATGGATATAGAAGTAATTAATGATGAAACATTAGATGGAAGTGATTTTGATTCTCAGATAGAAATAGATTTTTAAGTTTTTATACCTCTTTTAAAAAATCTCAGATTTTTCAATCGAATAACTAATTAATTTTTTTTGTTTAATTTTTGTATTTTCCCCCTTTGTTTGTTCTTGCTGTCCCCCACAAAGGAATATTCAAAAGTATACCCATTATCATGGGTATTTATTATACGAATTTGTATAGGTCTATCTTGATAAGATAAAGGGTTTAATTTTGTTAATATACATTCACAATCATTTACCCAGCGAATAGAAGAAGTATCTACTTTCCCATTAAAATACTCGATTTCATAAAGACTATCTCTATTAAAATATGAGTTTTTCATTTCCCCATTGATGATTTGTGAAAATTTAAATTCTCCCTGATGAAATTGTTTGCAATTTGGCTCTAAAGAATAACAAGATAGAATGATAAGGAATAAAAACACAAGTAGTCGAAACATTCAATAAATGTACTAAGATTTAGGAAAAAATAAGCGAAAACTCCCATCTTGATACAATTGAATTATTTGTTCTACATCTGAATACGTTTCTAAATTTGAACCTTTTATCTTTTCAAATGAGTAATTTTCAGAATCTTCATTATTATTAAGTTCTTTATCTAAGTCAAAAGGAGGTAGGGTAGTTTTTTTTTCTTGAGGTATATCAAAAAGCAACCAATCAAGGGTAATTTCATCAAAAGTATTTACAATTTTTAATACAAAATCTAAGCTGGGCTTATTACGCTTTGATAATATATGCGAAACAGAAGAACGCTGAACTCCTATTCGCTCTGCAAATGCTGCTGCACTCAATTGATGATTTTCCATAATTTCTCCCAAGCGTGTGAGAAAGTGATCTATGTTTAACATAGTAAACAATTAAGAAATAACAAACTAAATATACAACACTTTTTTTAAAAAACAAACAGAATAGAATGAAACTAAAACTCTAATTATTCAATATAAAATATTGAAAAACAATTATATAAGGTTATTAATTAAATTATAATTACAATTGTTTACACTTAGTCAATAAAATATCTGCATTTAAGGTTACCGAGATTACATTTGTAAATTACATATGTAAACAATGTGTTGTTTACATTTGTATTTATAATTAAAAATATGAAGTGCAAAAGGTATTTCCCTCCAGAGTTGCTTTATGAGAGATTAGCTTCATTAGAAGGTAAAGTTGATAAAAAAATAATTGGACGGTCAGTAAATGGGTTACCTATTTACGAATTGAAACTTGGAAGAGGAGAAATTACTATATTAATTTGGTCTCAAATGCACGGAAATGAAAGTACAACAACAGGGGCTCTTTTAAAATTGCTTACTTGGTTGNTAGATTCAAAACAAAAAAAGTATTTAAATGCTTTTAGTTTCTATATNATTCCTCAATTAAATCCNGATGGAGCNAAAGCTTACATTCGAACTAATNCTAATCAAGTNGACTTGAATCGAGATGCTATTGATTTAAGTCAACCTGANAGCAAAGTATTANAAGAATNATTTGANNGNATNANTCCCAATTNTGCATTAAATCTTCATGGTCAGAAGACGATTTATGGNGTAGGNTCAGGATCTGANNNAAAACCNGCAACTTTATCTTTTTTAGCGCCTGCTGCTGANNAAGAATGCTCAATTACTCCNGCTAGAGTAAAGGCAATGTCTGCAATNGNTGCAATCAAGAATTCATTAGAAANAATNTTACCCAAGGGAATTGGACGTTANAANGATCAATTTAATCCNAATTGTTTTGGTGACGCTTTTACTAAAGAAGGAACNCCAACTATTCTTTTTGAAGCAGGCCANTATCCTNANGANTATCAAAGAGANAAAGTAANTGTTTTTGTTTTTAAAGCNTTTAAGGCTTTATTTAAAGAACTGNTTAATCAAAANNAAATGNATAACATTAANTCGTATTTTGAGATNCCCGAAAACACAACNAATTATGTTGATTTAATAGTTTCNAACGTAGATGTTTATGAAAAAGGANTAAAACANATAAATCAACTAATTGCTATACANTACGTAGAAGTTTTAAAAGNAAAAGAGGTNGTTTTTTTGCCCTCATTAAAAGCCTTTGGAAANNACTTGCCATATAANGCNCATCGTTATTTGGATATGAANAATATNGAATATAAGGNNNCTCTTNATTATNTAGANNATAAGATNATTGATATTCCNGAATTAACTAAATTATTTTCAATAAAATCTAATTTTTAAATAATTATTCTCAAAAAATAANATTTTTTTTAANTAAATTTGCAGCTTTCAATTTAAANNATAAACAAATGACCAAGGTAAATNTNGATGAAGTTGATCATCAAATATTAGATATTTTNATTGATAATACCCGTATTCCATTCACAGATATTTCAAAGCGTCTTTTGATTTCTGCTGGAACTGTTCANGTNCGTGTTAAAAAAATGGAGGAAGCNGGAATTATNAAGGGATCGTCTTTAAATCTTGATTATGTNAAATTAGGNTATTCTTTTATTGCTTATGTTGGAATTTTNCTTGAAAANACAAGTTCAACAGNAGAAGTATTAGATTCATTAAAAAAAATTCCATTTATTACAGTAGCACANATNACAACAGGAAAATTTAATGTATTTTGTAAAGTNCGTGCACGNGACACCCANCATGCAAAAGATATTATTTTCATGATTGATGATGTTGAAGGTGTTTCTAGAACAGAAACCATGATTTCCCTNGAAGAGAGTATTAATGATAAAAAACGATTAATGCACCATATTTTTAATGAATTAAATTAAATAATGGCCCGTAAACCTAAAATTGAACGTTTTAACGAAAAAATACTTTCTCGATTTCAAATTTATAATAGCTTATTTTTAACTCTCCCATTTAAAACTATTAAACAAACTACTTTGTTGATGCCTTTGTTCGCAGACCACTGTCGCAAACAATATGAAATGAATTTAAACCCAAGGGATATAGTAANATCTTTTTTCAATNAATATGCTCCTGATTTAAATTTACAGAAACAACATGATTTACTATTTAACTTTATACAATACATCGAACGTCAAGTTGTACTTTTTGACGCTATTGAAGATGCTGGCTTTTCATATGTNAATAATATGCATGGTAGAGGGACNCTTCGTAATATGAAGGAAGAGGCAACTAACAAGCAGCTTAANGAGGCACTCTCTGACTATATCAAACGTTTTAAAGTAAGGATNGTGCTTACCGCTCATCCAACACAATTTTATCCAGATAATGTTTTAGTAATAATAAATGAGCTATCTAAATCTATAGCAAATGATGATTTGGATAGTATTAAAAAGCTTTTAGTTCAACTTGGNAAAACCCCTTTTTACAATAAGAAAAAACCAACTCCTTTTGATGAAGCAGTTAGTTTAATATGGTTTTTAGAAAATATTTTTTATCATTCTGCAAGCACTATTTACAATTATGTAGCTGAACATATTGTTGATTCAGATCATTTGAATAATTCTCTTTTTGACTTTGGATTCTGGCCTGGTGGAGACCGAGATGGAAATCCTTTTGTTACAACCGAAATCACTATTAAAACAGCTAAACGCTTACAATTCACTATTTTAAGAAATTATTACCGTGATTTGCGAAAACTCAAAAGGAAAATCACTTTTCCTGGAATTGAACAACGTATTGAGGACCTAGTAGAAATTGTCTTTAACCAACTATTTTATCCAGATAGAAATAAACATTTTTCATTAGATTTTATGAGTTCTGAATTGGATTTTGTTGTAAAATCACTCATCAAAGATCATGATGGTCTTTATAAAAACGAAGTATTGGATATGATACATAAGTTTCGTTTATTTGGATTGCATTTTGCTAGCTTAGATATTCGTCAAGATTCACGCATACACCACGCTGTTTTTAAGAAAATTGTAACTCATTCTGAAATTCAAAAATATACAGAAGGCCTTCCTGAAAATTATTTGGATTTAAGTTTTAATGAAAGGTGTAAAGTACTAACTAACATTAAAGGAGATGTTCCACCTAAAATATTTAAGGATGAAATTACTTATCGCACTTTGGAAAGCATTCGCAGCATAAAGCAAATTCAAANTACTAATGGTGAACGTGGCTGTAATAGATATATAATCAGTAATTGCCAATCCCTGGAAAATATACTCGAGTTATTTGCTATGTGCCGTTTAAGTAATTGGGAAAAGCCTACTGTAGATTTTATCCCCTTATTTGAAACAATTCCAGATCTTGAAAAAGCTGGGGAGGTAATGAAGGCATTATTCAGTGACCCTATTTACAAAGCCCATTTAAAAAGAAGAAAGATGAAACAAACCATTATGCTTGGTTTCTCAGACGGCACAAAAGACGGNGGCTATTTTATGGCAAATTGGAGTATTTATCTTGCTAAAGAAACATTGAGTGTCCTAGCAAATGAGTTTGGGATTCAGGTAGTTTTTTTTGATGGCAGAGGAGGGCCTCCTGCTCGAGGNGGCGGGAATACACATGAATTTTATGCTTCGATGGGAGACACAATTCAAAGTGATGATATTCAGCTTACTATTCAAGGACAAACGATTAGTTCTAATTTTGGCACTTTAGATTCATCTCAATTTAACTTGGAGCAACTNTTAAGTTCTGGNATAGAAAATCAAATCTTTAATCCTGGNAAAAATAATTTGTCAGCTAATGATCGTGCAATAATGGAACGTATTGCAAAGATAAGTTATNAAGCATACCAAGACTTTAAAGCTCATCCAATGTTTATTCCTTATTTGGAGCGTATGTCTACTTTACCTTATTACGCCAAAGCAAATATTGGNAGCCGTCCCTCCAAACGTGGTAAGTCTTCTTCACTTAAGTTTGAAGATCTTAGAGCNATTCCATTTGTAGGAAGCTGGAGTCAATTAAAACAAAATGTTCCAGGTTTTTATGGNCTTGGAACTGCTATAGAAACTCTNATAGAAGAAGAAAAAATTAAAGATTTAAAAAAGCTTTATAAGAATTCTCGTTTCTTTAGAACGTTGATCTTNAATAGTATGATGAGCCTGTCAAAATCCTTTTTCCAATTAACCTCATACATGAAAGATGATGAAGANTTTGGCNCTTTTTGGGATCTNATTTTCCAAGAATACAATTTGACTAAAAAAGTTTTATTAGAAGTGAGCGAGTTTAAATCTTTAATGGAAAATGAAGCTGCAGGAAAAGCATCTATAAAAGCACGTGAGGAGATTGTACAGCCCTTATTAACCATCCAACAATATGCTTTGATTAAACTACAAAATTTAAAAAAAGANAGAAATCATGATNCTAAGAAAATTGAAATTTTGGAGGCTATGGTAACTCGCTCTCTTTTTGGAAACATCAACGCTAGTAGAAACTCTGCCTAAGTNTTAGAATAAAAATCAAAAGCTTGATCAANTAGTTCTTGAGGAACTTCTACATCNATCTGAGGAATTCCTATCGATTTTAATAAAACAAAATTGATCTTNCCTCCTTTNTTTTTTTTATCATGTCNTAAGACTTTTAAAATTCCTTCACGATCTTCTTTATTTAAAATAACTTGGGGGAAATATTGTGTAAATGTTTTTTTTATATCGTGTGCATCGCCTTCTGGGAAACCACAACAATGNACCCCTAAAAATCCCTCTAGCACCATTCCTATTGCAATTGCTTCTCCATGAAGCAACTGCTCTTTTTGAGGATGAGCCAAAAAATAGGATTCAATTGCATGCCCTAGGGTATGACCAAAATTTAAAATCTTTCGCAAGTGTTTTTCATTTGGGTCCTTTGAAACTATAGTATTCTTAATAATAATTGAAGGCTCTATGTAAAGTGAAAGTGAAGAAATATCCAAAGTAGCTAGTTTCTTAAGTTTCTCCCAATAAGAAGCTTTTGCTATTAGACCATGCTTTAACATTTCTGCAAATCCACTGCGTATTTCTTTTTGAGGCAGACTACTCAGCCATTTAAAGTCAATAATGACTTGCTTAGGCTCCTTAATTATTCCGATTTGATTTTTTAATGACCCAAGATCTATTCCTGTTTTNCCNCCTACTGATGCATCTACCATTGAAAGCAGAGTAGTNGGGATGTTNTAAAANTCAATACCACGTTTAAAAGTNCAGGAAACAAATCCACCTAGGTCAGTAACGACTCCACCACCTANATTTATNAANGCNGAATTGCGATCTGCACCCATATCGGACAATTTTTCCCAAAGTTTTTTNCAAGTTTGTAAATTTTTATTTTGTTCACCTGCCTCCATCACNAGTATTTTAACTTGATCTAACCCTGTTTGTGANATNAAACTTGGTAAACAATGTGTTTTTGTATTANTGTCTACCAAAACAAANAGACCNCTATAATCATTTTCTAAAAGTTGTTNTGGAAGGTTTATGAGNCCTTCCNNACCTAAAGTAATATTGANTTTGTTTNGCATGATTAAATTATCAGANCAAAAATAAGGATTAATTGNAGACCTTTANTTAATTGCTTTTAAAGGGAGTCATTACCTCTTTTGAAATTCTTTTTGACACGATCCAAGTCTATTTTATTTTCTCGGTCTTTTATAGTTTCTCGTTTGTCGTAGAGTTTTTTACCTTTAGCTAAAGCAATTTTCATTTTAGCAAAGCCTTTGTCATTAATAAAAAGACGAAGAGGAATAATTGTTAAGCCACTGTTTTTTAAATCTTTATAAAGTTTTTTAAGTTCTTTTTTATTAAGCAGAAGTTTGCGTCGTGCTTTTGGGGGATGATTAAAATGATTACCAAATTTATATTCTTCTATATGCATATTAACTGTAAATAACTCTCCTTTTTCATTAAATTCACAAAAACTTTCAACTATAGAAGCTTTGCTATTACGAAGGGATTTGATTTCTGTTCCTGTTAGAATGATACCCGCTGTATATTCATCAAGGATATCGAATTCGAATCGCGCGCGTTTGTTCTGTATGTTAACATTTTTTTCCACTGTGTAAAGATAACATTAATCATACTTTGGTTCTTTATTGTCATTTCTAAAAATGAAATTAGGATCAATGAAATCAAAAATGACTTCTTTTTTTGGATCAATTTTTCCTGCAAGTAGTTCTTTACTTAGAGGGTTTAATAGTTGTTGTTGTAATACCCTTTTTACAGGACGACCACCATACTGAGGATCAAAACCTAGCATTGCTAATTTTAACATAGCTTGATCCGTTGCATATAAATTGATTTTTTGATCTTTTAGTCTTTTTTGAATTTGAGATAATTGCAAGCCTACAATTTGACGAATTTCTTTTCGAGTCAAAGGGGAGAAGAGCACGATATCGTCAATGCGATTCAAAAACTCAGGGCGTACTAGAGTCTTAAGTAGCTCCATAACCTTTTCTTTAGCTACTTTTTCTGCAGTGTTATAAGCTTCATTAGACTCAAAGGCAGCTTGAATCTCATGACTTCCTATGTTGCTAGTCATAACAATAATACTATTCTTGAAGTTCGCTATCCGTCCTTTACTATCAGTCAATCGTCCTTCATCTAAAACTTGAAGAAGGGTGCTAAAGATGTCAGGATGAGCTTTTTCTATTTCGTCCAATAGTATTACTGAATAGGGCTTCCTTCTAACAGCTTCAGTAAGCTGACCTCCTTCTTCATATCCAATATAGCCAGGGGGAGCACCTATTAATCTACTGAGAGAATGTTGTTCTTGGTATTCGCTCATGTCTATACGAGTAATATTATTTTCTTTGTCAAAAAGAACTTCAGCTAATGCTTTCGCGAGTTCAGTTTTTCCAACTCCAGTAGTTCCTAAAAATAAGAAGCTTCCAACTGGTCTATTTTGATCCTGTAAACCAGCTCTACTTCTTCGAATAGAATTGCATATTGCTGCTACCGCTTTTTCTTGACCTACCAATCTTTTATGTAGAGTTAATTCTAAATTAAGGAGTTTATGTTTATCTGATTCTAGCATTTTATTTACAGGTATACCTGTCCACCTTGCAACTACCTCGGCAATGTCTTCATATGTTACCTCTTCTTTAATCAACGAATCCTGAGACTTAGATTCCGAAAGCTCTTTTTGGAGATTCAACATTTTAGCTTCNGCTTCTTGGAGTTTTCCATAACGAATCTCAGCCACAATTCCATAATCTCCCTCTCGTTCGGCTTTGTCTGCTTGTGTTTTCAGCTCTTCAATTTCTGTTTTTATTTGTTGAACTGCATCCACAATTTCTTTTTCTTGACTCCATTGAGTAAAAAGAGTGTTCCGCTCCTCTTTTAATTCACTGAGTTCCTTATTAAGTAATTTTATTTTGCCTTCATCCTTTTCAAGTTTAATAGCAACTAACTCGATTTCTATTTGTCGGATCTTGCGATCTATACTGTCTAATTCTTCTGGCTTTGAGTTGATTTCCATTCGCAGTTTAGATCCAGCTTCATCAATCAAGTCAATTGCTTTGTCTGGCAAAAAACGATTACTAATGTAGCGATGAGATAAAGAAACGGCACCAATCAAAGCGTCATCTTTAANACGNACTTTGTGNTGGGTTTCATATTTGTCCTTTATACCTCTCAAAATNGAGATNGCACTTTCTAGATCTGGTTCATCAACAAGAACTTTTTGAAAACGCCGNTCTAAAGCTTTATCCTTTTCAAAATATTTNTGGTATTCATCCANGGTTGTAGCACCAATAGCTCTTAATTCACCACGTGCTAGTGCAGGTTTTAAAATATTGGCAGCATCCATAGCGCCTTCTCCTCCTCCTGCACCAATTAGGGTGTGNATTTCATCTATAAAAAGAACCAAATCNCCCTNGCTATGAGTAACTTCCNTAATAACACTTTTTANACGTTCTTCAAATTCNCCTTTATATTTTGCNCCNGCAATTAATGCTCCCATGTCTAAAGCATAAATNAATTTATCTTTTAAGTTTTCGGGCACATCACCATCAATAATACGATGGGCTAATCCTTCTGCTATNGCGGTTTTTCCTGTTCCNGGTTCTCCAACAAGAATNGGATTATTTTTAGTTCNTCTACTTANTATTTGAAGTAATCTTCTTATTTCTTCGTCTCTACCAATTACGGGATCCAATTTACCTTGAGATGCCAATTGATTTAAATTATTAGCATATTTTTCTAAGGCGTTGTAATTTCCTTCNGCTGAAACTGAGGTAACCTTCNCNCCTTTACGAAGTTCTTCAATTGCATNTTTTAGCCTTTTCTTGTTAANCCCNTGGTCTTGTAACATCTTAGAAACTGAATTTGAGGANTCAAGAAATGANAATAGAAGATGTTCCGTNGCNACGTATTCGTCATTTTGNTTTTTAGCAATTGCAACAGCATTCATTAANGTTTGNGANGCCTTTTGAGAGATCNTTTGNGATCCTCCTTCCGCTATTGGANAACTTTNCAATATAGTTTCATTTAATTGCTTAAGAAGCGAAAGTTTGACTTCAAGTTTGTTAAACAAAAANGGNANTACATTNTCATCAACTTGCATTAGTCCATANAGTAAATGGTCGTTTTCAATTTGAGGATGACTTTTTTCAAAAGCATATTGTTGAGCTACTTGAACTGCNTCTTGTGTTTTTAANGTAAGATTATTNANATTCANANNAATCTTTTTTTTATTGCAAATGCAAAGGCNATTCCATATAATTTTNNATGACGNTTTGGCATAANAANCNATATCANACAAAGACATAATGTCGTNTATNCACAACAATANNAGTTTATATTTTTNGAAAATAAAGTTGTTAATTACTGTTGAATAAATCCTTTTAATTTGATCAAATTGTGATTGAAAAGGATAGGTAAATGTTTAATTTTACACATTTTAAAAGTTACAGCATGAACCGTGATGTTAGGATATTTGATTTGTTAAACCAAGAAGAAGCGAGACAATCCAATGGAATTGAATTAATCGCATCTGAAAACTTTACAAGCCCAGCCGTAATGGAGGCTTGTGGNTCAGTNTTGACNAATAAATATGCNGAAGGTTACCCTGGCAAACGATATTATGGAGGTTGTGAAGTTGTCGATCAGATAGAGTTACTNGCAATAGAAAGGGCTAAAAAATTATTTGGAGCAACCTATGCAAACGTNCANCCTCACTCTGGTTCTCAAGCAAATACAGCAGTTTTTCATGCTTTTTTAAAACCAGGTGATAAGATTTTAGGTTTTGATCTTTCTCATGGAGGCCATTTGACTCATGGATCTTCTGTAAATTTCTCAGGCCGTCTTTATAAAGCTCATTTTTATGGAGTGGATAAAGAATCTGGATTATTGGATTATGATAATATACTTTCAATAGCTAAAAAAGTTCAACCAAAAATGATTATTGCTGGAGCATCAGCTTACTCAAGAGATATTAACTTTATAAAATTTCGTGAAATTGCTGATACGGTAAGAGCCTTTCTTTTAGCTGACATTTCTCATCCCTCTGGTATGATAGCCACAGGTCTTTTAAACGATCCCATTCCACATTGTCACGTTGTAACTACTACTACCCATAAAACCTTAAGAGGTCCAAGAGGAGGACTCATTTTGATGGGAGAGGACTTTGACAACCCTTTTGGGTTAAGTCTCAAAAATGGAAAAGCACAAAAAATGTCACATCTTCTAAACATGGCAGTGTTTCCTGGGAATCAAGGGGGCCCATTAATGCATGTTATCGCTGGCAAAGCTATTGCATTTGAAGAAGCTCAGCAACCTGGATTTAAAAACTATATGAAACAGGTGCGCAAAAATGCTCAAATTATGGCAAAAGCTTTTATTGCTAGAGATTATCATTTGATTTCTGGAGGAACAGACAACCATATGATGCTAATTGATCTTAGGAATAAGAATATAAGCGGTAAAGAAGCTGAACTTGCTCTAGTAAAATCAGAAATCACAGCGAATAAAAACATGGTGCCTTTTGATGATAAATCACCCTTCGTTACTTCAGGAATTCGCATAGGAACTGCTGCTATTACTACTCGCGGACTAAAAGAAACAGAAATGGAAACTATAGTAGATTTAATTGATAGAGTAATTAAAAGGCACAAAGATCAAATAGTACTTACCTCTGTGGCAAAAGAAGTGCATGATTTAATGCAGGGACGTGCATTGTTTTATGCTTAAATTTAAGCTAATAAATCAATTATATGCTTTGGGATTAATTCCTTTTTTCCTGAGCTTTTATTAATATAGCACCATTGAGTTGTGCATCGAGCTAAAAGTTGACCACTCTTTTTTAATGAGACCTCAACTATTCGTTCTGATAGATAGGCTTTGCTATTTTTAACATAAGTGGTTATTATTATTATATCGCCTAGTTGGGCCGCTTTTTTATATTCTATATAGTGACTTCGGACAACCCAGGCATGAAATTCAAAGTTTTGGTTTGCGATAAGTGACTTCCAATGAGCTTTAGCAGCATCTTGAACCCATGATAGGTAGTAAACGTTATTTACATGGTTAAGGTCATCTAAATGCTCAATGAGTACTGTGCGTTCTATAGTGTAAGTGTTCATGATTTGGGAATAATCTTAACTTCAAATAGTTTGTCCCAATTTTTTCCTGTAATAAAAAAGGTTTGTCTTTTTTTATTGTAGGCGATCCCGTTAAGCACGTTCAGTTCACTGTGTTGCTTTACTTTGTTTTTTAATCCTGAAAAATCAACAACTCCTTCTACAGCTCCAGTTTTAGGTTCAATAATTACAACTACATCCTTTTGAAATTGATATGTATTTGCATAAATCTTTCCATCCATCCATTCCAATTCATTAATATTTTTTAAAGCTGATTTATTGGTCATGACTTGAATATGGCTTTCTTCAGAGTAATTTTCTGAGTTTAGTATCCAAATATTTTGAGTTCCATCCGATTTATAAAGTCGTCTCCCATCATTACAAAGCCCCCAGCCTTCTTTACTTAANTCGTAGGGGAAAGATTTTAACATTTTTAAACTAGCCCTGTCGTAGACCAAGCCCTTTTGAGCTTTCCAAGTAAGTTGTATTATNCGATCTTTAAACAATGTTAAACCTTCACCAAAGAAAGAAGCGTCTAAAGGTTTGTTTTTNAATATTTTACCACTTTTGAAGTCAACAGTTCTTAGAGTAGATTTCCCATTAAGTCCAGTGCTTTCATAAAGTAACTCTCCATCAAATTCTAAACCTTGAGTATATGCAGTAATATCGTGAGGGTAGGTATTAATAATTTGATATGTGTAAAGTATTGGTGCTTTTTTTGCAAGAAGTGTAAAATTTATAGTTTTATCATAACTTTGGTTTCCTTGAGTTACTTTAGCCTTNATTTTATACTCTCCTAAAGGTGCATCATTTGAAAATTGATAATCAGATTTTATAAGTTTGTCATTTAAATAATATTGTACATTATATTTCTCCAGTGATGTTTTAATATTAAGGTCTAATTTTGCTCCAGCTGGTGCATAATTATCTTTTTTACCAGTTTTAATTTTAATGGAGGGTGCTTTAGGGNCACTACAAGTAAGTAGTAATAGAAAGCTAANTGAACTTAGGAATATTTTCATTACTATTTTTTGTTTATCTGGGATTAATTAGAGTACCAAATTAAGCATTTAAAATGATTGTTGAAATCGACTTAAGAGGTTATATTTGTCATTGGGCAAGTCCTACACAACCAGCTCCTGCTAAATCCCCCAGGGCGGGAACGCAGCAAGGGTAGGTGGTCGTAGCGGTGTGATGTAGGTCGCTTGCCCATTTTAATTATTCAGAATGCAAAAAGTTGTCTTGATTACCGGTGCTTCATCTGGTTTAGGCTTAGCTACGGCCTTACATTTAACTGAAAAGGGTTACAAGGTTTTTGGTACTAGTAGAAATCCTCAAAATTATAAAGTCATTCACCCTTTTGATTTACTTCCCTTGGAAATTACTGATTTATCATCTATAGAGGCTTGTGTAAAAGAAGTATTAAAACGTGAACGACGTTTAGATATATTAATCAATAATGCTGGATTAGGAATTACAGGTCCTATGGAGGAAATTGAAGCAATAGCTGTAGCTAATAATTTTGCAACAAATTGCTTTGGTCCCTTGCAAATGGCGCAGGCTGTACTTCCACAAATGCGAAAACAATCCTCGGGTACTATTATTAATATAACTTCTATAGCTGGTTATATGGGTCTTCCTTTTCGAGGTGTCTATTCGGCTTCAAAAAGTGCTTTATCAATCTTGACAGAAAGCCTTAGAATGGAGGTTAAGAACTTTGGTATTGANGTTTGCACTCTAGCCCCGGGAGATTATGCTACCGATATTGCCTCTCGAAGATATCACGCTCCGGTTCTTAAAAANTCACCATATATAAAGTACCAACAAAGTTTGGATAATATAAATNCCCATGTGGAAGAAGGAAAACCACCAGAAGAAGTTGCAAAAGCAATCGCTATGATTTTAACCCAAAAGAATCTTTCAGTGCATTATCAANTTGGCTCTTTCATTCAAAAGCTTTCTAAAACCNTAAAAAANATTCTTCCTAGTCGTATATTTGAAAAACTTATTATGAAACATTACAAACTTTAANAATTATGAAATTTTTTATCGATACTGCCAACTTAGATCAAATCCGTGAAGCTCAATCTCTTGGAGTTTTAGACGGGGTAACTACAAATCCTTCTTTAATGGCAAAAGAGGGCATTACTGGTGAGAAGAACATCATTCAGCATTATGTTGATATATGTGAAATAGTAAGAGGTGACGTCTCTGCAGAGGTTATCTCTGTAGATTTTGATGGGATAATTAAGGANGGTAAAATACTAGCTGCTCTTCACCCTCAAATAGTAGTTAAGGTTCCTATGATTGAAGAAGGTGTAAAAGCTTTAAAATATTTTTCTGATGCTGGAATTAAAACTAATTGCACTCTTGTTTTTTCGACTGGTCAAGCTATTCTTGCTGCAAAAGCTGGGGCTACTTATGTTTCTCCCTTCATAGGTCGTTTAGANGATAATTCTACTGATGGTTTAGACTTGATTGAGGATATTCGATTGGTTTATGANAATTATGCTTTTGAAACAGAAATTCTTGCTGCTTCGATACGCCATACTATGCATATTGTAAATTGTGCTAAAATCGGAGCAGATGTGATGACTGGTCCTTTATCAGCAATAAAAGGCTTGCTTAATCATCCTTTGACAGATATTGGTTTAGCTAAGTTTTTAGCAGATCATGAAAAAGGAAATTAAAGATCTTTTAATACCTTTTCAAATTCCATATCATAAAAGTTGCCAAATCCCTCAACTATATAACCCTTTTTATTTAGAACAATACTTTTGTTTAGCAGAGTAAGCACCCATGCTTTACTGGCTTTCGTAAAATCCATTAATGCAAATTGATTTTCAGGATTAAGTTCCATCATTTTTTGAACTTGATCAACCAAAGCATTAAAAGGTTGTATGCATATTCCTATAAAACGAACATTAGGGTAGTTATTCTTTAAAAGTCTTACCCGATCTAACGTACTCCGATATTGGTTCATTTGGGTTTGAGACCAGAAATAAAGTACTGTTGTATTATCATAAATTAAGGAAGTGCTATTCACAATTTCTCGCTTAGCATTTTGTAATTGAACTTTTGGCAAAGGTTTTCCTGAATCCATTTTGTTTATATCCTTATGCAATGCAAGGACTTCTGCTAAATAGTTTGAAGAGTTATTTACAGTAGCATAGTATTGCAAAAAAAGTTCATGTTCTGTATGATTTTCAAATTTCAACATCTCTTCAAAAGCTATGGCTCGAGCTAAGTTATTTCGTAATAACTTTCCAGAAATTTTTTGATCTAAAACCTCCAAGCGACGAATATTAAAATCGGTTGTTTCTTTTGCCTTAAAATAATTTTCTTTGGGGTTTAATGCTTTTTGANTNATATAGTTTAATATGTAATTTACATAAGGATCAAAAAAAGCTAAGTCATTATCTCCATAGTTTAAAAAGTTTCGAAAACTAAAAAATAAACTGTCTTCTTCTGCTGTCCATTGTGAACCACGTAATAAAGCATATCGCTCTCTTATGCTTGCATAGGGGTAAATGTAGGCTGCTTGGGTAACTTTTTGAGCTATGGGACTTAAAGTATTAATTGAATCCATTTGAATCCANAACTGTTTTTTTTGAAGTACCAAAGAATCAATAATTTTTTTAAAAGTTTTTTTATTACTAGAATATTTTGTAGATAGATAATTATTTTCCGCATCCTGTTTTAAATATAGGTCAATTAAAAAGTTGTTTTTAGTAGCCCCTAATCCAGAAAANACAATAGACTCATCAAAGGCTGCTGCATTAATACGAACCCATAGACTATCTTTTTCCTCTAACAATANGGTTTGGTACTCGGGGAGATGTTCCAACTTATAAATACCACTTGAAAGAGAATCATATTTTCGTTGAAATCTTAGGTTTTCATCTAAATTAAATATTTCTACTGTACGAGATTCTTGGTACAAGCTCACTATTCGAGAGGAGGGATTCACAATTTGGCCTCCTAAAAAAATACCTGAGCGATTTTTTTCTTTTGAATTGCAGCCTGCCAAAAAGATCAAAAGAAGAATAAATCTATTTTTTTTTATCATATTATTTCAAAAATACCATTTTTTAAATGGTAAAATTATTAGAATGCATTTAAAACCAACCCACAGATTTGCTTAAGTTTGCAGCTTAAAATTAATAACTATGTTATCGGTTTCAAATCTTTCAGTTCAATTTGGAAAAAGAATTTTATTTGATGAAGTTAATATAAGTTTTACTCCAGGTAATTGTTATGGTATTATTGGAGCTAATGGTGCAGGAAAATCAACTTTTTTAAAAATCATTTCTGGAAAACAAGAAGCTAATTCAGGTAATGTAAATTTGGAACCAGACAAGCGAATTTCAGTTTTAGAGCAAAATCATAATGCTTATGATACTTATCTAGTTTTGGATACAGTGTTAAGAGGAAATAAAAAGCTTTATAAAATAAAAGCTGAAATGGATGATCTCTATGCCAAGGAAAACTTTTCTGAAACGGATGGAGAACGTGTAGGAGAACTACAGGTAAAGTATGAGGAAATGGATGGTTGGAACGCCGATAGTGAAGCTGCTACTTTACTTTCCAATCTAGAAATCCCTGAAAATCTTCATTATCTAAGTATGTCAGAATTAGACGGAAAACAAAAAGTTCGCGTTTTATTAGCACAGGCATTATTTGGTAGCCCTGACGTTTTAATTATGGATGAACCCACAAATGATTTAGATTATGAAACCATTATTTGGTTGGAACAATTTTTAGCTCAATATGAGAATACAGTTATAATAGTATCTCATGANCGCCATTTTCTTGATGCAGTTTGCACTCACATTTCTGANATAGATTATGGAAAAATCAATCATTATTCAGGAAATTATAGTTTTTGGTATGAATCNAGTCAATTGGCTACTAGGCAAANGGCNCAGCNTAACAGAAAATTAGAAGAGAANAAAAANGANTTACAGGAGTTTATAACTCGTTTTTCTGCTAATGTTGCGAAATCAAAACAAGCTACTTCAAGAAAAAAGATGATTGAAAAATTGGATATAGAAAAAATTAAACCTTCTAGNCGACGTTATCCAGCAATTATTTTTGATCAAGAACGTGAAGCAGGAGANCAGATTTTAAATATTGANAATCTATCAGCNTCTACAGATGATGAGGTTTTATTCCNGAAGGTTCATTTAAACTTAGCAAAAGGTGACAAAGTGATTGTTTATGCAAAAGATACTCGNGCTATATCATGCCTTTTNCGATATTCTTATGGATNAAACTAAAGCTGATAGNGGAACTTTTGATTGGGGAATTACAACCAACAAAGCCTATCTTCCAGCTGANCACGAGTANTATTTTGAAGAGGCAGTTTCTCTTGTAGATTGGTTGCGTAAGTATGCAAAGACCGAAGAAGAAAGAGAGGAANTTTTTCTTCGCGGCTTTTTGGGAAAAATGCTNTTTAGTGGAGAAGAAGCTNTAAAAAAAGCTAACATATTATCAGGGGGAGAGAAAGTTCGTTGTATGTTGTCAAAAATGATGATGGAACGAGCCAATGTTCTTTTAATGNATGAGCCNACAAATCACCTNGATCTCGAATCAATAACAGCCTTTAACAATTCGCTTAAAAATTTTAAAGGAACTCTTATTTGCAGTACNAGTGATCANGCNTTTTCACAGACATTGGGAAATCGCATTCTTGAATTGACACCAAATGGAGTTATAGATCGTCATATGACTTTCGACGAATACATGACGGATCCTAAAATAAAAGAATTGAGGAATAAAATGGNTGNAAAAAAATCTGTGAAANATAGTTAAATNTNCAATANNNCTTTTTTTTGGGGANAATCACCAGAAAAAAGCATAGAGTCCTGCTAATAAAATCATAAGGGCAAAAGAACCAATATTGTAAAGAGCNGAAGTATCGAAAATANCTTTATCTAATTGAATNCCTTTGATGTCTTTTTTATCCTTATTTTCTTTAACACTTACTAAGGCAATAACGATCATAGATAGAATTGCGGTAAGGCCCATTTGATCTAAGAAAGGTAATGTAGGGAAGATGTCTTCAATATANGATCCAGCNAACCATCCTTTNGGNCCCACTTTAAAAAAGAGTGCAATAGGNATGGATGCAAGTGCNCCATAGATNGCACCTTTNTTAGAAGTCTTTTTCCANAANAACCCTAAAACAAAAACAGAAAGAATACCAGGACTTACAATACCTGTATACTCTTGTATAAATTGAAATGCTTGATCAATTCCACCAAGTAAAGGAGCCATTACGGTAGCAATTATTAAAGCGATGAAAGCAGAGAGACGACCTATATTTACTGTTTTTGATTCATTGGCTTCTTTATTAATGAGTTGCTTGTATATATCCATTGTAAAAATAGTAGCTGTAGAATTTAGCATTGAAGCTAAAGATGAGACTATTGCAGCAGCAAGTGCTGCAACGGCAACTCCTTTAAGTCCTGTTGGTAAAAATTGCATTAACCATGGATATGCTTTGTCTGCTTGTTCTATTGAGGGAAGATTTTGCATTCCTGCTTCTCCTAAAGAGGATAGAAGAGTAGGATCATTTACAATAACATAGGCAGCAATGCCTGGAATAACAACAATAAGAGGAATGATCATTTTTAAGCCTGCAGCAAATAAAATCCCTTTTTGAGATTCCTCAAGAGATTTTGCAGCTAGGGTTCGTTGAATGATGTATTGGTTAAAACCCCAATAATATAAATTAGCAATCCACATTCCTCCAATAAGAACACCTATTCCTGGCAAATTCATATATTCAGGGTTACTTTTTTCTAGTATCATATCAAAACGTTCAGGAACTGCCTTGTAAATAGTGTTTAAGCCTTCTAAAAAACCCTCACCTCTAGATACGGTGTCTAAAGCTAGATAAGTAGTTACTAATCCACCAAAAACCAAAACCACTACCTGAATAATATCAGTCCATGCAACTGCAGAAAGTCCACCGTAAAGAGAGTAAGCTGCAGCGAATGCAGCCAAGCCAATAACTGCAGTTATCATATTAATACCTAATATTGTTTGAAGTGCTAGTCCACCTAAATAAAGAACTGAAGCAAGGTTAACAAAAACGTACAATCCTATCCAAAACACTGCTAAAATAGTTTTTAGTTGACTGGAATAACGTTGTTCTACAAATTCTGGAATAGTATAAATTTTCTTTTTTATGAATATGGGTAAGAAAAATTTCCCAACAACAATTAATGTCAAGGCCGCCATCCATTCGTAAGTAGCAATTGCTAACCCTCCTGCAAAACCAGATCCTGACATTCCTATAAATTGTTCTGCAGAAATATTTGCTGCAATTAGTGAAGCACCAATCGCCCACCACGGAAGGGATTTACTAGCTAGAAAGTAATCCTCTGTACTTTTAGTTTCTCCTTCTTTAATCCTAGAGACCCATAAACCAACACCTAAAATAATAATAGCATATAGAGCAAAAATACCATAGTCAAGCATTTCAAAGCTAGTATTCATGTTTTATTANGTTTAAGGTAAATGAATTTAANACAAATTCTATTGATGGTTAAAAACATTCAATTCAATTTGCTTGCAAAATAGAAAATAAACAATGCTTAGAAAAGTTGTTCCAAGACTTTTTTACCTTTTTCAATTTCATCATTGTGAAGATAAACTTCTTGTAGCATTGGACAAGTTATACCGAAACCAGCTAAACGTGCAGATTCAGCTTGATCCTTTACAACTGGATAAATATTTTCTTTTTCTAAAGCGGTAATTAAGGAAATTATATTTATTGAGGATCCAGTAAATAGATGATGGTAAATGTTTTGGTATTTTAAAAATTAGAATGCTTTGTTATAACGACTATTCCATATCGCAGGATTAAAATTTTTACCTAAAGCAAAACCAAAATACAAAACAACTGAGGCAATGGCTTTGAACATAAAAAACAATAACATCCAATAGTATGAAATATTGTGATTTCGAGTAAATAAACTCATAGGAGTTAGTTCAGTTATTATCCAACTAAATAAAAATATAGCAGCTAATAAGTTCCATATGTTTTTAAATGGCCACATTAATATTTTACGTAATGGGTGTAAATCATTTCCCCATTTGTGAATAAGATAATAATAATCATTTCCAATAGGAGCAAATAGAAGTGGATCATCTGTTTTTTTAAGACGAAAAAGTACAGATGGAGCCATTATTTTAAGTGATCCTATTTTAGTATTATGAGTATTCTCAAGTAATTGAATTTTTTCTAGGGTTTCATTAGGTAATTTATTTTTAAAATATTTGAGATCTAAAAAACGTAAGCGATAATCTATACTTACTTTTTTTATCTGGTTTATGTGGTAAATTTTATCTGAATCTAATAAATCAAAATCAAATCTATTAATTGATTTTATATCAAGAGATCTNACAAANTTTTCAAGACTTAAATTATGATCCGATTGNGTCAGTTTACGAGATTTAGATAAAGCTTTTTCAATATTGGTCCGTGGTAATAAATTCACTTTCATAATTCCTTCACATTAGACAACAAAAATAATAATAATTCAGTCAAATCATAAAAATGATTTAACGTAATTCTGCATTAAATTCTGTTTTAAAATTTTTTCTCAATTTTTCCATGACTTTATCTACCTGTTTATCTGTTAAAGTCTTGTTTTCATCTTGAAAAGCAAAACTAATTCCGTAAGACTTTTTTCCTTTAGGAAGATTCTTTCCTTCATAGACGTCAAAAAGATATACTGATTTAAGAATTTTACGNTCTATTTTTAAAGCTNTGCTTTTAATTTTTTCAAAAGGCACATCTTCTTCTAATAATAAGGCAAAATCTCTTTTCATTTGTGGAAANTTTGGNACTTCTTTAAACTTTAGNAGCNGTTTAAATGAATTCTCTGAGAGCGAAATCCAATCTAAATCAGCATAATAAACTTCTTTGTCAATACCATATTTATTTGTTAANGAAGAAGCAATCAATCCAAAAATTCCGTAAGTCATTTTCCNATATTGTACTTCAAAAACAATATCAAANTGNGGATGTAAAGTTTTTTGAAAATTCAAATGATCATATCCAAGTCTTTCAAAAAGATCTTTTAAAATNCCTTTAAAATAAAAAAATGGGTTTGGTGGNNTTGGNATATCCCAGTGCTTATTAAAGGCATTTCCTACAAGTGATATAGATAAATGTTTTTCTTCAATAAACTCTTTCTCTTTCTTACCATAAATATATCCAAATTCAAATATCTTGAGATCTTTGTTTTGCCGATTGAGATTAAAACTGATTACCTCTAAAGCACTATGAGTTAGCGATTGGCGCATTAACGACAATTCTTTACCTAATGGGTTTGCTAAGATAATTGGTTCATAAAAATCAGCAACAGAATCTGGACTTGTAATAGAATTACTTATTGTTTCCATAAATCCATGACCTGTAAGCCTTTCAGCAACAACCACTTCTAATTTATGTTTATCATTCCATTTATAGGATGGATTTCCTTCATAATTTAAAGGCTTATTTTTTAAATTATTAAACCCGTATACTCTAAGTATTTCTTCAATTATATCAATTGGACGCGTTACATCTACTCGATATCGAGGAATGGTCATTGCAATTCCAGATTCTGAAACATTATTAATTTCAATTTCCAAAGCATTTAAAAGGATATTTAAGTCATTTTCCTTTATGGATTGTCCTATTGTTTGGTTGAGTTTTTCATAGGAGAGAAAGACTTGTGATTTTTGTTTTAAAGGTCGTGTTACTTCTTGGATTTCACTAGAGATTTTAGCTCCTGCTAGATCTCGAATCAAAATTGCTGCTCTTTTTAAGGCGATAATTCCTATTTCTGGATCAATCCCCCTCTCAAAACGAAAAGATGCATCTGTATTCAATCCATGACGTTTTGCAGTTTTACGGATACTAATAGGATCAAAATAAGCGCTTTCTAAAAATAAAGTAGACGTTTGACTTTCAACACCAGAGTCTTTTCCGCCAAATATTCCTGCTATACAATGTGCTTTTTTACTATCACAAATCATAAGGTCTTCCTTACTTAAACTTCTTTCAACCCCATCTAGAGTTGTGAAATTTGTTTTTTCTGGACAAGTCTTTACAATAATATCACCATCTAATTTATGAGCATCAAACGCATGTAAAGGTTGACCTAACTCATGAAGCACATAATTTGTAACATCAACAACGTTGTTTTTTGGAGTAATTCCAATTGCTTTAAGTCGATTTTGTAACCAAGTTGGAGAAGGAGACACTTTAACTTCTGTCATAGTCAAACCATAATACTGAGAACAACGTACACTATCTTCAACTTGGACGGATATTGTTGTTTGTTTATTGTCTATATGAAATGAAGAGGTTTCTGGCATGTTCCATTCATATGGGATTCCTCTAAGTAAACATAAAGCTTTAAGGTCTCGAGCAACTCCCATATGGCTCATGGCATCAGCTCTATTTGGTGTAAGTCCAATCTCAAAAATAAAATCTTGCTCTATTTTGAAAATATCAGCAGCTGGTGTTCCTACCTCACAGGTCTTTTCTAAAACTATAATTCCTTTATGATCATCTCCCAGTCCAATTTCATCTTCAGCACAAATCATGCCTTCACTTAACTCTCCTCGTATTTTACTCTTTTTAATTTTTAAACTAGAACCGTCAAACATATTTAGGGTAGTTCCTACAGTAGCAACGACTACTCTTTGTCCTTTAGAAACATTTGTGGCTCCACAAACGATAGATAATGGTGTATCTAAACCAATATTTACTTCAGTGAGTTTAAGTCGATCTGCGTTTGGATGTTGAATGCATTTTAATACTTCACCAACTACGACTCCCTTTAGTGCACCTTTTATGCTTTGATAAGATTCTATCCCTTCAACTTCTAGACCTAAGTTTGTCAGTAGNATGGATATTTCTTCTACCGGAAGGTCAATTTTAATAAATTGTTGTAACCAGTTATAGGATATTTTCAAGGAATGATTATTTAAATTAACTAATTACAAATATAAGAATCTCTTTGCCCATATTTAACTAATGAAATTCCAAATATTAGATTCAAATTGAATTGAAGAAAGTGTTCTTTTAATTATTTGATGTTCATTAAGTTCAAGTTTAGGATCTTTTTTTAAAATATTTTGCGCTATGTCACGTGCTGTTTTCAATAAGTTCTTGTCTTNAATTAGATCTGCAATTTTAAGTTTTAANACTCCACTTTGCTGTGTTCCCATAAAATTTCCAGGCCCTCGAAGACNTAAATCTGCCTCAGCTATCTCAAAACCATCATTTGATTTAACCATCATACTTAGNCTAGTTTTACCCTCTTNAGAAAGTTTNGAACCACTCATCAGTATNCAGAAACTCTGGGAAGGTCCTCTNCCTACACGNCCTCTTAATTGATGAAGTTGAGATAAACCAAAGCGTTCNGCACTTTCGATAATCATTACTGAAGCATTTGGAATATTAACTCCAACTTCAATTACGGTAGTAGCTATCATAATTTGAGTTCTCTTTTCNACAAAGCGTTGCATTTCATAAGCTTTGTCTTTAGGTTTCATTTGACCATGGACAATACTNATATGATAATCAGGTGATGGAAAACTTCTTGAAATACTTTCATAGCCGTCCATCAAGTCTTTAAAATCTAATTTTTCAGATTCTTGAATTAGTGGATAAACTATATAAACTTGTCGACCTAATTTTATTTGTTCTTTTATAAATGCAAAAACACCAAGTCGTTTATTGTCGTAACGATGTATAGTTTTTACAGATTTCCTACCAGGAGGTAAACTGTCGATTACTGAAACATCTAAATCTCCATATATGCTCATAGCAAGTGTTCTAGGTATAGGAGTAGCTGTCATAACCAAGACATGCGGAGGAATATTATTTTTAGTCCATAGTTTTGCTCTTTGTGCAACACCAAACCGATGTTGCTCATCTATAATCGCTAAACCTAAATTTTTGAATTTTACTTTTTCCTCAAAAACAGCGTGTGTCCCAATTAGTAAGGATAGATTTCCTTTCTCTAGTGCTTCGTGAAGCACCCTTCTCTCTTTGGGTTTAGTGCTTCCGGTAAGTAACTGAATATTTAAAGGAATTTCATTGAGTAATTTTTTAAGTGATTGAAAGTGTTGTTTTGCTAAAATTTCTGTTGGAGCTACAAGACAAGCTTGAAAGTCATTATCAATTGCAATTAACATTGCCAAAAGAGCTACTATAGTTTTTCCAGAACCCACATCTCCCTGAAGTAATCGGTTCATTTGCCTCCCTGAGCCTAAATCTATTCTTATTTCCTTGATGACACGTTTCTGGGCATCTGTTAAATCAAAAGGAAGGCATTGATCATAAAAAGTATTAAATACTGTACCAATTTTAGAAAAAACTAAGCCTTTTATTTTTGCTTTTCGTTGTAAATTCTTTATTATTAGTTGTAATTGGAGATATAGGAATTCTTCAAATTTAAGCCTTGCTTGCGCTCGACTTAAATTATCTTGAGATGNAGGATAATGAACTTCCTTTAAAGCCATTCCNTTATCAATNAGTTTATAATGATCTATAAGATAGACTGGNAGAGTCTCTGAGAAAGAAGCCCCACCTTTTTTGATTAGATTTGCAACTAATTTCTGAATAACTCTTTGTGAAACCCCTTTATTAATTAACTTTTCTGTAGAAGTATAAATTGGATAAAATGAAGCCTTTAAATCTTTTTGAAAATTGGATTCCAATTCCATTTCCGGGTGGGGCATGCTAGCATTTCCTTTGAACCAATTTAACCGACCAAAAATTACATAAGATTGATTCATTTTTAGGCTTTCTCTAATCCATTTGTATCCCCGAAACCAAATCAACTCCATGCTTCCAGTTTCGTCTTCAAATTTTGCAACCATTCGTTTGCCTCTTTTCTGTGATACATATATAATTTGAGTAATTTTCCCCTTTATTTGTACTTCAGAATTGTTTTGTGGAAGTTGATTTATCTGATGGAATTTACTTCGGTCTATGTAACGGTTTGGAAAAAAATGTAACAAATCGTCAAAAGTATTTATTTTGAGTTCATCTTTTAGTAAACGTGCCCGTTCAGGACCNACCCCCTTTAGATATTCAATAGCCGTTTGCTTTCCTCTCATTTTTTAGTTTTCATTTTTTTATAGATTCTAAAGCATGTAAATTTAACAAGTAATCACAAATAAGAATTGATGAGAGCACTCGTAATTTCTGGAGGAGGNAGTAAAGGAGCATTTGCTGGAGGTATTGCACAATACTTAATTGAGGATGCACAAAGAGAATACGATCTTTTTTTTGGGACTTCTACAGGAAGTCTACTAGTTTCTCACTTGGCCAAAGGGCAGCTCAATGAAATTAAGCAAGCTTTTACCAAAGTAACTCATGATGCTATCTTTTCAAACAGCCCTTTTATTGTTAAGCAAAAAGGNAAAGTNANTAGGATTAAAATAAACCATTTGAATGTTTTAAAGAATTTTATTCGTGGNAGAAAAACATTTGGTGAAAGTNCNAATCTGAGAAAACTAATCGAGCAAAATATTTCAAGAAAACTTTTTAATGAAATAAAAGNNCTNCGTAAAGAAGTAATTATTTGTGTGTCTAATTTNACATTGAATAAAATTGAATATAAGTCNCTTTCCAAATGTGAGTATGAGGATTTTNTAGATTGGATTTGGATTTCTTGTAATTATGTCCCTTTTATGAGTTTAGTAGTTAAAAATAGATACGAATATGCTGATGGAGGATTTGGACGTGTAATNGCNATTGAGGAAGCTGTTAAAAGAGGTGCAACGGAAATTGATGCNATACTNCTNAATACAGAGATGCAATTGGTTAATCGGATGCGATCTCGTAATACTTTNGATTTACTACTTTCAANNTTGGATTTTATGGGAGATCAAATCACAAAAGATAANATNAAAGTTGGAANGCTTTTGGCNTCTCAAAAACATATTAANCTTCANACTTTTTACACTCCNCGTGTATTGACNACAAATTCATTGATATTTAATCAAAATCAAATGGAAACTTGGTGGCAGGAAGGAAGAANCTATGCTGCCAATCGGCTNAATTCAAAAAATNCAATGTNAGTTGAACCATTCCTNTANCNNCNTAAATNAATNCTGCATCATCANNTAAAAAACTNATTTTNNTGTATTAAATTCTTGATTANAAAGTTCTGNNTTTTGATNAATNTNATNTCGNNATTGANTTNCCTTAGANTNAANCTTTTGTCTAATCNTTTGAGNATTTNTTTNTGCGAAAGTNTANATNATAAACANCNATGNNATCTGTTTTTTATATACAGCTNTNAAACTAATATTGTGAAGANANAATGTTTATAANAAAAGTTTAAAAAACCAGTCCTTATAATAGAAATAGCTAATTTTATATTTTGTATGAAAAAGGAACTTAGTACTAATTTAAACACGTTAAACGAAGCTCAAAAAGCACCAACTTTACATAAAGATGGGCCTTTAATTGTAATTGCAGGTGCAGGGTCTGGAAAGACAAGAGTATTAACTTATCGCATTGCATACTTAATGTCACAGGGAGTTGATCCATTCTCTATTTTAGCCCTGACCTTTACAAACAAAGCAGCTCGAGAAATGAAATTACGGATTGGTGAGCTAGTAGGAGAAAGTGAATCAAAAAATCTTTGGATGGGAACTTTTCATTCTGTTTTTGCACGTATACTCAGATCTGAGGCAGACAAACTTGGTTTTCCTTCAAATTTTACGATTTATGATACTCAGGATTCAGATAGACTGATTGCAGCTATTATAAAAGAGAAGGGTCTTGATAAAGACCTTTATAAATATAAACAAATTCGAAGTCGAATCTCTGCGTTTAAAAACAGTTTGATAACTGTAAATGCCTATTTTAATGATCCAGAATTACAAGAAGCTGATAGTATGTCTAGGCGTCCTGAAATGGGAGCAATATATAAAGAATATGTCTCACGTTGCTTTAAGGCTGGTGCAATGGATTTTGATGATTTGTTATTAAGAACTAACGAATTGCTCAATAGTTATCCTGATGTACTTGCTAAATACCAAGACCGTTTTCGCTATATACTAGTTGATGAGTATCAGGATACTAACCATTCACAATATCTCATTGTCAGAGCTCTTGCTGATAGATATCAAAATATTTGTGTTGTTGGTGATGATGCCCAAAGCATTTATGCCTTTAGAGGCGCTAATATCAAAAATATTTTAAATTTTCAAAAAGACTATCCAGATGTTGTTATGTATCGTTTAGAGCAAAACTATCGGTCAACAAAAACGATTGTAAATGCAGCAAATTCAATAATAAGTCATAATAAAAATAAAATTGAAAAAGTTGTTTGGACTGCTAATGATCAAGGTTCCCCTATTCAAATTAACCGT
>PAYI01000029.1 GCA_002714815.1 Flavobacteriaceae bacterium | reverse complement strand
ACTGCATCAAAAAGACCTATTTTTCTTGAACAAAATTTAATTAATTCTTCTGAACCAGTTCCAGAGAGCTTATCTATATTTATTCGTAATTCTATTCAATTGAATTATAAAATTTCAGATCAATTTGATATTATTTTAAAAGGAAGATTTAATACAAATGGTATTCATGGAAGATGGGCTTATTATCCAGAACCCCCGTTACTTCTTTTGGGGGGAGTCACATACAAATTTGATTTTCAATACTAAAATTTACTTTTCATTTTAACAGTTAACAATTTATTGCTAAAATTGATTTTTATTACATTTGTGCTTTAAATTTTTAAAATCATAATACACTACATAATAGACTTATGATTAAATGCTATTACACCTTTGGATTAATTATTATTTTTCTGATGAATTCTTGTCAAAAAAATGTTGACTTAATTGTGCACAATGCTTCTGTATATACTATGGGAGAAAACATTGGAAGAGCCACTGCTTTCGCGGTTAAAGACGGCAGATTTGTTGAAATAGGAGGAGAAGAAATATTAAAGAAATATAATTCTAAAAAAACGTTAAATCTTCAAGAATTACCCGTTTATCCTGGATTTATTGATTCTCATTGTCATTTTTTAAACTTAGGCTTAAGTATTCAACAAGTAGAACTCAGAGGAACAACAAGCTTTGAAGAGGTCATTGAAAAAGTCAAAGTCTTTGCAAATGACAAGAATCCTAAAGCTATTGTAGGTAGAGGTTGGGATCAAAATGACTGGAAGATTAATGATTTTCCAAATAAAACAATACTAGATAAATTATTTCCTGATATCCCAGTTTCCCTAAGACGTATTGATGGCCACGCTTTATTAGTAAATCAGAAAGCATTAGATCTTGCTGGAATTGATGAAAACACTAAAATAGTTGGAGGTAAAATCATTAAAGAAAACGGAAAATTAACAGGAGTTCTAGTTGATTCTCCNATGAAGCTAGTTTCAGCCATTTTACCNGATCCTTCAANTGAAGACAAAGTTAAAGCTCTTAAGGATGCTGCTAAAATTGGTTTTGAAAATGGACTTACCACAGTATCTGTTGCTGGTTTAGATAAAGATGATATTTATCTTATTGATAGTCTTCAAAGAAGAGGTGAATTAGAAATGCGTGTTTATGCAATGATTTCGAATTCAAAAGAAAATATGCAACACTTTTTATCCACTGGCCCACTTATTACTGATAAATTAAGTGTNCGNTCTTTTAAAATATATGCTGATGGTGCATTAGGTTCCCGTGGAGCTGCACTTAAATCAAGTTACTCTGATTTAAAATCACATAAAGGAACATTTTTGACATCTAAAGATTCAATTGAAAAATTAGCTTATCGATTAGCCACTACACCATTTCAAATGAATACTCATGCAATTGGTGATNATGCTAATAAAGTTGTTTTAGATGCATACAACAAAGCTTTAGTTTTTTCAGAGGACCCTAGATGGCGAATAGAGCATGCCCAAATAATTGATACTGCAGATTTAAAATTATTCAATAGAAAAATTATTCCATCTGTACAACCCACTCATGCCACAAGCGATATGTATTGGGCTAAAGATCGATTGGGCTCTAGTCGNTTAATTGGTGCTTATGCTTACAAAGANTTACTTAAACAATCTGGNCGTATAGCCTTGGGNACNGATTTTCCNGTTGAAAAAGTAAGTCCTATTGAGACATTTTATTCTGCAGTAATTCGAGAAGATCACAATTCATTTCCTGAAGGAGGGTTTCTACCCGATAATAAATTATCAAGAATCGAAGCCCTAAAAGGAATGACTATATGGGGGGCTTTTGCTAATTTTGAAGATGATCAAAAAGGTTCTATTGAAGTAGGTAAAGTAGCCGATTTTGTAATTTTGGATCGAGATATAATTGATGAATTAGAAAAGAATCTCTTAAGAACAAGAATTGTAGCCACAATTCTAGATGGTAATATAGTATACAGCAATAGAATTAATTAAAAGTAAATAGAAATCACATTTATATATAATAAACTAGAAAAATATTAAATATTTATATTAATTAGCTAATAAATATTTAAATAATTAGCCAAAAACACTTTTTATATTTAAAATATTTATTTTTTTTTTAAATTTGTAAAAAAAATATGTGTGGTATTTTATGTGCATTTGATTTAAAACAACCGAGTTCGATTCTTCGGCCTCAGGTCTTAGAGATGTCAAAAAAACTTAGACACCGTGGACCAGATTGGAGTGGTATTTATGATTCACCTAAAGCGATTCTCTCTCATGAGCGTTTAGCTATTGTTGACCCTACTTCTGGAAATCAACCTTTAATAAGCCCTTCTGAAAAATTAATACTAGCTGCAAATGGTGAAATTTATAACCATCAGGATCTTCGAAAGAATTGTGAATCTAATTATCAATTTAAAACCAAATCTGATTGTGAGGTGATTCTTGCTCTTTATGAGAGAGATGGTAATGATTTTGTTAAAAAATTAAATGGGATTTTTGCCTTTGCAATCTATGACTTAGAAAAAGACGAATATTTTATTGCTAGGGATCATATGGGTATTATTCCTCTTTATATGGGATGGGANGGATATGGAACATTTTACGTTTCCTCAGAATTAAAAGCCTTGGAAGGTATTTGTTCAAAAATCGAATTATTTCCTCCTGGGCACTATTTAAAAAGTGGTTATCAAAAACCAGTTAAGTGGTATAATACTTCATGGATTGATTATGATACTGTTAAAAATAATACNACTTCTATAGATAATCTTCATGATGCATTATCAGAAGCAGTTCATCGTCAATTAATGAGTGATGTACCNTATGGTGTNCTCCTTTCTGGNGGATTGGATTCATCTATTACTTCAGCATTAGCAAAAAAATTTGCATCAAAANGGATTGAATCAGGAGATACTCAAGCTGCTTGGTGGCCACAATTACATTCTTTTTCAGTAGGNTTAGAAGACTCTCCAGACCTTGAAGCAGCTCAGCATGTAGCTAAACACATTGGTACAGTTCACCATGAAATTAAATTNACAATTCAAGAAGGTTTGGATGCAATACGTGAAGTCATATATCATTTAGAAACATATGATGTTACAACTATAAGAGCCTCTACACCAATGTATCTTATGGCTAGAGCTATAAANGCTTTAGGGATTAAAATGGTACTTTCTGGTGAAGGAGCAGATGAGTTATTTGGAGGATATTTATATTTTCANAAAGCTCCAAACTCAAGAGAATTTCATCAAGAAACAGTAAGAAAGCTTGANAAACTTCATCAGTATGATTGTTTAAGAGCAAACAAATCATTAGCTGCCTGGGGAATNGAAGGGCGNGTCCCTTTTTTAGATAAAGAATTCATTGAAGTAGCAATGCGTTTAAACCCAAAGGACAAAATGATTACTGGAAAACGGATGGAAAAGTGGGTATTAAGAAAAGCTTTCGAAAAGTATCTTCCTCAAAGTGTAGCTTGGAGACAAAAGGAACAATTTTCAGATGGGGTTGGTTATAGTTGGATTGATACATTAAAAGAATTAGTAGATAAAGAAATTTCTAATCAACAAATGGAAAATGCTCATTACCGTTTTCCTATACAAACACCTCAAAANAAAGAGGANTTTTACTATCGTAGTATTTTTGAATCTCACTTTCCAAGTGANGCTGCNGCATTAAGNGTTCCTTCAGTCCCTTCTGTAGCCTGTAGCACACCTGTTGCATTAGNATGGGACAAGGCTTTTCAAAATCAAAACGATCCTAGCGGAAGAGCNGTCGCTAATGTTCATGAAAAAAGCTATAAAGAATAGTACTTTATNAGGNNTTAAATTCATCCAAAAAATACANTTTTTAAACACTTTTGTGTTGATAACTTCCTCAATAATAACAAGGGCTTAGCTAATATTTCAAGGNCTTAATGTTTATATTTGTTANTAGTTGCTTCTACCAATNTTAATCAAACAAATAATGAGNAAAGAAATCNAAAAAAACCAATATTCNGCAGACAGTATTCAAGCNNTAGAAGGGATGGAACATGTGCGCATGAGGCCTTCTATGTATATNGGTGATATTGGNGCTAGAGGACTACATCANCTAGTTTACGAAGTNGTTGATAATTCAATTGATGAAGCCNTAGCAGGTNATTGTGATGAAATTAAAGTTATCATTAATGAAGATAATTCGATTACTACNAAAGATAATGGTAGAGGAATACCTATTGGNATTCACAAAAAAGAAGGAGTTTCNGCTCTTGAGGTTGTTATGACNAAAATTGGAGCAGGAGGTAANTTTGATAAAGATTCATATAAAGTTTCTGGNGGATTACATGGAGTTGGAGTTTCTTGTGTNAACGCTCTTTCTGAAACTCTNATAGCTACGGTTCACCGTGATGGTAAAATATGGCAACAAGAATACACAAGAGGAAAAACTCACGCTCCAGTTAAAAGTATAGGGGCAACAAATGAAACCGGAACTGAGGTTACTTTTAAACCTGATCCCCAAATTTTCAATCAAATCTTGGAGTTTAACTATGAAACCTTATCGTTAAGAATGCGTGAACTTTCTTATTTAAACAAAGGAATTAAAATTGTTATTNTAGACAAAAGAAATAAAAATGATGATGGAGAATTTATTTCNGAAACNTTTCAATCNAAAGANGGATTNAGAGAATTTATTCATTTTCTTGATGAANACAGAGANGCNATTATAGGNGATGTTATTGCTATGGAAGGTGANAAAAATGGNGTACCAGTNGAGGTAGCNATGATNTATAATACATCTTTTTCAGANAACTTACATTCTTATGTNAATAATATNAATACNCATGANGGNGGAACTCATCTCTCTGGTTTTAGAAGAGGCTTNACNACCACATTAAAAAANTATGCTGATAGTTCTGGNCTTTTAGATAAANTGAAATTTGAAATTTCTGGTGATGANTTTAGAGAAGGGCTTACAGCNATTGTATCNGTAAAGGTTGCTGAACCNCAATTTGAAGGACAAACTAAAACTAAACTTGGNAANAGAGATGTTACTTCTGCAGTTTCTCAATCTGTATCTGAAATGCTTGAAAANTATTTGGAAGAAAATCCNAATGATGCNAAGATTATAGTNCAAAAAGTNATTCTNGCNGCTCAAGCAAGNCATGCTGCTCGTAANGCTCGTGAGATGNTNCAACGAAAAACTGTAATGAGTGGTGGTGGTNTACCNGGAAAACTNTCAGACTGTTCGGAGCAAGATCCTTCTTTATGTGAGGTTTTTTTGGTAGAGGGAGANTCTGCAGGAGGNACAGCAAAACAAGGAAGAGATAGAAATTTTCAAGCAATATTGCCACTGAGGGGAAAAATTTTAAATGTTGAAAAAGCAATGCAACACAAAGTTTTCGAGAATGAAGAAATTAGGAATATATATACTGCGTTAGGTGTGACTATTGGCACAGAAGAAGACACTAAAGCTTTAAACTTGGAAAAATTACGTTACCATAAAATTGTTATTATGTGTGATGCAGANGTTGATGGTAGCCACATTTCCACCTTGATTTTAACTTTCTTTTTTCGATATATGAAAGAATTAATTGAATTAGGTTATATTTTCATNGCNACGCCACCATTGTATCTTGTAAAAAAAGGCCAAAAAAAAGATTATGCTTGGAATGACGACCAAAGAGATAGATTACTTCAAGAATATGGTTCTGGATCTTCAGTTCAACGCTACAAAGGTCTTGGAGAAATGAATGCTGGGCAATTATGGGATACTACCATGAACCCTACCGAGCGAACTCTTCGTCAAGTTACTATTGATAATGGAGGTGAAGCAGATCGTGTTTTTTCAATGTTGATGGGCGATGAAGTACCTCCCAGAAGAGAATTTATTGAAAAAAATGCGATTTACGCAAATATTGATGTTTAATTAATTTAAATTTTTATAAATGAAGGTCACAGTTGTTGGAGCAGGAAATGTTGGAGCCTCTTGTGCAGAATACATTGCTCAAAATGAAATATCAAGTAAAGTTGTACTGCTTGACATAAAAGAGGGTTTTGCAGAAGGAAAGGCCTTGGATTTATTTCAAACTGCAACAACACTTGGCTTTAATACTTCAATAACAGGTGTAACAAATGATTATTCTGCCACTGCAGAAAGTGATGTAGTAGTAATAACTTCAGGTGTACCCAGAAAACCTGGGATGAGTCGTGAAGAATTAATAGGGATTAATGCAGGAATTGTAAAAAAAGTTTCTGAAAGCATCCTAAAATATTCTCCTGACACAATTATTGTAGTTGTATCTAATCCTATGGACACGATGACTTATTTAACATTTAAATCAACTGGTTTACCCAAAAATCGAATTATTGGAATGGGAGGGGCCTTGGACAGTTCTCGCTTTAAAACTTATCTATCCATTGCTTTAAATAAACCTGCTAATGATATTCAGGGTATGGTTATTGGTGGACACGGTGACACAACAATGATTCCACTTACCCGATTAGCAAGTTATAATGGTGCTCCTGTATCACAATATCTTGACAGTCAAATTCTTGAGAAAGTTGCTTCAGAAACAATGGTTGGAGGAGCTACTTTAACAAAACTACTTGGAACATCAGCATGGTATGCTCCAGGAGCATCTGTTGCCTTTCTTTTAGATAGTATTTTAAATGATTACAAGAGGATGATACCATGCTCAGTATTTTTAGAAGGCGAATATGGTTTAGACAACCTTTGTATTGGTGTTCCATGTATAATTGGAGCAAATGGAATTGAATCTATTGTTGACGTAAAATTAAATAATTCAGAGCAATCTTTGTTAAATGCTAGTGCGGATAAAATTCATGAAATGAATACTGCTTTGTCCGATATTCTCTGAAGAGAAAATACCAAAACTTTTATTAATACCTTTTTGAGTTGTCATTTCTTATGTTAAATCCTATATTTGCAGCCCTTAATTGAGCTTTTTATTAAAATGCAAAACAATTCATTAATCAAAGTCTTCGGTGTTCTATTTGCACTAGTAAGTATTTATCAACTCTCTTTTACATTCATAGCTAGTAATGTCGAAACTAAAGCTGATAGTTATGCGAAGCAGTTAATCTCTGAAGATGAATCCAATTATCTCGAACAAAGAGATTATGTATCAGATTATTATTTAGATTCTATTGGTGACAATTCTCTTTATGGTTTCACGACTTATAATAATGCAAAAGAAAGAGAGCTTAACAAAGGGCTTGATCTCAAAGGCGGTATAAATGTAATTTTGCAAATTTCTATTCGTGATATTTTAAAGGGTTTGGCAGAAAACACAAAGAATAAGGTCTTTAATTCATCTTTAGAAGAGGCTGATCTTCTTCAAAAGTCTTCCGATGAACCTTACGTTGAATCATTCTTTAAAGCATTTGATGAAGTAAAAGGCGGAGAAAAACTTGCTTCTCCTGAAATTTTCGCTAACCGAACATTAAGTGATGAAATTAATTTCGAAATGAATGATCAGGAAACACAGGTTGTAATTCGAAAAAAAATTAACGAATCAATAGTTTCTGCATTTGAGGTACTTCGTAAGCGTATAGATAAATTTGGTGTAACTCAACCAAATATTCAGCGTTTAGGAACTTCAGGTCGAATATTAGTTGAATTACCTGGTGCCAAGGATGTAGATCGTGTTCAAAACTTATTGCAAAGCACAGCTCAATTAGAATTTTGGGAGACATACAAAAATGATCAATTAATAAACTTTTTGATCGAAGCCGACAAGTTATTAGCAAAGAAAATAAATTCAGATCAAGCTTTAGAAAATGCTACTAATAATGATAAAATTTCAGAAATAGATGATTTACTTGCAGATGTTGCATTACAAGATTCTGTAGTATCTGCAACTAACCCTATTTTGGATAGAATTGTAGGTCAGGGTTTTCAAGGAGGCCCAGTCTTAGCTCAGTTTGCCTCAAGNGATAGTTCTTTAATAATGAACTTTCTAGATAANCCTGATGTTAGAAGATTATTACCTTCCGAATATCGNTANATTCGNTTTGCTTGGGGTAAACCTATANNAGAAGNTAGTNCAGTAGAATTATTTGCCTTAAAATCTAATAGGGANAATGTTGCTCCATTAAGNGGNGGTGTTGTTGTTGATGCATTGCAAACTTTTGATCAATTAGGTAATCCAGCNGTNTCAATGCAAATGGATTCNAGNGGNGCTCGNATTTGGGAAAATATTACAGGNAAGGCNTTTAAACAANCTAGTAATATNGCTATAGTATTNGANGATATAGTTTACTCAGCNCCAGGNGTATCAAGTGGAGCTATTAGNGGTGGACGTTCTGAAATTACAGGAAACTTCACCTTAAATGAAGCNATTGATCTAGCTAATGTTCTAAGAGCCGGAAAACTTCCAGCATCAGCAGATATTATTCAGTCAGAAATCGTTGGNCCATCNTTNGGAAAAGAAGCTATTCAAGCAGGTATTTACTCATTTATAATNGCTTTNATAATTGTTTTAATTTGGATGATTTTTTATTANGGTAGCTCAGGAATTTTTGCAGATATTGCATTNATACTTAATATTCTTTTGATCTTTGGAATCCTTGCTGGNCTTGGAGCTGTNCTTACATTACCTGGNATTGCNGGAATTGTTTTGACTATTGGTATTTCAGTNGATGCGAATGTATTGATTTTNGANCGTGTACGAGAAGAACTTAATAAAGGAAAAGGAATTNGAAAANCTATNGCTGATGGTTTTGATAATGCTTTATCNTCNATTTTAGATGCAAATATTACAACAGGACTTACTGCANTNATTTTATTTATTTTTGGTACNGGACCAATTAAAGGTTTTGCAACCACATTACTTATTGGAATAGGAACTTCGTTATTTACAGCAATTTTTATTACGCGAATTTTAGTAGATTCTAGAAATGAAAAAGGAAAACAGGTTTCTTTTTCGACAAAAACNACNAANGGATTTCTCTCAAAAATTGATATTTCTTTTTTAANAATGCGAAANATAGCGTATGNNATATCTTCAATATTCATTACAATAAGTNTATTTTCACTTGTNTTTAANGGTCTTAACCAAGGNGTNGATTTTGTNGGTGGNAGATCTTATACTGTTCGNTTTGAAAANNNNGTAANTCCANCAGAANTTAGTTTACTTTTGAAAGAAANTTTTGGGAGTGCTGAAGTAAAAACTTTTGGCGAAGAGAATCAANTNAAAATCACAACAAAATANAAAGTTAATGTNGAGGGAATTGNAGTAGACGAAGAAATTCAGAATAAGCTTTACAATTCATTAANNTCTTANCTTCCAGANGGAATAACNTATAATGANTTTGTAAAGGGTAGCTCCGANAAAACAATTGGAATAATGTCTTCTATAAAGGTGGGACCNACTATTGCAGATGACATTAAAANNAATTCCNTNTTAGCNGTNATNGGATCNTTAATTGTTGTTTTNCTNTANATATTATTACGTTTTCAAAAATGGCAGTTTTCTCTTGGTGCAGTAACAGCAGTTTTCCATGATGTACTTATTGTTTTAGGCATTTTCTCATTAACATATACATTTATGCCATTTAGTATGGAGATTAATCAAGCTTTTATAGCTGCTATACTTACTGTAATTGGATATTCTCTGAATGATACTGTGGTTGTATTTGACCGAATAAGAGAATTTGTAAANGAACATACAAAGTGGAATTTTGACACTACTGTGAATAGTGCCCTAAATAGCACGTTAAGTAGAACATTAAACACATCATTAACGACTTTGTTGGTTCTTTTTGCAATCTTTATTTTTGGTGGAGAGTCTATTAGGGGTTTTATGTTTGCGCTTATAATCGGAGTGCTAGTAGGAACATATTCTTCCGTATTCATTGCTACTCCCGTAATGTATGATACTCAAAGTAAAAAGGAAAGTTCTGATATTAAATAGAACCCTCTGAATGAAATCTAAAAATGGAGCCTTGTATTACCATTTTTTTATATTACTAACCTTTATTTAATATTTTTGGGTATACGAAACATTAAAAATAAACCTAACAAAATAAAAGGAACACTCAACCACTGACCTGTAGAAATCAAACCTAGAATTTCTTCAAACCCTCCCTGACTTTCCTTTATAAACTCAATTATAAAACGTATAGTAAACATACCGACAAAAAATAGACCTATAAGATAACCTTCTTTGTGTTTTTTTTCTGTTTTATAAACCTGTCTCAAGAAATAAAATAAGAGCAAATAGCTAAANGATTCATAGAGTTGAGCAGGATGTCTCGGGAGGTTTTCTCCCCGATTTAAAAAAACAACTCCAAAATTAGAATTACTATATTTTCCAACAATTTCAGAATTAAAAAAATTACCCAATCTAACAAAACTTGCACCAATTGCAACAGGAATAGTCACTCGATCTAAAAGCCATAGAAGGGTACGTTCTCTAAATTTCAAACGGTATAAATATAACCCAATTAGACTTCCTATAACTGCTCCATGGCTTGCCAGACCCCTAAATCCAGTAAATGTGTATCCTTGAGGAGTATCTTTAATGGGTAATAAAATTTCTATAAGATGATTTTGATAATAATCCCAACTGTAAAAAAATACATCCCCAAGTCTTGCCCCTAAAAGAATAGATAGTACCATATAAACAAAAAGGGATTCTAAATATTCTAAAGATATTTTTTCTTCATCAAATATTTTCTTCATTAAGTAGTAACCAAGACCAAAAGCAATTATGAACATTAGGCTATAATAGTGTATACCGAAGCTGCCAATATTAAATAATGTTTCACTTGGAGCCCATTCTATTTTCGTAAAGTACATTTAAGAAATTTTAACTCTGCAAATGTAATTAAAATCAAAAGGAAAAGAAATAAGACCTTATGGAATTGGATCATGTCCTGACCCTCCCCATGGATTACAACTAGCAATACGTTTTATTGAAAGCCAACCTCCTTTCAAAAGACCATATTTCTTTAGCACTTGAATAGAATACTGTGAACAAGTAGGAGAGTATCTACAGGTTGGGGGGAGTAGAGGTGAGATGAAATTCTGATATCCTTTTATTACAAGTATAAGCGGAATAGTGAGTATTTTTTTCAAATAAAAGCATGTTTAGTTATTTTTATAGCTGCTTCCCTCTGGTGTATCCTTTATTTGAATATTTAAACCAAAAAGGGTTTCTCGTATTAAATCTGAAGTTACAAAATCTTTAGAGGCCCTTGCTTTATCTCTAATTTTTATTAATAAATCAAGGACACCTTCTAATTGATCATTATTAGATTTTATTTCATGAACTTTTGGAAGTTTTAAGCCAAGTACTTCAAAAAAGAATTCATGAATTATTTGTTTCAACTCTTTTAAGTCTTCATTACTAATTTCGTGTTTTTTGGCAACTACTGAATTGACATATTTTACAGCATCAAATATGTGTGCAATCAATAAAGGACTATTAAAGTCATCATTCATAGCAGCATAACACTTTTCTTTCCATAATTTTAATTTAAAGTTAGTAGTNTTTGAAGAGGGTGTTAATAATTCAAGAGAATTTATTGCGTCCAATAATCGTTTAAATCCTTTTTCAGATGCTTCTAAAGCTGATTCACTTATATCTACTATACTGCGATAGTGAGCCTGAAGCATAAAAAATCGAATAACCATAGGTGAAAATGATTTTTTGAAAATTGAATTTTCTCCATAAAATATTTCATCTGGTAATAAATTATTCCCAGTAGATTTGGACATTTTTTTTCCATTTAGTGTCAACATATTTGTATGCAACCAATAATTCACTGGTGGTTTTTTGTTAACAGCTTCTGATTGGGCTATTTCGCATTCATGATGAGGAAATTTTAAATCCATACCCCCTCCGTGAATATCAAATTGAGTACCTAGGTATTTTTTACTCATAGCCGTACACTCTAGATGCCACCCGGGAAAACCTTCACTCCATGGCGAAGGCCATCGCATAATATGAAAAGGTTCTGCTTTCTTCCATAAAGCAAAATCCTGTGGGTTTTTCTTGTCACTTTGTCCATCTAAAGAACGTGTATTATGAATCAATTCTTCAATATTTCTTCCACTTAGTTTGCCGTAAGGAATATCTTCATTAAACTTAATTACATCAAAATATACAGAACCATTTACTTCATATGCATATCCCTCACTTAATATTTTTTTGATGAACTCGATTTGCTCAACAATATGTCCTGTTGCAGTTGGTTCAATGCTAGGTGGCAAAACATTAAATTTTGCCATTATATCTCTAAAATCAACTGTGTAGCGTTGTACAACTTCCATTGGTTCAATTGATTCTAGACGAGCTTTTTTTACTATTCTGTCTTCACCTTCGTCAGCATCATCTTCAAGATGACCTGCATCTGTTATATTTCTTACATATCTTACCTTATAACCCAAGTGTTTAAGGTAACGATAGATTAAGTCGAAAGAAATGAAGGTTCTGCAATTTCCTAAATGAACTTTATTATATACTGTAGGGCCACAAACATACATACCAACTAGTTCAGGTAAAATAGGTTTAAAAATTTCTTTTTTACCTTTTAAGGAATTATAAACATAAAGGGAATTATTCATTAAAGTCAGTATCAAGTTTTATGTAATCTAAAAACTCATTTTTTTTCTCTAAAGTTTTAAACTGACCACCAAATTCACTAGTNACNGTACTACTTNTAACATCTCTTATNCCTCTNGAATTNACNCATAAGTGTTTTGCGTCTATAACACAAGCCACATCCNNAGTTTTTAAAACTTTTTGAAGTTCTNTAACGATTTGTAATGTTAGACGNTCNTGAACTTGAGGTCTTTTNGCATAGTAATCTACAATNCGATTCATTTTTGAAAGTCCNACCACAGAACCATTCGANATGTAGGCTATNTGTGCTCTACCAATAATGGGNANTAANTGATGTTCACAAGTNGANTAGAGTATAATGTTTTTTTCCACTAACATNTCTCCATATNTGTATGNATTATCAAAGGTCGATGATTTTGGTTTTTTATCNGGATGNAGTCCNCCAAANATTTCTTTGATAAACATTTTAGCTACTCTTTTAGGTGTTCCTTTNATACTNTCATCNGTCAAATCCATTCCTATAGTTTCAAGAATNGAGTGTATATGTTTTTNTATAATAAGAATTTTTTCATNATCACTTTTTTNAAATGCATCTGCCCTTAANGGNGTATTTAAGTTTGANGAAAAATGATCTTCCCCAGAATCAGTTTGATTATCCTNTATAAATTTTTCTATTTTCATAAGCTTNTAAGTAGCTACAAATATACTGAATTTTAAAAGGAATTAAATTTTTTGAAAACCTTCAAAGTTTAAAATTAAAACTCATTGTGAGTTGAGTTAGTTTTTTATTAATATCATAAGAATCTATGAGTCCATTTGAAAATAGTTGGAAACTTTGATTCTGTTCAAGTTGAACAAAAGAAAGATTTAAACTACTAGCTCCAAAATCAAAACCAATTCCAAAAGTAAAAGCTTGATTGTTTTTGTCAACAAAATCTTGATTTTTTGTCTTGTAAAAATACCCTGCTCGCAAGCTTATGTCTTTTAATCTATATTCTCCTTCTATTTTGATTGTTTTTATAGGTTTGAATACTGAATTAATCTCCGAACTAACTTCATCTAAATACGAGCTTCCTCCAGTTTGACTCAATAAAATATTTGATAGATTCTGAGTATTATAATCAACGGATATTAGTCCTTTTTCTTTAAAAACATAAGCAAAACTTAAATTAGTTCTTGAAGGGATTTTGAGTTGATAAGGATCAAATGAGTTAGTGATATCAGGATCTATTTTCTCTCTTATTTCATAGCCTTCATCAAATCTATAGCTTATTATACTTTGCTGAGTTTCATCTTTTAAATTAA
>PAYI01000028.1 GCA_002714815.1 Flavobacteriaceae bacterium | reverse complement strand
AGATTTCGCCACTTTTAAAAGGGATTTTATTGCACCTTAAAATTATAAAAATTGAACTTGAAAAGTAAATAATTGATATTATATTTGCACCCTCAATTGACTTGGTAGCTCAGTTGGTAGAGCATCTCCCTTTTAAGGAGAGGGTCCTGGGTTCGAGACCCAGCCAAGTCACGATTATTTATGCGCATGTGGCGGAATTGGTAGACGCGCTAGCTTGAGGGGCTAGTGGGATTTATCTCGTGGAAGTTCGAGTCTTCTCATGCGCACTTTAATAATTATTTAATTTTTTTTATTACATTTGTTTAAGCTTTTATTATGAGGTTTGAACATATGAATAGGGTAAAAAGCAATTTCAGCATAAAAAATCTTGAAAATCTTTCAGGAATCAAAGCACATACCTTAAGAATTTGGGAAAAAAGGTATAATTTATTAGAACCCGAACGAACAAACACAAACATTAGGAGATACAGCTTAGAAAGCTTAAGAAAACTTCTTAATATTACTTTGCTTTATAATCACGGTTTTAAAATTTCAAAAATTGCAAATCTTGATCAAGATGAAATTCCAAAATTAGTTAGAAGCATTGCGTTAAAGGCAAATTCAGAGCAAGTATCGATAAATGCTTTTAAACTTGCAATGATCAATTTTGATTATGAATTGTTTGATACAAATTTTGAAGAAATATTACAACACCANAATTTTGAATATTTATTCATGAATATTTTCATGCCACTAATGAAAGAACTNGGTATTTTATGGCAAACTGGTGCTATTTCTCCATCNCANGAACATTTTATTACCAATTTAGTAAAGCAAAAAATTCATTTACAAACAGAATTACTNCAAAAAAATAAGTTTGNNANTNATAATCATGCNATTTTTGTNNTATTTCTCCCAGAAAATGAAATACATGAATTAGGTATCCTTTATTTAAANTACCTTATNTTATCAAANGGANATCGTACGATATTTTTGGGNCAATCGTTACAAACTTCAAGTTTNCAAACTCTTTANAGTTANGAAACTAAATATAATTTTGTGAGNTATTTAACAGTAGAGCCAAGNAAAGANGAAATAATGCCCTACCTTCATGACTTTTACAAACAAATTTTGGAAAATAAAGAATCGAAGCTAATNTTATTTGGTCCNCAACAAGTTGCGATNGANAANGATAGANTTCCTNAACAAATNGAAACTTATCGATCTGTNGAATCCTTNATATTTAAATATTTTTCAGAAGNAATTCTTGTTTAATCTTTTGTCTTATTTTTTTATATTTATCTCGTTTTAANTATTATTTAAGACGAAANGCTATGAAAAANCTTTATGATNCAGTATGNGANGATTGTAGCAAGATTGTGACACAATCTTATAGTACCTCTTTTTCAATGGCAACCAAAATGTTNGACTCAACAATTAGAAATCANATTTATAATATTTATGGATTTGTAAGATTTGCAGATGAAATAGTTGATACTTTTCACGATTATCNNAAAAAAGAACTATTNNAACGCTTTGAAGATGATCTTTATTATAGNTTAAAAAATAAAATCAGTTTAAANCCAATTCTNAATTCTTTTCAAAAAACAGTNAATGAGTTTAAGATCGATCANAANCTAATAAAAGCTTTCTTGAAAAGTATGCATTGGGATCTTAAAAAAAGTGTTTATAAATCAGAGAANGAATATAAAGAATATATATATGGCTCTGCAGATGTNGTAGGATTAATGTGCTTAAGAGTNTTTGTAAAAGGTAACAATAAAGATTATGAGGACTTAAAACCAGCTGCAATGTCATTAGGTTCTGCTTTTCAAAAAGTTAATTTCTTAAGAGATTTAAAAAATGACTTTCAAAACTTGGAAAGAACGTATTTTCCAAACATTGATTTCAATAANTTTGATGAGCANGCAAAATCTACTATTATANACGAAATTGAAAATGATTTCGAAATCGCATTAAAAGGNATATATAAATTGCCTCCAAAAGCACGATTTGGTGTTTATACAGCATACAAATATTACACTAAATTGCTTTCTAAATTGAAAAGCACATCCTCTTTGAATATTCAAAANACAAGAATACGAGTTCCAAATTATCAAAAAATAAGTGTTTTTGCTCGTAGTTATTTAAAATATCGATTAAATCTACTTTAAATTATGNTTTGGATTTTAACACTTATTTTGACATTCATTTTTATGGAATTNATGGCTTGGTTTTCACACAAATATATAATGCATGGTTTTTTGTGGACACTTCATAAGGACCATCACATTAAAGACCATGATTCTTGGTTTGAGCGTAATGATTTTTTTTTTATTTTCTATGCCATTGTAAGTTCTGTTTTTGTAATACTATGGGGAGAAGCNAATTTTTGGTTTGGGCTNCCAATTGCTTTAGGTATCTTTTTATATGGTTTTACATATTTTATGGTTCANGACATATTTATTCACCAAAGATTTAAATTTTTNAGAANAGTAAATAATAAATATGCACGTGGAATTAGACGTGCTCACAAGATACATCACAAAAATATAAACAAGGATAANGGAGAATGTTTTGGAATGCTTTGGGTNCCATTTAAGTATTTCAAATAATTATTTTTTAAGCCAGTTATTTGTAAAATCACAAAANCTCCTGTCNTTATTCACATTCACATATGTNCTTTCTATTTTTTCTGACATCCATTTCCCTATNAAGCTTAATTGTTTTTCTTTTANNGCAAGNGATTTAATTNTTGTATAGTCTTNTGANTAATTTGCTACNTGTTCNTCAAAACGATTACTCACCTTAATTATTTTGTATTTCTTAAGTCCTGANCGCTCTTCTTCAATTANTGGTAANGAAATTTCCCCATCTTTTAAGCTTCGAATTTGACTGTANAGTACAGGGTCTAAATTTGTAAGTTCAAATCGNGTTTCNCCATTTTGAGGATTTATTAATACCCCTCCATTAAATTTAGTTTCTTTTTCATCNGAAAAAGCTAAAGCTGCATTTTTAAAACTAATTTCTTCATCAATGAGACGTTTTCTTAATGTATCCAATTTAGCTTTAGCATCATTTAATTGGCTAACTTCTATTTTTGGCGTTAGTAATATATGACGAACATCAACTTCTTGACCTCGAACTTTATCAACTTTCAATATATGCCATCCAAAATCTGTTTTAAAAGGTTGTGATATTTCACCTTCTTCTAAACTAAAAGCCTCATCTCGAAATTCCTTGACCATACGAGGACGCTTTCTATGGAGAGAATATTTGCCTCCTGTAGCTCTGGAACCTGGATCTTGAGAATAAAGTATTGCTTTGGAAGCGAAGCTTGAGCCACGCTCTAAAATATCCTCTCTAAAGGTTTTTAATTGATTTACGATTCGTTCTGTTTCAACATCACTAACCTCAGGTTCTATAACTATCTGAGAAATTTCCAACTCAGTTCCAAAAGTAGGTAACTCATTTTTTGGAATTGATTCAAAAAAAATTCTAACCTCTTCAGGTGTAACTTCAACATCTTCAACAATCTTAGCTTGCATCATTGAAGAAAGCTTTTGCACTTTATTAATTTCAAATATTTCTTGACGAAAACTAGATTCGTCTTCTTTATTATAAAATTCTAAAACTTTCTCAATAGAGCCTAATTGTTGTGTAAAATTATCAATTATTTGATCTACAGAACTATAAATTTCCTCTACACTTATTTCCAAACTATCTTGAATAGCATGATGTGCATAAAGTTTATCTTCCATTAATTTTCCTAATAATTGACAACGAGAAATCCCATCTGTTGGAATACCCTGAGATTTCATTTCCACCAAAGTTTTATCTATGTCTGATTCAAGTATAACATAATCTCCAACAACTGCAGAGACACCATCTACTTTTATTCTGATGTCCTGAGCTGTTAAATTTAAAGAGAAAATTACAACTTGAAAAATTAAGCTAATAAATTTCAAAGGTATTCGATTGAATTGCATCTTGTAAAATATCTTTTTCAAATTCTTTAGTAAAATCTAATTTTCTTTTGTTCAAAAGAATTTTTTTAATTGTTGGAGTAAAAACAGTACTGGGAGCCAAGTCTCCTTTTCTTAAAAATTCTTTTACAAAGAACAAATATACCCCCATTGTATCCTCAATCTTAAAAAATTGAGATTTTTTTGTGTATTTATCAAAATTATCTTGATTAATAAATCTGACTTTTGTTGTTAAATTATTTTTATTTAACCAGAGTGAGTCTGAAAGCAAATAGCTGTAATATTGAAAAGATAACGAATCTAAAAATTTTTGGTCTAAATTATTAAAACGCTGGAAGCTTCGCTGAATCTCATATTGATCAACATTGCCAGGAGGCAAATGAATATATCTCACTTGATATAAAGGAGCCTTCAATTTGAAAATTTCCTTGTTTTTAAATAAGAATGAATTAATTTCAGGAATACTTACAAGTGTATCGATATATTTGTTTAATAATACTTTACGATAGGTGTTATTATAAAGATCTTGTCTATATTCTTTAACTAAATTTTCTAATGCTTTTATATCAGATTCTGGAAGATTAAGTTTAGCCTGTTGATTCAACAATTGATTTCTAGCCCAATTATCAATGTAAATATTTGCTTTTAATGTACTATCTGAAAAACTTACAAAAGAATTCAATTGTCTATTTAAATCTTTACGATACAAATATGTGCTGCCTACTCTAGCCAATACTTCTTCATTATCAGGAACTAATCTTTCGCAAGAAAAACTTATCAAAATAAACCCGATAAAAAAAATTGATAATTTTAATGAGCTGATAACGTAAAAGATTAATATTATTGTATAATTATTAACAATTTCAATAAAAGTTTTTAATAAATATTGTATATTATTGATAATGTGTGCTTTAAATTGTTAAAAAAATTTTAATAACTCGTTAATAAGTAGTAAATTTGTTGTAAATATTTGAATGTTGAGTAAAAAATTATATTTATTTATTCTTTCACTTAATATTTTTATTGCTAATGCAAGTGCAATAACCTATCCCAAAATTACAATTTTCAAAACTACAACGCAAGAAGATAAAAATGTATTTTATAGCAATGGTAGTATTTATTTAAAAGGTTTTCAAGGGCCTGGGGTAATTGAAGTTTATTCAATAATTGGCAATAAAATTACTGAGGTTGATACTCAAGATTTATATTCGTTTCAATTTTTAATTGAATTGGAATCTGGAAACATGTATATCATAAGGGTTATCTCTTCAAATGAAGTAAGAACTTTTAAAATTGTAGCTCCTTAACTGGGGCTATAATTTGGGGCCTCTTTAGTTACAGTAATATTGTGTGGATGACTTTCTTTCATCCCTGCAGATGTTACAATAATAAACTTTCCTTCTTTTTTTAAACTGTTAATATCCTTAGCACCAGAATAACCCATTCCGGCTCTTAAACCTCCTACGAACTGGTGAATACTTTCATTTAAGTCACCCTTAAAAGGAACCCTACCTACAATTCCCTCTGGAACAAGCTTTTTTATATCGTCTTCCACATTTTGAAAATATCGATCTCTACTTCCCATTTTCATTGCTTCAACAGATCCCATACCGCGATAGGTTTTAAATTTTCGCCCTTCGTAAATAACTGTTTCCCCAGGCGATTCACGGGTACCAGCAAGAAGCGATCCTAACATTACTGAATCAGCTCCTGCAGCAATGGCTTTAGGAATATCCCCTGTATAACGTATCCCTCCATCTGCAATAAGGGGTATATTTGTTCCTTCAAGTACTTTAGCAACTTCCATTATCGCCGAAAGTTGAGGGAATCCAACACCTGCAATAACCCTTGTGGTACAAATCGAGCCTGGACCAATCCCAACTTTAATTGCATTAACTCCTAATTTGATTAGATAATTTGCTGCTTTTGCTGTAGCAATATTGCCAACTACCAAATCTAGCTCTGAAAATTGAGTTTTTANTTCTTTNANAACCTCTCCTACTCNTTTACTATGNCCATGTGCAGTATCAANTACTATGGCATCAACTCCCGCTATATNNAGNGCTTTTNCNCGATCAATTACATCATCAGTTACTCCAACTGCTGCAGCAACNCTCAATCTCCCATATTTATCTTTATTNGCATTCGGCTTTTTAGAATGCTTTGTAATGTCTCTAAAAGTAATTAATCCNACTAAAATATTNTCTTTTGAAACTACTGGTAATTTTTCAATTTTATGCTTTTGTAAAATTTGNTCCGCATCTTGAAGAGANGTTCCTTCTTTTACAGTAATTAATTTTTTTTCAGTCATNACCTCTTTAATAGGTCTTTTNTAGTCTTTCTGAAACCTTAAATCTCGGTTGGTAACNATTCCAACTAATTTTTTAGATGAATCCACTATNGGTATTCCACCTATTCTNTATTTTTCCATATTAGCATTTGCATCAGAAACTAATGCTGTTTCAGGTAANGTAACNGGATCTATTATCATNCCNGATTCNGANCGCTTTACGGAACGTACTTTTCCTGCTTGTTCTTNTATTGTCATGTTTTTATGCAAAACTCCAATACCNCCCTCTTGAGCCATAGCAATTGCCATTTTACTCTCTGTTACAGTATCCATAGCTGCAGAAACTATTGGNATATTTAAAGGGATATTTTGGCTNAATTTTGATTTAACAGANACNTCTNTTGGAAGCATNTCGGANTATGCAGGNATTAAAAGNACATCATCAAAAGTAAGTCCCTTTCCAAAGAATTTTTCGGGAGTCATAGNCAACTAATTTTATAATTAATTGCATGCAAATATATGAAATTTATGAGCCTCTATNTNACAATTTTAGATAAATANNNANNNNATATATTTTNTNCNNNATATATTATTTAATTTAAAATTATTCTAAACCAATTACTTNATATATTTANNNTNTNANTGTGTATCTAATACTATCCTTAATTNCAAACTAATAATTTCNTTATATNNNAAAGGGCATCATTCTTCATTTTTATAATTAGTCTAAACTAACATCTACTAATTTTGAAGGGATGCCCCCTTTTTTGTTTGTAATTTATAATTATTCTAAATAATATTTTTTTTTATCATTTTTTTATATATTTTTACTCCTGTTAATTTAGACTAATTATAAATAAAGAAAAATGAAAAAAATTTTTAANTGCACTTTAGCAATTTTGTTTTTATTCAGTTGTACTGAAACTGAAACAATAACTGAATATGTTGAAGTAGAAAAGATTGTTACGGAAACAGTTACAGTAACAGAAACTGAAACAGTAACTGTTACTGAAAACGTTTATGTTTTACCTGAGGAGTATTCATTTACTAGAAATGGAGTCTCAACTGTATATTATACTGGACAAACTGCAAGATTAGAGATGGCTACTGAACTAAAAGGACATATGAATGACACCTCTTCCACTAAAGACGAACTTGATACTATGTTTAATTCTGGAACAGGCTTTGATGATTCTACTTTAGATGCTAGTGGTAAGAAAGTAGGTAATAAAACTGCTTCTTCACCAGTTGCATCCGCAACAGTTAAACCTTTGTTTGATGGCTGGATAGAAGACTTTGTCTCAAACGTAGCGCCTGCAGTTATAGCTGGAACAACAGCTTCCTCCGGAGTAGCAGGTTCATATACAGATATAAAGGCAGATGGTACTACTGGTAGAACGGTAAAAGTAAATGCTAAAGGGTTTGAATTAAACCAAATATTCTCTAAGGGATTAATCGGTGCATTTCAAGTTGATCAAATAGTTAATAATTATCTTTCTTTTACAAAACTAGATGGAGCAAGAGAAGATAACGACAACGATGTTTACGGGTATAAGAATGATCAAGCTGAAAATTATATTACCAAAATGGAACATTACTGGGATGAAGGGTTTGGCTATTTAAATGGACTTGATAGTCAATTCAAAGCTGGACTAGGAACTGAAGCAGATGGAAGAGATACGGCTAACCTTAATTATTATCTAAACAAAGTTAACTCTCAATCCAATGAGGAAGGTATCTCTCAAAAAATTTATGATGCTTTTATCCATGGAAGGGCTGCTATTGTAGCCAAAGATTATGATGAGCGTGATAAACAAGCAGCAATTGCTTCAGCAGAAATTTCCAAAGTTATTGGGTATAAAGCACAATCTTATTTAAGAGATGGTGCAGAAGATATCACCGCAGGCAATTGGGCTGATGCTCTACACGCCTTATCTGAGGGTTATGGCTTTATTTTGGGATTACAGTTTACTAAAAACTCCGATGGAAATCCATACATGACAAATGAAGAGGTAAACTCTTTGTTAGANAGATTATCAGCTGGAGATGGAGGTTTTTGGGAAAGAACTGTAGAAGAATTAACAACAATGGCGGATGAAATCGCTCAAGGAACTGGTTTAACATTGCCATAAAAAACGCTATAACCATAAAACCAAAATTTATTTTAAATAATGTAGAATTGTTTTAATTAGATGTGTTTTAATCCAAGTGCTGTGAGCTATCGCAGCACTTGCTTTTTTTAAAAATAGAAAAATTTGTTATGAAAAAATTTAAACTTATTTCACCAATTTTGTTAATTACTTTATTAATCCAGTGTTCAAGTGAAATGGATGAAACTGATTCCACAACGATTGAAAGTTCTTCTGTTGAGACAGAATCAAATAATAATACATCCGACAACAATACATCAAATAACAGTACATCAGACAATAGTAACGCAAACAATCAATCTGAATCCTTTGATCACAAAAATATGCTTATAAATTGGGTTGATAATATTATTGTCCCTTCAATTTCAAATTTTGATATCTCCCTTNCTGAATTAGAAGAATCCGCAGANACTTTTGTAAATGCCCCTACANCAGANACGATTTCAAAACTAAAAGAGGATTGGCTATCAAGTTTTTTAAAGTGGCAACACATTGAAATGTTTGATATTGGTCTTGCTGAAGAAATTTATTTTAAAAATAGGATCAACCTTTATCCAGCTAATGTTGATCAAATTGAAAGCAATATAACTAATCAAAATTATGACCTTGATCAACCTATAAATTTTTCATCTCAAGGGTTCAATAGTATTGATTACCTCTTATTTGGANTTGGAGAAAATGAGAATGAAATTATATCAAAATTCTCCGATGAAAATCTTAAATACGGAAAATATTTAACAGATTTAATTGATAAAATGATTATTCTGACCTCTGATATTAAATCAAGTTGGAATGAGGATTACAGAAATTCGTTTATTAATTCAACAGATAATACGGCATCATCAAGTATAAATAAATTGGTGAATGATTTTATATATTATTTCGAAAAGGGCTATAGAGCAAATAAAATTGGTATTCCAGCTGGAGTATTTTCTGACAAGCCACTTCCTGATAGAGTCGAGGCATATTATGGGAAAAATTATTCAAAGATTCTAGCACTAGAAGCCACTGATGCTATTGATAATTTTTTTAATGGNAGACACACTCAGGATAATGAAAGTAGTGGTTTATGCATTAAGGATTATCTTGATTATATTGAATCTGATAATGAACAAAAATTAAGCGACAAGATAAATGATCAAATTGAAAAAATTAAAGTTAAAATCTCAGAGTTAAGTACAAATTTCAGCGAACAGGTAAACGAAGAGAATTTAAAAATGCTTATTACATATGATGTAATTCAAGCAAATGTTGTTTTTTTAAAAGTTGACATGCTCCAAGCATTAAATATTAGTGTTGATTATGTTGATGCAGACGGTGATTAATCTAATTTTCCGTAAAATAATTTCGATTTTAAGATTTGAATGATAAAAACTGTAAATGAATATATATATAACAAAAAAATACATGCGTCAACNTTAGCTTTTTTTAGAGTTACTTTTGGAGTTTTAATGTTTTTTTCAGTAATAAGATTTTGGTCAAAAGGCTGGATTGATTTTTTATATATAAANCCAGATTTTCATTTCAAATATTTTGGATTCGAGTGGGTTCAAGACTTAGGAATATTTACTTATGTATTATTCATTCTCTGTATAATTTCCTCATTTTTTGTAACAATTGGTTATAAATACAGAATTTCNATAATNTCNTTTTTTCTTGTTTTTACTTATGTTGAACTAATTGATAAAACAACATATTTAAATCATTACTACCTTACAAGTTGCCTGTCATTTATAATGTGTTTTCTTCCTGCGGGTAATTATTTTTCTGTTGATAATTTGATCTCAGGTAAAAAATCTGAAAATATTCCTGCTTGGTCAGTTGACTCAATTAAATTTTTTATTTGTCTTGTATATTTTTTTGCTGGAATAGCAAAAATTAATAGTGATTGGTTAATTGATGCGCAACCTTTATCAATTTGGCTAAAGTCAAAATATGATATACCAATTATTGGTCAAACACTTCTTCAACAGAAGTCAATACACTATATAGCAAGTTGGTTTGGAATGATTTACGATGTTTTTATTCCATTTTTGTTAATCTATGCTAGGACAAAATACATCGCATTTTTTCTTGTTATCCTATTTCATGTATTAACAAAAGTATTTTTTCCTGCAATAGGCATGTTTCCATATATAATGATTTTTAGTGCGGTAATCTTTTTTGATTCAAAAATTCACATTTATTTATTAAAAAAAATCAAAATCTTTTTATATAGGATTACAATAATTTTCGGCATTAAAATATCAAAAACTAACCAAATAATAAACAAGCCGATTTTTTTCAACAAATTCATTCCATTATGTTTATCAATTTTTTTATTTCTCCAAATTATTTTTCCATTTAGATATTTTCTTTATCCCGGCGAACTGTTTTGGAATGAACAAGGTTATAGATTCTCTTGGCGTGTTATGCTAATAGAAAAAAGGGGCAACACCACTTTTAAAATAAAAGACAGCATTACTAAAAAAATTTTTTATGTTAAAAATGATGATTTTTTAACACCTTTTCAAATTAAGCAGATGAGTTTTCAACCAGACTTCATTTTAGAATATGCTCATTACTTAGGTGATCATTTCAAAAAACAAGGTCATAAAAACATTCAAATTTTTACTGATAGTTTTGTAGCCTTAAACGGAAGGCCAAGTCAAAGGTTCATTGATCCTAACGTGGATTTATTATCTAAAAAAGAATCATTTTATAATAAAGATTGGGTTTTACCATTAAATGATGATATTAAGGGGCTTTAACATTTTTTTATTTTTATTTCTTTCAAATATCTATTGTCAGACAATAGTGAAAGGAGAAGTTTCAATTAATAACATTGTTGATAAGGATATTGAAATTAGTATTTATGAAAAGAATCAAGGTTTTATTACTAAGATATCCCCTAACAACTCTTTCGAAATTGAGATTTACAAAGATAAAATTGAATTAATTTTTATAGCTGAAGGATATCCTATCATTAGAAAAAAGATTGACTTTTCAAGAGACGGAAATTTTTACATAAAAATAGAATTAAAAGCAGAGAAACTTTCTGAAGTTGTTATNAACTCAAGAAAACGAGAAATTTTTCTTTTAAAAAAAATGAATGATTTTGATAAAACTGAAATTTATGCAGGAAAAAAAAGTGAAGTCATATTAGTTGAACAATCAATGGCTAATCTTGCTACAAATAATTCTAGGCAGATTTACAATCAAATTCCAGGACTTAATATTTATCAAAATGATGATGCAGGTTTACAATTAAATATTGGCGGCAGAGGGCTCGATCCAAATAGAACTTCTAATTTTAATACTCGCCAAAACGGATACGATATAAGTGCAGATGTTCTAGGATATCCTGAAAGTTATTACACCCCTCCCTCTGAAGGTCTAGAAGAAATTCAAATCATTAGGGGTGCAGCATCATTGCAATATGGAACACAATTTGGAGGATTGATAAATTTCAAAATAAAAAAACCAAATCCCAATAGACCTTTTTCTCTTTTAACTAGAAATACATTTGGATCTAACAACCTTTTTACAAATTTTACAATGATTTCTGGAACCAAAAAAAAAATAAAATATATAGGATTTTTTAACGCTAAAAGCGGTAATGGGTTTAGGTCTAATTCAGGATTTAAATCATCTAATGTATTTTTTCAATTAGGTTATGATTTTTCTAAAAAAACATCTATTACAGGGGAAATTACATATCTAAATTATTTAGCTCAACAGGGAGGTGGACTNTCTGATGAAATGTTTCAAGAGGAACCTCTTCAAAGNAATAGATCCAGAAATTGGTTTTCATTAAATTGGCTTTTATATAATATAAAATTTGAACATTCATTTAGCAAAGAATCAAACCTAAGTNTAAACTTTTTTGGACTAGATGCAAAAAGAAATTCGATAGGTTTTAGATCTAATCGTGTTAGCCAAATTGACCCAAATCAAGAGAGGGATCTTATTAAAGGTGATTTTAAAAATTTTGGAGCTGAAATTAGATGGTTAAGTAGTTATTATTTAGGAGAAAAAAAGTCGGTTTTTTTAGTGGGNGGAAAATATTATGACTCAAATAATTCATCAATTCAAGGNCCTGGATCTAATAAAAGTGATGCTGATTTTAATCTNTATCTAGAAGAATATCCTAATTATAGTCAACAATCAGATTATAATTANCCNAATAGAAATATAGCTCTTTTTACGGAAAATATATTTTATTTGACCCCAAAACTATCATTTACACCAGGAATAAGATTTGAGTATATTGAGACCTCATCCTTTGGACAATATAGCAGAATTAATACTGATGCAGCTGGAAACGTAATATTGAACAGAATAATACCAACATCTGAGGTAAGAAAAAGAGAATTTGCGCTTCTTGGATTAGGCATTGGATATNATATTTCTAACAAAATCGAATTTTATGGCAATATTTCACAAAATTATAGATCAGTCACTTTTGCTGATATAAGTATTATCAATCCAGCTTTTATTATCAATCCTAATATTTCTGATGAAAAAGGATTTACAACTGATTTAGGTATTAGAGGTAAAAACTTAAAATTATTTTCATTTGACGCAAATATATTCAGGATAGATTACAGCAATAGAATAGGATTTGTACAAAAAAAATTTACAGATGGAAGTGTGAAAACTGAAAGAGGCAATGTTGGAGATGCNGTGATTTATGGTATTGAGTCATTAACTGATTTAAATCTTAAAGAAATTTTAGATTTCAATGATCAAAATTTTCTTTTAAATCTTTTTGTTAATTTATCAATAATTGATTCTGAATATGTTAGATCTGAAACACCNGGNGTTATTGGAAAAAAAGTGGAATTTGTTCCAAAAACAAACTTGAAAAGTGGTATTAGAGTTGGGTATAAAAATTTCTNTTTTAANGCACAATACAGTTTTCTATCTGATCAATTTTCAGATTCTACAAATGCTATTGAGGGTAACCTAAGTGGTGTTATTGGTTTAATTCCTAGCTATGAAATAATTGATATATCAACATCTTATATTAAGGGAATATTTAGATTTGAATTAGGAGTAAATAATTTATTAAATGAATCATATTTCACAAGAAGAGCAACAGGTTATCCTGGACCAGGAATAATTCCTTCGCCAAACAGAAATTTTTATTTAACTACCCAAATAAAAATTTAAGATGCTCATGTAATAATTTTGTTGAAGTATTAGAACAGTTTAATTCTTCAATAAAGCTTCCTGAATCTGCCATTTAAGNTATTACTTTAGGAGATGCAAAACTCCCACAATCTAATGTATCNAAACTCACTTAAAGCAAAGTCCGATAATAATAANTTTTATCTTNGGTAGAAATTTGAGGATTATAAGACTGTTAAGCATCTCTAGGATATTNAATAAGTTCAATTTTTAGCATTTTATTAAGGATATATTAAAAAAAGAGCAATCATGAGCAAAACTAAAGCTTGAAATTTATTCCAAAAAGATTGTTCGGTAAATGATTTAAAACTTTGGCCTAGCAAATTTGCAATTAAACCGGATAANGTAAATATTATTATGGCTTGAGTNATGAAAATTANGCCTAAAATAAAAAATTGTAGGTTGTATGGTAAAATAGTAGAAAAAAGAAATCCAGGGAAAAAACTTAAAAAAAATAGAAATACCTTTGGATTACTTAAATTCATTATAAATCCGGTAAAAAAAAAGCTTTCATTAGAATTATTCTTAAAATATTTATTTTTTTTACTTGGAACATTCCATAGTTGAAATGCNATAAAAATTAAATATGCTGCTCCTAGAAGTTCAATAATACGAATTAATTGAGGATAAGCTTGCAATAAACTACCCAAGCCTAAAACTAGAAATAATGTATGAACAATCAACCCACTACANAGACCCAAACTTACCATAAAACTATTTTTCCATCCTTGAGCAATACTCGTACTTATAACATATAAAATATCAGGACCTGGAAACAGTGTGAGGCTAATTGAAGTAAATAGGAAAAGGAAAATGGTATTTTGTTCCATGAAAGGNAAATTTATAGATATATTTGTTCTTCAATATAATGCTTTTGAAGATGATCGAACGACTAGAAAAAGAACTCTTCCCATTAAGGAAACAATTAAAAGAACATCCCGTNTACAAATCAATAGATTCCATTGAAGATATTAAAATCTTCATGGAAACCCACGTATTTGCTGTTTGGGATTTTATGTCTCTACTCAAACAACTCCAAAACAACTTAAGTTGCAATGAAATTCCATGGTACCCTTCTAGCTTTCCTAAGGCGTCTCGTTTGATAAATGAAATAGTTTGGGGTGAGGAATCTGATATCAATCGTAGGGGTTTAGCTATGAGCCATTTCGAAATGTATCTTGAGGCAATGACCTCACTAAATGCAAATATTAACGAAATTGAAGAGCTAATTAAATCCATTCGATCTGGAAAAAGTATTTTTGAAGTACTAAAAAATGCCAATTACCCAAAACATGTTAAAAATTTTTTAGAATTCACATTCGAAGTAATATATTCAGGAAAAACACATCTAATTGCTGCAGTTTTTACTTTTGGAAGAGAAGATCTAATTCCAGATATGTTTATTGAGATAATAAAAAATATGAAGATTTCCAAAGATGAAAAACTTGCTGATTTGATTTACTACTTTGAGCGACATATTGAGGTTGATTCTGGAGAACATGGGCCTATGGCATTAGAAATGATAAAACAATTATGTAATGAAGACTTTCAAAAATGGGAAGAGGCACTTAATTACTCAAAAAAAGCTTTATTTTTAAGAATTGAGCTTTGGGATGGGATTTTATCATCAATAAAAAATANAGCTCATATGGTTTCCAACAGATAGAGGGAATTAAATATTTTGTAATAATCAAAATGAAATTATTAATAGNTTTTTTTACTTTTTTAGGTATTTGTTCATATTCACAAAATAAAATTATTGTGGGTCACTACGCCGAAACAATTACTTCGAATGAACTAAGAGATAATCTTTATATTTATGCCTCCGACTATTTTCAAGGAAGAGAAACAGGTACAATAGGGCAAAAAAGAGCAATAGATTTTTTAAAAACCTTCTACTCAAATTCAGAAATTTCACCTGCATTAGGAACTCAGAATTATCTACAAGTCATGGAATTGGTAATTAAAGGAAAAAAGATTCAAACTGAGAATGTTGCTGCTATAATTGAAGGTACTGAATTTCCAGACGAATACATTGTTATCTCCTCTCATNTAGATCATTTAGGAATAAACGAAAATGGAGAGNTAAATAATGGAGCCGACGATGATGGTTCTGGTACCGTTGCCTTATTGGAAATGGCAGAAGCCTTTAAAATGGCATCTGATAATGGTTATGGTCCTAAACGAAGTTTGATTTTTCTTCATTTTACTGGAGAAGAAAAAGGATTATTAGGATCTAAATATTATGTTGAAAATCCACTTTATCCACTTGAAAAAACATTTGTTAATTTAAATATAGATATGATTGGAAGAATCAACCCTAAAAGAGATACTGATGACCCTAATTATATTTATCTTATTGGTGCAAACAGGCTAAGTCAGGAGCTTCATGATATTTCAGAGGCTATTAACAAAAAATATACCCAATTGGAATTAGATTATACCTACAATGATGAAAATGATCCAAATCGGTTTTATTATCGTAGTGATCATTATAATTTTGCTAGAAAAAACATACCTGTGATATTTTATTTTAGTGGGACACACGAAGACTATCATAAACCAGGGGATACTCCTGATAAAATAATGTATTCTACTCTTGAAAAAAGAACAAAACTTATTTTTTACACAGCATGGGAATTAGCAAATCGTAAAAGTAAAATAAAATTAAATATATAAAAATGAAGACAAATACTTTATCAAAAATATTTCTATTTATTAGTTTATCTATTTGCCCATTAATTCAATCTCAAGATAACGAAGTTGTAATAAAAACTTCCGATAGTTTGAAAATTAAAAGAGTAAATTTAGGACTAAAACTTGGAATCCCTAATGTGGTTGGTGGATCTGCCGAGCTTATACTTCCAATTTTAGGAAACCGTATAGCACCTTTTATTGATTACAGTGGATTCAATATTGATACAAATGATTTGGCTACAAATTTTTCATATCTGGAATATGGGGCCAGCCTATATTTTAATAAAAAAGGCAACGGTTTTTTTATCGCTCTAGGACAGGGACAATTTAATACTNATCTAACATTTTATGATTTGGAATTTAGTGAGGATGGTCAGTCAACAACTGGAACTGCGTCTACCGACTTTAACTTCAATACAACAAATCTTAAGTTGGGGATAAAAACTGGGGGAAGTTTTTATTTCCGTTTTGAAGTGGGTTATGGTTTTGGGAATATTCCTGAATCTGTTGATTTTACTGCAACCGCAAGTGGAATAACTGAAAGTTTTTCTGAAGAAATACCACCAATTCCAGGTGTAAGCAGCCAGGGAACCATTATTGGAAATATTGGATTTGGTATTTCTTTTTAATAATTAATTCTGGTTATAATATTTTTTACACNATATAACATTTTGTTTGTTTAGATATGAATCAAGTATATCTTTGCATAAGATNAATTGCTANGGTTACGCCCTTTTATCATCTGACATGCCAAGAAATCTGAATCTCTTATTATTTTTATTTATTTCTAATTTTCTTTTAAGTCAAGAAAAAGTAACTTTTAGCGGATATGTTTCAGACATAGAAAGTAATGAAACCTTAATTGGTGTTAGTCTTATTATCCCTGAATTAAATATTGGTACTATAACTAATGATTATGGGTTTTATTCTCTAACCATCCCAAAAGGNAACTATACGATACAAATTAGCTATTTAGGTTTTGAAATACAGAAAATAAAACTTAACCTGTTAAAAGATTTAATTCAAAACTTTAAACTCAGGCCACAACCAGAACTCCTTGATGANGTAATCATCAGTGATAACTTTGAACTTCTTAATATAAGAAGTCCTCAGATGAGTGTGAATAAGCTCGCTATAAACACAATAAGAAAAATCCCTGCTGTACTTGGTGAAGCAGATATAATTAAATCTATTACCTTATTACCTGGAGTAACTAATGCTGGTGAGGGAGCATCTGGATTTAACGTTCGAGGCGGAGCGGCAGATCAAAATTTAATCCTTCTTGATGAAGCTATCATCTTTAATTCTTCTCACCTTTTTGGATTCTTTTCTGTATTCAATCCCGAGGCTATAAAAGACATACGTTTATTTAAAGGTGGGATCCCAGCAAATTATGGGGGTCGTGTTTCATCAGTTCTTAATATATATCAAAAAGAAGGAAACCGAAATAANTTTAAAAGTCAGGGAGGAATTGGATTAATCTCAAGCCGTTTACTTCTAGAAGGTCCTATAAAAAAAGAGAAAAGTTCTTTTTTAATTGGTGGTAGAAGTAGTTATGCCCATCTTTTTTTACCTTTAATAGAGTCTATTGACAACAACAAGGCTTATTTCTATGACTTAAACACAAAATTAAGTTACACCCTTAATGAGAAGAACACAATATACCTTTCGGGCTATTTTGGACGAGATGTTTTTGATATTGAAAATTTGTTTGATCTTTCCTATGGAAACTCAGTTGCCAATTTCAGATGGAACCATCTATTTTCAAACAAATTATTCTCTAACTTATCATTAATATATTCTGATTACGATTACACTCTGGATTTTGGTCTTGCAGAATTTGATTGGAATCTTGGTATTACCAATTTTAATTTTAAATATGACTTTAAATATTATTTAAACGACAAAACTAAATTTGAATACGGNATAAATAGTATTTATTACAAATTTGATCCTGGATTAATAGAACCTACATCAGAAAGTTCTCCAATTCAAAATCGAAAACTTGAAGATAAATTTGCATTTGAGAATGCAATTTATGGAGGACTTGAATATCAACTTTCCTCCAAAGTNATTATTCAAGCTGGTGCACGAGTTAGCCGTTTTTTACGTTTAGGNCAAAAACTCAATATTTATCAAAATGANAATCCTCTTTTATATNTAGCCTCTTCAAAAATATATGAAGAAGCAATACCNACTNGTTCAATTACNTATTCAAAAGGAGAAGTAATTAAAACCTTTACTAATNTNGAACCCCGCTTTNCTTTATCATATCAATTAGCTTCAGATCGATCATTCAAATTGAGCTATAATCGTATGGCACAATATTTACATTTGATTTCAAACACAAACTTCCCTACCCCAATTGATGTTTGGGCACCTAGTGGAAAATATATAGAACCTCAATTATTGGATCAAATAGGNNTAGGTTATTTCAAAACATTTCGNAATAANCGCTTCAACNTAGAGTTNGAATTTTTTCATAAAATTATTCAAAACCGNTTNGATTATATTGATGGTGCTGAACTTATTGCTAATGATGCCATCGAACAAGTATTATTAAATGGTGAAGCAAAAGCTTCTGGTTTAGAAGTTTTATTANGAAAAAACGAAGGAAAAATTACAGGATGGATCGCGTATACTTTATCTCGTTCTGAGCAAAGAACACCTGGAAGAACAGACCAAGAAGTTGGTATAAACAATGGNAATTGGTATTTTACTCCTTATGATAAGACTCATGATATTTCCATAACCACNAACTATAGTTTAAACAAAAAATGGGACTTCAACATAAACTTTTTATTTCAAACAGGCCAACCAATAACCTATCCTAACACCCAATATAATTTTTCAAACTTTTCAATTCNCAATTTTGAAGCTAGAAACAGTAGTAGACTTCCAGCCTATCACCGTTTAGATNTTTCANCCATTTATAGTCCAAAAAATAAAAAAGGGGAATGGGTTTTTGGAATTTATAATGTCTATAATAGAAAAAATGCAGCCTCAATACGCTTTCAAGAAAATATTGAAACCGGAGCTAATGAAGCCTTGCGTCTAACAATATTTGGAATAATTCCTTCTGTAACTTATAATTTTAAATTTTAAGATGAAAAAAATATATCTATTTTTATTTGGACTTGTGTTATTATCTAATTGTGAAGACCCAATTGATATAACTCTTAATAATAACCCAGAAATTCTAGTCGTAGAAGCTTATATTAATTGGGTTAAAGAAAGTCAAATTGTTGAGCAGGGGGTAATATTATCATTGAGTAGTGGCTATTTTGAATCAAATTATAAAGCTGCAAATAATGCTAAAGTTTCTATTGAAGATGAGATAGGTAATGTCATAAACTTTTTTGAAAAGGAAAGAACAGGACATTATTTTGCAGTAGACACACTCACTTATGAAGTAAATAAAACATATACTTTAAAAATCGAATATAAGGGACAAAATTATATAGCAAAAGAATCTCTAAAATCTGTTAGCAAAATTGATAGAGTTGAACAGGANTCTGTTGATTTATTTGGAAATGAAGCTGTTCAATTGCAAGCGTATACTGTAGATCCTGAAAACGAGCGAAATTATAGTTTTTTCGAATTTACTAGTGATAGATTTGATATTCCTGAATACAATGTTTACAGGGATGATTTTAGTAACGGTGGTGAATATTATGGTTTTCTTTTAGACTCTGATCTAAGAAAAGGGGATATCATTCGAGTGAGGCAATATGGATTGTCAAATATAGCATATAACTACTGGTATTTATTGATATTCCAGAACACTGAACAAGGGGGGCCATTTGCAACGCCACCAGTAAACCTTATAGGAAACATTTTAAATGAAAATAATCCTCAACAAAATCCCTTGGGATATTTCAGNGTTTCAGAAGTATCAGAAANAAATTATACAGTGNAATAAAAAACCGCCTTTNCAGGCGGTTAAAAACAAATTGGTTTACGNTAANTGTGTTAANACACANTTAATTGCATTTTAAAAGTACAAAATTAAATTAAAAATAACAAAGAATGTTTTATTTACTAATCAATAAAATTCGAAAATTTAATACTTGGGTTTAGTTAATTATTCACTGTAAATAAAAAATATATATTTTCAACGAAATTAGAAGCTTATCTTTTTTATTATATAAATGAAAATTTATAATATCTGATTTTAACTAATTTATAAGTTATTAGTAAAATAAACTAACAATGAAAAACATTTTTACTGAACATCCGAAATCTGTTAACGAATCCTATTTACAACACTTTTTATTTGCATTCATAACGGGTTTAAAATTAATTTATTGGGGAATTATTGCAATTATTCACGCCATTCTCCCATTTACATTTAAATCATATGTTTCGAATAAAATAAAAGGATTATACAAGAAAATTACTACACGATAGAATATTTTTTCTAAATATACCTTTCAAAAAGTTTTAACTAATGCTAAAAAATCCCTCTACACTCTAGAGTTTTATGTATTATAGTAAATTTTATTTTGCAAACTGTTCCATAGATGAAATTTTCCCATCCAAATTGAAATAATAGATTTCCATTAAATCTTTATTCCATTTTTTTCCATTTTTAAAAACTCTTGACTCTGAACCTTTTACGAAAACTCCACTTGCAGCATCTGTATTTAAAATTTTTATAGGAATTATTGCATTAATTTTCCAATCTACAGACTTAAATGGTTTAAAAAAGTTCTCTAAATCAGATTTTTTGTAAGTAGCCTTTTGACCTCTGTAGTCATTTAATGTAAATTCATCCGCAAATACATTTTTCATGCCCTCAACATCCATTTTATTATAACTTTCAACCATACTTTCAATCATTTTTGTTTCGTTCCTATTAGAAAAGACAAACGGTCTACCGACATATTCACCCTTTTTATTTCCAAAAAACTTACCCCCAAATGACATTCCAAAATTGACTGAATCTATTGCTTTCCATTGTTTAAATCCAATGACTTTCCCTTCGTTGTTTAGGCGAAACTGTTCCATCAAATCTAATTTTTCGTAAGATCCATTTTTAGAAATTCGTTCCTCTTTTGACCACGCAATAATTTGTTTAAAATCACCATCTTTTTGATGAAGAGGTATGATTTTGTAAGGAGTCATGGTAATGCTTTCCATTGATTCAAGCCATCTTGAGTAATTTTTTTTTCTTTTTTCAGTCATATATTCGTCAGAATAATAAGCAGATAACTTATCAGCGTCTTTCTCTGAGTAAGCTTTAGCAAGCCCTTTGAGTAATTCGATTTCAGACTCAGTTCCAAATAAATAGGATTTTCCATTACTTTCCCCTTCACCCAACCAAACTCCACCATCATTTTTACAAGAAACTAGAGATATAGTTATAAATGAAAGAAAAAAAAGAATATTTTTTTTCATTGTTATTTATTTATTGTTAATAATAAGTAATATACAAAGAACAGTCAGAATTTCATGAAATTAAAATGCTAATATCTTTCTAACGTAATGTTTCTAAAACTATAACACCCGCCCTTGCTTGTTTTCCCCAACGATTAGTTTCAGCAGCTGTAACCAGTACTCTTACCTTTCTAATTAAAGGAGATAGTGCCTGAACATCTTGTGGTGGAGAATTAAACTGCTGTCCATTAATTATCCACAGAGGATGTATTCTAGATGATTCTTCAGTAAAAGTTTGATATTGTCTAAGTATAGGTAGACCGTTTGCCTGCCTAGAGCTTGGTAAATGAAATTTAAGAGCCAAAAACCAAGTTTGAGCATTTTCATCAATACCCCATTCATTAAGACCCATCTTAGCAAACTTATTAATAAGATCTTGTTCTTTCTTCTTTTTCTTTAAAGCTTTGATTTCTTTCCTAGTAAGGCCCTTTAAAATTATTTTTTCTTGCGCATTAACAAAACCAATTGTAGTGATCAAAAAAAAAACAATGAGCTTTTTCATACATTAAAAATACTAATACAATTTAGTAGTTACAAAGATCAAATTATATAAAACAAATTTTGAATTAAAAATATCATGTTCAAACATATATGTTAAATATTTACTAATTTTAATATTAATGCAAATTAATAAAATAAGATAAATGGGAAAGGGAGATAAAAAAACTAGGCGTGGGAAAATATTCATTGGTTCGCATGGGGTTAGAAGACCTAAGGGTAATAAACATAAAGAAAAAAATACAGGTAAAAAATAAATTTAATTGATTACTCTAGAAGATATACATATTCTTATCTTAAAATATAATATGTTATAATTTTTTTTATCAAATAAATAGTTTGTAAACCTTTCTTGTCTATAAGTTTAACTGATACATGTATCAAGTATTAATATTTAATTGTATTGATTTTTAATAATTTATAAATAAAATTTGTAAAGGTTTTCAATTACATCTTTGATTTAGATAACTTTTATTAAATCTTGTAATTGATTGATTTATTGGTTAGTTGGGGTGGGAATCTATTTTGCTATGAAAAAGAAAATGTGCTTAATGATTCCCGCTTTTTTTTTACCATTAATTAATATGCCAAATTTTTATATGTTAGTTAATTTGCATTTTATATATGCCATTTTATGAATCAAAACCATTACTTTACAGTCGATTGAAACCATTTATTTTTTAATTTTATGCGTTCATATAAATACTAATTCACTAATATTTTTCACTTAATTTTATTCGGAATAATTTTGGATTGGAAACAAAACCTGTAGCATACAGATAATCTTCATTTTTATCAAATGCACAATTTGTTATGTGTCCAAAATCAATTCTAGCTAATAATTTACCTTTTGGAGATATCACTAAGAGACCTCCTGGGCCTGATGTAAATATGTTTCCACTAGAATGCACCTTCATTCCATCATAATTACCTTCAAGATTTTCTAATAATTCACTTCCATCAAAAAAAGTTTCACTTTTCATATTATTAAGATCAATTTTAATAATTTTTGGAGGAGCTAGTGAAAATGGATTACCCATTTTATTCACATAGAGAAATTTTTCATCTGGTGATAATGCTAAACCATTTGGGACTTCTATATTTCGTGAAATTAAATCTAATTCATTGCTTTCAGGATTAAATTTAAATACTCCGTTGAAATCTAATTCTCTCATTTCTGTTTCAACAAAACTATAACTAGTTAAATCAAAAAAGGCAAAAGGAGGATCAGTAAAATATATAGATCCATTTCTAGAAATTGTTATATCATTTGGACTATTTAATCTTTTTCCTTGATAATTGTCTATTAATGTACTGAAAACAGGTGTATTTGAATTAACATTTTTTGTAATTGCTATCCTTCTATCACCATGTTGACATAAAATTAAATCACCTTCATTGTTTAAAGAAAGTCCGTTTGCTCCTAATATACCTTCTCCTAAGTTTGGAGCATATCCGGTGTTACCAGAAGGCATTATATAATCTACAACACCATTTTGCTCATTCCATTTCAATACTTTATTATTAATTATATCAACAAAAAGTAATGATTTTGAATGATCGTCCCATACAGGACCTTCTGGTAATGCGATAGAATCTGCTAAAACTTCAATTTCTGATGAAACATTAATTATAGTTTCTATTGACTGATCATATATATGAATTTTTGGATTTGGGGAGATTTGGTGGTTATTACAGCATATAATAATACAAGACAAAAAGGTCAATAAAATATATTTCATTTCAATTAATTTATTTTTATAATAAGCAATATACTAAGAAGTATCTGATATTAATTAAGTGTGTTATCTAATTTACATTTAAACTAGAAGGAGATTTTAAATAAAATTCCAAAAAGTCTATAATTTGTTCATATCCTTTAATTTGATTGTCCTTTTTACGAAAACCATGTCCTTCATCTTCAAAGATTACATATTTTACAGGTATTCCATTTTTCTTTAATTCATCAACAATTTCATCTGATTCTACTTGTAAAACTCGAGGATCATTTGCTCCCTGGAGAACCATAACTGGATTTTTAACTTGTTCAGCATGAAATAAAGGAGATATTTTTTTTAATCTTATAGAGTCTTTAGAATATGGATCGCCTAATTCATCGTACAATGCCCTTCTGCTAGCTTCCCAAAAAGATGGAATTGATTTTAATGTCCTAATCCAATTTGTAACACCAAAAATATTAACTCCGACTTTGAACTCTTCTGGTGTAAATGTCATGGCGGCCATAGTCATATATCCGCCATAGCTTCCGCCAATAATTCCAATCCGTTGAGCATCAATATATTCTTCTTTTTGAAGCCACTTCTTTCCCCAAACACAGTCCTGCAAATCTTTTTCTCCGTGATTCTTATCATCCATTTTGTAGAAGCTTTTTCCATAACCACTGCTTCCTCTATTATTCACTGCTAAAATAGCATAGCCATTGTTGGTCAAATACTGAATCAGTGGATTAAAATTCATTCGTGATTGACCTCCAGGCCCTCCATGAACCCAAACTAGCGCTGGAACTTTATTTTGATTTGATGCATTATGAGGTTTGTAGTGAATTGCAGGTATTTCAAGACCATCAAAAGATTTATAACGAATGACTTTAGCTTCAACTAGATTGTTTGCATCTATTAAGGGGTTCAAACTATTTGTTAGCTTAGCTAAAGACTTATCTTGTAAATTATAAACAAATAAATCATTAGGCATTTTAGAGGAACCTACGCTTAAACGAATTTTATTCTCACTTTCAGAAAATACAATTCCTGTTACATCAGTTCCTTCAAAAGAGGGGAAATCTAAATATTTATTAGTCTTGATATCTATAACTTTAATTATGTTTTTTCCATCTTCATTGATTCCTATGACTCTGAATTTTTCATTTTTACTCATGTAACTATACATCACATCCCATTTTGCCTCAAATACAACAGATGACTCTCCAGTTTCAATATTGTGTTTTTTGAGATAAGTAAATTCGTTATCAGCATTAGTCAAGTAATAAAAACTTTTATTGTCATTAGAAAATCCAGCACTTGAATAGCTGCCTGACTCTATGGAGATTTCTTTACTTTGACCTTTATTAATATCGTAGAGGTAAAATTTATTTTCACTAGTAGTTACTGATTTGGATAGCAATAGGTAATTTTCGTTGTTAGAAATATCTGTTAATGAAAAGTTGTCTTTATTTTCGTAAACTATTTTTGGTTCCCATTCATCTACCTTCATTTTGTAAAGATCAAAATATCTTGAATCTCGTTTGTTGGAAAGATAATATAGAAATCTATTATCAGCGGACCATTTATAAAAGATACTTTTTTCATTTTTACCAGGAGTAAGATCTACTGTTTCTCCCTCTCTATTTTGAAGATATAGGTGATTAATTTCATTTCCTCCCTGATCTGCA
>PAYI01000027.1 GCA_002714815.1 Flavobacteriaceae bacterium | reverse complement strand
ATATGAACACCCATATCTTACTGGACCAGAAATTCAAATTATAGATTCTGATATTTATGGGGATAATCCCAAACACCAAGTTCACACTGTTGGTGCTTTATATGATATGATACCTCCAAATCAAATAGCTTCAAAATCAGCAGGAGAGTGGAATAAATATCACATAATCATTAATTACAATAAAAATTTAGGTGTTGTTGTGCTCAATGAAAAAGAAGTTAATCGTTTTATATTGTCTGGACCCAAATGGGATTCTATGGTAAAGAATAGTAAATTTTCAAATATGTCTGGATTTGGAAAGTATAAAGAAGGCCATATAAGTTTGCAAGACCATCCAGGTCTTATATCATATAAAAACATAAAGATTAAGAGATTATAAGTCGATAGGGAATATATCTATTAAAAAAATTAAATTAGACGAAAAAATGCAACTTAGTTGCAAATAATTATGATTTATGTTATTTTTGATAATAACAAACTAAAATAATTTTAAAAATGAAAAAATATTTATTGTTACTTTTCGCTTTTGCTTCGTTTTCTGTAATTTCATGTGAAGACGACGATCACGATGACCATGAAGGTCATGATCATTCAGCAATTATTGAGAATTCTTCTGCAAATATTGCTTAAAAGAAAACTTAAACAGCTTTATTGGTCATGATTCTATCATAATAGGTCATGGCCAATTTTTTATTGTATAATCTATATCTAGTTTGTGGTGAAGAATATACGAGAAGTATAATTTAAACACTCTAAATTCTAAGTAATTTTTCGAAAACTAAAACCACTTTATCAATAACATAATTCGCATTTACCTTGAATCATTAGATGGGAAGCTTTAATCCTTTTTTTCTCAATTCCTGGAATTTTAATATCCATAACTAAACGATTTATTTTACCACATTTTAAACACTGAAAATGTGGTTTTAAATTCACTTCCTTAGATTCTGAGTCATTTTCACAACAACCCTCGCATTTAACATACCACCTAAGACCTTTATTTCCATAAAAACAATGTAAAACACCATCATCTTCAAGTTTATCTAAAATACGATAGATAGTGGTTTTGTTCATTTTCTTATTTAGACGTCTAATTAACTCTACAGCCGAAATAGCATTCAAATTATTTTCGAATTCTTTTAACAAAATATCTAAAAAGAGTGTTTTTCTTAAAATTCCCATCTTACAAATTTATCACTTTTTTAGTTGTAAAAAAATCACAGTTGTATATATTTGCAACTTAGTTGCATTAGTTGCAAATAAATTTAAACCAATTCTATTAAATATTTCAAAATGAAAAAAAATATAAAAAANTTTAANCTNCATTTAATTNCNTTAATTNTAGTTTTATCTTATTCATGTTCTAAAGACGATCCAGATGGTATNAATGAACAAGAATNTATATCAAATGTTGTTGTNGATNTNGCATCACCTGATGGNACTANNCAAACNATAGANTGGGATTTAAGTGAAACCAATNNAGAATCAATTAATTTAAAACCAAATTCTAATTATACCGTTGAACTTTNTTTTGAANATAGGAGTGANCCCACTGATATTGAAGATGTTACNNTTGAAATAATTGATGAGGCNGATGAGCATCAAGTATTTTTTGAATTTGCAGATGTTTCNGTNAGTGTTACTTCAGCTNCNAACGATACTAAAGATGGCTCAAGAGGTGTTTTACTTAAAAGTGTTTGGAATGCGAGTTCTTCTGGAACAGGTATAGTTAGGGTATATTTAATTCATCAGCCTACAAATTTCAATGCCACAACAAGAGAAGGCTTTGGAGGATTTAATGATGTAGCAATAGATATTCCTGTAACTATTAGTGATTAATGAATAGATCTGCCTATCAGATTTTTACTTTTCTTTTATGTTTAATTTGGATTAATCTTAATTATAGTCAAACATGTAACCTATCAATAAAAGGTAAAATCTCTGATTTACATGACAATTCTGTTCTAATTGGTGCTATTGTAAAAATTCAAGGCACCAATTTTTTTTCCCAAACAAAATCTAATGGACAATATGAAATTAATGGAATTTGTCCCGGTAAATATGTTCTTATTATAAGCCATCCAAGTTGTTTAACACAAAATAAAAAAATAAACCTTAAAGAAAGTAAAGTTTATAATTTAAAGCTGGAGCATCATATAAATGAGTTAGATGAAATTATTATAGCTGATACAAGGACATCTAAATTAAGGAAATCTATTCAAGAAGTAAGTTTAGATATAAGTGAAATTAATTCATACGGAAGTAATACCTTAGTGGAAGCTCTAAATTATATTCCAGGTGCATCAATTTTAAAGACTGGTAATTCGATTGGAAAGCCGATAATTCATGGAATGTATGGAAGTAGGGTTGGGATTGTTACGGATGATTTCAGACAATACGATCAACAATGGGGCCCAGACCACGCCCCAAATATAGACTTCGATTCTTTTGAAACTATTCAACTTATCAAAGGTGCGGCTGCTCTTAAATATGGTGGCGATACCTCTGCTGGGTCTCTAATTTTAAGTTCGAAAAGAAAGGCACTAAAAGACACCCTTTTTGGATCCTCATTAGTTTATCTAGAGTCTAATGGAAGAGGTGGAAAAATTAGTTCGAGATTGGAAAAAAATTATTCAAATGGACTTTACATAAGTGGAAATTTCACTGGTAAAAGATATGGAGACTTTAATACTCCAAATTACAATCTTTCTAATACTGGTTTTAGGGAGGCTAACTTTTCAATTAAATTAGGAAAAGATCTAGTAGCTAAAGGCTGGAATATAAAATATTCTAGCTACAGTCTTGAACCAGGAATTTTAAAAGCATCTCATATAGGTAATGTTCAGGATTTATTTTTTGCCTTGAATTCGAGCGAACCTACTATAACAAATGATTTTACCTATAATATTCAAGCGCCAAAACAATTAGCTACACATCAAAAGTTAACTTTCAAGTATTTTAAATCATTTAAAAATGACATCAAATTTGATATAGGTTACAACTTTCAAAATAATAAAAGAAAAGAATTTGATGTGAGGAGAGGAGGAAGAACAGAAATTCCTGTGGTTGATTTATTACTAAAAACACACACTCTTTTAGCTAATTTTTCAAATATAAAAAAGAAAAATTGGGATTTTGAATTTGGAATTAACGGACTATTTCAAGATAATTTTTCAACTCCAGATACAGGTGTAAAAAGACTAATCCCAGATTATTATAAATACGAAGCAGGAATTTATTTTTTAGGTAATTTTCAAAAAAACAACTTATTTATATGGGAATGGGGGCTAAGACTTGACCAAGTATCATATGATTCAAAAAAGTTTTATTATAAATCAGTATGGGAAGAAAGAAATTACGACACGTTATTTGCAGAATTTGAGACGGGTCAAGATTTTGCTAATCAAATTCTTGTTAATCCAAAATTTAATTATTTGAACTTTTCAGCTCAAACTGGAATATCAAAAACTATATTAAACTCATTAGAATTTAATGCATCATATATTTTATCTCAAAGAGCTCCTAACCCTTCTGAACTATTTAGCGATGGATTACATCATGCTATGGCTGCTATTGAATATGGTAGTTTGAGTATTAAACCTGAAACTAGTCATAAGCTTTTATTTAGTTTTTCAGAAAAAAAAACAAATTTTAATTGGTCTTTAGAGCCCTTTATTTCTAAGATATTTGGTTATATTTTTATTGAACCTACTGGGCTTAAACAAACAATAAGAGGGGCATTTCCAGTTTGGACATATGATACTACAGATGCTTTTTTAACTGGTATAGATATAAGTTCATCTGTTTCATTAAATAAAAAACTTGAGTTTGATTTAGGTGTCTCTTATGTTTATGCTCAGGATATTTTAAATAAGGAACCAATAATATTAATTCCTCCTTTTAACACTTTTCAAAAATTAAAGTTTACCCCTCTTAAGGGAAAGTGGACTTTTGAAATTACTAATCAGACCAGTGCGAAGCAAAATAGATTTCCAAACTCAAATTTTATATTTGACTATATTGAGGAGGGAACAATTGTTTCAAAAACTGTAGACATAAGTGAGTCCCCGAAAGCATTTCATAAAATGGATGCCATTTTTTCTACTCTAATAAGGGACCAAAATAATATAAAAACTAGCTTAAGGCTGATTATTCAAAATATAACAAATTCTGACTATCGAGATTATCTTAATAGGATGCGTTTTTATGCTTCTGAAATTGGTCGTAATTTTCAAATTCAATTAAATTTGAAATACTAAAAATCTTAATATTTTCATAAAAATTGTATAAATTTTAAATTTCACTAAAACAAGAGTCATTATGGGGTCATTTAAACTTCATTTTTTAGGAATATTTTTTTTGTTTAATTTTTTAGTTTTTTCCCAAAAGGACTTTTTGATCGAGGGCCAATACAATGACCCTTCTTTGCAAACCCAAAAAGCTTTTGTAAATGAATTATTATATGTTGCGGGTTATGTACCTGAAGAAATTCAGGTTTATCAAACACTACCAAATCATGCACATGTTTTTCGAGTTAAATTAGATTCTGTAACTGGAGGATTTATGTTCGTTAGATGGGATAAAGAAAAAAAAGAACATTATATAGCTAACAAAATGATTGACCCCGGTTTATATTATAATTTAAAATCTGCAAGAGAAATTATGCGAAAGCAAACTCAAAAAGCTAGTTTCAGTGTTGAAGATGGTGCNCTTCAGGCATNTGATCAAGAGCTAATAAGAAGTGAAGATTTGCAGGAGTTACGAGAAGTTTATGATGAAAAAGAATTAGAAAAAAAGGACATTGAGAAAGCTTTAGATGAAAAGATAAGGCAAAAAGAGCAAAGGAAAATTGAAAGAAAATCTTCAAAAAAAAATTAAATATTTATGTAAGGTCTACGGTAAGTATATTACCCTCTAAACTCGCATCATAACATTTTAAAGAACCGCTACATGATGCTGAATAAGAATTTCCATGCCTACTGCATGTAAAATTACTTCCATCAAACGACCATTGATCTCTTGCTCCTTGGTGTGGGCAGGAGTTATCAAAAACTCTAATTTCTTCATCGCTAATTCTAACTAATAATATATTTTCTGAGGTATGATTTACCCAACCACTGATTTCTTTAAGATTTTTAAACCTATCATCATCTAAATCTATTTTTAGTTCAGTATTTGTGTTAGATTGTTGAGAGGAATCGTTTGTTGAATTAATTGTTTCTGATAAATCTTCTTCAGTTGAACATGCTTCAATTAATGGTATACCAAGTGCAGCTAGTACAATCGGTTTACATGCTGTTTTTAAAAACGTTCTTCTATTTTTCATGGNAATTTTTGTTTAAAAATAATTAAAAATAATTAAACAAAAAAAATTTTTAGAATATCTATTTCCTATTTTTGTAAAATGAGACTATTATTTAACATAATATTATTTCTAAGTTTTAATTTTATATTTTCACAAAATACTGGTGCATTAAATGGTCGTGTGATAGACTTTCAAACACAACAACCATTAGAAGGTGCCACGATAATTTTGGAGGGCACCAAATTAGGTACAGTTACTAATAATGAGGGATACTTTAGTATTGAAAATATTTCAGCAAAAACATATAATGTTGTTGCTAGTTTTTTAGGCTATGAAGCATCCACACAATTTAATATTATTGTAAAGTCAGTAGGTAATATTCCATTACTTTTTGAGCTTAATGAAGTGTCTGAATCACTTGATGAGGTTATAGTTTTAAGGAGTCCATTTAAAAATAAAAGTGAAACACCTTTGTCAACACAAACTTTTTCAGTTGTTGAGATTGAGACCTATCCTGGTGGAAACAACGACATAACTAAAGTAGTTCAAAGTTTACCAGGAATCTCACCATCTATCGGAGGTTTTCGAAATGATATTATTATAAGAGGNGGAGCTCCAAATGAAACAGTTTATTATTTGGATGGAATAGAAATTCCAAACATCAATCATTTTAGTACACAGGGAAGTGCTGGAGGGCCAGTAGGAATGATTAATGTTTCATTTATAAGGGAAGTAACACTTTCAAGCTCAGCATTTGGTGCAGAGTTTGANAACCCTTTATCAGGTGTGCTTGCATTTGAACAAAGAGAAGGAGATCCCAATGGATTCGGCGGAAACTTTAGATTTGGAGCTAGTGAGGCAGGAATAACCTTAGAAGGGCCTCTTTTTAGAAAAGACAAATCTATTCCAGCAAAAACAACTTTTTTATTTTCTGTTAGAAGAAGTTACTTACAATTTCTTTTTGAATTAATTGGCCTTCCTATTCGTCCGGATTATTGGGACTATCAATGGAAAATAAAACATCAAATTGATCGATATAACTCATTAACATTTATAGGGCTAGGATCAATTGATAATTTTTCTGTAAAAGCNCCTGACGAATTTGACGCAGAACAGCAAGCTANTCTTGAACAAGTTCCTATTATAGATCAGAGGAGTACTACTGTTGGTTTTTCTTGGAAAAGAAACTACAAAAATGGCAAAGGATTCACTAATACTGTATTGAGTTCAAATCGATTGGAAAATATTTTTTCTCGATATGATGACAATATTATGAAGACTGGAGTACTATTTCAAAATGATTCTTATGAATGGGAAACAAAACTTCGTTTCCAAGCAACACAGTTTATAAATGATTGGAAGTTATCCACAGGACTAAATCTTCAAAATTCAAGTTATCAAAATAATACCTTATTATTAAGACAAGATTTAGCTTACAATACAGATCTGAGTTTTATTAAATATGGTNTTTTTATTAAATCTAGTAAGGCTTTTTTAAACCAACGTCTTAATCTCTCATTTGGAATTAGATCAGATGCAGACACTTTTTCTANNGGATCAAACCTNATGGATAATCTCTCTCCAAGATTATCTTTTTCATATGCATTNACNGANNATCAAAAGTGGAAATTTAATTCTTCATTGGGCAGATATTTTAAAATACCAACATATACAATGTTGGGCTATCAAGATCAGCNATCANTTTTTGTTAATCAAGAAGCGGAATATACTAGAAGTGATCATTTAGTTGCCGGTTTAGAATACAATTTGACTCCTGTTTCTAGATTCACCATTGAGGGATTTTTAAAAAATTACTCTCAATATCCTATATCCATTTTTGATGGAGTATCATTGGCTAATAAGGGAGGTGGTTTTGAAGTTTTGGGAAATGAAGCGATTCTTTCAGACGGGGAGGGTAAAAGCTCTGGATTAGAAGTATTATTTCAACAAAAACTATCTAGAAATTTTTATGGTATTCTTGCATATACCTATTTTTTTAGTGACTTTGATGGAATAGATGGTATTTCAAGACCTTCTGTTTGGGATAGTCGTCATTTAATCTCATTTTCTGGAGGCTATAAATTAAAACGAAATTGGGAAATTAGTGCACGGTGGAGGTTTGCAGGAAAAAATCCATATGTACCAGTAAATATAGACGCAAGTAACCTTTCATATCCAGAGATTATATTAGATTATGATAGATTAGGTGAANTAAAGTTAGATGCTTTTAATCTTGCTGACATTAGATTTGATAAAAAATGGAATTTTAAAAATCTTTCCTTTAATTTTTATTTTGATATACAAAATTTCTTGGCTCAACCTAATCCTAATCCTCAAGAGTATGGATTAAATCGAAGTNCAGANGGGNCAGNTATNCANCCNAGAAGTTTAATACCTGTATCTACNACAGAGGGNAATAGTTCTCCTTTGCCTTCTTTTGGGTTTGTTTTNTTTTTTTGATGTNTTTAGTTCTGTAAATCTAAAAGACCCTCGGGNAGTTGTACTTNAATANATTTATTNCNTCGATCNACTTCAANNATNAAATCGTTGTGAATTGGNACTAGNGCANTTGATCCATCTATCTTTCTAATTTCGAAAAGAGCTTGTAGNCCTTGATCNTGAACTTTTTCTATAANCCCAACATNTTTTTTGTTTTCTATAACTGNAAAACCTATCACTTCGTGANAGTAAAACTTTTTTCCNTCTAANGGNGGNAGCATACTTAAGGGCAGATAAAGATCTTTTTTAATTAAATTATTAGCATCTGTTTCGCTGGAAACGTTTTTAAAATGAATTCTAAGCAAATCAGATTTGTGAAGTTGACATTTTTGCACAATATACGGAACCATTCCAGTTGTGAGATCGATGAAGATTGATTTTAAAGTTACATATTGTTCTGGATTGTGGCTATCCGTTTTGATCAACAACTCCCCTTTAAAACTATATTTTCCAACGACTGTACCTAAGTAAAAGCAGTCTTTTTTGTCCATAAATTGGAAAACTTTTACTCCTCTTTTTTGTCCTCTTCAGTCTTGGATGTTTTTTTATCAGCACCCTCTTCAGTAGCAGCTTCCTCATCCGTGGCAGCTTCAGCATCTGATTCCTGAGTATTAGCCTCTTCGGTAGATGCTTCTTTAGTAGCAGCTTCCTCAGCAGGGGCCTGTTCAGCAGCAGCTTCCTCATCAGTGGCAGCTTCAGCATCTGATTCCTGAGTATTAGCCTCTTCTGTGGATGCTTCTTTAGTAGCAACTTCCTCATCAGGGGCAGCTTCAGCATCTGATTCCTGAGTAATAGCCTCTTCGGTAGATGCTTCTTTAGTAGCAGCTTCCTCAGCAGAGGCCTCTTCAGTAGCAGCTAACTCAGTAGCAGCTTCCTCATCAGTGGCAGCTTCAGTATCTGATTCCTGAGTATTAGCCTCTTCGGTAGATGCTTCTTTAGTAGCAGCTTCCTCAGTAGCTGCTTCTTTAATAGCAGCATCTGCTAAACGTTTTTCACTAGCTTCTTTTTCAGCAGCAAGTCTTTTTGCTTTTGCTTCTGCATCATCTTTTGATAAACCGTCTTTTTTCGCTTGTATTTTTGCTTCTTTTTGTTTTAACCATTCTGTGAGCTTCTTATCAGCCTCTTCTTGAGTCAGAGCTCCCTTTTTAACACCTCCATTTAGATGGTGCTTAAACATAGCTCCACGATATGAAAGTAGTGTTCTAGCAGTGTCCGTTGGTTGAGCTCCTTTTTCAAGCCAATTAACAGCACGATCAATATCGATTTTTACTGTAGCAGGGTTTGTGTTTGGATTATAAATCCCGAGTTTTTCGAGATAACGCCCATCTCTTTTGGAACGTGAGTCGGCAGCGACTAACCAATAAAAGGGTTTTCCTTTTTTTCCGTGTCTTTGGAGTCTTAATTTTAATGGCATAACATATTAATTTGTGAGGATACTCGATCCTGAGATTATTAATTCAGGCTGCAAATATAACTGAATTTATTATTTAATTGTAAAAGAGTTTTTAAATTTGATTTTATACTCTCTAAAAGATAAATAAACGATGTTTAGGCTAAGTATCTAAAACTTTGTCTTAGGAGGAAAAAAGTGTAATTTTGCCCACTAAATTTTAAATTAAATGAACATTATCAAAACTGATATTGATAAACTGAATGCATTAATAAATATTACAGTTGAAAAAGATGACTATGAAGAAAAAGTAAATGAAGTATTAAATGATTACAGAAAAAAAGCAAACATTCCTGGTTTTAGAAAGGGCCATGTTCCCATAAGTTTAATTAAAAAACAATATGAACGTGCCGTTATTGCTGACGAAGTAAATAAAGTTCTTCAAGATAGTTTAGATAAATACATCAAAGCGGAAAAACTCGAATTATTAGGTAATCCACTTCCTAAATCAACTCAAGAATCAATTGATTGGAAAGCAGACCAGATTAAGTTTGAATTTGAGTTGGGATTAGCTCCTCAATTTGATATTAAACTAGATGTATTAAAAAAAGTAATTCGTTATCAAATAGAACCCGATAAAAAAATGATCGATGAACAATTAATTAATATTCAAAAACAGTATGGAAAACTAGTTGCAAAGAAAAAAATTGAAAAAGGATTTGAAATTACAGCTCAGTTNAGAAGTGAAGAGATTGAGTTAGAAACCATGNCTAATTTTACATTAGAAGATATTAAATCAAAAAATGCAATTAAAACNCTAAAAGAAGCTAAGTTNGGGGAAGTTCTNAGTTTTTCTGGAAAAGGGCTTTTCACNAACAAAANAATAGCAAAAAATCTCTTAAGTATNGATGATAANAAGCTGAAGGANATTTCTAANGTCGAGATTGNTGTTGAACTTAAAGAAGTAAATGAACGTATTCCTTGTNTNCTNAATCAGGAACTATTTGACAAGTTGTATGNACCAGGNACAGTAAAATCTGAAAAGGAATTAAAANGAAAAATAAAGGATGGATTAAAANCTCAATTTGAGCCTCAGTCNAATCAAAAGTTGATGAATGANATTTCTGAAACTATTGTAGAAAAAANAAAATTCAAACTGCCANCAGATTTTTTAAAAAAATGGATACAAACTNCAGNGAAAGAAACAATTTCTANAGAAGAAGCAGTCAAAGANTATAATAAATCAGAAAAGGGTATTCGATATCAGTTAATTGAGNGTANAATTATTAAAAATAACCAATTAAATATGACCTTTGATGAACTCAAAGAATTTGCATCTAATTTGGTCAAAAATCAAATGGCACAATATGGACAAATTCCAGAGCAAAAACAGCTAGATGGTATTGTTTCAAATATTTTATCGAATCAAGAAGAAACAAAAAGAATTTCAAGCCAATTAATGGGTGAGAAAATGCTTAAATTTTATATAGAAAAAGCACCCTTAAAAAACAAAAAAGTAGCTTATGATGTCTTTATTAAGGATGCATACGGAAAAGCATAATAATTTCATTAATTTTAAGTAAAATAAAGCGATATGGACTTCGGAAAAGAATTTAAAAAATATGCAACAAAACACCACGGAGTAAATGCAATTTACTACGATAAGATCGTAAGCAGTATGACTCCATACATCATTGAAGAAAGGCAATTAAATGTGGCTCAGATGGATGTATTCTCACGTCTAATGATGGACCGAATAATGTTTTTAGGTACAGCTATAGATGATCAAGTTGCGAATGTCATTCAAGCTCAACTTTTATTTTTACAAAGTACTGACTCCAAACGCGATATTCAAATGTACATAAACTCTCCAGGAGGAAGTGTTTATGCTGGCTTGGGTATTTACGATACAATGCAATTCATTTCACCTAATGTTGCTACTATTTGCACTGGTATAGCAGCGTCAATGGGTGCAGTATTACTTTGTGCAGGCCATAAAGGGAAGCGATCTGCACTACCCCATGCAAGGGTAATGATACATCAGCCTCTTGGTGGTGCTCAAGGACAAGCTTCTGACATTGAAATTACAGCAAGAGAAATTCTTAAGCTTAAGGATGAATTGTACCAGATAATTTCAAAACACTCTGGACAAAATATTAAAAAAGTCAATGAAAATAGTGACAGGGATTATTGGATGAAAGCTCAAGAAGCTAAAGACTATGGAATGGTTGATGAAGTATTACAAAACGCTCCAAAATAAAATTCAGTTCTATGTCTAAATCAGATTTAAATTGTTCTTTTTGTGGGAGACCAAAATCAGAAACGCAACTACTTATTGCAGGTTTAGACGCTCATATCTGTGACCGATGTATTAATCAAGCACATGGTATAGTTTTAGAAGAAACCTCTGAAGAAGTTTCTAATTCTGAAACTATAGAATTAAAACCACCCAAGGAAATAAAAGCTTTTTTAGACGAATATATTATTGGTCAAGAATTATCTAAGCGTGTTTTATCTGTTGCAGTTTATAATCACTACAAACGATTAATACAAGATAAATCAAAAGAAAACAAGGTTGAAATACAAAAAAGTAATGTTTTAATGGTCGGACCTACCGGTACAGGAAAAACCCTTTTAGCCCAAACAATATCTCGTTTCTTGAAAGTGCCTTTAGCTATTGTAGATGCTACAATTTTAACAGAAGCAGGTTACGTAGGTGAAGATGTTGAAAGTATTCTTTCTCGTTTACTTCAAGCAGCTGATTATGATGTAGAAAGAGCTCAAAGGGGAATTGTTTTTATTGATGAAATTGATAAAATTGCTAGAAAAAGTGATAACCCTTCAATTACAAGAGATGTTTCTGGTGAAGGAGTACAACAAGCATTATTGAAATTATTGGAAGGGGCATTGGTCAATGTACCACCAAAAGGAGGTCGCAAACATCCCGACCAAAAATTTATTGAGGTAGACACATCTAATATATTATTCATTGCTGGGGGTGCATTTGACGGAATCGACACCTATATAACCAAACGCCTAAACCTGCAAGCAATAGGTTACAAAACTGCTGTAGATCAACGTGACCTTGATAAAGAAAACATCTTGCAGTATCTAACCCCAAGAGATGTACGTAGTTTTGGATTGATACCTGAAATAATTGGAAGGCTCCCGGTTTTAACTTACATGAGTGCCTTAGATGAACAAGCTTTAAGATTAATTTTAACAACACCTAAAAACGCACTAATCAAGCAATATATACATTTATTTAAAATGGATGGTATTGAGCTACAATTTACATCTGGAGCATTAGATTATATAGTTGAAAAAGCACTTCAATACGATCTTGGGGCAAGAGGTTTGCGATCTCTTTGTGAAGCGATACTCAACGATGCAATGTTTGAGTTACCTAATACAAAAACTAAAAAACTCAAAGTTTCTAAACAGTACGCAGACCAAAAGCTTACTAAAATTGAACTTCCTAAATTAAAAGTAGTTTCCTAAATATTCATTTCTTTAAGCTCATCCAAGATTTTTCTTGAATTCGAAAGTCTGGGAACTTTGTGCTGTCCACCCAATTTTCCTTTTTCAGATAGCCATTGGTAGAATAGACCTTTTCTGGCCTTGTTTAGTTTTAAAGGATGCAATGTCATGTTTTTGTATCTTTTTGCTTCGTAATCAGAATTTTCATTTTGTAATGCCTCGTCAAAAAGTTGACAAAAGCGGCTTAAATCTTGAGGCTCTTTTTCAAACTCAATGACCCATTCATGTGCCCCCTGTGTTTTTTCCCCCATAAAAATTGGTGCTGCTGTATAGTTGGAAACCCTACTTTGAGTTTGATAACATGCTTTTGCAAGTGCTTTTTCGGCGTTGTCAATTATTAGTTCTTCACCAAATACGTTGATAAAATGTTTAGTTCGTCCAGTTACTTGAATTCTGTAAGGACAAAGACTTGTAAAACGAATCGTATCACCAATTTTATATCGCCATAAACCTGCATTTGTAGTAATTACCATGGCGTAGTTTATGTATAATTTAACTTCTGAGAGAGGAATGATTTTTTCCTCATCAACTTCCTCTCCATGAAATGGTATAAATTCATAGAAAATACCATAGTCTAACATAAGTAATAATTCATCAGAATTATTCTGATCTTGAATACCAAAAAACCCTTCAGAAGCATTGTATATTTCATAATATCTAAAATCTTTTTTATTAAATAAATTTTGATACAATTCTCGATAAGGTTTAAAACTTACTCCACCATGAAAATANACTTCAGCATCAGGCCAAACTTCAGAAATAGTTTTCTTACCTGTCTCTTTTAGAACATTTTGAAGTAAAACTAACATCCAAGATGGNACNCCAGCNAGACTAGTTACCTTTTCGGGAATAGATTCAGCTACTATGGCTTTCATTTTTGTTTCCCATTCTGGCATCAATGAAGTTTTATTACTTGGTGTACTACTTAATTCTGCCCAAAAAGGAAGATTTTGAATTATGATTGAAGANAGATCACCGAAGTAGCTATTATTATTGTTATAGAGTTCATTACTTCCACCCAACCTAAGGGACTTTCCCGTTAGGAGTTGAGAATCTTCATTATTATTAAAATATAAACAAAGCATATCTTTACCTGCTTTATAGTGACAATTTTCTAAAGCTTCAGTACTCACAGGGATAAATTTGCTGCTTGAATTAGTAGTCCCACTTGATTTTGCAAACCATTTTATTGAGCCTGGCCAAAAAATATTTTGTTCTCCTTTACGTGACCGTTCGATNTCAANTTCNATATCCTCATAAGTGCAAANAGGAATCCTTTCTTTAAATATAGAATAGCTTTCTATTGTTTTGAAATNGTAAAGCNTTCCTATCTCTGTTTTAAAAGCATTTTTCAATAAATTATCCAGTAATTCAATTTGAACCTCATTAGGATATTTCATAAACAATTCCATTTGGTGTATTCTTTTTTTCAGAATCCATGAAGCTATCGAGTTAAAAAGGGGTATAGGCATAAAATAATTATTATCTTATTGCAGTAAATTTAAATAATTCTTATTGAGTAAATGTTTGAGGGGACATTAAAAAAAATGATTACAGAGCCAGCTGATCCGATAAACTATTTTTTAAATACAGAAAATGGCTATCTTCACATGAACCAATGTATTGGGAAGACCCTAAATATTAATCATATAGGTGTAAAGTGTTTAAATTGTCATCAAGAAATTCCCATTTTCCGNCAAGGTCATTGTAAATCATGTTTTTTCAATAGTCCTGCAACTGGAGATTGGATTATTCATCCAGAGCTGAGTAAGGCACATTTAGGTCTTGTAGATCGTGATTTGGAATATGAAAAGAAAATTCAACTTCAACCTCACATTTTATATTTAGCTCTTAGCAGTCACCTAAAAGTAGGTGTTACAAGAAAAAGTCAGTTGCCTACACGTTGGATAGATCAAGGAGCTCATGAGGCTATGATACTTTTAGAAGTTCCTAATCGCTATTTAGCAGGTATAGGAGAATTAGAATTAAAAAAATATTTTTCTGATAAAACTAATTGGAGGAAAATGGTCCAAAACNATTTNGANCCTATATCTTGGGNAAATGCNTTTAANAGAGCTATAGAATGTTTACCNAATGATTTAAAACCCTATATTAAAATTAAAAATCANAATTTGGAAAANTTCAAGTTTCCAGTAGACTGTTATCCTATAAAAGTAAAAAGTTTAAATTTATTTAAAACCCCTATNTATAATGGGAAATTAACCGGAATCAAAGGGCAATATCTGCTTTTTGAAGACCAAACAGTTTTCAACATACGTTCTAATGANGGCCAACGTATTAGGTTACATTTTCACTCTTAAAATGCTTNTCAGATTCAGAAAGTAATTGTCTTAACCTNGTGATTTCTTTTTTTGTTAGATCTCTATATCGTCCTATTTTCATATTAAGTTCAATATTCATAATTCTAATGCGTTTTAACTTTAACACACGATATCCTAAGTATTCACACATTCTTCGAATTTGACGGTTTAAACCTTGAGTTAAAATAATCCGAAACTGTCTTTTTTGAATTTGCTCAACAAAACATCTTTTAGTTACNGTATCAAGAATGGGAACNCCAACCCTCATTTTTTCAATAAATTTNTTGGTTANAGGTTTGTTTACTGTTACAATATATTCTTTTTCATGATTATTCCTAGCCCGTAAGATCTTATTTACTATGTCTCCGTCATTGGTTAATAAAATTAAACCCTCACTTATTTTATCCAAGCGACCAATTGGNAAAATNCGGCTGGGATATTTTATGTAATCAATTATNTTATCTTTTTCCACTCTGGTATCAGTTGTACAGACGATTCCAACAGGTTTATTAAAGGCTATGTAAACTAACTTTTCTTGAAGGTTTTCAACAAGGATTCCGTCAACTTCTATGAGATCTTGTGAAGTTACTTTTTGACCCATTACAACAGCCTTTCCATTAACTTTAATTCGATTTTCATTAATTAGCTTATCAGCCGCNCTTCTAGAACAATGTCCAATCTCGCTTAGGTATTTGTTTAATCTTATACCTTTTATTTGATTCTTCATTGTTTAAATTTCGAGTTCGTCNGTAGGTTTTATGCTAAAAGTNNTCCTAAATATNNCTACAAAAAGATANAGTAGAGGGGTGTCTAAAATTGCNANAATAATTTTAAATAAGAATCCTGAAATAACAAGTCCCCAAAAAAGTTTCCATTCTAAAATTCCAAATAAACTCAATAGACNCACTACAAGAAAAGTATCGATAAATTGAGAACTGAAGGTTGAAAAATTATTTCGTAACCAAAGCATTTTTCCATTAGTAAGTTTTTTCCAAAAGTGATAAATACGAATATCTACAAATTGTGCACTTAAATAAGCTATCATTGAAGCTAAAACTGCAATTGGTGAAAAAGCAAAAACCTGGTTAAAGGTTTTGTCATCAATTGGAGAATTTTCTATAGCTGGAACAGCATTTGCAAGCAAGAGAATTCCCATTGAGAAAAAAGAAGCAAAAATTCCAATAACAACTACTTGATTTGCNCTTTTCTTACCATATATCTCAGATATTAAATCTGTAATAAGAAAAGTAATAGGATAGGGTAAAATCCCAACTGATAACTCAAAAAGGCGATTCCCTAAAATATTTAAATTCACTGGGTGCCAATAGAAGAATTTCTGAAAAATTAAATTAGATACAACTAAAGAAGTAATAAAAAGTCCCGTTAATAAAAGGTAAATATTTTTTGCAAGCTCCTTTTTTTTATTTGTCATCTAGCGGATTCTTATTTCAAAAGGCAGTAAAGTTTGAATGTATTGTGGATTTCCTTTTGTTTTCAAATTTCTAAGATGTGATAAAAGTGGTTTTGGAGCTAAATTTTTTAAAAAATCATTAGTTTCAGTTTTAATTGAGATTCCCATAAGCATGTTTTCCAAACTTTCTTCAAACTTTGGATATTCTAAAACATTATAGTTTTCCAATTCTACTTTTTTTGCGGCAAAATTAATAGCATCTTGCAAATCACCTAAATAGTCAATAAGACCCAAAGTTAGACCTCGTTTACCACTCCACACTTTTCCTTGAGAAATATTTTCTACAGTATCGGGATTTAAAGACCTTCCATTAATAACTCTTTCTTTAAAAATATTATAAGTTTTTTCAATTCCTTTTTTCATCTGCCTTTTGAATGCACTAGTAAGGGGTTGATATGTACTGTATCCCATAGCATTAGGATGCGTTTCTACAGATTGTGCTTGAACACCAATTTTATCTAAAAAATTTTTGGCATTAGGCAATGCTGCAAAGACGCCTATAGAACCAGTAACACTAANAGGGTTTGCAAAAATATAATCTGCAGCAGTTGCGATGTAATATCCTCCTGATGCTGCAATGTTTCCAATAGAAACAATTACTGGTTTATGCTCCTTTAGTTTTACTATAGACCTCCATAAAAGTTCAGAGACTAAAGCACTTCCTCCAGGGGAATCAATTCTTATCACAACAGCTTTAATCCAATNGTCTTTAGCCAATTCTTCTAAAGTTTCAATAAAAATATCTTGAGCAATAATTAATTCTGATCCTTCTCCATAAAGTATTGGTCCTTTAGCAAAAACTACGGCAATTCGATCTTTTATATTATAGTTGTATAAGTTTTTAGAAGCATTTACTATANTAATGTNTACTTTTTTAATATTTTCTTCTTCTTTTAGACCCAAACGAATTTTTATTTTATCTTCGAAAACATCCTCATAAATTATCCCATCAATTAGTTTTGTTTTGATAGCATCTTCAGGTATTGAAATATCATTTGTTTCTATTAAAGCATCTAAACTTTCAGGATTTAGGTTTCTGGTCAAAGAAATTTCATCTCTTAAAACAGACCATATATCATTAAGTAAAGTACTGATTTGATATTCATTTTCTGAGCTCATTTTATTTTGAAGGAATGGTTCCACAGCACTTTTGTATTTTCCATGACGGATTACTTCCATTTTAAAACCATATTGGTCTTGAAAATCTTTAAAGTAAAGAACCTCNGAAGCAAGTCCTTTAAGTTCAATTGATCCTACAGGGTTTAAAAAAATGGAATCGGCAACTGAGGACAGAAAGTAGCCTTTTTGAGTAAAAAAATCTCCATAAGCATAGATAAATTTGCCTTTATCTTTAAAGGCCTTTAAAGCTTTTCTAATACTATTTGTTTGCGCCCAACCAGCAGTAACATAATCAGAACGAAGGCTTATACCTTCAATTTTCGGGTTATTTCCAGCAATTTCTATAGACGAGATTAGATCTCGCAAACCAATGACTTGCTCTTTAATTCCTAAAATATTTTGAAATTGGTTAAAGATAGGGGTTCGTTCGACAATAGAAGTTTTCATATCCAAATCTAAAACACTATTTGAGCTTATCGTTTTATTTACTGAATTTGAATTTATAAGGGTTGCCATTGCAGATACTAAGATTAACATAAAAACTATTAATAAGCCAAAAGCAGTAATTGTNCCCAAAACCGATGCAAAAAAAGTTCTTAAAAAATTCATCTAATAAGTATTAGTGATGCAAATATAGGGTTTTGTAATTTTGNGAATATTTAGCATTAGCTATGCCAGAGCATATTATCATTTCATTAGGAAGTAATATTGGAGATCGGAAAGATTTTCTTTATAAGGCACTTGCGTTACTAGAGGGATACCCTATCTCAATAATGGAATTATCTAAAGTATATGAAACCTCTTCTTGGGGATTTGAAAGTACTCCTTTTTATAATGCTTGTGCCATAATAAGTACTTCATTAAAACCAAAAGCCTTATTAAAAGCACTTTTAAATGTGGAGCGTAAATTAGGCAGGGAAAGAAATTTGGAAAAAGGATATCAAGACAGGACCATAGATTTAGATCTTCTTTTTTACAATAGTGAGATAATTCATTCTGAAGAATTAAAAATTCCTCATCCAAAGTTGCATTTACGGAGCTTTATTTTAACACCTTTATTAGACATAGCCCCTGAATTATACCATCCTATTTTGCACAAAAATTTAAATGAATTACATAAGCAGGNNGTAAACTCATTAAAAATAACTAAGCTAAATTTTGATTTAAATTTACCTCCAATTTTTAAAGAGTATCCATTTATTTCAATTGAGGGAAATATTGGAATAGGCAAGACTACACTAGCCAAAATGATTTCTGAACATTACTTTATTGATCTTTATACAGAAGTATTTACAGAAAACCCTTACTTAGAAGCTTTTTATAAAAATCCGGACAAGTTTGCCTTGAGTACAGAAACTTATTTTTTGAAAGATCGTTTTGAAAAAGATTTAATTTTTTGGAAGAAAAATCGTGATTGTGTTGTTGCTGATTTTTGTATTTACAAATGTCTTGTTTTTGCTAAAAAAAATCTTAGTTCACAAGATTATAATAATTACAGGAAAGATTTTCATTCTAAAGTTGATGGCATTAAAAAACCAAGTTTACTNCTTTTATTAAATAAAAATNCTGGGGAACTAAAAAAACAAATCAAAAAAAGGGGACGCTATTTCGAACAAGAAATTAAGCAAAACTACCTTGATAAATTAGAAAATGGTTATCGTGGGCTTATAAAAGATATTTCATTTCCTGTTTTGGAGTATTCGTTGGATAATATTGAATTTGAAAATAATCAATTTGAGTTTGAAAAAATTTTGCGAGCAATTTTCAGGTTTTCGTTTTTATAAAAAAATCCCAAACCACAATTGCAGTAGCAATACTTATATTTAAAGAGTGTTTTGTACCAAGCTGTGGAATTTCAATTGCTTTTTTACAGTAATCTATTACTTCCTGTTCAACTCCTTTTATTTCGTTTCCCAAAATAAAAGCATANGAGTNATCTAATAAAGGCNTAAAGTTTTCTAAAGAAGTCGCATTTTCTGTTTGTTCTATTGCCCAAACTGACCTCCCTTCTTTAGTTAGTTTCTTTACAACATCCAATGTGCATTCAGCATATTCCCATAAAACATTTTCAGTAGCACCTAAAGCAGTTTTGTGAATACCCTTATTAGGAGGACAAGCTGTAATACCGCAAAGGAAAATTTTTTCAATTAAAAAGGCGTCAGAAGTACGAAACACAGAACCAATATTGTTTAAACTTCTGATATTATCCAAAATTAAAATTAAACGTGTTTTTTCACAGGCTTTAAAATCCTCTATTGTTTTTCGGACAAGTTCTTTGTTTTTTAGTTTTCGCATAAATTATTAGAAAAAGCAAAAATAAGCACTCTAAAACTTATTAATTGATTTACATCTTTGTTTTTGGGGAAAACTTCAAATTTTAAATACATTAGTAAAAACCAATTTTTGTGTCCAAAGAAGTAAAAGAAACACCACTAATGAAACAATATAATAGGATAAAGGCTAAACATCCTGACGCCTTATTATTATTTCGAGTAGGAGATTTTTATGAAACTTTTGGTGAAGATGCCATAAAGGCGTCTAATATTCTTGGTATTATTTTAACCAAAAGGGGCGCTGGGAGTACTAGTGAAGTCGAATTAGCTGGTTTTCCTCATCATTCGATTAATACATATTTACCTAAACTTATAAGGGCTGGTTGTAGAGTTGCAATTTGTGATCAACTTGAAAATCCGAAGTTTGCAAAAAAGATTGTCAAAAGAGGTGTCACGGAATTAATTACTCCTGGTGTATTACTTAATGATGATGTCTTAGATCAAAAAAAAAATAATTATCTCGCATCGGTATTTTATAATGGGCACTGGGGTATTTCTTTTTTAGACATTTCAACAGGGGCTTTTTTTATTGCAGAAGGAGATACTGAACAAATAGATCAATTACTTCAAAGCTACAGACCAAGTGAAGTATTGGTTCCCAAACCAAATAAAAAGTTATTTAAAAGAGAATTAGGTATACAATATCCTTGTTTTTATATGGAAGATTGGGCTTTTGAAATAAGTACTGCTGAACAAAAGTTAATTTCCCATTTTAAGACTAACTCACTTGAGGGATTTGGGATTAAAAATTACAACGAGGGGATTAGTGCAGCTGGAGCTATAATGCATTATCTCTCTGAAACACGCCACGACAAATTACAACACATTTCACGTATCACTCCAATAATTCATGGCTCATATGTATGGCTAGATCAATTTACACAACGCAATTTGGAACTTTTTCATCCAAATCATCCTGAGGGTATTTCTTTAATTGAGATCATTGATAAAACACTGACACCTATGGGAGCAAGATTGTTAAGAAGATGGTTGGCTTTTCCTTTGAAGGAAATAGAAGCAATAGTGACAAGGCAAAAATGTGTAAAAGAATTTTTAGATGATATTTCACTTTTAGATCAAACACAACAAATTCTTTCACAAATAATTGATATTGAAAGGATTGTGTCAAAAATAGCAACTGAAAAGATAACTCCAAGGGCGTTGAATCAATTATCGGATTCACTTGAAGGAATTGAAAAATTCAAGATTATAATTAAGAATGGAAAATCTGTTTTTATAAAGAAACAACTTAGAAATCTTCCATCTTGTGATATAATCAAAAGTTTACTTAAAAAGACTTTACATCATGAGGCTCCTGTTTTAGTTTCTAAAGGTAATGTAATAGCAGAAGGTTTCTCTGAAAAGCTGGATGAGCTTAGAAATCTAAAAAACACTTCCCAATCTCACTTAGATGAAATGCTTGAAAGGGAAACTAAACTTACTAAAATACCTTCTCTTAAAATCGCATTCAATAATATTTTCGGTTACTATATAGAAGTACGTAATTCTCATAAAGATAAAGTTCCAAAGGATTGGGTTAGAAAACAAACTTTGGTTAATGCAGAGCGATATATAACGGAAGAACTTAAAACTTTTGAGATCGAAATTCTTCAAGCAGGAGAAAAGATTATAGAATTAGAACACCAACTTTTTGAAGAGTTAGTTTCAGCCTTAAAAAAGGATTTAGAAGTTTTAAAAAAGAACGCAGCCAAGGTAGCAGAGTTAGATGTTTTTAGCAATTTTGCCAAAATAGCAATTAAAAGTAACTATTGTTGCCCTAAAATGACTTCTGATAATTCTCTTATTATTCAGGGGGCACGTCATCCAGTTATTGAAAAGCAATTACCTCTGGGAACACCATACATTGCTAATGACCTCCAATTAAATCGAGAAAAACAACAAATTATGATGATTACAGGGCCTAATATGTCAGGAAAATCAGCCATTCTTCGTCAAACTGCTTTGATATCACTCCTTGCACAAATGGGAAGTTTTGTACCTGCAACCAAAGCTACACTTGGTGTTGTAGATAAGATTTTTACTCGAGTTGGTGCCAGTGATAACATCTCAATGGGAGCCTCAACCTTCATGGTTGAGATGAATGAAACGGCTTCTATTTTAAACAATATTTCTGAAAGCAGTTTAGTTCTCTTAGATGAAATTGGCAGAGGAACTAGTACTTATGATGGAATTTCTATAGCCTGGGCTATTGCTAAATACTTACACGAACATCCCTTTAGACCAAAAGTATTATTTGCGACTCATTACCATGAGTTAAATGAGATGACAAAATCATTCAAAAGGATAAAAAACTACAATGTTTCTATCAAGGAAATGAAAGATGATGTTTTATTTTTACGAAAGTTATTACCTGGAGGAAGTGCACATAGTTTTGGAATTCATGTAGCAAGAATGGCAGGTATGCCACAACATGTTTTAGAGACTGCTAAAGAAAAACTGAAAACTATGGAACTTACTCATGCATTAAAAAAGAATGTATCTAAAGACAATGATGACCCTAACTTACAGTTGAGTTTTTTTAATTTAGATGATCCTTTACTCGAAAAAATAAGAGAAGAAATTACCTCTTTAGATATTGAAAAGCTGACTCCAGTTGAGGCCCTAATGCAACTTTATCAAATAAAGAATAAATTATTAAAATAAAAATATTAGAGATTTATATAAGATAGTAACAATATTTATAGTTTTAATAAATAATAATGCAAAACAAAATTCAAATTTTTAATTTAAAATTGGTCACATTATTTAGTAAAAAACAAAATTATTTTACATTTACAATCGCATTACGCGAAAGTAGCTCAGTGGTAGAGCATCACCTTGCCAAGGTGAGGGTCGCGGGTTCAAATCCCGTCTTTCGCTCTATCGTTTGCTCGGATGGTGGAATTGGTAGACACGTTGGACTTAAAATCCAATGACCATTGCGGTCGTGCGGGTTCAAGTCCCGCTCCGAGTACTTAAAAAATCCGTAATTAATTAGTAACCATTATATTACGGATTTTTTCATTGACTTTCTATATCATAACTTAAAAAATCAATTTTATGAAACAATTATTATTTCTTTTTTTATTTATTACCTGTAAAGCTCCTGAACCTCAATGGGAGTCATTAATTAAAAATAATTCTTTACAGGGATGGCACATTTTTCAAGATGATGGATCTAAAAATGGCTGGCGTGTAGAAAATGAAATATTGATTTTTGATAAAATTTCTGGATTAGAATCTGGCGATGATGACTCTAGTTTACTTTCAAACAAACAATATAGTAGTTTTGAAATTTCATTTGAATGGAAAATTGAACCAGGTGGTAATAGTGGATTTATGTGGGGTGTGTCAGAGGCAGCTGAATATAGATATCCCTATCAAACAGGTCCAGAAGTTCAAATTATTGATCCTTCAGTTTATCTTAAACCAACAGAAGTTTTAGGAGGAGATATTGAACTTAATAATATTTTATCAGATTTAGAAGAAAAGAAACATTATTTGGGAGCGATATATGATATGTTTTCACCTGTAAAAGAATTTGAGTTAAACCCAATTGGAAAGTGGAATCATTACAATATAAGGATTGACCAAAAGAAAAATCAAGGTTTTTTAAAATTGAACGGTGTTTTAATTAATGAATTCCCTCTAAATGGCTCAGAGTGGAATGCTGCTTTTGAGAAAAGTAAATTTAATAATTCTGAAGACTATCCTTATCTGGGGGAAAGAAGGTGGTATGATTTTGCTAAATATCCCAAAGGATATATATGTTTTCAAGATCATCCTGGGAAAGCATATTTTAGAAATATTTTGATTCGAGAATTATAAATAAGTATTATAAAAATTTATTCGAATAATAAAAGTAAGCCTTTAAAGTAATTTTAAAATTCACACTTTGGTATAATAGACCCATGCGGATCAATTCTTATGTCCCCAAGGATTTCTCCCATGCGGTTAAAAAATTTTTTGTTTTTAATATGTTCAATTTCTTCGGCAATTTCATGTACTTCATTTAAATCAAATTGCATTTTTTTAAAAAGATAGAGTTCAATTAATCGATGTTTTGAAATAATTTTAATAGCTATTTTCTTTCCTGAATTTGTAAGGAAAATTGGTTGGTAAGGTTTACTGTCAACTAGATTCATTAACACTAATTTTTTTATCATGTTTGACACGGTAGATTTACTTACACTAAAATGCTTTGCTAATGATGTAACAGTAATAGCCTGTGAATTTTCACCCATTTTATATAGTGTCTTAAGATAATTTTCTTTTTCGATAGTCTTTTTCATAAAAAATGTTTTGTAGTGCAAAACTATTAATTAATTTTACATCCCATTATTAAAATGTTGCTTCGATCGTTATTTTTATTTTTTATTTTTCAGTTCACTTCAGCTCAAGAGATATCTTTGAAAGGAACTGTAAGCTCTAAGGGCCAACCCTTGGAGGGAGTTTCAATTCTTTTAAAAGGATCAAATTACGGAACCATAACAGATTCTAATGGAAAATTTAAAATTAGGATTACCAATATAAAAAATCAAAAATTAATATTTTCATATATTGGATACAGGCCTGAAACAAGAATTATTTCTTCAAAAATTTCAAACCTCGGTATTATTGAATTAATTCCTGATAAATCTCTTGAAGAAGTAGTTATATCAGGAACCTTAAAACCTCTTTCAAAACTAGATAGCCCTGTTCCAGTAGAGGTTTATAGCCAAACTTTTTTCAAAGCTAATCCTACAGCATCAGTTTTTGAAGCTTTAGAAAACATTAATGGAATACGTCCCCAATTAAATTGTAATGTATGTAATACAGGAGATATACATATTAACGGTCAAGAAGGTAGTTACACAATGATACTTATTGATGGGCTACCTATAGTAAGTGGTTTATCTACTGTTTATGGTTTATCTGGGATTCCTCAATCATTAATAGAACGAGTAGAAATTGTAAAAGGACCAGCTTCAACATTATACGGTTCTGAGGCAGTTGGTGGAATCATAAATTTAATTACAAAATTACCTGAAAACACACCATCTTTTTCATTTGATTCATTTGTTTCGGGTTGGGGTGAAGTAAATACTGATTTGGGATACAAATACAAATTATCTAATAAAAGTTTAGGTTTGTTAGGAATAAATTATTTTAATTATTCCAATCCTGTAGATAATAATAAGGACGGATTTACTGACCTTACATTACAAGATCGCATTTCAATATTTAATAAATTCACCTTTAATAATGGATTATCATTAGTTGGAAGATTTATTTATGAGGATCGTTGGGGTGGTCAAATGAATTGGACACCTGAAAATCGAGGTAGAGATTCTATTTATGGTGAAAGTATCTATACTACAAGAATTGAAATATTTGGAAATTATCAATTAAGAAAAAATTATTCCCTAAACTTTAGTTTTAATGATCATAGCCAGAATTCAGCTTATGGATTAAACCTATTCAACGCAAATCAAATTATTGGTTTTGGACAGTTTGTTTGGAACAATAATTTAAAAAATCATGATATTTTATTTGGTTTGTCGTACCGTTATACTTACTATGATGATAATACTACCGCTTCGTTTGATGAAAACCAACTATTAAATCAGCCTACTTTTATTCATTTACCTGGAGTTCTTTTTCAAGATCAGATAAAATTAAATTCAAATAATAATTTAATGTTAGGTCTTCGCTATGATTATAATTCATTACATGGCAATATTTTCACTCCAAGAATAAATTATAAACTAAATAGTATAGACAAAAGTACAAGCTTGCGATTAAGTTTTGGATCTGGATATAGAGTGGCCCAAATTTTTACTGAAGATCACGCAGCTTTAACAGGCGCCAGAGATGTTATCTTTTTAGAAAATCTTGATCCTGAAAGATCTTGGAATTTCAATCTCAATTTTCTTAAAAAATTTTACTTGAAGGAGGGTGCACTTCTAGATATTGATATCAGCCTTTTTCATACTCAATTTTCAAATAAAATCATACCGGACTATGATACGGATCCTAACAAAATCATCTACAGTAATCTGTTTGGGAGTTCAACAAATCAAGGTGCTTCTTTAAATATTAATTTTTTTGCTCAAAAAAGAATTCGTTTTAATCTTGGGGTAACTTTTATTGATTCTTTCATAATAGAAGAAAGTTCTAAAACCATCCCATATCTTACAGAAAGATTTCATGGGGTTTATAAGATTGAAAAAAAATGGGATGCCCCAAGAATTACAATTGACTTAACTGGAAATACAACTGGACCACTTAAACTTCCAACTCTTGGGCCATATGACCCTAGGCCTTCTTATTCTAAAACATTCCATATTTTAAATTTTCAACTTACCAAATCTTGGAATAATATTTTTGAATCATATGGGGGGATTAAAAACATCTTTAATTTTAGACCTCCAAACGATAGTATAGCTCGTTCATTTGATCCTTTTGATAGCCAAGTAATTTTTGATCCCGAAGGAAATGCAATATCTACATTAAATAACCCCTATGCATTAACTTTTGATCCTTCTTATGTTTTTGCATCCAATCAAGGAATTCGATTTTTCTTTGGTTTGCGTTGGAAGCATGATTAATTAATTGATAACCTTTCTAAGTGTATATCCTCGAAGTTAGTTATCACCATGTCGGCATTACTGTAGTCCTGATTCTTAGAATACCCCCCATTATATGCAATGCAAAAAAGTCCCGCAGCTTTGGCTGCTATAATTCCATTAGTTGCATCTTCAATTACAACACATTCATTTTTTGAACTTCCAGTTAATTCTGTTGCTTTTTCAAAAATTTCAGGATGTGGTTTTGAAGCTTTAAGATCGGCGCCACTAATTTTTGCCTTAAAATATGGATCTAAACCAAATTTTTTAAAAATCATATTAATATTTGGCATTGAAGCTGACGAAGCAAGAATAAGAGTAATTCCTTTCTTATGGTAGTGTTTAATTAATTCTAAAACACCATCAATTAATTGAAATTCATGACCCTTTTGAAATAAACTTTTAAAATGTTTTCGTTTTGTTTTAACTAATGTTCTTGGAGATTGATCCAATGAAAAGATAGAACATAATTTTTTGCAAATAGGAATTGTAGACATTCCAGTAAAGGAGGCATATAATTCATCAGAAACATTAAGGTTAAATTCATCAAACATCAATTCATATGCTTTTTTGTGTAAAGGTTCACTGTTTATTATCACACCATCCATATCAAAAATTACAGCTTTTAACATTGTCAATTTTAGTTTAAAACATTATACGAAATTAATTTTTAAATTTATGATGCTTATTATTTATTCTTTATGTTTTTTATTTTAGTATTATACACTTTATTTATTCCAAATCAAGAAGGTTGGAAAACTTATTTCCAAAATAAAAAAATAGAAATTTCCTATAGATCTAAAGTTTGTGATGACAAAAAAAATGGATTTTCATTTGAATATTATATAATTAGAGTTGAAAATAAAACTAATGAAACATTTGTCATAAATTTTATTTTAGGCAAAGAGGAAAAGGAGAATGATGAAGACAAAATTGCCTTTGTTTTGAATCCAAATGAAACCAAAACGGGCACATGTGATTATAATTCTATAAATCTAAAAATGTTTAAAAGTGAAAATAGAAACAATTATTCAAAATCAAAAAACAAATTTGCTCTAACCAAAATAGATGTGATTGAAGTATATTAGAATATATATAATTTTTTTTGCAAGCCTAATCACAAAAGCACAAGAAGTCCAATTTACTGCAACAATGTCTTCAACTACATGTAGCGGGACTTTAGTTCAATTTGACGTTTTATATGTCCCAAGTGAAACTAGCGTAACTGAATTTGATTTTAACGACGGAGACCTACCTACTGGTTGGTCTTCATCACCTTATACCGTAGGACAACCATGTAACCCTGCTAGAGGAGATACCCCATCAAATTCAAACTATTTTTGGGCCACATCTACAAATGCAGGTATAAGATTCGTACAAACATCTGCAGTTAATGTATCTGAGGGAGGTAGTCTGGAATTTTTGATTCGTTATGGAGCAGATGATCCTGATCCTGGTTGTGAAGAACCTGATATTGCAAATGAAGAAGTTTATCTTCAATACTCAACTAATGGAGCAGTTTGGGTTGATATTTATGATCAATGGGATGTTGTATCTGATAACTCTAATCCCTGGTATGATTGGTATTCAAATGATATTCAAATACCAGATGGTGCTAAAACTAGCGCAACATTTTTTAGATGGTATCAGCCAAATAATTCTGGGAATAGCTATGATAATTGGGGACTTGAGGACGTAATTGTAAATGCTATTCCCCCGCCTGCAGCTTCTTGGAATTTTGATTTTGGAAATGGAGATTTGGATTCAAGTGCTTTAGCTACCTCAACATTATCATTTACTAAATTATATCCCCCAAGTAATGTCGTTAAAAGTTATTCTGTTACTATTACAACTACATTGACTAATGGTTCAAATGTAAGTTCAAATACTATTGTTGCTGTTTCACCTAGCGATACAACTCCACCAACTGTAACACCTCCGGTTAATATTCAAGTGGATAATGACCCTGGTAGTTGTGGTGCTATTTTATCTCCCTCTGATGTTGGAACTCCAACCAGTTCTGATAATTGTTCAATTATTTTAGTTGAAAATGATAATCCAACATTAACTTTTGTAAACGGAATTAATATTTTAACATGGTCTGTTACTGATAACGCTAGCAATACAACAACAGTAACCCAAACAATTAGAATTAACGATAGTGAAGATCCAGTATTAACTATACCTGCTGATATAGTTTCTAACAATTGTGATATAAATATTGGCTTGGCTTCTGCCACAGATAATTGTGGAGCGCTGGTACCTTCAAATAATGCTCCAGCAACATTTGGTTTAGGAATAACACCTGTTTTATGGACAGTTTCTGATGCAGCAGGTAACACCGTTACTTCTACACAATTAATTACTGTATCTGACACTATAGCGCCCTCAAATACAGCACCTGATGACATCATAGTTGATACTGACTTAAATCAGTGTACAGCTTCAGGAATTGGATTAGGTGTTCCAATTTCAGATGATAACTGTACAGTTGCTTCAGTAACAAATAATGCTCCAGCAATTTTCCCCATTGGAACAACAACTGTAACCTGGGAAGTTACAGATTCCGCAAGTAATACAACCCTCTCTTATCAAACAGTAACAGTTAATGATAATTCACCCCCAAACCTAACTCCACCACCTGATTTAGTTTCCAATTCTTGTGCAATTGTTTTGGGAATACCAACAATTACTGATAATTGTAGTTTTACTTATTCAAATGACGCTCCTGCTTCCTTTTCAATTGGAACAACAACAGTAACATGGATTGCAAGTGATACATTTGGTAATACGGTAACAGCTACCCAACTAGTTACATTTTCTGANAATACTAATCCCACAATAAATATTCAAGATGGTAACATANATANAACTTCNGATTTAGGCTCTTGTTTTGCTTCAGGAGTAGATTTGGGTTCTGTAATAATAAATGATGATTGTGGAATAAGCTCTCAATCTAATGATGCTCCTTTACAATTTCCAATTGGTGTTACAATTGTTACTTATACAGTTACGGATACTTTTGGAAATGTTTCAACAGCAACTCAGTCAGTAACTGTTATTGATAATGAAAAGCCCGTAGTTAGGGCAAACAATATTACAGCTAGTTTAAATGTGGACGGAGAAATTGTTATACCATGGAATGCAATTGATAATGGCAGTACTGATAATTGTTTGGTAAAAAGTTATAATATTTTTTCAGTAGAGTTAGAGCAGTTTTTTACAAATGAAACAGAAATAACAGATGATCAGAGGATGGTTGAGGTTTTATCACAGAAAAACTCATATTTAAATTTTTATATTAAGATTTTAAACTGTCAAAGTATCGGTAATCAAGAGATTATATATTCCGTTACTGACAGTTCTGGAAATACAGCTTCAACAACAGTAAACTTAATAGTAACAGATAATTTAAATATTTGTAATACCGAGACAGATGACCCTGACTCTGATAATGAATTAGACTCAGATGGTGATGGAGTAAATGATATTAACGATGCTTTTCCGTTTGATCCATTAGAATGGAACGACACTGATGGTGATGGATTAGGGAATAATGCTGATTTGGATGATGATGGTGATGGTTTTAGTGACTTTATTGAAATTCAATCTGAAACTGATCCTCTAGATGTTAATGAATTTCCAGAGGACACTGACAATGACGGAATAATTAATTTATTAGATCCCGATGACGACAATGATGGATTTAATGATGTTTTAGAAATTGATGTAGGAACAAATCCTTTGGACGTGGATAATTTTCCAATTGATACAGACCTTGATCTATTAATCGATTTTTATGATGAGGATGATGATAATGATGGTCAAACTGATGAAGTAGAGATAGAATGTGGTTCAGATCCGCTTAATAATCTTGAATTAGCTCTTGATACAGACAAAGATGGAATTCCAAACTGTTTGGATACAGACGATGATAGTGATGGTTATAGTGATGAAATAGAAGATTATTATAGTACTGATCCTTTAAATATTAAAGAATATCCTGACCTAGACGGAGATGGTGATGGCATTCCTTTCTCTATTGGTTTTCCAATATCTTTTACCGATAATTGTCCAGAAATCCCGAATCCTGATCAATCTGATATAGATGAAGATGGTCTTGGAGACGTTTGTGATAATTGTCCAGAAATCGAAAATCCAAAGCAGTATAATTATGATAATGATAGTAAAGGGGATCTATGTGACGAGGATGATGATAACGATGGTCAAACAGACGAAGTAGAATTAGAATGTGGTTCAGATCCTAAAGATGAAACCTCTTTAAGCCCTGATTTCGATGATGATGGCATACCTGATTGTCTAGATCCAGACAAAGATAATGATGATATAAAAGACAACATAGATCCAAATCCCTATGGATACGATGAGTTACTAATTAGTGAGTTTATATCTGATAATGGAGATGGTATAAACGATATATTTAAGATTTTAAAGATCAATAGTTATCCTAATAATTTTCTTTCAATTTATTCTAGATCAGGCACTTTGATTTATAGTAAAAAGAACTATCAAAATACATGGCCAGCTGATCAAAATAATCAAAAAGTCCCCGAGGGAAGTTATTACTATAACCTAGATTTAGACGACAATGGTGTAATTGATAAAAGAGGATGGATTTACTTGACCCGCTAAATTTGGTTTATAACCTTATTTATTAATTCTTTAGTCATGTAGGCTCCCTCTTTTCTAGAGAGCTCATTTCCAAAAAACTCAACACCAGCAAATTGAAAGTCAGGAGCATTTTTTAAAATTGAAAACATCCTTTTATAGTCTGTAGTAGTTTCTTCCCCATTAATATCAAATCTTTCAGACTTTGCACTTATTGCTCGGATGTAAGGAGCTAATAATTCAAAGCCTTTATATGGATCTGGATAAAATGTATCAGGATTCCGCTCCAAGGTCCAGTTTGTAAAATCACCTAAAACACCAACTTTATTTAAATTTACTCCCTCCATTAAAGAGATCATCCATTTAGGATCTGAGGAATATCCATTATGATTTTCGATCAATAAATCTAAACTTTTAGAAGCCGCATATTCCCCTAACTCGGCTACTCCTTCAATTGCATACTTAAGTTTTTCAGGGTGCGGAATAGTAATATATTCCCCGCAAACATTACGTAAAGCTTTACAATTAAGATCAGAGGCAACATCTATCCAATATTTATAGGTTGATATTGCCTTTTTTCTTTTAACAGTGTCTTTGTGTCCAATATCTCCTTTTCCACCAGTAAGCATTACGGCACTATGAACTCCATGAATCTCNATAGTTTTATTCATTTTATCAATATAACCAATATTTAGATTCGGCGGGAAATGAAACATTTCGTGATCTATGTAATTAAAACCCAAAGATTTTGCTACTCTTGGATATTCAAGAAGGTNAATATTTAAAGGATCATTTTCNCCGTANCCAGAACGAATTAAGGACCAAGGAGTAAGACTAATNTTAATTTGNCGGGATTNAAAATTCGATANTTTTATAGAAGATAATTTGTAAGTTCCTATACTGCTTAATGTNGTTTTAGCAATAAATTCTCTTCGTTTCATTTTAGTTTTATTTCTTAAATTTTAACTATTTCTTCATCCATCCAAGATAGTCTTTTTTCAATCCATTCTTTTAAATAAACAATCTCTTCCGAATGCCTATTACCAATAAAATTATTTGGCCAAATATAATTTCCTAAAATTAACCACTTACCAAAATTTTGGTCTACAGTCCCGCTTTGCTCTAATTCAGTCACTAAGTCATCAATTATTCCTAAAATATTTTCACTTGATAATTCGTTTGACCGTAATAATGCCCATCTTTCTTGAAGTTCAATAATAAAGTTTTGATCCTGCATTAGGCGATCCCACCAAAATGGTACCTGCATACCATCTTGTGGGCATACTTTATTAAATTGATAAGCCCAACCAGTTGTTAATTCACCTTCGCAATAATTAGCATTTCCAAATGCAATATTAAAGTCCCAAATAGGTCCCATTTTCAATTTATCACCTTTGTCTTTATGCATAAAAGTACTTATTCGATATGCATCAACATTTCTTGAAATTTCATTTAAAATAAAAAAATCAATAAAGCTATCAGAATCTATATATTTTTTGTAACCCTCAGTTTCACTAGCAAAATTTTCAGAAGCCAAAGAATTTTCAAAATTTCTTATATATTCCTGGATATATTTTTTTTGATCTTCTGAAATATCCCTGTTTTTTGGATATTCATATAAAAAATGGATATTTTTATTTATCCCTTTAACACCTTCACGAGTATATTCTGACATGAATGCAATATCCTCATTTAATATATCTCCATCCCCAGTAATCTTATCAATTTTTATGATATAACCACCACTTATATCATCAGTTGTATTTTTACTAATATCTACTCGATTTTTATCTCTTTTAATCTTTTCCATTAAAACATATACCCCTAAAAACTCTTCATTAATTTCAAGATTATAAAACTTTGTTTTTGTAGCATATCTTCCAATAAGATTTGATAGTCTATATATTATAACGTTCCTAATTAGAGATTTATCACTGAAAGGGCCATAAAGAATCCAATCCTCTTCTTCAGGATAGCCTGCTAGGGAGACATCTAAATCTTCACCCGATTCATCCCATGTCTCAAAGCCGTAGGATTTTTTTGGGAAAAATTGAGAAGATGAACCCCTTATTTCAATACCTATATTGTGCTCCTCAATCAACTCATCTTCTTGAAAAATTTCTAAATAACCATTTATTTTAGGTTCATCAACTATCTCTTTGCTATATGTATTTATCTTGATAATAGGAAGAGAAATTAAATTATTTGAAGTTTCATCAATTATTAGTTCGTTAAGAAATTGTGTTTGTTCATTATCTTCATTCCAAGTATTACAACTTATAAAAAAGAATGAAAAGACTAGAAAAAAAATGTTTTTCATCAGTTTATGGTTAATTATTAAAAACTAAATTAGGCATTTATTTTTTAAAAAATAATTTAAATTATTGATGGAATTTTTGAGAAATAAATTCTAAAACGGAGGGAAGTGCAGTTCTCCAATAGGTCCATGTGTGTCCTCCATCTCGAATTCTAAACTCGTGATTGACCCCTTTTTTACGCATTTTGATATGCATCAAACTGTTCCCTTCAAATAAAAAATCATCATCTCCACAATCAATATACCATCGAACGGAGTTTAGTGTCTCTTTACTAATTTTATCTATAAGTTTTAAAGGATTATTTCTTTCCAAAAAAGACTCAAAATCTTTTTCTTTAAAAGTCATGTTCTCTCTTTTAGCAAAGTCCTTCATTTCATCTAAGGTCTGTGGTCCCATCCATGCACTAAGCGGAGCTGCTGAGGAAAAAAGATCAGGTCGGTGTAAAGCATATAAAAAACTCCCCCCTCCTCCCATAGAAAGACCAGCTACTGCTCTGAAACGCTTATTTTTTTTAATTCTAAATCTTTTCTCAACATATGGCATAAGTTCTTCAAAAAAGAAGTCTTCAAAATTCCACTTACCAGAAATAGAATTAGTATAACCAGGCAGACCTGTATCTGCATCAGGCATTATAATAATCATTGGAGTAGCAACTCCTTCTTTAATGGCTTTATCAGTAATATGCTTTACTTCTCCAAATTGAACCCAACCAGTTTGATCATCTGTATACCCATGCAATAAGTATAAAACAGGATAACTTCGACTTGAGGTTTCATAATCTGGAGGGAGGTATATTGCAAATTTACGCTCTCCATCAAGAATTTTACTGTTAAGACTTAGGTTGTCAATTACCTTTCCAGTTTGTCCAAAAGTGACTGAAAAAAATAATGCGGCAAATAAGAAAAGAATTATGTTTTTCATAAGATTTGTTTAATAATGAAATTTACAAAAAATATTCCCTTTACTTAATTAAGACCGATGACATCTAATTTTAGTTTTTTATATATTGGTTAAATAATAAAGATCCAATATTTAAATATTTTTTTGCAAAATAATCTTTAAAAATACTTGTTTTGTTTCAAAGTATTTTAGGTATAGATAATACAAAATTTTAAATTTTAGAAATGGCCTATTTTTATCTTATTATTTCACTGTTTTCAGGTACTCTTTTTTCACAAGTACATGATTTAAAGGTAATTTCTTACAACATTAGATATGATAATCCAGATGATGGAGATAATAATTGGAAATACAGAAAAGAAACCTTAATCAATTATTTTAATGAAAATAAACCGGATCTGATAGGAATGCAGGAAGTATTAATTACTCAATTATCTTATTTAGATAAATCTCTAGATGAATACAAATATGTTGGAGTAGGNCGNGAGGATGGAAAAAGNAAAGGGGAGTACAGNCCAATTTTTTATCGTAATTCCCAATTGAAATTATTANAAACTAGNACTTTTTGGCTTTCAGAAACCCCAAATGAAATTTCGANAGGATGGGATGCAGCTTTNGAAAGAATTTGTACTTATGCACTTTTTGANCATCTTAGAACAAAAAAACAATTTTGGGTTTTTAATACTCACTTTGATCATTTGGGTATTGAGGCTAGAGCCCAATCTGCAAGCCTAATCTTAAAAACAATTAAAAAGATTAATATTAATAATTTTCCTGTTTTAATAACAGGAGATTTTAATTTAACTCCTAATACAATTCCGATTCAAACGCTTCAAAAGGATTTTCAAGATGTAATGAATTATTTAAATCCAGAAGATCCTAGATATGGAACTTTCACTGGTTTTGATATTGGGAAGAATGCAACTCAAAGAATTGATTATATCTTTCAAAAAGGTTTTATAGTTAATTTTGCAAAACATTTGTGGGTTAAAACGGAAAATGATCTGTGGGCCTCAGATCATCATCCTGTATATATGGTTTGTTCGTTTTAACAAAAATTTTTACTTGTTTTTATCAAACTTCTTTTATTTTAGTATAAAAGATTAAATTATGAAAAACACATTTATTTTATCAATGATATTATTTGTTTGTGGATTAGGCTATTCACAAAATTTTAAGGGACTCGATAAAAGCCCCCTAGACATGATTGAATATCCAACTAAGGGAACCGCCAAATGGGCTAGAATATTGTATGGCAGACCTCAATTAAAAGGACGAGATATTTCTACTTTAGTACCTGAAGGAAAAGTTTGGAGAACTGGAGCCAATGAATCAACAGAACTTACTTTATACACACCTTTAAACGTTGGAGGCACTAAATTACCTATTGGTTCTTATACTCTTTATTCTATTCCTATGGGAAATGAAATAACCATAATAATTAACAAAGCAACACATGTTTGGGGAGCCTACAGTTACAATCAAGATATGGATATTAAAAGAGTTACTGTTCCTTTAACTGAAGCAGGTGAATACATTGAAGCTTTTTCAATGATTTTTGAAAAAGGTATGTCAGGCATGGATCTTAATATGGGATGGGGATATTATAGAGCAACTCTTCCTTTCACAAAATAAAAATCTTTTATTTTCACTCTGAAAGAATTACTTTGGGGGTGAAAATTTCAAAGGTTATCTCACTAAAATCTTTTTCATAGAGTAGACCAATGACTTCGTTATTGATTTGAACCAAATCAGAGTAAGCAGCTCCCCCACTATATATTTCTTTTTCTTTAGTCCAGTTTTCACCTTCATCAAGACTAAATTTCAAGGTCATTTTTTCTCTTTTTTCAGTACTATTTGGGCCAGAATATATTAAAATATTACTTTGTTCTTGTTCAAATAATAACAAACTTGATTGACAAACTGGAGAGATAAGTTCTTCATCAAAATAAATTTTATCCCATGACTCACCACCATTTGTGCTTAAAGCTACAATGCGTTGCTTAGAATCTCCATTTTGTTCTCGAACATTTAACATTAAGGTCCCATTTGTAAGTTCAACACCAATTGATTCATTCGAAGAAGAAACTCCAATATCTGGGCTTACAGACCAAGTTTTACCATGGTCATCTGAGTAAAATCCATAAGCTTGATATTCGTTATATCTTTCTTGAGGTTCTCCAATAGAGTGATTTGCAGGCACATAAATTCTACCCCTGTATTTTCCTCTTTTAAATTGCAATGCATGACCTGGTGTATTAGCATGTGTTCGCCAATCTTTTTGATTTTGAGTTGTTGTCTTGTTAAAATGAACTTGTTCAGTTATATTGACAGGTTTGGACCATGATTCCCCTTGATCAATGCTTGTGATATACATAACTTCACGAACCCCCTTTCCCAAGCGCATATTGTGTTCTGAAACATCTCCAGTATTGTAAAATAAAAATATTCTACCATCAGGATAATTAGGATCAAACCAATCCACAACAGGAGCAGGATTTCCTGCTTGAAGATCTCCGAATTGAGCAACCACTTTAATATCAGACCAATTTTTTCCTCCGTCCATACTTTTTCTCTGAAGAATATCTACATTTCCAAAATCATTACAATCCATTAAACGCCCCTCAGCAAAAGCAAGTATAATTTGATTTGATGCTTTTACTAGTGCTGGAATTCGATAACATTTATAGTCTTCAGTTTGGTTTTTGAATAGTGCGATTGACTTAAATTCCTTTTTTATTTGACATGAGATAAAAAATGTAAATAACAGATAAGATAAAAAGACCAGTTTCATCTTTATCAAAGTAAATTTTTAAGTACTTTTTCAATCATGGGCTCCATAACCTTATATCCTTTTAGGGTTAAATGAACTCCATCAGAAGAATACTCCTTAATCAAACCATTATTTCCATTATCAAGGGCTTCAAAATAATCCAAGTAAAACACTCCACTTTTTTTAGCGTATTCTTTTATCATTGAATTAAGTTTAGGAATTTTAATATTTGGACTTTTTCCTTGACTCCAGGGATAATCATATGCTGGAAGGACAGAACATAAAATAACTTTAACGTCATTAGCCTGAGCGATTTCAGTCATTGACTTGAGATTATCTAAAATCATACTAAGGCTAACAGGGCCTGTATTACCGGCAATATCGTTTGTTCCTGCTAAAATTACAACTGCAGCAGGATTAATATCTATTACATCGGCTCTAAATCTTACTAACATTTGAGAAGTAGTTTGACCACTTATTCCACGATTCACATAGGGTTTATCTTCAAAAAATTCTGGATGAGCTTGAAGCCAACCAATTGTTATTGAATTTCCCATAAAAACAACTCGTTTTTCATTTTTTTTCAATTTAGGTAAATTAGAATTTAATTTTTCGAATTGTTTAAAATTTGGCCAATCATTTGGGTTGGGGACCTGGGCATAAAGATTTATGGTCAATAATGGGAAAATAATTAATATGATTTTTCCTAGTTTAAATTGCATATATTCCATTTTATTTAAAAATACTAATTTTCATTATATTGAAGATAATTATAAAATTGAATTCAAATTAAACTTAATCAAAACTCAAATATATTTATGAAAACAATTTTTTTTAAAATTGCATTATTCATTTTCCTTTTGGGGCCAACACTAAAAGCTCAGAAATATCAACCTAGTCCTGTAAACTTAGAAGCTCGAACTTGGTTTCAGGATGCTCGTTTTGGACTTTTTGTTCATTGGGGAGTATACAGTATTTTAGGTGATGGAGAATGGGTAATGAATAACCAAAATATAAGTATTGAAGAATATGAAAAGCTCCCTAATTTTTTTAATCCAATTGACTATGATCCAAAAGAATGGGTTGCCATGGTCAAAGAAGCTGGAATGAAATACATAACAATTACAAGTCGTCATCATGATGGTTTTTCAATGTTTGACTCCAAAATGACTGATTACAATATTGTAGATAGCACACCATATGGTAAAGACATTATAAAAGCCTTAGCAGAAGAATGTCATAAACAAGGGATTAAATTATTTTTCTATTATTCTTTATTAGATTGGAATCGAGATGATTATTTCCCAAGAGGAAGAACCGGAAATGGAATTACAGGAAGAGGTGAAGGTAGTTGGGAAAACTATATTGATTTCATGAAAGGGCAATTGAAAGAGTTATTAACTCAATACGGAGAGATTGGGGGAATTTGGTTTGATGGTCATTGGGACCAAAAAGAGTGGGATGGTAAAATGTTTCGAAAATCAAAAGTAGATTGGCATTACGATGAAATATATGCTATGATCCACGAATTACAACCACAATCTTTAATTGGTAATAATCATCATATAGGAGTAATTGATGGTGAAGATTTTCAAATGTTTGAAAAAGATTTGCCTGGGAAAAACACGACGGGATTTGGCACGCCAGAAGATCAAATTGGATCAGTCCCACTTGAGGTATGTGAAACAATAAATGGTTCTTGGGGATTCAATCTTCAGGATCGTAAACATAAAACACAAAAAGAATTAATCCATTATTTAATTAGAGCCGCAGGCTATGGAAGCAATCTCCTTTTGAATGTTGGCCCAATGCCAAACGGAAAAATTCAACCTAAGCACAAAGCCTCTTTAAAAGCCATGGGTAATTGGTTAAATCAAAATGGATTAACCATATATGGAACCAGAAGGGGGCCTATCCCTCCGAGTGATGATTTTGTCTCCACTCGCAAAGGGAAAAAAGTGTATTTACACATATTAAATTCAGATTTAAAAGTGTTTCATATTGATAAATTCCCTCTCAGAATAAAGAGTGTTGTTGATTTAAAAACAAAAATAAAACTTAATTATCGTAATGATTCATTTGGTTTCGCAATAGATATAACTAAACTTCCAAAAGACGATATTGATACCATAATTGAAATTGAATTACGGTGAGTCAATTATAATTTGACCTTAGTGATTTTCCGATATGATATTCAAAAATAATTTTGATTAAAACCTTTAAAAATGATAAAACAATCTTCTATTAGAATTCAACTGATAGTTTTTTTATTAATCTATTTTATTTCTTGTGATTCTAATCCAGAAAGAATACTACCTGTAGGTCCACTCCCCAATGCCAATCAATTGGAATGGCAAAAATTGGAATATTATGCTTTTATTCATTTTAACATGAATACTTTCACAAACAAAGAATGGGGCTATGGAGATGAAAAACCCTACCAATTTAATCCAACTGAATTAGATACGCGACAATGGGCAAAAGTTGCAAGTGAATCTGGCATGAAAGGTATTATTATTACAGCCAAACATCATGATGGATTTTGTTTATGGCCAAGTAAATTTACAGAACATTCTGTAAAAAATTCTCCATGGAGGGGGGGGGGAGGTGATTTGATAGATGAGTTATCAAAAGCCTGCAAAGAATATGGATTAAAATTTGGTGTATATCTTTCTCCATGGGATAGAAATCATCCTTACTATGGTAAATCAGAATATCTGACTTACTTTAGAAACCAGTTAAAAGAACTTCTAACTCAATACGGGGATGTTTTTGAAGTATGGTTTGATGGTGCAAACGGAGGTGATGGTTATTATGGAGGCTCAAACGAGGAGCGTAGAGTTGATAAAAAAACATACTACGACTGGCTCAATACAATAAAAATAGTTAGAGAGCTTCAACCAAAAGCTGTAATTTTCAGTGATGCAGGTCCAGATATTCGCTGGGTTGGTAATGAGAAAGGCTATGCCAATGAAACGACATGGTCTCCCATTTTTAGGGATAGTGTTTTTGCAGGAATGCCAGACTTTCATCGTTTTGCTGCAGGTCAAGAAAATGGAACACACTGGGTGCCTACAGAAACTGATGTTTCCATTCGNCCAGGCTGGTATTATCACCCAGAACAGGATAAATTAGTTAAGCCATTGTCTAAGTTAGTAGATATCTATTACAACTCTGTTGGTTTAAACAGTTCGTTATTACTAAACTTACCAGTAGATACCAGAGGCCTAGTTCATGAAAATGATATAGCAAGTTTAAAAGCATTAGCTACATATTTAAAGCAAACCTTTTCTAAAAATTATATCCAGCATGAATCAGTTATAACATCATCTTCTGTAAAAGGGTTTCCAGAAAAAAACATATTAGATGAAGACTTAAATTCATACTGGGCTTCTAATTCTAAAGATTTAAAGCCAAGCGTTACATTAAATTTAGCTCAACCTGTAGAGGTAAATACTTTTATGATCCAAGAGTATTTACCATTAGGACAACGTATTAAATCCTTTACTTTTGAATTGTTTTCCAATGGATCTTGGAGAAAAGTTTATAATGGAACTACTATCGGCAATAAACGTTTGATACGTTTTGAAACTCAACAAATTAAGGGATTACGATTTACAATAACCGATAGTAAAGGTCAGGCAATTCTTTCCAATATGGGGCTTTATAAATCTCCAGATTTAACAAATTAGTATGAAAACAAGTAAATTAGTTTTAGTCTTTTTATTAATCATTTTTTTTTGTTGTCAAACAAATAAAACAAAATCACTATCACCCAATATAGTTTTATTTTTTGTGGATGACATGGGTTGGCAGGACACTTCAGTTCCTTTTTGGGACCAACTAACTAAGTTTAATCAAACCTATACTACACCTAACATGAAACGTTTAGCTAGTAAAGGTGTTAAATTTACAAATGCTTACGCAACGCCAGTATGTTCACCAACNAGAGTAAGTTTAATGACAGGAATGAATGCGGCAAGGCACAGAGTTACAAATTGGACTTTAAGGCCTGATCAACTTNAACCTATGGAACTTGATCATCCTACACTAAATTTTCCANAATGGAATTTTAATGGAATTGGATTNGATTCTATAACTCCTAATACAGTTTATGCTAAAACTCTTCCTAAAATTCTTTCAGAAAATGACTATTATACCATACATGCTGGGAAAGCACATTTTGGAGCCTTAGGTTACCCCTCATCCAATCCTATAAATTTAGGTTTTGATATTAATATTGCAGGNCACGCAGCTGGAGCACCNGGAAGTTATTTGGGTCTTGAAAACTTTGGTAATGGAATAAATAATAGAGAAGTATGGGCAGTTCCTGGATTAGAACAATATCATGGGCAAGATATTTTTTTGACAGAAGCGCTTTCAAATGAAGTATTAATGGCTTTAAAAAAACCTTTAGTCAATAAGCAACCTTTCTTCTTATATTTTGCTTTATATGCAATCCATACACCATTAATGGCTAATAAATTATATGTCGAAAAATATCAAAAAGCAGGCATGGAAGAACTAGAAGCACGTTATGCATCAATGATTGAAAGTATGGATCATGCGTTGGGTAATATATTGGATTTTCTTGAAGAAAATGATCTTGANGAGAATACTATTATTTTGTTTATGTCAGATAATGGAGGTTTAAGNGCAGTTCATAGGGGAGGCATAAAACACACTCATAACCTTCCTCTTAAAAGTGGGAAAGGTTCTATTTATGAAGGGGGAATAAGAGTTCCAATGTTAGTCTATTGGCCAAAAGAGACAGTAGCTAATTCNGAGAATAGTACTCCTATAATTATTGAAGACTTTTTTCCATCGATTTTAGAAATGGCTGATGTTGGAATTGGAAACACTCCGCAAACTATAGATGGAAAAAGTTTTGTTCCATTAATAAAAGAAAATTTAAATAAACAATTTAACCACTCTTTGTTTTGGCATTATCCAAATCAATGGGGGAATAGTGGACCGGGAATAGGAAGTTATAGTGCAGTACGTGATGGACCATGGAAATTGATATATTTTCATGAGNATCAAAACCTTGAATTATATCATTTACCAACAGATGTAGGAGAAAAAACAAATCTGGTTAGAGNAAATAAAAGTATTACAATTGGTTTAGCTAAAAAGCTTACAAAGCATTTAATTGAAGTAGAGGCTCAAATGCCAAAATATAAAAGTAACGGAACACAAGTACCTTGGCCAACGAAAGTTTTAGAGAATTTATAATATTTCTATTCGTTCCAATAATCTTGATTATCCCATAAGTGATTGGACTTTCATCGCCAATCCCATATCTCCACTAATTTTAATTTGTCCTCCCATGACTGCCATCATTGGATTAATCTCACCATCACGAAGCTTTTCTAGTACTTCGGCTGAAAGACTAATGGTACAATCAGCTTCTTCATCAGATGCATGAACCGTGTTGCTATCATTTGTGCCATCGATAATTATACCAATCCCATCTACTTCAAATTTAAGTTTACCCCCAATAGGTTCGGATGTTGATGCTCTTTTTTGAAACTGAGCGACTATATTTTCTACACTCATTTGTTTTGTTTTTGTAAAAGTAGAAATAAAAAATGACACAGTGTCATTTTTTTTAACTAGTTTAGACTATTAAAATTAACAAAATGAAGTATCGACTTAAAAAAGTAGCTGTACTTGGATCTGGGGTCATGGGATCTGGTATTGCCTGTCATTTAGCTAATGTTGGAATGGAAGTATTAATGCTAGACATTGTTCCAAAAGACGCTAAAAAAAGCGAAGCTTCCCGAAATCTTTTGGTAAACAAAGCCCTACAAAATGCCATTAAATCCAAGCCAGCACAATTATATTCTAAATCCTTTTTAAATCGTATAAATACAGGAAACTTTGAAGACGATTTTGAAAAAGTAAAAGATGTTGATTGGATTATTGAAGTAGTTTTAGAAAACCTTGATATCAAAAAGCAGATATTTCAAAAAGTAGATCAATTTCGCAATGAAAAAAGTTTAGTAAGTTCTAATACCTCAAGTATTCCAATTAACCTACTTTCCCAAGGACGTTCAGACAGTTTTAAATATCATTTTTGTGGAACACATTTTTTTAACCCGGCGCGATACTTACGATTATTAGAGATTATACCTACTGCTGACACCCATCCTGATGTCACCAATTTCTTCATGGAATTTGGAAAAGTGACTTTAGGAAAGCAGACGGTATTTTGCAAAGATACTCCTGCTTTTATAGGAAATCGCATAGGGGTAATGTCAGGAACAGAAATCACTTTATTAACTCAAAAATATCAATTTAAAATTGAGGAAGTTGACGCTTTAACTGGTTCATTAATTGGAAGACCCAATACAGCTAGNTTTAGATTACANGACTTAGTTGGNCTNGATACAGGNGANAATGTNAGCCGTTTTGTTATGGAGAATGTAAAGGGAGACANTTACATTGATAATTTAAAAGAAAAACCTGAACCAAAGTTCATGCGTTTTTTGTTAGAGAACAAATTTCTAGGTAATAAAACAGGCAAAGGTTTTTATGAAAAAACAAAAGAAAAAGATGTTAATGGGAATACTATCATAAATGCGTTGAATTTAGAGACATTAGAATANGAACCTGCAATACGCCCTAAAACACAGTTGGTCAAATCAGCAAAAGGGATGGGTTTAATGGACAAACGGATGCAGTTTTTAGTCGATGGAGATTCCATAGAGCAAAGCTTTTTTAAAGATTATTTCGGGGCTCTTTTAGGATATGCATCCGCTAGAGTTCCTGAGATTTCAGATCAGTACTATTCTATTGATGATGCCATGCGGACGGGTTATGTATGGGATTTTGGACCTTTTGAATATTGGGATTTAATTGGATTGGAAAAAGGTATAGAATTGATTAAAGNACGAGGAGGCTCAGTTCCAGAATGGATAGATGAATTAATAGCTGCTGGAGGAACCTCTTTTTATAAATTCGAAAAGGGACAAANAAAATATTTTAACATTCAATCAAAAATATATGAGCCACTTCCAGATTCAGANNCTTTTATCATTTTGGATAGTTATCGAGAACAATCACCTGTGATAAAAAATAGTGAGTGTACTGTTCATGATATAGGAGATGGAGTTTTATGTTTGGAATTTACAAGTAAAAGTAATTCTATTGGNGAGGGAATTTCAAAAGGTTTACTTGAAACCATTCAACTTGCTGAGGAGGGAGATTGGAATGGATTGGTAATAGGAAATAACGCAAAGCAATTTTCAGTTGGAGCCAATCTTATGAATATTGGNATGTTAGCAATGCAAAAACAGTTTGACATTTTGGAACATTTTGTTGATGAATTCCAAAAAATTAGCATGAGAATTCGAACCTCAAAGGTTCCGGTGGTAGTAGCCACACAGGGTTATGTATTTGGTGGAGGTTGTGAATTTTCCATGCACTGCGATGCAGGAATTTATGCAGCAGAATCTTATATTGGTTTGGTAGAAGTTGGAGTTGGTTTGTTGCCTGGGGGGGGAGGCACTAAAGAATTTGCTTTAAGAGCTTCAGATGACTTTTTTGAGGGTGATGTTCAAAATCCAACCTTAATTAATTATTTTAAATCTATTGCTACTGCAGCAGTTTCTACTTCAGCCTATGAAGCTTATGATTTGGGCTATTTGAAAAAGGATCGTGACTTTATTTGTGTTAATACCTCAATGAACCTCAGTCTTGCAAAGAAAAAAGTAATAGAATTAGCAAAAAATTACATNCCTCCTTCCTATCGAAATGACATCAAAGTTTTGGGTAGAGGAGGAATCAGTGTATTATACTCTGCCATAAATGAATTTAGACTTGGAGAGCATATGTCAGATTATGATGTTGAAATTGCTCGAAAAATTGCTAATGTAATTTGTGGAGGAGATTTGACCTCTCCTCAAATGGTAAATGAGCAATACCTTTTAGATATTGAACGGGAAGGGTTTATGAGTTTGCTTGGAAATCAGAAAACTCTTGACCGAATCCAATATTTATTAATGAACAATAAACCCCTAAGAAATTAAACTATGGAAGCATATATTATTAAAGGCTATAGATCAGCTGTAGCAAAGGCAAATAAAGGAGGGTTTAAAAATTATCGCTCTGACGATTTAGCAGTTGAGGTAATCAAAAAGTTGATACAAGCAGTTCCAGAAATTGACCCTAAACAAGTAGACGACGTTATAGTAGGATGTGCTAATCCTGAAGGTGAACAGGGTCTTCAAATAGGACGTTTAATTTCTGCTAGAGCCTTAGGTAAAGAAGTTGCAGGTATAACTATTAATCGTTATTGTGCTTCAGGGTTGGAATCAATTGCACAAGCAGTTGGTAAAATTAAAGCAGGTTTTGGACATATCTACATAGCTGGGGGTACAGAAAGTATGAGTATGATTCCCATGACAGGATATAAACTTGCCCCTAGTTATCAAGCAAACATGNATAACATNAACTATCATGTCAGTATGGGGCATACTGCAGAAGCGGTAGCNAATAANTACATGATTACCCGTGATGCTGCAGACGAGTTTTCATTCAANTCACATACAAAAGCTGCAGCAGCTATTGATTCAGGAACCTTTAAAGAGCAGATTGTTCCCATAACAATAGAAGAGGTTTATGTTGAAGANGGAAAACGTAAAACAAAATCTCATACTGTAGATATAGATGAAGGTATTCGTCGCGATACCACAATTGAAGGCTTATCGAAGTTACGAGCTGTTTTTAAAAAAGGAGGGGTAGTAACTGCTGGAAATTCTTCCCAAACATCAGATGGAGCTGCCTTTACCCTTNTTGTAAGTGAGACTATTGTTAAAGAATTAAAACTCGAACCAATTGCNCGTCTAATTTCTTGTGCTGTAGGTGGAGTAGATCCCCTTTTTATGGGAATTGGTCCTTGTGTTGCAATTCCTAAAGCACTTGAGCAAGCAGGATTAAAAATTGATGATATTGAGCAAACGGAGTTGAATGAAGCTTTTGCTGTTCAAGCATTAGCGGTTATTAAAGAAGCTGGATTGAATCCAGAAACAGTTAATCTTAATGGTGGAGCAATAGCACTAGGACATCCCNTAGGCTGTACAGGAGCNAAATTGAGTATTCAGCTTCTCGAAGAGATGAAAAAACAGAATCAACGCTATGGAATGGTTACTGCCTGTGTAGGCGGAGGTCAGGGCATTGCAGGGATCTTTGAACGTCTGTAGTGTGAAAAATTCAGTAACCATTTTAGGGAANCGAGCCTCGCAAAAGAAACAGGTTCGTGAGAGACTCATGAACGAAGGNCTAGCTTTATTTTCAAGCCATGGACTCGATAAAACTACAGTCACTGATATTGTAGAGAAAAGTGAGATTGCAAGAGGNACCTTTTATAATTATTTTCCAGATACCCAAAGTCTGTTTGATGCACTAATTGAAGATCTTAATCAAAATGTAAGAGGTGCTATTCAGCAAACGCGTCGTGATAGTAAAAATGTATATGATTATTTATATGGAACCTTTAAAAGTTATTTTGATCTGATTGGAACACCTCGAATGATTCAATTCCATATTTTAAATCAAGCTCAGATTCGTCAAAGCTCATATCAAAGTGATATAATTAAAACTATTGTTAAGAATTTGAATCGAGACCTAAAATCTGATCTTAAAATCAAAGACTTTACTGAAAAATATGAATTCCTTTTGCTTAGCTTTATGTTGGTGGGTGCACCTCCAGAGCTTTTCTTAGCTACTCATACCTCTAATATTAATCTGACGAGTGATCAATTGGCAACCTTTTTAGCAAAGCTTTTTCACAAGGTGTTAATGGAATAAAGGTTTAAACTTTTTTCACTACATAAGTCACAATTCCCCAAATTACTAGTCTATCTTCTTCACTGACTTTGATGGGCTTGTACTTTTTATTTTCAGGCATTAGATAAAGACAGTTTACTTTTACTTTTAGGCGCTTTACAGTAAAGGAACCATCGATAAAGCATACTGCTATTTTATTATCTTGGGGTTCAAGACTCCTGTCGATGACTAAAAGATCACCGTCATCTAGACCTGCCCCTTGCATGGATTCTCCTGAAACCCGTGCATAAAAGGTGGCCTCTTCATTTCGAACTACTTCCTGGTCAATACTTATGCGCAATTCTTTAAAATCATCTGCAGGGGAGGGGAAGCCTGCTGAGACTCCTTCTTGTGCTAGATGTAATCTCTTAAGTTTTTCTTGACTAGGCTGAAAAAAAACTAATTTTTGATCTTTCATAAAGTCTATTTTACTGTAATAACTTCTTTAAGCTCTGTTGTAAAGCGACTGGATAAATGTTCTTGTTTCATTTTCCAAGTACGCTTCAAGTCTTGATTGGCTAGTTTTATTTGATTAGGGCCAAAACGTTTATGAATTTGATCCAAGCTTTGCATTAGGGTGACATGTTTCGTAGATGTGTTTTCAAAAAGGCTCAACTGACGTTTTGCTGTAGGAACTAAATCCATAATCATTACACCTGCTTTTTTATAGACTATCCCTTCTCTAAAAATCTTACGTAGCCCCAATACAGCATATTTACTTAGCATAATGCTGGAATCTGTNGCATATGGAAGAGAAAGAGTACAACTATTTTNATAAGGCAGAGTATTTTTCTTATAAGGATCGCTACGAACAAAAACCAAGAGCAAGTTACAACTGCTTTGTTGTTTTCGCATTTTTTCAGCACAATTACTGGCAAAGGTTGAGATACGTTCTTCTAAATCTGAAAAGCAGCTTAGTGTGTCCTCAAAACTACGAGTGGTAGCAATAACTTTTTTAGGCAGTTGAATTTCTTCTAATTGAATTGCGGGAATACCTAGCAGATCTTTTTTTAGGCGAAGCCCTAAAACACTCATCTGTTTTCTGATCCAGTTATCGTGGAGCAAGGTAAATTGCCATGCACTTTCAATACCCATAGCCTCAAGATGCGCTCTATGCTTACNCCCTACACCCCAAACATCTTCAATTTTTGTCCATTTCAATGCATTGATTCGTTTCTGTTCTGTATCAATGCTATAAACACCTTTTGTTTTTGATGCAAATTTTTTAGCAATTTTATTAGCAATTTTTGCTAGGGCTTTGCTTGGTGCTATTCCTACCGAAATAGGAATGCCTGTCCATTGATGTACTTGTTTTCGCATTTTTTTCCCTTCTTCCTCTATATTAAACAGATCAAAGCCTCTAAATTCTAAAAAAGCTTCGTCAATACTGTATATCTCAATATTAGGTGTATATCTTTCCAGAATCGACATTACTCGACTACTCATATCTCCGTAAAGTGGATAGTTAGAAGAAAAGACTTTTACTCCCTGCTGTTCAAATTGTTTTTGGTATTGAAATGCAGGAGCTCCCATTGCAATTCCTAAAGCTTTTGCTTCGTTGCTACGTGCGATCACGCAACCGTCATTGTTTGACAGAATCACAATAGGTTTTCCTTCCCATTGTGGTTGAAAAACACGTTCACAAGACGCATAAAAGTTATTACAATCTACTAATGCAAACATGGATAAAAGGTATTAAAATGTTAGCTTTTAAAAAGTAGATTTTCCGAAAAAATTTGTTCACTATTTTATTTTTTATTTTAAAAGGGAATTACTACGAGCGATACTATTTTTGAATAAATTAGAGAGCACTTAAGGCAAAAGTTGTAATTTTGAAATTAAAATTTTTTACTGAATTAACTAGATGGATAACTATTCGTTTCTAAACGCTGCCCACACAGTATATTTTGCTGAATTATATGATCAATACTTGAAGCATCCGGATAAAGTGGAGCCCAGTTGGAGGGCTTTTTTTCAAGGCTTTGATTTTGGTTTAGAAAGCAATGGAATAGATGAGTTAATAACCACAAAAGAAATCAAAAGTGTTGAAATTCCAGAACATTTACAAAAAGAATTTAGAGTAGTAAAGTTAATTGATGCTTANAGAAGNCGGGGGCACTTATTCACCAAAACNAANCCAGTAAGAGAAAGGAGGAAATATCGGCCAACACTAGATATTGAAAATTTTNCACTGTCAAAAGAAGATTTNCCAACTGTGTTTANTGCAGGAGAAATAATGNATATTGGCCCTAGTAGTTTGGAAACTATNATTGCCCATTTAGAAAGAATTTATTGTGACTCAATTGGTATTGAATACATGTATATTCGAAACCCAGAAAAAGTTAATTGGATTCAGCAGCNATTGAATATAAATGATAACCATCCGGACTTTTCGNTAGAACAGAAAAAGCATATTTTAAAAAAATTAAATCAGGCAGTAAGTTTTGAAAGCTTTTTACATACCAAATACGTGGGGCAAAAAAGATTTTCATTAGAGGGAGGAGAGTCATTAATACCTGCACTTGACTCTCTGATTTTAGCAGCGGATGATTTAGGTGTTGAAGAATTTGTAATGGGAATGGCACACAGAGGAAGACTTAGTACTTTAGCGAATATCTTTGGAAAATCAACAAAAGATATTTTTAGTGAGTTTGATGGCAAAGATTATGATGATGATGTATTTGATGGTGATGTAAAATATCATATGGGATGGACCTCAAAAATAGATCCAAANAAAGATGGAAAAAAAATCAATATAAGTCTTGCNCCAAATCCTTCNCATTTAGAAACTGTAGGGGCAGTTGTACAAGGAATTGCAAGGGCAAAACTTGAAAATAATTATTTAAATGACACCTCAAAAGTNTTACCTATANTTGTTCATGGCGATGCTGCAATTGCAGGTCAAGGTTTGGCATANGAAATAGTTCAAATGGCAGATTTGAAGGGTTANTCAACAGGTGGTACNNTTCACATAATAGTNAATAATCAAATAGGTTTTACAACGAATTATTTAGACGCAAGAACAAGTACTTATTGTACAGATGTTGGTAAAGTAACATTATCTCCTGTTATGCATGTTAATGCAGATGATGTTGAAGCTGTTGTGCATGCGGTTCTTTTTGCTTTGAATTATAGAATGAAGTTTAAAAGTGATGTATTTATTGATCTTCTTGGTTACAGGAAGTATGGTCATAATGAAGGAGATGAACCAAGGTTTACTCAGCCAAAACTTTATAAAAACATTTCTAATCATCCAAATGTTAGAGATATTTATGCATCTAAACTTATTGAAGATGATATAATCAATAAAAGTCATATATCATTATTAGAAAAAGAATACAAAACTTTTTTAGAAAAAAACCTTGAAGATTCAAGAAAGTTAAAAAAGACTTTTATTAATCCTTTCATGTACGATGAATGGAAAAATGTTGCACCATANTTAGATAGAGTTGATGAGTTTGCAATGNAAAAGGAAGTAGTCACAAAAGTGAGTAAAAAATCTTTAGAAAAAGTTGCTTATGCTATTTCAACTATTCCTANTGANAAAAATTTTTTAAGAAAAGCNNAAAAATTAATTTCCGAAAGAAAAAAAATGTATTTTGATTTGGAAACTTTGGATTGGGCCATGGGCGAATTACTNGCATATGGNACTCTTTTGATTGAAGGACATGATATTAGACTCTCCGGGCAAGATGTTGAAAGAGGAACATTTTCTCATCGTCACGCAATTCTAATTGAAGAGGAATCCGAGGAGGAAATTATATTATTAAATAAAATAAACAAAGAACAGGGCAAGTTTAGAATTTATAATTCTTTATTATCCGAATATGGAGTTTTAGGTTATGATTATGGATATTCAATGGCTAGTCCAAATTCTTTAACTATTTGGGAGGCACAATTTGGAGATTTTTCAAATGGAGCTCAAATAATTATCGATCAATATATTACATCAGCAGAGGATAAATGGAAATTACAGAATGGAATAGTTTTATTGCTACCTCATGGTTATGAAGGGCAGGGAGCAGAACATTCTTCAGCTAGAGTGGAAAGATATTTACAAATGTGTGCGAAAGACAATATGTTTGTTGTTAACTGTACTACTCCAGCAAATTTATTTCATGTATTAAGACGTCAACTAAAAGCTAAATATAGAAAACCCCTTATTATTTTTTCACCTAAAAGTTTACTTAGACATCCTGATGCAATTTCAAAAATAAGTGATTTTACTAATTCAAGTTTTAAAACTATTATAGACGATATTAATGTTGAAGTCAAAAATGTCAAAACGGTAGTTTTTTGTTCTGGTAAATTTTATTATGATCTTTTTAAAGAAAGAAAAATGAAGAAAAGAGAAAATAATGTCGCCTTAATTAGAATTGAGCAATTATTTCCACTACCAGAAAAAGAGATAAGAAATCTGATTTTAAAATATAAACTTTCAGATGATTTTGTTTGGGCCCAAGAGGAACCAAGAAATATGGGTGCGTGGAGTCATTTATTATTACATTTACCTGAAGCAAAAAAAATGAGGATTGCTAGTAGAAGAATGTATGGTGCACCTGCAGCAGGAAGTTCTACAAGATTTAATAAACGTCACAAAGAAGTTATAGACTATGTTTTTGATAGGACAAAAGATAATTTTATTAGAAAAACAAAAATATAAATCATGATTTTAGAAATGAAAGTTCCTTCACCTGGAGAATCAATTACAGAAGTTGAAATAGCCCAATGGTTGGTTGCAGATGGGGATTATGTTGAAAAAGATCAAGCTATTGCAGAAGTAGATTCTGATAAAGCAACACTTGAACTTCCTGCAGAAGTTAGTGGGACTATTACACTTCAAGCGGAAGAGGGTGATGCGGTAGCTGTGGGTGCAATTGTCTGTCTCATTGATACAGAAGGTAAAGGCACTAATTCAACTAAAGAAAAAGTAGATTTTGAGCCAGAAGCTACTGTAGATAAATCACCTTTAACACAAGCACCAAAAACTGAAACTAGCTATGCTACTCAAACACCCTCTCCTGCAGCTAAAAAAATCATGAATGAAAAGGGTATTGATACTAGCGATTTAAAAGGTACTGGCAGAGGAGGCCGAATTACTAAAAATGACGCTGTAAATGCAATTCCTTCAATGGGTTCAAAGCCTGAGTGGGGAGATCGTGAACAAAAACGCTCAAAACTTTCAATGCTGAGAAGACGTGTAGCGGAACGCTTAGTGGATGCTAAAAATGAAACAGCAATGTTAACTACTTTTAATGAAGTAGATATGGATGCTGTTTTTAAAGTACGTAACAAACACAAGGATGACTTTTTAAAAAAGCACGGCGTTAAGCTCGGCTTTATGAGTTTCTTTACAAAAGCTGTAGTTCGAGCACTAAAACTTTATCCTGATGTAAACTCAATGATGGACGGAGATTATAAAATTTCTTACGATTATTGTGACATTAGTGTAGCTGTTTCTGGACCAAAAGGACTAATGGTTCCTGTGGTTCGTAATGCGGAATTATTAAGCTTTTCAGGAATTGAACAAGAAATTGGCCATTTGGCTATTAAAGCACGTGAAGGAAAAATTACTGTTGATGATATGACTGGAGGAACTTTCACTATTTCTAATGGTGGAGTGTTTGGGTCAATGCTATCTACCCCTATTATCAACCCTCCTCAATCAGGAATTTTAGGAATGCATAATATAGTTCAGCGACCGATTGCAATAGATGGAGAAGTGGTAATACGACCGATGATGTATTTAGCACTTTCATATGATCATCGAATTATTGATGGACGAGAATCTGTAGGTTTTTTAGTGTCTATTAAAGAATCTTTAGAAAACCCAATAGAATTGCTAATGGATGATAATCCTAAAAAAGCTTTTGAGTTATAAAAACAACTTTCTATGTCCATAGTCAATTATTGCTTTGTTCTTTTTCAAAAAATCTGCTCCAATAATACCATCAATTTTGTTTGCTCCTTGAGAACTAAGGGTAGTATTTACATGATTAAGGTCTAATAAAACAAAAGCCTGTTCCCCTTTAAATTTTCTCCCAAGTTCAATAATGCATTTAGCTGTTAGAACTGCTTCCATTTTTCCTTCACTAGCACCTGATGCATCAAATGGGTCTCCTTTTTTTTCTAATTTAAAATGATCTTGAAGTTCAGAATGGATGCAACTATTGGATGCCCCTGTATCAATTAGTAGTTTGGCTTTTTTCCCATTAATTCTTGCTCTACACAAAAGATGCTTTGTTTTAGAAATATTAATTCGAGTAAAGGTATGTCTATACATATGACAATAAAAATAAGTCTTCCAATTGAATAATAAATAATTTGTAGACTTTAAGTAACTTTATTTATTATATAATGTATCATGCAGATTATTGACACCCATACCCATCTCTATCATGAAGCTTTTGATAACGATCAAAAAAAAGTAATCGACAGAGCAATGGCGGTTGGAATAAATCACTTTTTTATTCCTTCAATTGATAGTTCTTATGTAGATCGCATGTATACATTAGAAAAAAGTTTTCCAGACCAGATTCATCTTATGGCAGGTCTTCATCCTTGCTATGTGAAGGAAAACTATGCTGAAGAATTAGATAAAGTTGCTGCTCAATTAAAATCTCGTACATTCTTTGCCATTGGTGAGATTGGAATCGATTTGTATTGGGACAATACTTTTTTAAATTATCAAAAAGAAGCTTTTTCTATTCAAATTCAATGGGCAAAACAATACAGACTGCCTATAGTTATTCACTGTAGAGAAGCATTCGATGAAATTTTTGAAATTCTTGAACAGCATAAATCCTCAACACTTTCTGGAATTTTTCACTGTTTTACGGGAAGCCTCAAACAAGCAGAGCGTGCTATAAATTTAAATTTTAAGCTAGGAATAGGTGGTGTCGTTACCTTTAAAAATGGAAAAATTGATCAATTTTTACATAAACTTCCATTAGAGTCAATTGTTTTAGAGACAGATGCTCCTTATTTATCTCCAACACCACATAGAGGTAAGCGTAATGAAAGCTCCTATATTACCTTAATTTTGGATAAGATTGCTTCATGTTATCAATGCTCAAGAGATGAATTAGCAAGCTTAACGACAAAAAATGCTATGGAAGTTTTTAAAATTGATAATTTTAAAATTAAAAAGTAATTTTTTTTAGGATATAATTTTTCCTTTATTTGATTTTTAAATAGAGAGGTGGCCGAGCGGTCGAAGGCGCACGCCTGGAAAGTGTGTATTCCAATTGTATTGGAATCGAGGGTTCGAATCCCTTCCTCTCTGCTAAACCATATTTTAATATATAACTAATTTTATCTATTTTATTTCTTAAATTTTCAACATTTAATCTAAAATCCCTTTTATCATCATTTCCAATCCCATAAAATTATATTCCAATAAGATTCTCCCCAGTAAAAATTATCAATAATTTGAAACCCACTTTTTAAATGAGCACTAAGTGATCTTTTGTTTCTCTCGTCAATATCAGTAATTAGATACTTATATTTTTTAGAATATTCTTGTTTATAAAATTCATATATTTTTTTTACAAGACCTTTACCTCTGTAATCTTTTTTAATACATAATTGACCAACTAATGCGTACTCCACATTGTTTAAATTATTATGACAGTAGGTTAAGGTCTTAACCCTATCAATTAAATCATCAAAAAGTTTATTAAGTCCATAAACTGTTTTATTTGTAACAATAGCATAACCTACGACTTCATTATCTTCCTTTACAACTATAGATTTTTCAATATTATTCATTTTTAATAATAATTCAATATTATATTCAAGAGTTAAAAATCCATATTTTGATTGATCTTGCTGAGAAAGATTGATTTTTAAATTATCTTCATTAAGAACTTTTATTTGTAATAAATCATTGTAATTTCTTACTTTATCTAAAGTGATCATTTCTAATCAATTTAAGACCAAATAGTTATTAATAGATTCGATTGACAAATCACAATACTGAAAACGAGAATAAGAAATAAATATCTATTCATTTCCTTAAATATATAAATATTTAATCTCCTGAATAATATGTAGGAATATCAACTTTAGTGATTTTTCTTTTATTTCGATTAATTCTACCTGAAGTAAAAGTTTTATAATTGTATGTAATTAAGATTTTGAGGTGGTTATAATTTAAAATCCCTCTTACTGCTAAATTAGAGATTGGTTTTAATCAGTAATAGACTCGTAGATTACTCTTATAAGCATTCTTATTCCATCATCATTTTTTAATTTATCATACTTTGGAACACCTGCTAATCTAAATTCTCTTAAATCGTTTAATAGCTCTGGATGGAATTGAAAACTAAATGATCGTCTGATATNTTTTGTTTCGTAGTCCATATAGTTAATACAGGTGGCTGCAACCTCAGTACATTTTTTACCTTCAGCAAAAGTTGAACAGACTATTTCTATTGAAGTAGGAAGTTTTAAAAGCCATGCATTCTCTGACACTGATAACTCCTTTCTAGCTGGGAAAAGAGCATTTCTTAATTCTCCATAAGCCCAATTAGAAAACAAAATTGCCTCTTCATTGACTTCATCACTATGGAACATTACAATGTTTAAATTTTTTTCATATGTAATTGATTGTTCTATAATCCCGATGTCAAGTTCACTTGAAAGATCATGATACATTAGTAATTTTTGAAAATCTGAACTTGGATGATCACCTGTGTGTGAATAATGTTGAAGTTCAACTTGGCCAACTTCTGGAACCTCATTTAAAGCAACTGCAAAAAGTGGATCTTTCCATCCTTTCGCGACTAACTTATTGTCTTTATATACATTTAAATTTTCTCCAACTGAAATTATCCTCTTAGATGTCTCAATTAAATTTTGATAATGTGAACTTATAGAGAAAATATCTGGATCAAGTTTTTTTAGAACCTCTTGAGTTGCTTTTTTTAATAGTTTAATATGTGCTTGTGCTGCAAGTTGGTGTCCCAAACAAATAAAAATTCCAGGTGCTGTTTTAAGTTCCCTAGAAATTAGCATTCCTTCGGTTAAAATTTGTAATTCATTAAGTCCATAATTCAAGTTATAAAATGTTTTATGATCTTTTACCGACGGATATCCACCTTCAATAAAATAAGCTAAACATCCATTTAATAGATCAATTATAAGTGAATGATCTAATTCTTTTGAACACCACAATGGAATCAGAATTGAGTCACAATCGGCGATAAATTGAGACAAGTAAGCTATGTTAGATGAGGCCCTAACGTCTTCTCCAGCTAAATTCGTTCCCACATGCTCAGCAGGCTCAATTATGCATATTGAGTTTTTTAACATTTTCGGATGATTTAAGATTTTAACTAGGTCATCATTATCGATTACTACTTTTTCTAAAGGTTCACTTTTACCCCAAGATGAGTTTGACAATCCTTCAATTTTATTTTCATGTAATTTCCAAATCAGGCTGGGAGAATCTCTGTCGTTTATAAAATCTCCTAATAAAGTTTGAATCGAGGAAAGATTTGATTTACCAGGTCTAAAAAAACCAGAATCAGTTCTTGACAAATTCATTTAAAAAAAATTATTTATACATTAAATTATGAATTAGATATTAACTTTTCGATTTATTTTATTTTTAAAAAAAAATTATAAACAAAATTTAATTTTATTACATAATTTTTAAGAAAATACAGTTTTTTTTAAAAAAAATTAATGATAGTCTAAATATCAATCTTTAATACTTAAATAATAAGATGGTATATCAACTCGAGTAATTTTTCTTTGTTTTGATTGGTTCCACCTGATGTAGATGTTTTATAATTGTATGTGAGTATAATAGAGAAACTGTTATTAAGTAGAATAGCGGTTTCTGCTAAATACTTTCTAAACCTTTGCCATTAGTGGGCTTGTTTTTATGGGTACGGTTCTGGGGTAGAGTTCATCTAAAAATTAGAGAGAAGGAAGTTTCCAGCCGTTATTGTATTTTGGTATAATAAGATTGTTAGCTTTGGAATTATCAAAATTATTTTTTTCATCATTCCATCTGATTTTTGATCCACTTCTATAAGCAACATTACCCATATGGGCAATTTTTGATACTTGACTTCCACTTTCTATGCCACAGTTTAAAATCGATGGATCATTTTTTTTAATGCTATCTATAAAGTTTTTTGTATGTAAATCAAGGGGGTCACCATATTTTTTACGAACATCACCCCAGTTAAAAGTGGTTCTTGGGACTCCTTCAATAAATAATTCCCCACCATATCGGTGATTTTTTTCTGGAATTACCTCCCATCCAGTTCTATTAACAACTATTGTGCCTTTACTTCCGATAAAGGCTATCCCTTCATCAAGCCCATAATTTCCTCCATCGATTCCATTAGAATGTTCCCATAAAATTGTAAAATCTTTGTATTCATATATGGTTTGAAGAGAATCTGGCGTTTCTGTATCTTGATNAGGATAGGCAAATTTCCCTCCGGCTGCTGAAATTGATAATGGATTTTTTGCATTCATCCCCCATAGTGCTATATCAATTTCATGAACTCCCCAATCAGTCATTAATCCGCCTGCGTAATCCCAATACCATCTAAAACTACCATGGAATCTATTTTTATTGAACTTTCTTGAGGGAGCAGGACCTAGCCACATTTTATAGTCAACTCCTTTAGGAGTTTCAGTATCCTTTAAATTATCTACCCATCCATACCATCCCATATAGGCCCATACTTTGACTAATCTTACTTTGCCTATATTTCCTGACCATAAATAATTCAANGCTTCCCTATATTGTCCTCCACTTCTTTGCCATTGTCCAACTTGAACACATTTTTTTGACTTAACTGAAGCTTTTAACATTATTTCAGCTTCTTCAATTGAATTTGAAATAGGCTTCTCACAATATATATGTTTATCTGCATCCAGCGCATCAACTAAATTTAAACAGTGCCAATGATCAGGAGTTCCAATTACAACTGCATCAATATCTTTATTTTCTAACAACTTTCTATAGTCGTTGTAGATTTTAGGTTTTTTTCCGGTGATATCTTTTACATTTTCTGATCTTTCTTCAAGAACTTTATCATCAACATCGCAAATAGCTATACAGTCAGTTTCACTATTTTTTAATATTGAACTAATATCACTCCAACCCATTCCTTTACATCCAATTACACCAAAATTAATTTTATCGTTTGATGATATTTTTGATCTAGTATTTGCAATGAGTTCAAGAGGAGTAGTAAAAATAAACTGAGATCCTATTCCTATTTTTGCTGCTTTNTTAATAAATTCTCTTCTGTTGTTCATGATTTTAATTTAAATTNTCGATAATAAAATCTACCAAACCTTGATTTGATTTGTCAATAATTCCAATTCCTGGAGCATAAATAACATTTTTAATTTTTAAAGAGTCTGCTCTCTGTTTTAACACTCTAGCGTGTAAGGGATTATGGTGAAAATCAGCAATATTTTTTGGTTTTGTATTTTTTCCATAGTTTACTATAAAAATTGGAGGATCATTAGAATCCATTTTTTCAAAGAAGTCGACTTCTTTAATGTAATTTTTATCAAAAGACCTTTCCATCCATTTTTCAGTATCCATTTTCCCAAGATACTTCTCAAAAATTGATTTTAAATAGGCTTCATCAACATTGGCCATCTCTTTCCATCTGTTTAAATTTAATGAATGAGCTGCAGCCATTCCAACTATACAGGAAACTTTTGTGGATTCACGAAGAACTGGATCATTACTTTTTTTATCTGACAAATCATCTTGCAATCCAACCCATAGAGATGAAGTTGCTCCGGCAGAAGCTCCCATCAAAGCAACTTTACTTTTTAATAGGTTAAATTTGTCAGCATTAAACTTTAAATATTGTAGAGCTCTCTTGGCATCTTTAAATGATGACAACAAAAAGTCATCATTATTTTTAAATCTGTAATCAATTGTAGCAAATGATATATCATTTTTCAATAACCTTATAATTCTTTTAAAATTATTTTTGGTATATGCAGCATTTTTATTCCCAGCCCCAAATCCTCCTCCATGAATATAAATAACAAATGGAGTTTTTGATTCGGTATTAGCTAACCATAAGTCAAGACTATTTTTTTTATCAGGACCGTAACGAATATTTTTAAATACTTTGTAATTATCAGCTTTGATTACAGAGTCTATATTTACAATTTTTTTTTGAGAAAAAATAAATAAGCATTTAAATACACATGCAAGAAAAAATAGGTTTCGTATCATATCTAAAGTTAGCTAGATAATGTTAAAAAGAACATAACAGTTTGAAGAAAATTAAGTATTCACAAATTTTACTTTTGAATTCATTATTAAATTCAATCAAAATTCCAATCAGATACAGATAAGTTGGACTCAAGTTTATTTTCTATATTATCTTGAAGTTGACTAAAGAAATCTATTCCTGTGATTGATTCTATCTTGTCTATTGTTACAACATAAGATTTCAAATTATTTGAAATTTTTTTATTTGGCATCAGAAATCCAATCATTATTTCTCTGTCCGGAGAATAAATTATTTTATAAAACAAAGAGGGTATAGTTACTTTATTTTTACCGATTTTACCAATTATATTTGAGCTAAGCACACCCGCCGTTGTAACATAAATTTCAAAATTTTTTCCCCAATCTCGAACCAAAGATTCTAGTTTTTTCCAACCACCTCTATTAAAGTTTGGTGATTGCGGTGCCATATTGGACATGAAAAATGATTCTTCCATTGATATATTATTATATTTCATGTCACCAGCAGGAGCCAAGTGCCCTCTATCATAACCAGAACCTTTATAGTCATATGGATCTGCAGATTTTGTTGAAACAAGAGGGTCAGACCTAAATCTGTCGTGCCTTTTAGTAGTTCCACTTAAAAAGTTTTGATTCAATTTGTAATGAACCCAGTTGGCTTGTTCATGAGTTTCATTATATGAAAGGGTATAATATTTGTGATTTACAACTTCACCTGAAGACTTGGGTAAAAATTGTAGTTGACCTAAACAAAAGTGAGTAAATAAAAAGTAAATAATTAATTTTTTCAATTGATTTTAATTAATAGATAAACATATTATAATAATTTTAAAGTACTCAAAATTTAATTTGTAAGTTTAGTTAAAATTAATTTTTTTAAATAATATGGAGCTTAAAAAGTTGATAAATGCTATTAATAAGATTGATGTTGAAACCCAACCAATTTGGGGTAAAATGAACTCATCTCAAATGTTATGGCATTGTAAGAGGTTTATCATTTTTTATCAAAATGATAAGAATTATTCTCCAAATTTTATGACAAAAACACTTGGATATTTTCACATGTTTTTTCTAAGGTATGTTATAAGATGGGATTATGATAAGTATCCAAAAAACACTTTAACCTTGAAGTTTTTTGATCCAAGAAGAGCAAATGGTTTGGATTTTCTTAATGAAAAGAAGGAATTAATTCAAAGATTGAAATCGGTAAATGATTTTAATAAAAGCTTTATAATTAACCCTTTGCACGGAAAGGTTACAAAGGAAACATTTAAAGAAGTTGTTCGAGGTCACACTTCTTATCATTTAAAACAGTTTGGAGTTCTTTAAAAAAAATAAAAAAAATTGAGCAAATCATACGATTATATAATTATTGGCGCAGGGTCAGCTGGTTGTGTTTTGGCAAATCGTTTATCAAAAAACCCAAAAAATTCTGTTTTGTTATTAGAAGCCGGAGGACCGGATACTAACATGAATATTCATATTCCTGGTGCCTATTTAAAAAATCATAAAAGTAAACAAGATTGGGGTTTTTGGACTGAAGAACAACCCAACGTTTTAAATCGGAAAATATATTTACCTAGAGGTAAAACTCTTGGTGGAAGTAGTTCTACAAATGCTATGGCTTATGTTAGGGGCAATGCTTCTGATTATAATAACTGGTCAAAGCTAGGAAATACTGGTTGGAGTTATGATGATGTATTACCCTACTTTAAGCGTTCTGAAAANCATGCTCAAATTGATTTAATGGACAGGGGTTATCACTCTAGTTCAGGAGAATTAGAAGTTACTTTTCCAACCAAGTTCAAGTCACCTTATGTAAAGTCTTTTATTGATGCCTGCTCATCACTNGGAATTTTTGCAAATAAAGATTACAATGGATNAAAACAATATGGAGCAAGCTTAGTTCAAAGTACCATTAAAAATGGAAAACGTGAAAGTAGTGCAACTGCTTTTTTAAAACCTGTTCTGCATAGATCAAACCTTAAAACTATTTTATATGCACTGGTGGATAAAATTATTTTGGAAGGAAAAAAAGCAGTAGGAGTTCAGTATACAAAAGGACTAAATACGACTCAAGTATTTGCAAAAAAAGAAGTTATTCTCTCTGCTGGCTCTTTTCAGTCGCCTCAATTGTTGATGCTTTCTGGNATTGGAGATGTCTCTGATTTAAAAAAGCATGGTATAACTATTTTGCATGAATTAAAAGGAGTTGGAAAGAATTTACAAGATCATTTATTTTACCCGATATGTGCTTATACTAAAACTCAAGAGGGAATTAATCATTATATTTCTCCANTTCAACANCTNGGTGCGGCTTGGGATTATTTTGTAAATAAAAAAGGTGTTTTTTGTGTNAGTCCACTCGAAGGAATGGCATTTTTTGATCTTGATCAAAAAAGCAGTAAAGTAAATTTTCAATTGCATTTTTCACCAATATGCATTGGAAATGAATATGGGTATGATGCATATGATATTTATGATTACCCCAGAACCGACGGATTCACAATATTACCAACATTAATCCATCCTAAGAGTAGAGGTTCAGTTAGTCTTTGTTCTTCTGATCCAAGAGACGCTCCTATGATCCAACCAAATTTTTTAAGTGAAAAAAAAGATCTGGATCAGCTTGTAAAAGGCGGAAATTTAGTTTTTAAAATAATGAAGCATAACGCAATGAAAAATCACATAAAAGCATATGGTCTGCCCCATAATAAAGATTCTGACGATCAACTTGTCGAACATATTAAAAAAACACTGGAAACCGTATATCATCCCGTAGGAACATGTAAAATGGGTGTAGATCCAATGGCAGTAGTTGATCCTTCTTTAAGTGTTCATGGGATTGCAAGTTTGCGTGTTGTAGATGCTTCCATTATGCCCAAAATTATTTCCGGAAATACAAATGCAGCAGTTGTAATGATTGCAGAAAAAGCATCAGATATGATTTTAAATAAAAATAATAAATAATGAAATTTAAATTAATTCTTGCAGTATTTTTAGTCTTTATATCTTGCAGTGGAGATAGTTTAGAGGATGAAACAATCTTTAATAGTACTGTTTGGGTGATAACTGGTTTCTCTTCTGATGGAATACCTGAATGGGGACTTATTAACACCCATTCCGAAACAGGTACTAAAAGAGGGGAGAATCCTGAAACAAATTCAGAAATAAAAAAATATTTTATTTATTTAAATTCAACTAATCAAGGAGGCTCTACAAATATTTCATCTCAACAGGATGTTATCTATGAAGCCGATCTAGGTCAGGCAAAGGAAGTATATCGACTTTATTCAGGTAAACTTGCAGGCTCTTATATTAATGGAACACAATTAACCATAAATGCTNTACCAAATGAAGGATTCAAGTTTGTCGGTTGGTCAGGCTATAAATGCAATTTATGTATATGTTACACCTGCGGTATAGCTGGAGGATCAGGAATGGGTTCGACACCTTTTGTCAGTGATGAGGATTCAATAATGCTAACTATTCAAGATAGAAGTGTATTACTTACAGCAAATTTTGAAAAAAAGTAAATAGAATGAGTAATAATTTTTTTATCATTTTACTAGGATTTATTTTGATAATCTCTTGTCAAGATAATTTAATTAGAGATAAACAAAAAGAAACTATATTTTATTTAATTCGACATGCGGAAAAAGATAGAAGCAACTCAGAAAACAAAGATCCAATATTAACATCAGAGGGAATAAAAAGAGCAAATCATTGGGCATCATATTTTGATACAATACCTTTAAATTCTATTTACTCGACAGATTACATAAGGACGAAACAAACGATTTTTCCTGTATCCAAATTGAAGCAGATCATTCCAAAGATATATTCAGTAGATGAACTTGATATTAATCAACTTATAAGTAGTAATCAAGGGAAAAGAGTATTGATTTCAGGTCATAGTGATACCACACCAAGTATGGTAAATAAGTTGATTGGAGAAAATAAATTTTCAAATATGTCGGATTCAGATAATAATAGTTTGTACATAGTAAATATCTTAAACTCTAAGGTTAGTGTTGAAGTAAGATCTGTTACAATTGGCAATTAATTAGAAGAAAAATAATTAGATCTCTATAAAATTCCTAATCAGTATCGCATGCTCCCAAAACATGAAAATGTCTTTTATTTCTTGATGAATTATCCGTAAAGTCTTCGGGTTTATAATAATTATTTGGGGTAACTATAAAATCTCCTCTTGTTTGTAATAGTTCTGCAATTCTAGTACCTACTTCACTTATCCCTTGTGGGTAAATACCATTAGCCTCTTCTTCTGGAGTTGGATAGCGTGGGCTTGGGTATGTCATATTGGAATCATGGTAATAACCAAGCATATGACCTATTTCATGGACTGCAATCCAAGTAAACGGACGTTCAGGGGAAGTCATATAGCCGTTTAAAATATGTTCAGCCAGACCAAATACATATGGTGCACCACCCCGACCACTAGTTGTTGTGGGTATCCCCACCTGAAAGTAATCAAGATCTAGCAACTTATTAAAAACCAATTCTTTTTCAGTCTGATTTAATGTATCTTTTTCGTTGTCAAAAATTACTTCGTTAAGAAATTCTTGTTCAAATTCCTTGGAAACTAATATGTACCCCAAATTAATCATTAATCCTGAAAGCCTCCTAGCATCCTTTGGTGCAATATCTAATTTCCATTTGTCATTTGGGTCATTATATAAATTATAATCATGCCATTTAATTTCCCAATTTAACTTATTTAAGCTTTTGAGTTTTGTTAAAATTTCACTATCACCAGAAAAATTAAAAGTAATATTTTCAGTTCCAATACCAGATTCCTTATATTCCGTCAAATCGATTTTTTCACCTGTGGTAGAATTAAATAAAGTTCCTTCATCTAGGAACGAATATCTTACTTGTTTTGTGGCGTGGGCATTAATTTTATTTATTTTAAAAAAATTTAGTTGTTGATCAATACCATCTATCTGGGCAAGTATTTTGATATCTTCCAGGTCTATTGGTGCAAAATTTGCAACTTCAATTGTAAAATTATCAATAGGTTTTACTCTAATGATTTTTCCAATTTCATACCTAAGGTCACTAGATGTAATTTCCGACACATCATCAGAATCTTTATACATTAACTCCGAATTGGATTCACCAAAAGAGTACTCTTTGATCGAAGTAGTGCCGTTATCTTTATCTTTAGAACAAGAAAATGCAATTAAACAGATTATAGTTAAAAAAACCTCTCTCATGCGTTTGATTTAAAATAGATTCTAAAGATAATTAATATTATAAAAATTTCTTATTCGAGTTTTTTAATAAAAATAATAATTGTAAATTAAAAGTATAAATACACACAAATGAAAAAAATTTTATTAATTCTAATCTGTTTAATTGTATTTTCTTGCTCAAAGGACGATGACTCATCAGGAAATTGCATAGTATGTGATACTTTAGCGCTTACAACATTTGATGGTACAGATGCAATCACAACAGAAGTCTCTTTTAGCTCCGTTTATCCAGATGGACTCTGTGTAGGACAGAACCCCGCTTCAGCTATTGAAAGTGCTTTGTCTGAAGCTTTTGGAGGTTCTGATTCTGATTCTAGTGATGAGGCTATATTAACAGGTGAAACCATTGGATTTTATCTTGATTTTATGAAACAACAGTATCCCTCAGGTAATTGCAGATTGCAATAACTGATTCTAAAAGTTCAGCATGGAATCTAAAATTGATCGTATAAAATATTTTGGGATTTAACCCCAATATCGTAAAGCATTTTTTTGCATGCAGTAATCATCTTTGGTGGACCGCAGAGATAAAATTCTATGTTTGAGAGATTAGCTTTTGATTTAAGATAGTTGTCGTAAACAATTTCATGTATAAAACCAACATTAAATTGGTTATTATCAGTTGGAATGGGATCTGAAAATGCTACATTGAAACTAAAATTATCAAAGGACTTGTCTAAAAACTGAAAATAGTCTTGATAAAATAGCTCTTTTTCAGATCTTGCTCCATACCAAAAACTAATCAGCCTATTGGTAGGATTTGAATCAAATAAATTTGAAATTTGAGATCTTAAAGGAGCCATTCCAGCTCCACCTCCAATAAAAACAATTTCATTATCCGTTTGTTTTAAATGAAAATCACCAAATGGACCAAATAGTTCAATTTTATCTCCCTTTTTAAGATTAAATAAGTATGAAGACCCTACACCAGGAGGATCTTTAGATACATTCAAAGGAAGTGCCAGCCTAATATTAAATTTCAAATAATCTTCTGTATCAGGATTTGTTGCAATTGAATAATTACGTGAAACTTTAGAGGTGTTTAATGAATTTAGTTTCAATAATCCCTTTTTTTCCCATATCTTTCTATAACTATCTTTTAAATTGATTTGCTTGAAATTCATTTCATAAGGAGGAATTTCAAATTGTACATAATCTCCAGCAGTAAATTCGAGTTTACTATTATTAACTGGTTTAATTATTAATTCTTTAATATAAGTTGCAACATTTAAATTAGAAACAACTTCGAAAGACTTACTTTCTTTTATTTTACCTTTTTTTATTCCTGAATTTGGGTTGAGTAAAATTACATTATCATTAATTTTTGTTTCATAACAATTCAATCCTATACACACGGGTGGTCTTTTGACAGTTCCATCTTTTATATCAAAGCGTCCGTTATGTTTTGGACATTCGATTTGATCACCAATGACTAAACCATCAGATAAATGAGATTTACCATGTGTACAAATTCCGTCAGTAGCATATATATTTAAATTTTTTGTTTTATAAACAGCAAACGTTTTTTCTTTATAATCCAAACGAATTACATCTTCTTTATCAAGATCATTAAAATGACATACCTTAACCCATCCGTTAACTAAATCATTTTCTGTTTTTAAGTATTCCTTTTCTTCAAAATGTTTTTGGGATATTTCAGGTAATTCTCTTTTCACAAAATAGGTAGGATCTTTCTCTTGTTTAATTATTGCAGGGATAATTTCTTTGTAGGCCTCATAGATGCTCCCATAAGGTTTTGGACAATAATCTTTAATCTCTTCATGTAATCTTGGTAAATTATAGTAAGGAACTAATGGAAAAAAATGATGTTCAAGGTGATAATTCATGTTCCAGTAAAGAAACCTGTGTATTGGATTCATATAAACTGTCCTGGTATTTTTTCTGTGATCTAGTACATTTTCTGCAAGACCAGCGTGTTGAGTTAAACCATAAATTATATATAAATATGATCCAAAAAATCTAGGAAAAATTACATAAAAAAGTGGAAGTGTTGTTTGAAAATAAATGGCTAATCCTATAAAAAACAAGTAAATAAAAAGCCAGATCCAAGCCGTAAAAAACATTTTGTTATAATCTCTTTTGGGTACATACTCTGCCTCCTCTTCACCAACTTTACCAAATAAATGAAATATAAGTTTTTTTGTTTCTTTAAAACTAGTTTTGAAACCAAACATTTTTAATATAATACCCTTAATATTTGGTGGTCTTGGAACAGATATCTCTGGGTCCCGACCGATAATTATTGTATCGCTGTGATGACGTGCATGACTCCAGCGCCACGATATTGGAAGGCGATAGATCATAAAAGATGAAATTTGATAGAGTAAATTATTCATCCAATCAGTTTTGAATGCTGTCCCATGCCCTGATTCATGCCATCTTGAATCCGCAGTTGAGTAATAAAGAACACTGTAAATGAGTATTGGAATAATGACCCAATAGGTTTGCCAAAAATAATAGATTCCGTATCCTGAGCTGCATATTAATCCAAACCATAAAATCGAATCAACAATGGCAGGTTTATCTCGACGTTCTAAAAGCTTTCTAATATCTTTTTTAGAAATTGGAGGTAAATACCAATCAGCATCTACTAGTCCTTTTTCTTTAGCTTTTTTAGATGCTCTCTTGTTAAGAGAATAATCAACTGTATCAATCATTTTTTAAACTTATAAACAAATATTTAAAAAGTCTGTAAAAATTATTATTTTTCTAATAACTTATTTGTTAGTATTACTGTTAAAAATAATTAAACCCTGTAAGAATTCTAATAGTTATATAATCAATTTATTAAGCCATTATTAACCTAGGGGTATATCAACTAAAAATTGTATTTAATAAGTAATTACAGAATTTAATTTTTTAAAATTATGCAAAAAATTGCAATGCTTGGTTCAGGCTTTATTGGAAGGTTTTATACAGATTCTCTCCATGGCTATAGAAGTAAAGATAGAGTAGTATCAATATATTCAAGAAGTAAAGAAAGTGCCAAAAAGTTTGCAAATGATTACGATGTGCCACACCATTCTGACAATATGGAGGAATCTATATCTAATTCAGATGTAGATATTGTATGTATTGCATTACCAAATAATCTTCATGAAAAAGCAGTGGATTTATGTTGTAAACATAATAAAGCTGTAATCTGTACAAAACCTCTAGGAAGAAATGCAGATGAGGCAAAAAGGATGTTAGAGGCTGTCGAAAAAGCTGGTATTTTTGCTGGTTACCTTGAAGACTTATGTTACACTCCAAAATTTATAAAGGCTTTGGAAACAGTTAAAAACGGTAGTTTGGGAAAAATCACGTGGGCCAAATCTAGAG
>PAYI01000026.1 GCA_002714815.1 Flavobacteriaceae bacterium | reverse complement strand
AGGTTTTGATCAATGGCTTTTCAAAAATTGCTGACTTGATACCCATAAGAGTTAATAATGTGGAGGTGGATACACTTAAACAAAAGTTATATGACATTAAACCTCTTGAAGTAGTAGAAAAAAATTATGAGGGATTAATAGCTCAAATTTTGTGGAGCTTAGTATTTGTTCTCACTTTATTTGGAATTTTTTATACCTACTTATTTCAAAAAAGAAGAAAAAAACTTAGAGAAGAGGAGTTGCCTCCATTTGATAAAGCTATAGAAGAACTAAAAGCATTAGAAAAAGAAAATTTAAGTGAGCAAGAAGAATATAAAATGTATTATTCTAGATTAACGGGAGTTGTAAGGCGTTATTTGGAAGAAGAAGCAAAAATAGATGCTTTAGAGAGCACTTCAGAAGAACTTCTGACAAAACTGGAAATGCGAAAGGATTCTGGAACTTTAGATTTGGATAGTAAAACTTTGATGAGTCTCCGAAAGGTACTTCAAAATGCAGATTTGGTAAAATTTGCTAAATCCATGCCTGAATATTACATCGCTAGTGAAGATCGAAAAGCAGTTGAAACGGTAGTAATTGAAACTAAAGAAGCTTTACCAGAACCTACCGAGGAAGAATTACTCGAAAAATTGGCTTATCGAGATTATCTGGCAAAAAAACGTAGAAAAGAACACTTAATTTGGGGTCTATGTGGAACAATTATTGTTGGTCTACTAGCACTTGTTGGGAGCATGATTATCTATGGGTACTATCCTGTTCGAGATACTCTTCTAGCTTACCCTACTAAAGGGCTATACAGCGGCCAATGGGTAATCAGTCATTACGGTACCCCACCTTTGAAAATTGAAACTCCCGAAGTTTTAGAACGTTTTTTAAGGGATGAAAAGACAATACAACAATTTGGATTGGGAACATTTGACAGTCCTTTTTATATCGACCTTCTATTTGATTTTCCATCCAAAAAAATGCAACAAACTATAACAAATTCATCAGATCCGAAACAAGCGGACCTCCAAAAAGGGCAAGTTTTAGTAAACTCTATTATTTCTAAATTTGAATCCAAAGGGGCTGTAAATATTTTGATGAAGAACGATGCTTTGAAATTACCATCTGGAGCCCCTGTGGCAAAAGTATATGGCACATTAGATTACCCAAAAAAAGGAGTATCAGAAAGGGTACGCTGTTCCTTTAATGCCATGTTTTTCACTTTTGAAGAGGGATCTATTATTCTTACCATGATGTACGAAAAAGAAGATCGCTATGCTCCCCAAATAGAACAACGAATAATTAACAGTTTAGAATTGATTAAAGAATTGTAAACTATGATTGAAGGAATTTATTTTGCCAATCCTAATTACCTTTGGTTGCTCTTAGNACTTCCATTGGCATTNTTNTGGCATCTTTTTACNTGGAAAAAAAAACAACCAGTNTTAAAAATGCCAAGTCTATCTNGTTTTGATGGAGCCTCATCCGTTTGGTCAAAAATTTATCCTCTACTTTATGCNTTCCGTTTGTTGGCAATGGGATTTATTATTTTAGCCATTGCTAGACCTCAGACTGTGGATATTTCTACAAGAACCAAAACTAATAAAGGAATTGATATTGTCATGGCAATAGATGTATCCTCAAGTATGTTAGCTCAAGATTTAAAGCCCGATCGACTTACCGCGTTAAAAAGAGTAGCAGGTGAATTTGTTGAAGACCGAATGTCTGATAGAATTGGACTTGTAGTTTATGCCGGGGAAAGCTACACAAAGACACCTATTACGAGTGATAAAAGTATTGTCAAAGCCTCATTGAGAGAAATAAATTACCAAGGATTGATTGAAGATGGAACAGCAATTGGTATGGGGCTAGCTACTTCGGTAAACCGATTAAAAGACAGTAAGGCTAAAAGTAAAATTATTATTTTATTGACCGACGGAGTTAATAATTCAGGATTTATTGATCCTAAAATTGCCACAGAATTAGCTATNGAATTTGGAATTAAAGCATATACAATTGGACTGGGAAGTAATGGTACTGCCTTAGCACCCGTAGGGATTCTTCCAAATGGAAAATTCAAATATGGCCTCACCAAAGTGGAAATCGATGAAGCTTTGCTCAAAGAGATAGCTGTGGAGACAGGAGGAATTTATTTTAGAGCTACTGACAATCAAAAGCTTGAAGAAATTTATGCTGAAATTAACAAACTGGAAAAAACGGAAATTGAAGAATTTAAATATTACAATTACTCAGAAAAGTATCGAATCCTTATCCTTTTGGCATTAGGACTAATCTCCATTGAATGGATCGGTAGGAACACCTTATTTAAAAGCTTTATATAAATGTATCAAATAGACGAATTCGAGTATATCTACTTACTTATTGCCTTACCCATACTATGGTTATCCTATGCATTACTGCTTCGTTGGAAAAGAAAAACACAAGCTGCTTTTGCCAAACCTGAACTATTGTTACTCTTAAGCCCTAATCGTTCACAATTTAAACCGACTTTAAAAGTTATCCTTTTAACTATTTCAATAGTTCTATTGATTTTGGGATTAATGAATCCAAAAATTGGCACTCAGTTAGAAACTGTCAAAAGAGAGGGAGTTGATATTGTTTTTGCTATTGATGTTTCTAAAAGTATGTTGGCAGAAGACATTGCACCCAATCGTATTGAAAAATCAAAACGATTGGTTTCTGCTATTCTCAATCAATTAGCTAGTGACCGTGTTGGAATTATTGCATATGCGGCACAAGCTGTTCCACAGTTGCCTATCACCACAGATTATGGAGCAGCAAAAATGTTTTTACAAGCATTAAATACAGAAATGCTCTCTTCACAAGGAACAGCTTTAGATAGTGCAATTGATCTCTCAGGAACATTTTTTGATGATGAAGACCAAACTAACCGAGTAATATTTTTGATTTCTGATGGTGAAGACCATTCAGAGGAGGCATCTAATGCTGCTTCAAGAGCAGCAGAATTGGGAATAAAAATTTTCACTTTTGGTGTAGGAACTGAAAACGGAGCCCCTATACCACTTAAGAAAAATGGCATTATAGAGTCTTATAAAAAAGACTTTGAAGGCGAAGTTGTAATTACAAAACTTAATCAGAATGTTTTGAAAAACATTGCAGAGACAACTGGNGGAGCTTATCAAGACGGAAATGATACCCAACAGGTATTGGATTTTGTATTAGAAGAACTTAAGGCCATGGATAAAAAAGAATTTGAAGCCAAGAAATTTGTAAGTTATAAAGACCGTTTTCAAGCTTTTTTAATTACAGCTTTACTTTTTCTTTTAATCGACCTATTTTTGTTTGAGACCAAAACAAAATGGGTTCAAAAATTGAATCTATTTAACGAAAATGAAAATTAACTTTTTTTACCTTTTTCAACTTTTATTTTCTTCATTATGTTTTTCACAAACAGGTGAAGTTACGAATCATATCTACGATGGAAATAAAAAAGCAGAAACAGAGTCATACGTAGAAGCAGAAAAGTCCTATAGAAAAGCACTTTCTTTGGCTCCCGAAAAAGCAGAAGCTTTATACAACCTAGGGAATACACATTTTTTAGATAAAAAATACGATGAGGCATCTCAACGCTTTTTTCAAACACAAAAGTTTGCTGCAACAAAAGAGTCCAAACATCGAGCATTTCATAATATGGGTAATGTTTACATGAAGAAAAATGAATATCAAAATGCGNTTGANGCCTATAAAAATGCATTGAGAAATAACCCTGCTGATGAAGAAACTCGATATAANTATGCCCTTGCAAAAGAANTTTTGGAAAACGAAAAACCTCCGGAGGAACAGGAACAAGATGACAATAAAGATCAGAATGATCAAAAAGATAAAGAAGATNAACAAGACAAAGAACAGGAGGGAGATGAAGAAAATAAGGATGAGAAAGANCCTGNGAAAGAAGGTGATGAAGGTAGATGAATCCNAAGATGAAGGAGACCCTAAAAATGANGGAGACCAAAAGAAAGAACAAAAAGAAGATGAAAAGGAAGAGAAACCTCAAGAGAAAAAACAAACACCAAAAAAGGGGCAACTTTCTCCNCAGCAAGTTCAGAGTTTGTTAGAAGCCATGAATAATCAAGAAAAGAAAGTACAAGATAAAGTGAACGCAAAAAAAGTTAAAGGAGTTCCTGTTAGAGGGAAAAAAGATTGGTAATATGAAGCTGCAGTTCTCAGTACGGTTTTTACTATGTTCCTTAATTCTAGGATTTTATTCTCTCAATGGGCAGGTAAGTTTTGACGCCAAGGTTAGTAAAAAGCGATTAGGTCTTAATGAAAGATTGAGAATTGATTTTGAGATGAATGAAAATGGAGATAATTTCAATCCTCCTGCATTTACAAATTTTCTAGTTGTTAGTGGTCCACAACAAGCTGTAAGTCGCTCATGGGTCAATGGAGTGCAGAGTTTTTCAAAAACCTACACTTATTTTTTAACCCCTAAAGTAAAGGGGAAGTTGACTATTGGCCAAGCAGAAGTAACTATTAACAGAGAAGTTTATAAAACCACTCCTTTAGAAATTGAGGTAACCAATGCAGTAAAAAAACCTAACGACCCCAATAATGTAGATAATATAATTGATGGAAACATTCATTTAGTGGCTGAAATTTCAAAAAACAACCCTTATTTAAATGAAGGTATTGCGGTTATTTACAAACTATATTTTAGAAATCCCATTTCGGTATCTGATGTATCTGAATTAGAATCTCCTTCATATGGTGATTTCTGGAGTCACTTAATAAAAATCGGAAGAGCCGAAATTAATATGCGTGGATCTTATAAAGGTGAACCTTACAATGAAGTCATTTGGCGAAAAGCTGTTTTGTATCCCCAAAAAACTGGGAATCTCACCTTGGAACCTCTCACTTTAAATTTGAGCTTGAGTGTTCCTAGTAATAGAAGAGATTTATTTGGGAGGCGAATTTTAACCCAGTCACAAAAAACAATAACTACTGGGAAAAATATTATCCAAGTAAAAGAACTTCCTGAAAAAAACAAGCCAGAGGATTACTCTGGAGCTGTTGGACAATTTGATTTTGATGTTATTTTAGATAAAGATGCTCTTAAAGCCTCAGAGTCGTTTCAGGCAAAAATAAAAGTTAGAGGTAAAGGAAATTTAAAACTCTTTAATTTACCAAAGATTAATGTGCCTAACACCCTTGAGGTTTATGAACCTGAACACGAAGAGAAGGTTAAAATTACCCTTTCAGGTATGCAGGGAACAATTGAAGATAGTTATACAATTGTTCCTCAATTTCAGGGTAAATATCCCATTCCTGCAATTCAATTTTCTTATTTTGATCCAAAATCAAAGTCATACAAAACAAGCTTTTCTCAAGATTTGATCGTTGATGTTTTTGATGGGCCAACAGCTGGAGCCCCCACAGGGACAAACTTAAAAACCACAGTACCAAGAAGTATAATCGAAACAACTGAAAACGCGTTTCGTTTCATCAAATTAGACACTAAGCTAAGTTTAATTAACCAAGAAGTATTTTGGAGAAGTCAGCGTTTTTGGATTTTATTAATGACTCCTCTTTTAGTTCTAATGGGGGCTTATATTATAAAACGATTTGTAATTGAAAAGAAAGAGGATGTTATTAGTCAAAAGCAGCGTAGAGCNCAACNGCTAGCAAAAAAATATTTGAGTTCTGCTAAAAAAGTTTTCCACGANCAAGCTCAATTTTACGAAGCTTTAGAACGNGCACTTCATAATTACCTTAANGCTAAACTCAAAATTGAAACNACNGAATTAAGTAAATCAAAAATTGAAAANCTACTNANTGAGAAAAGNGTAGATNAACAAACTGCATTAGAATATGTAGGGGTAATTGAAAGTTGTGAAANGGCACGTTATTCAATNGGTTCTNNAGTAAANATTCACGAGGATTTTAAAAAAGCAAGTAACTTAATTGCAAAAATTGATCGTCAAATATGAAACATCTTAATAANATAAAAANATTCANAAGNCTTATCTATTTNATTATAGGGATTATATTTATTTNTGGAAATNTATTTGGACAANCCTCAATGGAATCTTTGTTTAAAGAAGGGAATGATGCTTACAATGAAGGGGCATACCAAAAAGCAATTTCCTTTTACGAACAAACACTTAAAATGGGACAGCATAGCGCTGCCTTGTATTATAATCTTGGAAATGCTTATTACAGATTAAATAAAGTGGCTGAAAGTATCTATTATTTTGAAAAGGCTAAAAAATTGGATTCCCAAGATGAGGATATTAAAATTAACAGTGCTTTTGCTCAAAACATGACTATTGATGCTATTGAAAACCTTCCAGAATCTCAAATAGCGCAACTTCAAAAATGGATTTTTGGGATTTTCAGTTTCTCAATATGGTCTTACTTAACGGTAGTTTTTTTATGGATTTTTGGAGGCTTGTTTATAGGTTATCTATTTTTCAAATCAGTTTCTCTAAAACGTAATTTTTTCTTTAGTGCAATAGGAATATTTTTTCTCTTTATAGGCAGTTTCTTTATTACCTTTTCAATAGATAAGCGATTAAAAAACACTCATTATGCAATATTATTTTCTAATCAAATTGATATTTGGTCTGAGCCAAATCAACAAGGGGAACTCTTATTTACCCTGCATAGGGGGACAAAGATACAAATCTTAGATGTTCTTGAAGATTGGCAAAAAATCAGAATTGCAAATGGATCTGAAGGATGGATAAGAAATGCTTCCTTGAGAAAATTAGAAGACACAATTCCTAAATAAACTGTTGTTCTTGGATTGATGAAGATTTAGTAACCCAATCAAATAAGAAATTTCCAAACTCCCTTAAAAAAGGATAACTTTTAGAAGTATTAAAAGAGGATTTAGGAAGTACTGTTATAACTTCATTCACTTCTTTAAAAAATAAAATAAATGCGCTTAATATTATAAGCCATTTTAAAAAGCCAAAAAGGCCTCCTAAAATTCTATTTATCCAACCTAATGCTATTAATTTTAAAGTTTTAGTAATCATTTTTGCTAAAAGGGAAATAGAATAAATTATGACTAAAAAAAGTAATATAAAACTGAATATTTGAATACTCTTTGTATTAAAATCAAGATAAGGGCCAATTTTATTTCCTAAAACAGACGAAAATTTTAATGATCCAATTAATCCTATTACTAATGCAATCATTCCAGAAATTTCGTTTATGAAACCCTTTAAAAAACCACGAATAATACCATATATAAGGAGAATTAAAACAATAATATCGACCATATTCATATACCTAAAATACATTTTTTTTAAAGGACATAGTTATGAAATAATATCTTTGTTTATGATTAAAAATATAAAAGGTATCAACTAAAAGAGTTATCAGGAAAATTGGATTATTTGTCGCTACATTTTATAACAAGATAGAAAAGAGGAATAATTTAAACAGCAATATTAGATTACTTTGCAAAGCAGGGTATAATTTCCCAAAACTCTTTTATTTTTGTCTAATGATAAAAGCTTTAAAAGAACATTTAGAAGAGGTTGAAGCCTTTTCGAGTATCGAAGCCAATGAGGTTGAGGAATTTCGAATTAAATATGCAGGGAAAAAGGGTATTTTAAACACCCTTTTTAATGCTTTTAGAAAAGTTCCTGAAAAAGAGAAGAAGTCTTATGGAAAAGAACTTAATAAATTAAAAGTTGCCGTTACAGAAAAAGTAAAACAGCTGCAGATCATATCTAAAAATAAACCTGGGAATTCAATAATTAATGACCCTAGCAGAACAGCTTTTCCAATTGAAACGGGAAATAGGCATCCACTTTCAATTGTAAAAAACAGAATTATAAATATTTTTTCTCAGATTGGTTTCACTATATCAGAGGGTCCAGAAATAGAAGATGATTGGCATAATTTCACAGCACTCAATCTTCCTCATTACCATCCAGCTCGTGATATGCAAGACACTTTTTTTATACAAANTGATCCTGAAATGCTTTTAAGAACNCATACTTCTTCTGTTCAAGTGCGGCATATGGAAAATAATCCTCCGCCTATACGAACNATTTCACCTGGACGTGTNTTTAGAAATGAATCTATATCTTCTAGATCNCACTGNATATTTCATCAAATAGAAGGCTTATATATAACTAAAAATGTTTCTTTTATAGACCTTAAGGAAACTTTAAAATATTTTACGGAGGCTTTGTTTGGAAAATCAAAAATACGATTTAGNCCATCTTACTTTCCTTTTACAGAGCCAAGTGCAGAGGTTGATATTTATTGGGGACTAGAAACCGAATCAGACTATCGTATTACCAAAGGCACTGGATGGTTAGAGATTATGGGTTGTGGGATGGTAGATCCTAATGTATTAAAAAACTGCAGTATTGATCCCAATAAATTTTCTGGTTTTGCCTTTGGAATGGGAATTGAAAGAATAGCAATGTTATTATATCAAGTAAGTGATATTCGATTGTTTTTTGAAAATGATGTTCGTTTTTTAAAACAATTTAAAGCAACACTTTAATTAAATTGTTCCTATGATATTTTATTACTTTTTTTAGGCTTAAAAAGATAAACCATTGTAAGTTATATATTTTTGTAGCCAAGTATTCCATGGTAATATAATTAGTAAAAGGAATAATCCTAGACCATAAAAAAAAGCTATTCGCAAAAATTTTTTTGAAGACTTAGTTTGTCTTTTGTGCAAAGACCATCCCATTCTTATTAGAAAAATTGCCAAAAGATTAGTCAGAGGGTGTTCAATTAAATATAAACGACTTTCGTCATTTTTAATAACTCCTATACCTAAAGAAGACCATTTTTTAAACCAAGGTGAAATAAAATATAAAATCAGTCCAATCAGTAGTTGAATATGAGAAAAAATAAGACCAAAAAGACTAATTCTTAAATCGAGTGTATCAAAAGCCTTTTCTGAAACTTTACCTCGAATTGAATTGAAAACAGCAAGAAGAAGAATTATTAGAACTAAAAGAGCCCAAAAAGAATGAACGATTTTAACTACAGCATACATAAGAATAGTTTTTTTCAAAATACTTTATTTTTTCCAATGGTGCTTCCAGATATTTAAATAAGAACTTCTTTAATTAGCTTTTTGAAAACCAACTAAAAATCTTAAATTTAAAATGTAATGCAATCCGTTCATGAAAAAAATATTTTTTTTATCAATAATTCTTATTTGGAGTTGTAGTAAAGCCCCNTCTATTGTTCCTTTTGGAATTGTCATTCATGGGGGTGCCGGTACAATTTTAAGGGAAAATATGACTCAGGAGAAAGAATCGGAGTATCGTAGAGTACTTGCTGAAGCCATTCATGTTGGGCATGAAATTTTAAAATTAGGAGGTACCAGTCAGGAGGCTGTAGAGAAAACTATACGTGTCATGGAAGATTCTCCTTTATTCAATGCTGGTAAAGGTGCCGTATTAACGGCAGACGCTTCTATAGAATTAGACGCTTCGTTTATGGACGGAAAGACATTAGATGCAGGAGCAATCGCAGGAGTAAAAAAAGTAAAAAATCCAATTTCTGCTGCTATAAAGGTTATGGAAGCTTCTCCACATGTAATTTTATCAGGTGCTGGAGCTGATAGCTTTGCGGAAGAACAAGGTTTAGAGATTGTAGATAATCAGTATTTTTTTACAGAAAGAAGAATCAATGCATTAGAACGAGTTCAAGAAGATTCTGAATCAAATCAAACTACATGGACTAAGAATGAAAGAAATTTCATACAAAATCAGCGCTATGGTACTGTAGGCTGTGTTGCCTTAGACACCTCTGGAAATCTTGCAGCTGGCACTTCTACAGGGGGAATGACAAATAAGAAATGGAACCGTATTGGGGATGCTCCTATAATTGGTGCAGGAACCTATGCAAACAACGCCACATGTGCTATTTCTGCGACTGGTTGGGGCGAATTTTTTATCCGCTCTGTTGTAGCACATGATATTTCTGCTCTTATGGAATACAAGGGTTTGAGTATTCAAGAAGCAGCATATGAAGTAATTCATAATAAGGTTGCTATAATGGGTGGAGATGGTGGTGTAATAGGCATTGATCACAATGGAAGCGTTATTATGGAGATGAATACCCCTGGAATGTATCGTGCTCATATGGATGCTAAAGGAAACCTAGAAATTAAAATATATCAAAATGATTAAACCCCAAAGACTTTTCTTTAATTTTATAATTACCATTAATGATCTTAAGGATTTGCAATTCAGTCTTTTTTTGAACTAATGTTAGGATTTAAATAAAAATTTATTGCTTAGCTAAATGGGAATTACAAATAAGAATGTGATACAGATATAGGTTTTGTAATTTATTATTGGGGGACTTTGGAATCCATTCAAAATTGAAAGATAATATCTACTCCCAAATCAATAAATAAAGCAAAAAAAGTAGTTATTTGGATTATAAATATAAAAATGCGAAATGACAACTTTTTAAATGTCTGAAGAATNAAATAANAAAATAGAACGTAAAATCATCCATGTTGATATGGATGCATTTTTTGCTTCTGTTGAGCAATTTGATAATCCAGAATGGAAAGGATTAGCAATTGCTGTCGGAGGGGGAGGCAATAGAGGTGTAGTTTCTGCAGCAAGTTATGAAGCCAGAAAGTTTGGTGTTCGAAGCGCAATGAGTGGAATTGTTGCAAAAAAACTTTGTCCCCAACTTNTTTTTGTTAGGCCACGATTTGATCGTTATAAAGAAATTTCAGANCAAATTCGTGCTATTTTTATTGAATACACACATTTGGTTGAACCNGTTTCTTTAGATGAGGCATATTTAGATGTTTCTGATTACCCATCTGCTTCACTATTAGCAAAAGAGATACGTAATAAAATTAAAGNAAAAACAGGTTTGACTGCTTCAGCAGGNATATCAATTAATAAATTTTTGGCAAAAATAGCTAGTGACTTGAATAAGCCTAATGGCCAAAAAACCNTTCCACCGAATGAAGTCTTGGAGTTTTTAGATAGCTTAGANGTNAAAAAGTTTCATGGTGTCGGNAAGAAAACNAAATTGAAAATGTATCAACATGGAATCTACTTAGGAANTGATCTAAAGGCAAAGTCAAAAGACTTTTTGANAACACATTTTGGNAAATCAGGTTCATATTATTATAATGTGGTTCGAGGAATCNANAACAGTGAAGTAAAAACNNNGCGGATTCCAAAATCNCTTGGNGCGGAACGTACNTTTAAAAAAAATTTAAGTAGTGAATTATATTTGGAAAATAAATTAAAGAATATCTCTNNCATAATAGAAAAAAGACTTTTTAAAAATAAACTAGCTGGCAAAACGATTACCTTAAAGATCAAATACAGTGATTTTAAACNACAAACAAGAAGTAAAACAGGNACTTTATATTTATCNTCTAAAGAGTTAATTTTTGAATNNGCAAAGGAGTTNCTTTATAATGAAAAGTTATCAAATTCNGTACGTCTAATAGGAATAACTTTATCCAACCTAAACACATTAGAGAAAAANAATAAAATAAAATNCATAAAAAANATTTCACAACTTAGTTTGCCTTTCTAAATTGTCGAGACTCTAAGAGTGTTTACCATACCCCTTGACTCAATTGGCATTGCAGTAAGGTTAACAACGAAATCATCCTTTTCTATAAATCCTTTTTCATAAGCTATTTGATTGATTTCTTCAACTGTTTTATCAGTACTGTTTAAATTATTGTAATAGAATGTTTTTACACCCCATAATAAATTCAATTGATTGAGAATTCTTTTGTTGGAAGTAAAAACTAATACCTGTGCTTGTGGTCGCCAGGCTGAAATTTGAAATGCAGTATAACCACTATTTGTAAGTGTGCAAATAGCTTTGGCAGTAATATCATTAGCCAAATGAGCTGCATGATAACAAATGGACTTGGTTATAAATCTTTTTGTACGAAATTTTGGTGGGCTTTGAGGTACGTTTATTAGTTCTGAATTTTCTACTGAAATTAAAATATTAGACATGGTGTTAATAACCTCTACAGGATATTTTCCCACAGATGTCTCTCCAGATAGCATTACTGCATCAGCTCCATCCATAACAGAATTTGCAACATCGTTAACTTCTGCACGAGTAGGAGTTAAACTTTCTGTCATAGTTTCCAGCATTTGAGTTGCTATTATAATTGGAATTCGAGCTTTTTTTGCTAAATGAACTAGACGCTTTTGAAGTAAAGGAACTTCTTGNGCAGGTACTTCNACTCCTAGATCTCCACGAGCAACCATCAAACCATCAGAATAAGCAATTATTTTGTCAATATTTTCGATTGCTTCAGGTTTTTCAATTTTGGCAATAATAGGAATTTTNCGGNNTATATTTTTTTCCATNAACTCCTTAAGATCAATAATGTCTTGACTGAATCTAACAAAAGAAAGAGCTATCCAATCAATGTCCTGAGTAAACATAAATTCAGCATCTTTCACATCTTTTTTGGTTAGNGCAGGCAATGAAATATTTGTATTTGGAAGATTAACTCCTTTNTTGGATTTAAATGGNCCTCCTTGAACAACTTTAGCTTCAACTTCATTAATTTTATTTGTAGATACTACTTCAAAAATAAGTTTCCCATCNTCNAGAAGAATTTTTTCACCTTTTGAAACATCTTTAGGAAAATTTTTGTAGTTCATATAAACCTTTTTTGCGTTTCCTTCAAATGATGAATCGGTAGAAAATAAAACTCTATCTCCTTCATTTACAATCGATCCTTCTTTTATCTTTCCAATCCTAAGTTTAGGACCTTGAAGATCACCTAAAATGGCTGTGTTTGTTTGTAACTTTTGATCTACTTTACGAATCATTTCAATAAGTTTTGTGACATCCTTGTAGTCGGAATGAGAAAAATTAACACGAAAAACGTTAACACCAGCTAGAATCATTTTTTCAGTAACCTGTTCGGAGGAAGTCGCTGGCCCTAGTGTTGCAACAATTTTAGTTTTTTTGTTAAAATTCATTGNTCAAAAATTAATAGAGATTGGTTTTTTATTTTCTGATAAGGAATAGTATGAATTAAACTTATTAAAGACCAGTTTAAGAGCATTTTCTTAATTGATTTAAGTATTGTATTGTTTGTAGATTTTATAAAAAAATCAACCTTTTTATATTCTGTAAATAAAGATACTTGATTTCTCTCTGCAATGTCAAACAAAGTATTATTATTTCCTAGTGTTTGGCTTTTTTCTGATACGTATTTATTTGAAATGAGCTGGCATTTATAATCATTTATATGGTCCTCCCATTCAAAGAGCTGGAAAATTCCTTCATTAACTTCATTTTCAAGATCTTCCTTAGCTCTTTTGAAATATATTGAGCTACTTTGGTTAATATAAAAAACGAGTTGGTGGGCTTCTATTGCTGTATGAACTGCAAGCCAGTATTCCTCTCTAGCAGCCTCTTTCATATTTAGATGGTGAACTTTAAGTGCCATATTAAGAGTTTATAGGTTTGTCCTTTAGCTTTAAAATACGCATTGCAATTTTGGCAGCTTTTTCTTCAGCTTTCTTTTTTGATAAAGCTTTAGATTTAGTCAGTAATTTTTTATTTATTAAAACCTTAGCACAGTAGTTGACCTGTGAACTTATACCTCCATCTTCTTTAGTTATAAATTGAATATCTTCCTTCTCTTTTTGTCCCCATTCAATTAAATAGGCCTTGTGGCTCAAGACAACATTATCAATATTTTCCATATCGACATATAAAGGAATTATTTTTTTTACTACATAATTTTTTGTTTTATTATAACCCTGATCTACAAAAATTGCTCCAATAAATGATTCTAATAGGTTACCATGAATATCCTCACCAAAATTATTACTATTTGATATTCTTGCCAATTCAAAAAGGCCCATTTCTTTTCCAATTTGATTTAGCTTTGATCGACTTACAATCTTTGCACGCATTTTGGTTAAAGCACCTTCTTTAGCAATTGGATAATACTCAAATAAATATTCAGCAATAATTGTATTTAGCAATGCATCACCCAGAAATTCAAGGCGTTCAAAGTTTATGGATTTACCATCAGCATCTTTCAAATTTACTGAACTGTGTGTAAAAGCTTCTTTGTAAATTTCATTATTNGAAGTTNTTATTTCTAAATTTTTTTCAATTTTNGGGAAAAAACCCTCTGATTTTGCAATATGGGATTTTCGTATGTATTTTAAGATTTTCACATCTTCAATTTAACCTATTTTTTTGAACAAAACGCAAGCGTTATGCCCTCCAAANCCGAAAGTATTGGAAAGAGCAATNTTGATAATTCTTTCCTGAGCTTTTCCAAAGGTAAAATTGATTTTTTGGTCAATATTNTNGTCNGGTGTTTGATAATTAATCGTAGGGGGAACAATTCCATGTTTAATTGCCATTATTGAAGCTATAGCTTCAATAGCTCCAGCGGCACCTAGTAAATGACCCGTCATTGATTTGGTAGAATTAATATTCATATTGTAGGTATGTTCTTTAAATAATTTTACAATCGCATTCGATTCTGCTATATCGCCTAAAGGTGTTGAAGTACCGTGCATGTTAATAATATCAACATCTGTATAAGCTACATTTGCATCACGAAGACAGTTATTCATAACTTTTATTGCACCAAGACCCTCCGGGTGAGGTGCTGTCATATGATATGCATCAGCAGATAAACCACCACCAGCAAGTTCAGCGTAAATGGTTACCCCGCGATTGATGGCATGNTCATACGACTCTAATATTAAAGCACCNGCTCCTTCTCCTAGTACAAATCCGTCNCGATCTTTATCAAAAGGGCGCGANGCTGTTTTTGGGTCGTCATTTCTTTTAGAAAGAGCATGCATGGCATTAAANCCTCCTATCCCGGCTTTTGTCACAGCGGCTTCAGAACCTCCAGTAACCATGACATCAGCATATCCTAATCGAATGTAATTGAGTGCATCGATCATTGCATTTGAAGCTGATGCACAGGCAGATACTGTAGCAAAGTTTGGACCTCGAAAACCATATTTCATAGAGATTAATCCTGGAGCGATATCTGCTATCATTTTAGGAATAAAGAAGGGGTTGAATCTAGGGTTTTCATTTCCAGCAGCAAAGTTTAATACTTCGTTTTGAAAGGTTTCTANACCACCTATTCCTGCTCCCCAGATTACTCCTATACGGTCTTTATCAATTGTTTCAATTGATAATTTAGCATCATTTAAAGCTTCTGCAACNCTNGCTAGAGCGTATTGTGCAAAACGATCATATTTTCTTGCTTCCTTACGGTCAAAATGATCTAAAGGATCAAANTTTTTGANTTCGCAAGCAAATTGTGTTTTAAATAATTCAGGATCAAAATAAGTAATTGGAGCTGCCCCACTGGTACCAGACAATAAACCCTCCCAATATTCTGGGAGGGTATTTCCAATTGGCGTAAGGGCCCCCAATCCGGTAACTACTACGCGTCTTGGTTTCATGGCACTTATTTAGTCNGCTTGTTCAATAAATTTGATAGCTTGACCAACAGTAGCAATATTTTCAGCTTGGTCATCGGGAATTTGAATGTCAAATTCTTTTTCGAATTCCATAATCAATTCTACGGTATCCAGTGAGTCTGCACCTAAGTCATTGGTAAAGCTNGCTCCATCAACAACTTCNTTTTCATCTACACCTAGTTTATCAACTATGATGGCTTTTACTCTTGAGGAAATGTCTGACATAATTAATCTTTGTTTTTATTAAGTGTCAACAAAAATATAAAACTTTAAAAGAATTTGATCAATTGGGGTTGAATATTAACCTTAATTTTGAATAATGTTAAAAGTAATTTTTAGAATATCATTTGTAATTGCTGAGTTTTATATAATAAAATGAAACATAAAATAATTCTTTTTGCTTCAGGTAAGGGGACCAATGTGGAGAATATTTGTAGCTTTTTTGAACAAAACAAAACAGTAACCATCTTAGGGGTTTACACTAATAATCCTAAGGCAGGAGTAATTGACAGGCTTAAATCCTTTGGAATTCAGGTAGAAGTTTTCAATAAAATTTCTTTTACAAAAGGGACATTACTTAAAAAAATAAAAAAGCAAAAACCTGATTTAATTATTCTTTCCGGGTTTTTATTGAAAATTGGATCTGACTGGATTAAATCCTTTCCAAATAAAATAATTAATATTCATCCTTCCCTTTTACCCAAATATGGGGGAAAGGGAATGTATGGTAAATATGTACACGAAGCAGTCAGAGATCAACAAGAAAAAGAAACTGGAATTACCATTCACTATGTGAACGAGGCTTATGATGAAGGCATGATTATATTTCAGGAGAAAGTCACTCTTCAATCCGAGGATTCAGTTGATGATATAGCTTTAAAAGTTCATCAATTAGAATATTTNCATTTTCCTAAAGTAATTAAGAATTTACTCAANAATCTGANGTAATGAANGCCAAGTCAGTCTATTTATATACGGACGGCTCTTCACTCGGTAACCCGGGGCCAGGTGGTTATGGAATCATTTTAGAATGGGTAGGGATGTCATATGTGAAAGAATTTTCAGCAGGTTTTACTCATACAACTAACAATCGTATGGAGTTATTAGCTGTAATAATTGGTTTGGAAATGCTNAAAAGCCAAGGGATGGAGGTTGTAATTTATTCTGATTCTAAATATGTAGTAGATGCAATTGAGAAAAAATGGATCTTTAATTGGGAGAAAAAAAATTTTAAAGGAAAAAAAAACATTGACCTTTGGAAAAGATTTCTAAAAGTATATAAAAAACATAACGTCTATTTTCAATGGATTAAAGGACACAATAAACATCCACAAAATGAACGTTGTGATCAACTAGCTGTCAAAGCTGCAAGAGGGAAAAATTTAAAATCAGATGAATTTTTTGAACAGAATGAAAAAAAAACTTAACATAATAAAGACTGTTTAAAGTCTTTAATAATTGTTAACTTAAAAATACTTGGGGGACTAAGAGTTTTTTACTTTTGTAATATGAATAGCAAACTGTTGGTTTTGGGGACTATGGCCTATGACAGTATTGAATCTCCTTTCGGGAAAACAGGAAAAATTTTAGGAGGATGTGCGACCTATATTGGCTTGGCAGCGTCACAGTTTCAAACTAATTGTGGTTTAGTTTCAGTTATTGGAGGCGATTTTGAAAACTTACATACTGATTTGCTCAAATCAAAAGGCCTTGACCTTTCTGGAGTTGAACTCATACCAAATGAAAAAACTTTTTTTTGGAGAGGTAGGTATCACAATGATTTGAATACAAGAACTACATTAGATACTCAATTGAATGTGTTGACAAAATTTAAACCGATAGTACCTGATAATTTTAAAGANTCAAGTATAGTCTTATTAGGTAATTTAGACCCTAATTTACAGGGAGCAGTTTTAGACCAAATGGTGAAGCCTAAACTTGTGATAATGGATACTATGAATTTTTGGATTGAAAGCTATCGTGACAAGGTAGATGAAGTCATTTCTCGAGTTGACGTACTGTCTATAAATGACGAAGAGGCACGCCAATTGNCAAAAACTCAATCTTTGGTTGAGTCNGCTCAGAAACTACAATCCATGGGCCCAAGATATATAGTTATTAAAAAAGGAGAACATGGNGCGTTACTTTTTAGNGGAAAAAATTTTTTTTACGCACCTGCNATTCCTTTAAATGAAGTTTTTGATCCCACAGGAGCAGGGGATAGTTTTATAGGAGGAGTTGCAGGGTATTTGTCTCAATGTAAACGAGTATCCTTCGAGGACATGAAAGCGGCAATAATTGTTGGCTCTGCGATAGCTTCTTTTACGGTTCAAAAATTTGGAACAGAATCTTTAGAAGACTTATCACATGAACTTTTAAAACAAAGAATAGAAGCTCTTAAGTCATTAACAGAATTTGAAATTAATTTAACATAATACAACTATTCTAATGAGTGACGCTATAAAACATGAATGTGGAATTGCACTTTTACAGTTAAAAAAACCTTTGTCATTTTACAAAGAAAAATATGGTAGCGCACTATTTGGAATTAACAAGATGTATTTACTNATGGAAAAACAGCATAACCGTGGGCAAGATGGAGCGGGTTTTGCTAGTATTAAATATAACATGTCTCCTGGGCAGCGCTACATAAGTAGAGTTCGATCNGCAGAATCACAACCTATTCAAAAGATTTTTAAGACCATAAAGGAACGGATTCAAAAGCAATTAGAAATTTCTCCTGATTTACTTTCCTTGCCAGAAAAATTAAAAAAAGAGGTTCCCTATGTTGGAGAGTTGATGTTAGGTCATGTTCGTTACGGAACTTTTGGTAAAAATAGTATTGAAAGTGTTCATCCTTTTTTACGACAGAATAATTGGATGCATCGAAATTTAATTATTGCAGGGAATTTTAATCTAACAAATGTAAATCAGCTTTTTGACAATCTTGTNGACTTAGGACAACATCCGAAGGAGCGTGCNGACACTGTCACTGTAATGGAGAAAATTGGACATTTCTTAGATGATTCNGTTTCAAAAATTTATAAAAATTTACGCCATGAAGGATACACTAAAGCTGAAGCTTCNCCACTTATNGCGGAACGCCTAAAGCTTTCNAAAATTTTAAGGAAAGCTGCAAAAAATTGGGATGGGGGTTATGCAATAGCAGGTTTGTTAGGACATGGGGACTCTTTTGTAATTCGTGATCCTGTAGGAATACGCCCAGTATATTATTATTCAGATGATGAACTAGTTGTAGTAGCATCAGAACGTCCAGCCATACAAACTGTATTTAATATNCCTTACGAAAAGATTGAAGAATTAGATCCTGGGCATGCTTTGATCACAAAAAAGACAGGAAGTACACTAGTAAAAGAAATTTTGGAACCAAAAGAGAAAAAAGCCTGTTCATTTGAGCGCATTTATTTTTCAAGAGGTGGAGATTCTGAAATCTATCAAGANCGTAAAAATTTGGGGAAAGCCTTGTTCCCTCTGGTGCANAAATCAATACAAGGTGATCTTGAAAACACTGTTTTTTCATTTATTCCCAACACTGCNGAANCTTCTTTTTACGGTATGATTGGTGCTGTTCAAGATCACGTTCGTAATCTTTTAAAAGAGGAATTGGATAAAACCAAAAAACCTGATGTTTCTGTTCTTAAAAAAATGCTTAATCTCAAACCACGCATTGAAAAAATAGCTATAAAAGATGCTAAATTAAGAACATTTATTACAGAAGATAGTGATCGAGATGATTTGGTAGCACATGTTTATGATATTACCTATGGGGTTGTGCATCCAAGTGATAATTTGGTAATTATCGATGATAGTATAGTNAGGGGGACCACACTACAAAAAAGTATTTTAAGAATGCTTGACCGGTTAGGCCCAAAAAAAATAATTGTTGTTTCCAGTGCACCTCAAATTCGATACCCAGATTGTTATGGTATTGATATGGCTAAATTAGANGACTTTATTGCTTTTCGCGCNGCTTTAGCNCTTCATGAAGACATTGGGAATAAAAAAAATATTATTCAACAGGTTTATAATAATTGTCTAAAAAGTGTGGAGAAAGNATCAGAAACACCTCCAAACTACGTTAAGGCGATTTATGANCCTTTCAATGATGAAGAAATCTCAAAAAAGATTGCAGAAATTTTAAAGCTTGATNATATAAGTGCAGAGGTAGAAGTTATTTTCCAGACAATTAATGGACTTCATAAAGCGTGTCCCAAAAATTTNGGAGATTGGTATTTTACAGGTGACTATCCGACACCAGGAGGCTGCCGAGTAGCNAATAAAGCTTTTATCAATTTCGTTGAAAAAATTAATAAAAGNGCCTACTAAANTTTTTTCTTTTTAAGAAGAAAAAAGAAATTGAATTCTAAANTCAAACATGCTCTTTTTTAGGAACCTTNAATTGATTATGCTCCAGTAGCATATAAAACACTGACTTTATTCCAATCAATNACATTAAAAAAGGCATTAATGTATTCTGGACGACGATTTTGGTAGTTTAGATAGTAGGCATGCTCCCATACATCGATTCCTAAGATGGGAATNCCACCACAACTTATACCCGGCATTAATGGGTTGTCTTGATTGGCAGTAGCACAAACTTCTAAAACCCCACCNTTTAGGACGCAAAGCCAAGCCCATCCTGAACCAAATTGAGTTGCAGCTGCTTTAGAGAAAGCTGTTTTAAATTCATCAAAAGAGCCGAACGCAGAATCAATTGCTTCAGCTAAATCACCATTTGGTGAACCCCCACCATTTGGAGACATAATTTCCCAAAACAAACGGTGGTTGTAAAAACCCCCACCATTATTGCGAACAGCCTTGTTATCAAGATCTAGTCCCATGAGAATTTCTTCTATGGACTGATTAGCCATAGGAGTATTTGCAATAGCATTATTTAAATTTGTTGTATAACCATTGTGATGCTTACTGTGATGAATTTCCATTGTACGAGAATCAATATGAGGTTCTAATGCATCATAAGCATATGATAAAGACGGTAGTTCAAAAGCCATAATTAATTTTTTTAGTTTAAGCAAAATTATAATTTCTTTTTGCAATAAAAGACATAGTTAACAAAAGCCTTACATTTAANTAACAATTTTAACAACTTGACTAAAAATAATTTCAAAATCATTAATGCTTCCGCAGGTTCTGGTAAAACCTATAGGCTAGTTTTGGAATACTTAAAAATTTTACTAAGAGATTATTCTCAAAAACCCTTTCGAAATTTATTAGCTCTCACTTTTACCAACAAAGCAGTAAACGAAATGAAGGCACGNATATTAGCTACTTTAGTAGCTCTTTCTAAGCCTTTCAAAAATAAAACAAATACATCAGCTACTCTATGTAAATTTTTTGAAATATCAGAGCAGGAGTTGGCTTTTCGATCAGAGCAAATGTTGAAAAAAATACTTTTAGAATATGGGAGTTTTGATGTGATTACTTTAGATAAATTTACCCATAGATTAATTCGCACCTTTGCTAGTGAGTTTCATTTACCATATGGCTTTGAGGTTGCTTTAGATCCAAACCATTTACTAGAAGAAACGGTAAACTCTATTATTGATGAGGTTGGAATTAATGAATTGTTCTCTGAACTGCTATTGAATTTCAGTTTAAGTAAAGTATTAGATGGAAAAGATTGGGATATTCAAAGAGATTTAGATGAATTTATACGCTTATTACTAAATGAAAATGACCGATTACCCATTGCAGATATTAAACTAAAAGGTATAGAGGAACTTCAAGCTGATAAGACATTATTAAATGCATTACTAAATAATGCAAAATCCGAAGCTGTTGAAAAAGCAAAAGATGCATTAAACTTTTTAACTTCTTTAGGACTTAACGCTAATGATTTTAAGTTCAATCAAGTTCACAAACATTTTGAAAAAGTAAAAAATGGAGATTTCATCTCACTTTATGAGACACAATTAGAAGCTGCATTATTAGGTGAAAAATCATTGTACAACAAAACTTTATCAGAAGGGAAAAAAGATTTAATCAATGGGATTAGAGATAAAATACAAAACTATTTTTATCAAGTCAAAAAAAATGTTGGNCAATATTTAGTTATTGAAAACACTTTGAAATNCTGGACACCTAGGNTNCTNTTACAATTNATGGAACAGNGCTTAGAAAANCTTCAAAATGAGAAAGAAGTTCGTCTTCTTGGAGAGTTTAATAGTAAAATTAGCCAGTTGGTTCAAGCTGAACGTGCTCCATTCATCTATGAGCGTTTGGGGGAACGTTACAAGCACTATTTTATAGATGAATTTCAAGACACATCAACATTGCAATGGACAAATTTAATTCCATTAATTGCTAATGCTATTGAAGGTGAAAGTCTCTCAGGCATTCCAGGATCTTTGCTTTTAGTTGGTGATCCAAAGCAAGCTATTTACAGATGGAGAGGAGGAGATGTTAATCAGTATATCGAACTAATCAATAAAATTCAACAGCCTTTTCAAGCTCAAGCTAAAAATATTTTTTTAAATAGAAATTACAGATCAGCAAGAGAAATTGTCAATTTTAATAATGGCCTTTTAAAGATGCTTTCAAAACAATTTGAAAACAAAGATTATACAATTTTATACGGAGAAGAAAGTCAGCAGTTGCCAAAGGATCAAGGAGGATACCTATGTATAGAAGCTATTAAAAAAGGAGGCACTAAAGAAATCAAAACACCTCTTTATATTTCTAAAACGATAAGCTTAGTAAAAACACTTATAAAAAAAGGGTTTAATCAAAGTGATCTTGCAATTCTTGTCCGTAAAAAAGAACAAGCTGCTGAAATAGGAATTGGGCTTATAGAAGAGGGATTTAGCTTGGTTTCTTCAGAATCAATGCAAGTATCTCATTCAAATAAAGTTCAATTATTAATTTCTTTTTTACAACTTTCTATAAAACCAGATACACCAGAATATCACAAAACTATTTTTGACATATTATGGGAATTAGATAAAAGGACCTTTGAAGGTTATCACGAATTTGCAGTTAAAAATTTGAATGTTAAAACATCTATTTTTTTAAAAGAACTGGGNAAGAATATTGGTTTTGATATAGATTTAGAACAATTGGCATCAAAAACAATAANAGAGGCAGTAGATTATATTNTGATNAATTTATCAATTTTAGATAATAATGATGCCTATATATCTTGTTTTATGGANGATNTATTTGAGTTTTCTANATCACATTCAGCTTCAATTATATCATATTTNANNCATTGGGAAATGNTATCCNAACAGTTANGAATTGTNNTTNCTGACTCTATTGANGCTATTAAACTTATGACTATTCATAAAGCTAAAGGATTAGAATTTCCNGTGGTTATCTTNCCNTTTATGGACACACCAATTTATNCTCAGAGAAANGANAAAATATGGTTTCCTTTTAATNAAGGCAANCTTAAAAAAGTTAAATGGGGCTGGTTTAATTTTTCAAGAGAGCTTAAGCANTATGGACAAGAAGGNGANGAGTTATATCATTCACATCGNCTAAATCAAAAAANAGATGCNCTTAANGTTCTTTATGTTGCTTTGACTCGAGCAATAGAGGTTTTGTATATNGTTACTCAAGAAGTNGATNCTGGNGAATCTACCTATGCCCATTGGTTAAANAATTATGTATTAANTCAAGGNGAGGTATTAAATTCANAAANCCCTTANAAGCAGGGNAANCTCCCCATAAAAATNNGTCNAGAGNAAATAAAGAANAAANACAANGGTAATGAAAAGGAGTNTCATTTTATATTAAGCGACCATTGGAAAAAAAAGCTGGTATATAACTATTCATCAAAAGGAACAATAAAAGAAGCAAAAGATAGGGGCCAATTGATTCACAACTTATTAGCGGAAATTACAACTGCAGATTGTATTTCTGAAGTAATAGAAAATGCCTTACGAGAAAAATTTCTTTCACCCGATCTTAAAACTTCGGTTGAAGAAAAATTACGACAAGTTGTTAATCATCCTGAATTAAAACAGTTTTATGAAGGAAATGATGAAGTGATCTGTGAACGAGCTCTCCTAGTTCCCTCAGGGCCAACTCTTATACCTGACCGAATCAATTTTTCAAGTTCTGGGAAGGTAAGCATAATAGATTATAAAACAGGAAGACCCAAAAAAGAAGATAAAGAACAAATTCTATCCTATTCAAAAGTATTAAACGAAATGGGATACGAACATTCAGAAAATATTTTGGTTTATTTTAATGATAAAGTTGACGTATTAAAAATATAGTATTAAAAATATTAAATATCACAAATAATTCATTCTCCTAAAAAACATTGAATATATTTTTTTAATCAATTGGTTTATAAAATCAACTTCATTATTTATGAGAAATAATATTAATAAGCAAAAAACTATTAAGTAAGACTCTTCAACAATCTAATAATTATTCAAAATAAACTGTATTAGCTTGACCTGATTCTTTACATTTAGGGATGCAAACTTTTTTAGATGAGGTCGCCATAAAAATCCTTTCCTCCAACTTAAAAATGGACCAGGTAAAGATTGTAGTACCCAGTATTAGAGCAATTAATTTTCTAAAGGAATCAATAAAAAAAGTTATTGATCGTCCAATTATTACACCAAGCATCGTAAGTATCTCTGAATTTTTAGAACATCTCTCAGGAATCCGATTAGCAAATAACCTTGAATTATTATATAGTTTTTATGAAGTTTACAAAGAATATACTCCAAAAGTAGAATTGGAATCTTTCAATCAGTTTTTTGGGTGGGCTCCAACCTTAATTGGAGAGTTTAATGAATTAGACCAACAATTGGTAAATGCAAAAGAATTATTTAGCTACATGAATGCATTAGGAGACATAGAAAGTTGGGGAACTCAAGAAAAAGGAGAACTAAGTAAACGATATTTCAAACTTCAAGGAAAGTTTTTTCTTTATTATCAAAAGCTTTATGAAAAACTATTAAAAAAACAAAAGGGATATTCAGGAATACAGATGAGAGAAGCTATAAAAAATATAGCTCTTTACATTCAACAAGATATTCCACAACACTTTTTTGTTGGTTTCAATGCTTTGACAAAATCTGAAGAAACATTAATACAAGAACTTATCTCTGAGGGGAAGGCAGAAATTTTTTGGGATATAGATAAAGCTTTTTTTGAAGATCCTTATCATAGTGCTGGACATTTTATTCGTAAATATCATAAAGAATGGAATGTTTTAAAAAAATCTAAAAATTTAGAATTCAGAAATATTTTTTCAAAATCAAAAAAAATAGAAATTCTTAGCACTGTAAATAATACTATTCAGGCAAAGACTGCAATAAATATTGCTTGTAAACAAAAGATAAGAATAAATCCACTGTTGTNGTTTTGGGAGATGAAGAACTATTAAAACCAGCACTTTCTGTATTACCTGATCAAAAAATCTCATGGAATATCACCATGGGATATCCACTAAAAAACACCNCTTTGATGGGTTTTTTTAAGTCATATTTTGATTTACACGAAAATTATTCTGATAAAGGATACCCTTATCGAACCTGTTATGAATTTTCAAAGACAGCTTTTAGTAGAGCAATTATTAAAAATAAAGAATCAGAATTTTATCGATGGATTGAAAAATGCAATTTAAGTTATGTTACCTCAGGGGAACTTTGTGCCAAAGGTCCTCAAGCAAGTCTTTTATTCACTCCCTTTAAAAATGTAAATCAATTTCTTAAACAACTCATAAAAATAACAAATACACTGAAAAATATTTATAGCAAGTCGAAAGAGGATCCTTTTAAGATAGAAACTTGTCATTTTTTTCTTTTAATACTAGATTCTCTTTACGAATTATATCATGATCATAATTTTATGACATCATTGACCGATTTAAAGATGATTTTTGAAACTTTAATAGCCCAAGAAAGTTTTGATTTTAAAGGAGACCCATTAAGTGGAATTCAAATTATGGGATTATTAGAAACTCGTCTATTAGATTTTGAAAATGTCATTATTACAAATTTAAATGAGAGTATTTTACCAAAAGGTAAAAGACCTTTTTCATGGATTCCATTTGATGTCCGTAAAAAATTTGGTATGAATACATTTATTGAACAAGATCATCTTTATGCCTATCATTTTTTTAGATTATTGCAAAGAGCAAAAAATGTACATCTTTTATATAATATTTCTTCAGAAGGTTTGTTTACTGCAGAACCCAGTCGTTTTTTAATACAATTAGAATACTTTAAAGAAGCTGAACACAACCTAGAATTTAATCAAATAGAACTACCTGTTCCGAAATTAAGTAAAGAGGTTAAGGAGGTAAAAAAAACAAAAGCTGTTCTAGATCATTTGGATCAAATGGCTGAAGAAGGATTTTCACCTTCCTCACTTACANAATATATCAGAAGTCCTTATTCATTTTATGAACATTATATGCTTAATATTCGAGAAGCGGTGAATTGGAACGAGCACTTAACGAATGTAAACAAGGGAACTATAATGCATGAAGTTTTGGAAAGTCTTTATTTCCCTTATTTATCAAAGGTTATGAATGTAATACATTACAACAAAATGATAGAATTATTACCAGAAATCTTAAAAAATAAGTTTCGTTCTTTAAGTTTAAATGAACAAAAAATTACGGGTAAAAATGCTTTAATCTATCAAATAATGGAGAAGGTACTTAAACAATTTTTACTTTCCGAAAAAAAACAAGTAGAAGAGGGCGATCGAATTCAAATCCTTGCTCTAGAGCATCAATTTAAAAAAACAATATATGTTAACACTTTAGATAAAAAATTTATTTTTAAAGGCACTGTTGACCGTATTGACTTTAAAAACGACACATTGAGGTTTGTCGACTATAAGACAGGAAAAACAACTATTTCAGACATGACTTTTGGTCAATGGGATGAAGTTCGGACACAACCTAAAAAAAATCCTCTTTTTCAAGTACTCATGTATGCCTATTTATTGAATAGTGATTTCCAAAATAAAAGAACAATAGCTGGTGTAATTCCCCTTAAAACCTTTAAAAATAATTTTCTGCCTGTATCAATTAGAGAGAATCAAAGAAAAAAGCATGTTCTTGAAATAGAAGCTGTTATATTAAAAGAGTTTGAAAGAGAACTTTTTAAATTGATCGGTGAGCTATACGATCCTTCACTTCCATTTAAAGAAATAGAGGCAAAATATATCTAAATAGTGCTATATTTAATTAGATTCACTCAATTTTTTTAAATTTACAAAGTGCAAATTTGTTTGATTTATTATAAAAATAAATGGCTAAAAAAGACGATTTTGATAAAATAGACACCAATAAGGATGGAGTTATATCCAGAGAGGAATTTGAAAATGCCGACAAATCTGCTGGTCTTGAAAGAGCGAAACTGAACTGGTTCCTTAGGCTAATAACTTTAGGAGATCGTTTTGACATCAAAGACTTTTGGGATCGAGTAAAAAAGTCTATAGTTGAATTTGTAATTCTTGTTTTTGGTGTAACTGTTTCTTTTGGGATAGAACAACAGGGTGGTGAGTCTGATAATCGCAATGATGGCATTGAAAATCTTGCTAATTTGAGAGAGGAAGTAGATAAAATTATTTCTTACACGGATGAATACACCGAAAACCTTGAATGGGCCGTTGGATATTATGATAAACAATATCAAAAATGGGAAGTCGATAATGATAGTGTTTTTGTTGATTCTATGGAAGATGATGAAGAACCTGATGGGCTATATCATTTCGCTCCAATGGCTATGTATGTAAATAGAAATCCATTTAATCCACCAAGAGTCAATTTTGACGCGATAAAATTAGATGGAACATTTAGACTTCTTCCTAAAGAGGTCGGTTTAGAAATGACAAAAATTTATGATGGGGTAGAGTTAGGNTATTTAATTGAAAATACAGGAAAAATTGAAGAACGCCTTGTAAATCAATTTAAAGACAGAATAGCCAATAAATGGGTTTATGATTTACCCTGGGTTGATATAGACTACAATGAATTTTGGATTGAAAACAGGGAATATATTCAAAAAGATAAATTCATGAAGTATATATTGTTCCAGCGTTTGGATTTGTGGCAATATCAAGTTTTTGATCAACTTTCTGCATATAGAGAAGATTTGATAGCCAGTTCTAAGATGCTTGATTCTGTAATTGCAGTAAGAGATAGTGAATTTGAATTTATTTGGTGGGTTTTAAATCCTAAGGATTAGCTGCTGAAATTAATTCTGCTACCAATTTTCCTGAAATTAAAGCAGGAGGAACTCCAGGACCTGGAACTGTTAGCTGTCCAGTAAAGTATAGGTCTTTAACTTTATTACTTATTAATTTAGGGCGTAAAAAAGCAGTCTGAAATAATGTATTTGCAAGCCCGTAAGCATTTCCTTTGTATGAATTGTATTCCTTAATAAAATCTTTTACACAGAAAGAATCACAAAAAAGGATATCTTCTTTGATTNTTTGACAGGTTAGTTTTTCTAATCGCTTTANTACTAAATTAAGATATTTGTCTCTCAACTGAGAACTATCCTCTATACCAGGGGCTATAGGTATTAAGATGAAACAAGCTTCCTTACCGTTTGGAGCCATGCTAGGATCTGATATGGAAGGGAAGTTTGCATAAAATAAAGGGTTTTCGGGCCATTTAGGATTATCGTAAATTGCCCGGGCATGTTCATCAAAATCAACATCGAAGAACAATGTATGGTGTGAGACATTCTTTACTTTTTTATCTAAGCCAATATAAAATAGAAGAGAAGATGGAGCAAAAACCCTTTTCGACCAATAATCTTCGCTATATGCCCTGAATCGAAAATCTAGTAAGGTTTCTGAATGATGATAGTCTGCTCCAGAGATTACTATATCTGATTCTATCATTTTTCCATTAATTTGGATCCCTTTTGCTTTTCCAGAATCATTAACAACTATTTTTTCTACTACTGAATCTGTGTGAAATTCCACTCCAAGAGATTTAGCTAGGGAGACCATAGCCAATACAACGCTGTACATCCCTTTCTCTGGATGCCAAGTGCCTAATCCAAAATCTGCAAAATTCATAAAATTATAGAATGAAGGAGTATTTGAGGGTTTTGCCCCAAGAAAAAGAACTGGGAACTGTAGTATTTGTCTTAGTTTAGGGCTTTTAAAATCTTTATAAACATCATTTTTGATATTGCCTAAAAAATACTTTATTTTTTTTATAGTCACTGGTGTGATTAACTCTAGCGGAGAAATCCCAGGTCTATAAACCAAATCTTTAATTGCAATATCATAATTCTCTTTAGCGAGATCAATAAATCGCTTTAGTTTTTTACTACTACCTTTTTCCTCTTTATCAAAGAGTTTATAAATTTTTTTAAGAGAATCTCCAATTGAAATGCTGTCCCTCTCTCCGAAAAAAACTTGATAGCTAGGATCAAGGCGTTCTAAATTATAAAAGTCTGCTGTTGTTTTGCCAAAATCATTATAGAATGATTCAAAAACATCAGGCATCCAATACCATGATGGTCCCATGTCAAAGGTAAAACCATTCTTTTTTAATTGACGCGCTCTTCCTCCTAGGGTTTGATTTTTTTCAAATACTTTTACACTAAAGCCCTTTTTAGCAAGATAAGCGGCCGCGGATAATGAAGAAAACCCAGAGCCTATGACAGCAATTCTTTTATTCATAGCGACACAAAGATATCACAAAAAAAGTCCGAAAATATATATCCTAAAAAGGATATTTAATCTTTTTTCGCTGCCCAGCTGACACCTCTTGTAATTAAAGTCCAAACTTCAGGGATATCAAAGTTTTCTTTTGAATGGCCGATAGCATTGTAAAATACACGTCCTTTGCCATAGTATTTTTTCCATACCACAGGAACCGTAGCACCTTTAATCCAAGGGTCATAAGCACCTGAAAATTGAGTTGTTGCTAAAACATCCAAAGCAGGATCGACATGCATATAATACTGTTCAGTCTTTAATGTAAAATTCTTAATACCTCTTGTTATGGGGTCTTCGTTAGAGTCTATATTTACAGTATAAAGCACTTGATTTCCCGGATGTTTTACGAATTGTCCTCCAACCATGTATTGGTATTCAGTATTTTTTCTAAAAGAATCTCCTAAACCACCGTGGCATCCAGCCAGCCCAACCCCATTTAAAACAGCTGAAATTAAAGCATTGGACTGTTCTGCTGTAATCTCACTCATTGTGATGTGTTGAATAATTAAATCCAATTCACTCATTAATTTACTATTTGTGTAAATTGAAGTGCTGTCTGCTAAAAAGACTTTGGCTTTTTGGGCTTTCAACCAAGATGATATTTTTTCCGCAAAAATTTTAGGTTTATGCCCTTCCCAACCACCATAAACAACCAAAATTTTTTTTCCTTCTAAACTTTCATCTGAAGTCTGAGGGTATGATAAGTTAAATATTATAAGAAATGAATAAATTAGAAAGTNAAATCTCAACATGTTTTTNANGGTTTTTAATTATCTTTTTTTTCTGAAATGATGAATTTCTTCAACAAAAGAAGCACTAATTATACCTGTNGGTATAGCTACAATACCAATCCCTATAAGGGAAATAAATCCAGCAAAAATCTTTCCCCAAAAAGTTACGGGAACAACATCTCCATAGCCAACTGTTGCTAAGGAAACAGTCGCCCACCATAAAGAAGCAGTTATACTTGAAAAAATTTCAGGCTGAGCTTCATTTTCCAAAAAGTAAATGGCAGATGCAGAAAAAAGTATNCAAAGTAGTGANAGAAAGAAAGTNAATTTCAGTTCGTTTTGAACAGCAGATATTGCTTTTATGAAAAGTTTTAAAGATTTGCTGTCTCTTCCTAATTTAAATATTCTAGATAATCGGAACAATCTTAAAATTCTAAAGAACCGNCCATCGATTAGAACAAATTGTTTTATGTAAAAAGGGACTATNGAAATAAAATCAATAACTCCAAAGAAACTGAAAATATAAGATTTTACTCCAAGCCATCTTGACTTTTTATAGCTAATATATATTCTATAAAAATATTCCAGGGTAAAAATAATTATAGAAATCAACTCAAAATAATTGAATAATTCACCAAAACGTTCTTTAATGAATTCATGTGATTCCAAAACCATTGCAATAATGTTTGCAATAATTAGGAGGTAAATAAAAATGTCAAAACGATTGAATTTTTTCATGAAATATATATTTTACACCAAAAGAACATTTTTTTTCTGATTTATAAATTTTTTCAGGAGTTTTTTTCTTTTTCAACTAAAGTATTGATAGTAAGAACCTTGCCAATTAAAAAAAAATAAACAATATTTTTTTGTACAACTTTTTTTGTTTAATTTTAAACAAGTTTAAATTCAATTTGGTTTATAAAAAACGTCTCTGCTAACTATTTCCATTAGTCAAATTCTAAAATCCTAATCAGAGACGTTTTTATTTTATAATCCTAAAAACTTATTACCAAAACTATCATTCTTTAATGGATAGTTTAATTTTTACTTCACCAGTTTACGATTTTTTTGAAACATTCTAACTTTTCTAAAAGAATAAAANACCTTTATTTTGTGGATAGAATATCCAATATGGAGGACTAAATCCCTCTTTNCTTATTNTAAAATTGCNTTAGAGCTTATTCCAGATTATTAAAATGAATCAATTACCTTTAATTACTAAGCAAAACATTTCAATTGCTTTGGTATGGCTATTTCATCTTTCTGGACTTATTGGAATCATTTACAGTNATGCATACTGGTTTATTAAAGCAACACCTCTAAATCTTTTACTGAGTTTTATTTTATTACTGATCAATTGTGAATGGAGTAAAAAAACAGTTTTTATTGTAGTTCTTTGCTTTACAATTGGGATGCTAGCTGAAATAGTTGGAGTAGAGTATGGATTTATTTTTGGGGAATACTCCTATGGAAATGCTTTAGGCACAAAATTTTTAGGAGTCCCCCTAATTATTGGTATAAATTGGTGTATTTTGGTGTTAATGACAGGATTTATTTCACAATTTTTTTTTGATTCTNTTTTGTCCAGAACTCTTTTNGGTATTTTTTTGATGCTTTCGCTAGATATAGTGATTGAACCCATTGCCCCTATTTTAGATTTTTGGACTTTTGAGTCAGGGTTGGCTTCTTTCCANAACTANATTGGNTGGGTGATAATAGCTCTTCCATTACANTTAGTTTTTCATAAAATTAAACTCCAAATAGAAGGACCTTTTCCTTTACATTTGTTTATTCTTATGTTTCTATTTTTCACTATACTTTTACTAAAGATTAATTCTTTAGGAATTTAAATTTGATATGATATTGTTTAATTCTCGGTTTTTATTGTTTTACGTTCTTTTTTTTTCTGCATGCAATAATGTAAATAATAATATGGGAAACAGTGTTGATGATATACAAAATTTAAATAAAAATGAGACCCCTTTAACAGTAAATTTTGAATTGGTTAATTATCCAGAAGAATTATTAAAAGAAAATGGATTAGAGGAATGGGAAGACTTTAGAAACTTATACGAATCTTTGAACCGATTAAGAAATCTTGACCTTCGATCTGTAGAAGTTAATATCTTAGCTCTTTCTTCAAGATTGAAAACTTTACTTTCAAAGAACCTGCCGCGTAGGTTCGAGAAACCACAGATTCGAAGTCGGCTTAAAGTTGTTCAAATGCAAACTCAAAAATCGCGTTATTTCACTAAGCATTATAAAAAGGATTCTTTAATCCCTTCACTAAAAGCCGTTTATAGTAAATATAATTCATTGATATATAGGATGATGGTGTTAAATGATGAGATCTCTAGTATTGCAGAAGGTAAAAAGGTTAATTAAAATGAGANCCCATTTGATTTTTAGGCTGATAATCTGCTACTAGAGCCATATTCTGCTCAATTGCAATTTCAATACTTGAAGAGTGTTGTAAAAATTTTTCATTTTTAATAGTATTTTTAAGAAGTATTTTATAATCTTCTAACAATACTTTATCTGATTCCAAACACTTTTCAAATGCAGTTGCTTTTAATGTATCAATAGAAGATATTAACAGTTGGTCAAAATTAAATCGACTGATTATAAGGTCATCGTAATTCATGCCTTGGTTTTGTAATTCACTTAAAATTTCTTGGAAAAAACGATTTCGAAGCATTGCCTGTTGGTTATAAAACCTCTTTTTGTTTGGATCATTTACATGGTCAGCAGCCTTTAAATACTCTAATTTAGCATTTTTTAGACGGGTTAATAACTTCTCTAACAATGCAACTTGCATATTTTATCTTGACATTTATTAATGTCAACAAGTTAACTATTACAAAAAGTTTTTTTTATTTTTAAACCAAATTTATATCAACAAGTTGTCGACATTATAATTAAAAGAAGTTACTTCAGTAATTTTATTTCCATTGATTATTCGAACCACAGATTTTTCTAGTTTAAATTTTGGAATTGGTAATTTAAACTTTTTTGATACATGAAGGTAGTAAGTTTCTCTTTCAGGATGATGAGGGGAAACTAAGTTGAAAATCCCATTTAAATTCTTGTTAGAGACTAAAGAAGCAATACCCTTAACAGCATCTTCTTGATCTACAAAGTTGATCTTTCCATTTGGATTTCTTATTTCCTTGCCTTGCAATTGGTAAATAGGATTTCGATCTTTTCCAATTAGCCCTCCTAAACGAATAATTACTGAAGGAATTGAATTTTTTTTAATCAATTTCTCACAGGCAAGCAAGTTTATTGCCGATTTAGTTTTAGGAGACTCAGAACTTGTTTCATCATAAATTTTTCCTTCAGNCCCNTANACAGAAGTACTACTTAAAAATAATATACGTTCAATTGAACTTGACTTTAGAGAATTTAGAAGTGTTTGGATTTTTTGAACAAAATGATCATTACAAGAATTTTTTCTAGGTGGTACAGCAATGATTAAGATTTTTAGTTGATTTATGAATTCAGAGATTCCTTTAGAATCATCTATTCCTAAAACTACCTTGTGACCTTCAATTCCTGTTTTTTTTAGTTTCAAAACTCCCTCTTCGGAAGTTCTTGAACCTCGAACGGCATAACCCAAACTCTTTAAATATTTAGTTAGGGGTACACCCAGCCATCCACAACCTAAAACACCCAAAAGAGGCATAAATAAATTTTTGACAATAATACTCATATATATTTATTGAATTCATCATTTTTAATGCATAATTTCAAAATTCGACAAAAAAACCTATATTTAGATAGAGTTAAATGTTATTTATTATGCCTGTAAAAAGTTTTCAAGGAGAGCGGGCTCAAAAAAAAAGAGTTACTCCAAGCAAGCTAACTGTTTCAGATATTATGACCACTCAATTGGTTTTATTTAAAAAAGAGCAAAGTGTTCACGATGTAATGAAAGCCTTTATTAAGTACCGTATATCTGGAGGACCAGTTATCGATGATAAAGGAGCTCTTATTGGAGTTATTTCTGAAGCTGACTGTATGAAAGAAATTTCTGATAGCCGATATTTTAATATGCCGATCTTAGATAAATCTGTCGGTCATTTCATGACGGAAAAAGTGGATACTCTAGAATCCACAATGAGTGTTTTTGACGCAGCATCAAAATTTTATAAATCAAGTAGAAGACGTTATCCGGTTCTAGAAAAAGGACGTTTAGTTGGACAAGTAAGTCGAAAGGATATAGTTATTGCAGCTTTGAATATGAAAAGCCAAACTTGGAATCCTAAGTAAATAATGCTTTAGCAACTCGATATGTATTAGCATGAGCTTCAATAATTGTTTTAAGTTCTTTTGAATACCCACCTCCCATACTACACTGAACAGGTATCCCTTTTTCTTTACAAAAGGAAAGCACAAGTTCATCTCTTTGNTTACANCCTATAATNGTAATATCAAAACGNCCAAGTTTGTCTGTTTTCAATATGTCAACACCACAGAGATAAAAAATGAAATCAGGTTTTACTTGTTCNTANAGTTTTGGAAGTANATTTTGAATTTGCTTAAGATAATCTGAGTCAGAGCAATTATCTTCCATCGGAATATCTAAATCACTAACCTCTTTTCGAAAAGGATAGTTTTTTGCTCCATGAATGGAACAAGTAAAAACTTTAGGATTTCTTCTAAAAATGACTGCAGTACCATTTCCTTGGTGAACGTCTAAGTCTAAAATTAGTATTTTTTTAGCTTGTTTTGTATCNAACAAATGTTGTGCNGCAATTGCCTGGTCATTAAGTAAGCAAAAGGCTTCNCCTCTANTAGGGTAAGCATGATGAGTCCCTCCAGCAATATTCATTGCNATTCCACATCTTANTGCTTTTTCGGCTCCAATTAGGGTTCCACCTGCAATTAAAAATTCTCTATTCACAAGTGATTCACTAAGTGGAAAACCGATATTTCGTACTTCGCTTTTTGAAAGTTCCAATTTTTTNAACCTATTTACATAGTCTAATTCATGNATTCTTAAAACTTGTTTTAATGTTGCAGCTTTTGGNATAAAAAAATTTTCNTTAGTACATGTNCCTTCTAAAATTAGTTGTTGAGGGAGTAATTCATACTTTTCCATGGGGAATCGATGATTTTTAACCAAGGGAAGGCGGTAAGAGGGATCAAATGCAATGGGAATATGTGATTTCAATTCTTAAGTGATTGAAGCTCCTGANTNAATATTAGTATCTTCNGGATGAATAAAGACAAACTTTCCTTCTTGGTTTTCTGCAAGAAGTATCATNCCATTGCTTTTAATTCCTTTTAAGATACGTGGAGCTAAATTTGATAATATTGTTACTTTTTTTCCAATAAGNTCATCGGCTTTAAAATCAATTGCAATTCCTGAAACTATAGTTCGTATTTCATTTCCCATTTTAATACTAAGNTCCATCAACTTTTTTGTCTTTTTGACTTTTTTTGCCTTTACAATTTCACCTACTTTTAGGTNTAANGCTTTAAAATTGTCAAATGAGGTTTGTGCTTTTAAAGGNGGGATAGTTTGAATTTCTTTTGNATTTTGATGANNANTTTTTTTCAANTTATCTCTTTGATGTTCCATTTGAATGTCTTCAATTTTTTGGAAAAGAAGTTGAGATTTTTCCAGACGATGTTCTGCTGGGATTAAAATCTTTTTTTGACTCACATCATCCCACTTTAAGNAAAGNGATNNAATATTCAGTATNGTATTTAATTTTTTTGCAGTAAAGGGTAAAAAAGGTTCGCTTAGAACAGCNAGAGCAGATGCAATTTGAATAGATGTATTTATAATTGTTGCTACTCTAGTAGTATCNGTTTTAATTAATTTCCATGGCTCCGCATCTGCTANGTATTTATTTCCNATTCGAGCAAGTTGTAATAAAATTTGACTAGCTTGTCTAAATCGAAATTTTTCAATGGCCTTCCCAATTTTGTCTGGAAGGATTGCCATTTGTTTTAAAACCTCTTTATCTTCAGTTAAGTATAAACCTNTTTCAGGAACACTCCCTGCAAAGTANTTATGNGTTAGTATTACTACACGATTGACAAAGTTTCCGAANATGGCCACTAGTTCATTATTGTTTCTNGCTTGAAATTCCTCCCAAGTAAAGTCGTTNTCTTTGGTTTCAGGGGCATTAGCGGTTAGAACATATCGCAATACATCTTGTTGATCTGGAAATTCTTCTAAGTATTCATGAAGCCAAACTGCCCAATTTTTAGATGTAGATATTTTTTGCCCTTCTAGATTTAAAAATTCATTTGCTGGGACATTTTTTGGNAAAATATAAGAACCAGCTGCATGAAGCATTACAGGAAAAATGACACAGTGAAAAACAATATTGTCTTTTCCAATAAAGTGCACCAACTGAGTCTCCTTATCTTTCCAGTAAGGCTCCCATTCAATTCCTTTTGATGCAGCCCATTCTTTAGTTGATGAAATATATCCTATAGGTGCGTCAAACCAAACATAAAGTACTTTATTTTCATTCCCAGGAATTGGGACAGGAATTCCCCAGTTTAAATCTCGAGTTACAGCTCGAGGCTTTAAACCAATATCAATCCAAGATTTTACCTGTCCATATACATTTGGTTTCCAATCTGATTTATGTCCTTTGATAATCCATTTCTCAAGAAAGGTTTCGTATCGATTAAGAGGAAGATACCAATGTTTTGTTTTGCGCATTTCTGGTTTTGATCCGCTAAGGGTAGATTGAGGATTTATTAGTTCTATTGCACTAAGACTGCTCCCACAACTTTCACATTGATCACCATATGCTTCTTCACTTTGACATATAGGACAGGTACCTATAATATAACGATCAGCTAAAAATTGTTTAGCTTCATTATCGTAGAGTTGTTCCGATACTTTTTCTTCAAAAACCCCTTTGTTATTTAAGTTTAAAAAGATTTCTTGGGCAGTCTTGTGGTGAATTACTCTTGAAGTACGTGAATAATTATCAAAAGTAATGCCAAATTTTTTAAATGAATTTCGGATCAATTTATCATAATAATCAATTATTTCTTGAGGAGATTTCCCTTCTTTTTTAGCTTTAAGCGAAATAGCAACCCCGTGTTCATCACTTCCACATATGAAGGCAACATCTTTACCTTTTAATCTCAAATAGCGAGCATAAATATCTGCTGGAATATAAACCCCAGCTAAATGACCAATGTGTATGGGCCCATTAGTGTAGGGCAGGGCTGCTGTTATTGTAAACCTTTTTGGCATAAGGATCTTCAATTTTTTCAAAAGTAAGGAAAACTCAGGCGTTTAAGAATGATGAAGACATGTTTAATTATGGAATTCAAAAATCTGTTTAGAGCATAAACTTTTCTTAAATAAGTTATTCCGTTGAGNATTGAACTATTTATCTAATAAGTGATAGAGCTTGTTGAACATAATCATTTTTTTGATTTCCTAGAACAATTTGTTTATTCTAAAATTTTTTTTGGCAAATATTACAGATTATAANACTTCAAAAAAAGTAATTGAAGTTGAGNTNAGTTTTATANTCAGCTNTTCACAAAAAAATATTTNAGTTTATAATATAAAAATTATGAAAAATTTTAATNCNTCTTAAGAATGTTTTAAATANAACAATTTGTTTNTTAATGACTANTTTTGTTATTTTCTGNATNNGATTGTTAAATTATANTGAAAATGAAAACGATTTCATCAACTGTTACAGAATATATTAAGACNAAACCATACTTNGCTTCAGCTCTNTCAGATAGGATCATNAATTTGACTTCTTTGGCTCGAAAAATACATCCNGATATTGAAGCTTTAATGAGAAAACCAATTAANAANGGTGCAATTATAATGTCTTTAAAGCGNGTNTCAGATGACACTGATTTNACAGCTACAAAAAAGATAATNAAGGTCTTAAAAAACCTTGGAGANATTACTGTAAGATCTTCTTTAGTTGATTATGGATTTTTGCTCTCAGACACTCTTTTATTAACCCAAGCTAATCTTTTGAAAAAAATCGAATTTAAAAAGGATGTTTTTTATACTTCTTCAAGAGGTGTAGCAGAAAGCAACATCATAGTAAGTCAAAATATTGTTCAATTAGTTGACGAACTTTTTCGAAAGGAATTCTGCCATTCCAAAGTAGAAAATTTATCTTCCATTACCGTTAAACTTCCCACAGATAATGTCAAAATTCCAGGTATTTATTATTTTATTTTTCAACATTTATCATGGGAAGGAGTAAATATTACAGAGGTTATATCTACTTCAAATGAGTTTACAATACTAATGGATGAGGATCAGGTAGATATTGCATTTAAGGTCATCAAAAATCTTAAAGGGCTTTAATTTTTANGNACCAATTGATCGAGNAAAGATTTTANNCTTTTTACTTCTCTTATNCCATTNATAGACAAAAAGAGTTTAGGACCATTGATAGTATTCTTTTCTTTTAAAGTAATGCGGTTTGATAGTATTTGAATTTTATTTATTAAATGACTAAATCCTTCACCATGGAAGAATTCACTCTGNTGNTCAGAAANAAAATAGCAAATGCAGCGNCCCTTTTTAATAATTAATCTTTCTATACCTAGTTGAGCAGCTACCCACTTTAAACGGACACTTTCCAATAATTCTTTGGCTTCTAGAGGGAGAGTGCCAAAGCGATCTTTGAGTTTGGCTTCGAACTCCTTCAAAGCTTCACTTGTTTTAATTTTACTTAATTCTTGATATAATGTTAAACGTTCTCTAACAATATTTACATAATTATCTGGTATATANATTTCAAGATCTGTATCGATNTGAACTTCTTTTACAAAGTTTTTAATNGCATCTCTTTCNTTCGATTTATATAAGTTTTTAAACTCATTTTCTTTCAATTCCTCTATAGCCTGTTNTAAAATTTTCTGATATGTNTCAAANCCCATTTCATTAATAAATCCACTTTGTTCTCCACCTAATAAATCCCCNGCACCCCTTATCTCTAAATCTTTCATTGCNATTTGGATTCCAGAACCTATTGCAGAAAACTGTTCGATGGTTTTCATTCGTTTTTGAGCATCANAATTCATCGCACTATAAGGAGGAGTNATAAAGTAACAAAATGCTTTTTTATTACTTCTTCCTACACGACCACGCATTTGATGAAGATCACTCAGGCCAAAATTATGTGCATTGTTNATGAACATCGTATTTGCATTCGGTACATCTAATCCATTTTCAATTATGGTTGTAGCGATAAGTATATCAAATTCACCATTCATGAAACTCAGTAAAGTNTGTTCCAACTTTCTNCCATCCATTTGTCCATGACCTACNGCAATTCTTGCGTCAGGGACTAGCCGTTGGATTAGACCTGCAATTTCCATTATATTTTCAACACGATTATGAACAAAGAAAACTTGTCCTCCACGCTGGAGTTCATAGAGAATTCCATCTCGGATTTGTATTTCGCTAAAACGAAGNACTTCGGTTTCTATTGGATAGCGATTNGGAGGAGGCGTAGCAATAATAGATAAATCTCTNGCAGCCATTAGACTGAACTGAAGTGTTCTTGGGATGGGTGTAGCGGTTAACGTTAAAACATCTATATTTGTTTTTAAGGAGCGGATTCGCTCTTTCACTGCAACNCCAAATTTTTGTTCCTCATCTACAATCAGAAGACCTAAATCTTGAAAAATAACATTNTTACTAACCAATTGATGCGTACCGATGAGGATATCAATTTTACCTTCGCTGAGGTCTTTTAAAATTTGATTTCTATCTTTTATTGTCCGAAATCGGTTGAGGTAGTCAACCCGGACAGGGAACTCTTTTAGACGTTGAGAAAAGGTTTTAAAGTGTTGAAANGCCAAAATGGTAGTGGGAACTAAAACAACAACTTGTTTACTATTATCNACAGCTTTAAAAGCTGCTCTTATTGCTACTTCTGTNTTTCCAAAACCAACATCTCCACAGATCAANCGATCCATAGGCCGTGGAGATTCCATATCTTNTTTTATGGCNTGGGTGGCTTTTTCCTGATCTGGGGTGTCTTCNAACAAAAAAGAGGCTTCCAGTTCCCACTGCAAATAACTGTCTGGATCAAAAGCAAAACCAATTTTTTGTCTGCGTTTTGCATATAATTCTATTAAACTAAAAGCAATTTCTTTAACCTTGCTTTTAGTTTTTTGTTTTAAGACTTTCCAAGCTTTTGATCCTAGTTTATATATTTTGGGAACACTTCCTTCTTTTCCAGCATAACGACTGATTTTGTGAAGGGAATGAATGCTTAGGTAGAGTATATCACCTTCACCGTAAATTAGTTTGATCGCTTCTTGCCATTTTCCTTCTACATCTATACGTTGCAATCCTCCAAAGTTCCCAATACCGTGGTCAATATGAGTTACATAATCACCAACTTCCATTTGTGTCAATTCTTTAAGGCTCAAAGCCTCTTTTTTTCTACGGTCTGATTTCAGTTGGTATTTGTGATAGCGTTCAAAAATCTGGTGATCTGAAAAGTAAGCTAATTGTGCTTCTAGGTCTTCAAATCCTTCATAAATGGGTACTATCTCAGTTTTGTAATGAACTTTTTTGTCCATTTCTTCAAAAATATCATGAAAGCGTTTGGCTTGTTGTTCATTAGTGCAAAAAATAGTGTTTTCATAGCTACGCTTGTTATTTTCATTGAGATGAGAGACCAATAAGTCAAACTTTTTATTGAAAGCGGGTTGTGGACTTTGCTTGATAAAAATTCGATCCTGAATCTCTAGTTGATCTGTTTTTTCTAATAGCAGAACCGATTTACCATGACAATCCTTTATCCATTCTTGCGGTGATACAAATAGTGTTTCTGGAGGATATTGGGTAGTAGTGTCAAGCTCTTTATAAACAGTTTCAGCTTTTCTGTAAAGAGACTTTAGTTGGTCTGTTATTTTATCTAGATCACCAAAAACAAAACAACTTTCTGATGAGAAAAAGGAAAGTAAGGTCTTGCGTTTATCAGTAAAATCGTGATCAGATGTGTTGGGAAGTACTTCGATTTCTTCAAAGGCTGTTATAGAACGTTGATTGCTAACATCAAAGCTAGACAAACGTTCTATTGTTTCATCAAAAAACTCAATTCGATATGGATGTTGATAGGCAAAAGAAAATACATCAATGATTCCACCTCGTACAGCAAATTCTCCTGGGCCAGTCACAAAATCTACACGTTCGAAACCCATTTTAAAGAGTCTTTCATTTATGTAACTTAATGTGACTTCGGTATCCTTTTTCAGATGTAATGCAATTCGTTTTAGAGTGTGTTGGGAAATGATCTTTTCAAATATTGCTTTTGGATAGGTCACTACGATTCTAGCTTTCTTAGAGGTGCTTATTTTTTTTAGCACTTCTGAACGAAGTAATATATTTGCATTATCAGTAGTTTCTTGAGCATAGGGTTGTCGATAACTTGCTGGGAAATAAAGAACTTGAGCAGGACTCAGCAACCGTTCTAAGTCATTTAAAAAGTAAGCAGCTTGTTCGGGATTTTCATGNACNAATAATACAGATTGGCCTTGTTGTTGAAANGCTGCAGCTAANCGAAAGGATAATCCTGANCCTACTAAACCTTTGATTTGNACACACCGCATTTCNGAAAAAACTGCTTGCAGTTTNTTCTGTGAAGCTAAAGTATCAAAAACGTTTAGTAACGGATTGATTTTTTTTTAGTAAAGATATAGCATGTAATTTAAGTTCACTTGATTTTCATCACTTCTTTACCTGTAATCACATAAACTTGATGCTGNTCATTAGGGGTTAATACATGTAAACCGGTAAATGCACCAAAAGCAGGGAGTATTAATTGGTTTTTGGATTGAAAAAAACATGGAAGTTTGAGCTCTTGTAAACCTGCTCCTTTGAGTTTTACTCCAGGATGGACATGACCGCAAAAGACAAAATAATTTTTTTTATCAATTGGGAAATGTGAAAAGTAAAAGTCCTCTTCTTTAAAATATTCTTTTACATCAATACCTAGCTTTTTAAATTTCCAATTGGGAATAACATCGTGGTTGCCTTCAATTAACATCACTTTTATAGATTGTTGTTTTATCCAAGTTTCAAATAAATGCCATTCATTGTTTTGAAAACTATGAAATAAATCTCCCAAAAAAATGAGNCGTTGAATTGAAAATTTTGTATACAAAGCTGCTATTTTTTTATAAAAAGCNCCTTCAGCTTTGCGTGGTACGGCGACGCCATTTTTTCTAAAATGAGCTACTTTTCCAAGATGAACATCCGCGATTAAAAGGCTTTCTTTTTCTTTCCAATATAATGCACCGCTNGGATCTAAAATGAATTGCTGACTTTTAATTTNAATTTTTTTCATTTTCCTGCCTTTTCAAGTTGAAGGTACATTTTGATGATACGGTCTTCCACACTTTCTGAAGAAAGTTTAGTGCGTATTCGGTCCGTGATTAATGGAAAAGAAAAGGGGGTGGGTTGACTACATTCATGCCATACAATTTCTTGAGAGGCAATATTTTTGAAGACTTGAGTCATTCGGCCACGCTCCACACCATGATCAAAGGTCTCTTCCAAGGCTTGTTGATAAAGTAAGTTATCAGGGTCATAATCTTTAAAAACGTCANAAAATAATTGTGAGCTACTTTGNAGGTGTTTTGTTTTAATAGGCTTGTTGGGAAAGCCTTGAAAAACCAATCCTGAAATGACAGCAATATCACGAAATCGACGACGTGCCATTTCAGATATATTAATACTTTTTTCTAAATCCTCATAAAGATCATCTTGGGTTAAAAGGTTATTGTCTAAAAAGTTTTCTTTAGAAAAAGCCCGATCTGATAGTAGCTCAAAGCCATAGTCATTGAAAGACATACTAAATGTAATAGGTGATAACAAACTAACTCGATAAGCAATCAAGCCAGCCATAGCCTCATGGATAGCATAACCTTCAAAAGGATAAAACAGGGTATGAAAACCCTCCTTAGTTTGAAAACGTTCTATTAAAAATTGATTGGGTTTTGGAATTACAGACTCTCGCTGTTGTTGATAAAAAACAGGTTTCAATGCCTTAAATTCAGGAGTTTCTCGATTGCGTTTATCAAAAAGCGCTTTTTTTAGTAAATCACTTAGGTGTGCACTAAAACTTATACGACCACCAATCCAAGCTGGAATGCGACTTTTTTTAGATTTGGACTTACGAACAATAACTTCCATATTACGCATACGGATAAGCTCCAAATTTCTTCCCGAAAAAGTAAAAACATCTCCAGGTTTTAGTTTGGAAATAAACCACTCCTCAATACTTCCCAGATATCCTCCTTTTTGATATCGAATTTTTAGAGTTGCATCACTTACAATAGTTCCCATGGATAGTCGGTGGCGCATGGCGATCCCTTTATTTAGTACTTTCAATGTTCCGTCTTTTAAGATATTAACTTTTTTATATTCATCATAGTGCTCTAAACTTTGACTTCCTTTAACCAAGAAATTCATGAGCCATTGCCATCGTTCAATGTCTAGTGTTTGAAAGCAAAAGGTTTGCTGGATAATGGGGAATAAATTTTCAGGGCGAAAACCACTACCAACGGCTAAAGTCATTAAGAACTGTATTAAGACATCATAAGAATTTAGGAAAGGGATTCTATCCTCTATTTGTTGTTTCTCAATCCCTCTTTGTAAAGCAACAGATTCGATAAGCTCCATAGCGTGTGTAGGAAGAAAGTGAATAGTACTAGCAGCTTTGGGATGGTGACCACTGCGTCCTGCTCTTTGAATAAACCTTCCAACCCCCTTTGGACTCCCAATCTGAACACAGTTTTCAACAGGGCTAAAGTCCACACCTAAGTCTAAACTAGATGTACAAACCACGACTTTAAGTTGTTCTTTTCGAAGTGCATCTTCAACCCACAAGCGAATTTTCTTATCAATACTGCCGTGATGCATAGCAATATTACCCGCCAAATTAGTATCGGCTTCTAGAAGCCGATGAAACCAGATTTCACATTGTGCCCGCGTATTTGTGAAAATTAGTGTTGTTTTATTTTTCTTTACCAATTTTAGTACCTGTGGCAAAAGGTGAATTCCCAGATGCCCTCGCCAAGGGAAACTTTCCATGCTTTTTGGTAAAATAGACTTAACCTTAATTTTTTTTTCGATTCGTGCATTTACTGTAGTATAATTTTTTACAGGACCTAGTAGAATTTTTCGAGCTAAATCTTTGTTTCCTAGTGTGGCCGATATTCCCCATACTTTTATATTAGGCAAGAATGACCTTAAATAAGCAATGGCTAATTCTATTTGAACTCCTCGTTTTGTGCCTAAGAGCTCATGCCATTCGTCTACTACAACAACTTTGAGGTTATGAAAGTTCTTTTGGTGTTCTTTGGTGCTTAGTAATATATGAAAACTCTCAGGCGTTGTAACTAAACCAAAAGAAGGCTTCCTTTTTTGCTTTTGACGATGACTTTCAGAGGTGTCTCCGGTGCGTAAGACAATCTTTAGGTCAGGATGTAAATCAGCGGTCATCTTTTGGAGAGCATTTTGAATCTCAACTGCTAATGCACGCAAAGGTGTAATCCATAGGGCCTGGATCCCAACAGCCTTTTTTTTGTCTTGTAGAGCTTCTTGTAAAATACCTCCCCACATCGCATAGGTTTTTCCACTTCCTGTAGGGGCATGTAACACCCCATTTTTNCCTTCCAAATAGGCTTTCCAACATTCCTTTTGAAAAGCTTGGGGTTTCCATTCTTGATCCTTAAACCAGCCTTTAATTTTATTCATCAAAGGAGTTTTTTTAAATCTTTCAGACTATTAGCATCTTCAATTTTCTTGTCATGGCGCCAGCGTAAAATTCTTGGGAAACGGACCGCTATACCACTTTTATGACGTGAAGAAGGAGCAATAGCTTCAAAGGCAATTTCAAAAACTAATTCAGGTTTAACTTGACGAACTGGGCCAAAACGATCTAAGGTATTTTGTTTGACAAACTGATCGACTTTTTTCATTTCAATATCAGTAAGTCCAGAATAGGCTTTAGCAAATGTGACCAAACTTTTTTCATGCCATAGGGCAAAGGTATAATCTGTGTATAAATTTGTTCGTCTGCCATGTCCTCTCATAGCGTAAGTAAGAACAGCATCAATTGTTTTTGGATCGGATTTCCATTTCCACCAGTAACCTTTTTTACGTCCAACCGCATATGNGGAATTTTTATGTTTGAGCATTAAACCTTCACTGCGTTTTTTAGAAGCCTTTTTNCGTTCATTTGCTACCTGATTCCAGTTTTTAAAAGTTAATACTTCTGATAAAAACAAAGGCTTTTTATCTCCTTGGTATAGGTTATACATGGTTTTCAAAATCTGCTGACGTTTTTCTAATGGCTGGGATCGAATATCTTTTCCTTCCCATTCTAAAAGATCGTAAAGCATTATAACGATAGGAATTTCATCTTTAAGCTTTTGNGAGACCGTTTTTCTTCCAATACGTTTTTGAAGAGAATTAAAATCTCCAATTACTCCATTTTTTAATGGGAGGAGTTCTCCATCTAGTACTGTTCCACTGGGAAGAAGTTTTGCAAGACAAGCTAGTTCAGGAAATTTATCCGTAATTAACTCTTCTCCTCGACTCCACAAAAAGTGTTTTCCATCCCTGATAATGAGTTGAGCTCTCATTCCATCCCACTTATGTTCGACATGCCAGTTTTTAACATCTTCTTTTTCTTGAAAACCTTTTTCCATTGAGTATGCTAAAAAGAAGGGATAAGGTTGTGAAATTTGATCTTGTGGATTTGGGTGAATTATGAGTTCATCAAAAGTTGTAGTTTCTGGAGTCCATCGTCCCATTAATCGATGGGCTAAAATATTTTCATCAATATCGACTGCTTTAGATAAGGCACGTGTCATTAACTTTTGACTNAAGCCAATACGAAAGCCTCCAGTGAGTATCTTGTTAAATACAAAACGTTCGAACTTGTTTAGACTTTTCCATTGTTCAACGATATAAATCTTTTTTTCCTTTTCATCTTTATTCTTAAGAGCTATAATTTCCAATATACATTGGGAAAGTGAGGGAGGTGTTATGTTGGTATCTTTTTTTAATAGTAAAGCAATAGTCTCGGCTAAATCTCCAACAATATGATAAGATTCTTCAAAGAGCCATTCAGGTAATTGGGCTTGTTCTGCGGCCCAACTTCTCATTAAGTTAGTGCTTACTGGTCTTGAAGGGCGACGGTGGGATAATAGAGCTACAGCCCATAGAGCATCTTTTTTTGGTGCTTTCTCAAAATAGTTTGTCAATGCAGCTACTTTATCATTGGTTTTATTAGTACTGTCAAGTTTTTCAACTAAAGAGGCAAAACGTTTCATTCAGCAGCAATAGTTTCAATAGTTTCCGTTTCATATTTTGTTTTTTCTGTTCTTGCATTCCAACCCTGTTCTCTAAGGTATTGAGCAAACAAATCAGTATAACCGTGGGTAGTGATGACATTTTCACAACCTGTAGCTTTAACTGAAGAGAGTAGTCCTTGCCAATCAGCATGATCAGATAAGACAAAGGCACGATCAATTGCACGTCTCCTTCTAGAACCTCTTAATGCCATCCAGCCAGAGGCATAGCCTGTTGAAATTCTTCCTAACTTTTTGGTCCAGGCACTGTTCAAAACTGCTGGAGGGGCAAGGACTAAATTACCTTCTATTTCTTTTTTATTGGTTTCTCTGGTGATCAGTTCTGTTTTTGGGAAATCGATAAATTCACGTAGAACCTCTGTCATCTTTTCAGTGGCACTATGCGTGTATATTTTACCAATTTCAGGATCAAGATGTTTTAACAGCCTTTGTACTTTCCCCAAAGAATATCCCATCAATAAACTGGTAGTTTTATTCCCCTGATTTTGATCCCACCAAACATTGATTTCTTGGTGTACCTTAGAAGATTCCTCCCACTGAAAAACTGGGAGGCCGAAGGTGCATTCTGTTANAAAAGTATGGCATTGAATTGGTTCAAAGGGGGTTGAAATTCCGTCAAACTGAGTTTTGTANTCCCCAGTAAATACCCAAACNTCTCCTTTATATTCCACTCGAATTTGAGAAGAACCGGGAACATGTCCAGCAGGATGAAAAGAAAATTGTACACCATTTATGGTAAATGGATCGCCGTATTTTTTTCCTTGTAATGAGATTTTCCCTAAACGATGTTGAATGATAGGAACGTTAATTTCATTTGTAACATAGTGCTTACTACCCCAGCGTGCATGATCAGAATGGCCATGGCTTATAATCGCCTTATCAACTCCTTGCCAAGGATCGAGATAAACATCAGCGGTTTTACAGTAAATCCCTTTTGAGGTAAATTCTAGCAATGGCATTTGTATTTTTCTTTTAAGGGAAGGTACAAAAAAAGAAAAAAAAAAACAGTTAATAAATGCCAACAACTCCTTTAAAAATAACACAAATAATTTTCTATTTTCGTTTGAATGTTTTTAATCTTTGACACTGAAACCACTGGGTTGCCAAAACGATGGGACGTACCACTAAGCGATGGTGAAAACTGGCCTCGCTGTATTCAAATTGCTTGGCAAATTCACGATAGTAAAGGAGAGTTGATTGCTCACAAAGATTATTTGATTCAACCTGAAGGTTTTACAATCCCTTTTGATTCTGAAAAAGTACATGGCATTTCGACTGCTTTGGCAAAAGAACAAGGNACNNCTCTTGAAGAGGTATTNGANANNTTTAATNTGGCATTGGAACAGGTAGAGTATCTGGTTGGACACAATGTTTCTTTTGANCGAAGTATTGTGGGAGCTGAATATCTGCGTTTAGGAAGAGATGATATATTGGAAAATCTAGCAATTGTAGATACTTGTTCAGAAGAAACTGCTAATTTATGTAAGTTACCGGGTGGAAGAGGGGGAANATTTAAACTTCCTACACTAGGNGAACTATATTATTTTCTTTTTAAAGAAAGCTTTCAAGANGCGCACAATGCNACTGCAGANGTGGAAGCAACATCACGTGCTTTTTTTGAACTCTTGCGACAAGATCAATTGCATCCAAACTCCCTTAAAAATAATAAGTCGCTAACAGATGAATTAAAAGAACGAAAAAAGCGATTTGATTTAATAGGATTGTCACATCAAAACTTAAAGAATGAATCCGCCAAATTAAATAAGCATAAACTTACTTCTAATTTTTCTGAATCCCCCCCAGATCTAATTAATGCCTTGTCAGAAGCACCTTTTGTTCACTTGCACAACCATTCTCAGTTTTCTGTTTTACATGCAACTTCAAGAGTAAATCATTTAGTAGAGGCAGCTTCTGCAGATCGGATGCCTGCAGTTGCTCTTACTGATCATGCAAATTTGATGGGAGCNTTCCATTTTATTAAAGCAACAAGTATTTACAATGAGAATGTTGAGGAGGAACTAAAAATAAAACCTATTGTAGGCTGTGAATTTTATGTATGTGATGATCANAAAGACAAAACACGAAGAGACAATGGATATCAAATNGTTTTTTTGGCTAAAAACAAAGNGGGTTATCATAACTTGGCAAAACTTTCTTCCTCTGCTTATTTAGATGGATTTTATTATGTTCCAAGGATTGACCGNAAACTAGTTGAAACATACAAAGAAAATTTAATTGTTCTATCGGGTAATACCTATGGAGAGGTGCCTTCAAAAATCCTTAATTTAGGTAATAANCAAGCTGAAGANGCACTGAAATGGTGGCATAGNCAATTCGGTGATGATTTCTATATAGAATTAATGCGTCATGGNGAAGAAGGTGAAGATCGTGCTAATGAGGTACTAATCGAGTTCTCTAAAAAACATAAAATACCATTAATTGCTACTAACAATACCTATTACATAAAAAAGGAGGAGGCTAATGCGCATGATATTTTACTTTGTGTAAAAGAGGGAGAAAAGCAAGCTACTCCTATAGGAAGAGGGAGAGGTTTTCGTTATGGTTTTCCAAATCAAGAATACTATTTTAAGACAGGTGAAGAGATGAAAACTTTATTTGAGGACTTACCCGAAGCCATCTTAAATATTAAGACTATTATTGATAAAATTGANCCCTTTACTTTAGAACGGGATGTCCTACTGCCTAAGTTTGAGATTCCAGAAGAATACCAAGAAGNTAATGATTTGGGTGGGAAAAAAGGGGAGAACAATTATCTTCGCTACTTAACATTTAAGGGGGCTAAAGAGCGATATGGTGAATTAAAAGATGAGATAAAAGAGCGTATTAATTTTGAATTAGAAGTTATTTCCAATACTGGTTATCCAGGGTACTTTTTGATTGTACAAGACTTTATATCTGCAGCACGTAATATGAATGTTTCGGTTGGTCCTGGAAGAGGTTCAGCAGCAGGATCAGTAGTAGCGTTTTGTTTGAAAATCACCAATATTGACCCAATTGATTATAATCTACTTTTTGAACGTTTCTTAAATCCAGATCGNGTNAGTATGCCTGATATCGATATTGATTTTGATGATGAGGGGAGAGGGCGAGTTATAGATTATGTAATCCAAAAATATGGTTCCAATCAAGTNGCGCAAATAATNACTTATGGNACAATGGCNGCTAAATCTTCTATAAGGGATACTGCTAGAGTTCTTGANTTGCCTTTAGGNGAAGCAGANCGTATAGCAAAATTATTACCCAACATTAAATTGGAAAAAATTTTCANTTCAACTGAAGAAGAGCTTAGAGCNAAACTTCGAACGGAAGAACTAATGCGTGTAAATGAAATAAAGAATTTAGCAGATGAAGATTCTGTATCTGGACAAACGATTCAACAGGCAAAAATTCTTGAAGGTTCTTTGCGAAATACTGGAATTCATGCCTGTGGAGTCATTATTACACCTGATGATATTACACAATTTGTTCCTGTGGCAACAGCGAAAGATTCCGATTTATATGTAACACAATTTGACAACTCAGTAGTAGAAGATGCAGGTTTGTTAAAGATGGATTTTTTGGGACTGAAAACCTTGACCTTAATTAAAGATACAGTTAAACTAGTTAAATACAGATACAATGTTAATTTGGATCCTGACTATTTCCCATTAGATGATGAAAAAACTTATGAGCTTTTTCAGCGTGGAGAAACGGTAGGTATTTTCCAATATGAATCTGCTGGAATGCAAAAATATCTGAAGGATTTAAAGCCAACAGTATTTGCAGATCTGATAGCAATGAATGCTTTATACCGACCTGGGCCCTTAGAATATATACCTAGTTTTGTGGATCGCAAAAATGGAAAAGAGTTAATTTCATATGATCTCCCTGCCATGGAGGAGTATTTGAATGAGACATATGGAATTACAGTATATCAGGAGCAAGTAATGCTTTTATCACAAAAATTAGCTGGCTTTTCCAAAGGAGATGCTGATGTTTTGCGAAAGGCAATGGGGAAAAAGATTTTTGCTTTACTCAATAAATTGAAACCCCAATTCATTAATGGAGGTAAAGCTAATGGTCATCCTGAAGATATATTAGAAAAAATATGGAAAGATTGGGAAGCCTTCGCTGCATATGCATTTAATAAATCTCATTCCACTTGTTATGCTTGGATTGGATATCAAACAGCTTATTTAAAGGCACACTATCCTGCTGAATACATGGCTGCAGTTCTTTCAAATAATATGAATGACATTAAACAGGTTACCTTTTTTATGGAAGAATGTCGTAGAATGGGCATGAAGGTTTTGGGCCCTGATGTGAATGAGTCTTTTTATAAATTTACGGTAAATAAAGATCAAGCTATTCGTTTTGGAATGGGCGCTATAAAGGGTTTAGGGCGTGGAGCAGTTGAGACAATTATTGAAAACAGAAATACAGGAAAATATAATTCTATTTTTGATTTGGTGAAACGAGTTGATTTAAGAACAGCAAATAAAAAAGCGTTTGAAAACCTAGTTCTTGCAGGTGGGCTTGATTCTTTTATTAAAACTCATCGTGCGCAATATTTTAATCCAGATGGGGATGGTATTACTTTTTTGGAAAAAGTATTGCGTTTTGGAGCAAAATATCAAGCAAATTTAAATTCTGCTCAAACTAGTCTTTTTGGAGAGGAAACTAATGAAACATATCAAGACTTAACAATTCCTTCATGTGAGTCGTGGACAAACTTAATAAGGTTAAAAAAAGAAAAAGAAGTGGTAGGGATTTATATTTCTTCCCATCCTCTAGATGAGTTTACTCATGCCATGGATCATTTTGCTACTGTATCTTTAAATAATTTAGGAGATTTAGAACGTTTAATTAATAGAGAATTAAGTGTGGGAGGGATAGTAAACGAGGTTCAACATTTAGAGACAAGAAATGGAAAAGGCTGGGCCCGTTTCATTTTAGAAGATTTTACCGATCAATACGAATTCAGAATTTTTGGGGAAGATTATTTAAAGTATCGTCATTTCCTAGTTGTTAATCAGTTCATTCTTATTAGGATAATGATACGCCAAGGTTGGACTAATTCTGAAACAGGTAAATTAGGTTCTCCAAGAATGCATTATTTAAGCTTTGAAATGCTTCAAAATGTTATTGAAAACAATTCTAAAAAACTTACATTACAATTGAATATTAATCAACTAAAAAAAGAAAAAGTAGAATCCTTACAAGATTACTTGCAAGGTTTTAAGGGAGACAAACCTTTATATTTTAATGTGTATGACACTGAAAAAAAGGTAAAACTTACCTTAAATAGTAAAAAACAAAAAATTAAAATTACACCAGAATTGNTGTCTGAGTTGGACACACAAGAATGGTTTTATAGAATAAATTAAACCTATTATTAAATTACATTTTGAGATAAGTAAATTTGATTAAAGAGTTGATCTCTCGATTGAAAATTAGTTATTTTTGAATTTTAAATTTTAAATCATGGCATTAGAAATTACAGATGCAACTTTTGAGGATATTGTTTTAAAATCAGATAAGCCTGTTTTAGTCGATTTTTGGGCAGCTTGGTGCGGCCCTTGTCGAATGGTTGGTCCTATTATCGAAGAATTAAGTGAGGACTTCGAGGGAAAAGCTATAGTAGGAAAAGTTGATGTTGACGCTAACCAGGAATTTGCTGCAAAATATGGAGTACGAAATATCCCAACAGTATTAGTATTTAATAAGGGCGAATTAATTGGACGACATGTGGGAGTCTCTCCTAAAGCTACTTATGCTAGTGCTATAGAGGCTGAATTGTAGGATTTTGCTTTTTGTTTAGAATTGTTTGACAAATTCAAAATGCAGCTTATATTTGCACAAGCCAAATGAGGTCTGGTAGTTCAGTTGGTTAGAATACATGCCTGTCACGCATGGGGTCGCGGGTTCGAGTCCCGTCCAGACCGCTCGACACCTTCTAAACCCTTGCAAATAGTGAGGGTTTGTTTTTTGGGCGAATAAAAAGGGGAGTGAAAAGCAATATCTCTACAGTTAATTTTATGATAGATAAAGTGTAAACTTAAAGCGATTTTTTCTATTTAATTTTGAGAGGTGAGGCTAATGGAATGAATGACAACATATCAATAGTTTTTTCGCTTTTATCGGAATCGCCAATAATCTGGAGTTTGTGTTTATTAGATGATAGGTTTAATTTTTCAAATATTTTAACATAATACTGGCCATGTACAGATGATTCGCTTTTTAAACTAAATTCTCCATAATCTTTCCCATCAAGAATTATTTGGACATTACCTCCTTTATTACTCTTGTATGCAAAATATTGAACAGCTGTTCCTTCAAAAGAAATTTCAGCTTTACAATTTTCATAACCAAAAGTTAGAGTAGCTCCTGATGCATTCCACTGTTTATCTTTTGTGTAAAATCCTTGGAAATCCCATCTTCTGTCATTATCCTCTATTGTTTCCCAACTAATAAAAGTTTTCTGAATATCATCTTTTGGAATTTCAAGATTTAACAAAGGAATAACCCAATTATTTTTTTCCTTTGACCCATCCATATATTCAAGAACTACTTTATCAATTATTTTGAGTCCACGCTCTGCTAAATCATCAAAATTATCAACTAAAAGAGGTAAATTATATCTTGTTCGACTGATATTATAAAAATCTGAAAAATCTGTTTTATTAAAATGTTTTTGAAGTTCTTTATGACCGTAAAGTAAACCTAAAAGACCTCCCCATGTCGATGTTGGATTGTCAGAGTCCCAACCGCTCATACAACCAATTCGAATTGTCTTTTTATAATCTCCTTCCCCATAAAATAAGCTGATCATTGAAGCGGCAAAGTTTATTCCTGAGTCCCAAGGGTATTTGTATTTATATCCTGCATTTTCTTCATATTGATACCTTCTAGCTACTTTGTCACGTGTCAGTTCCCAATTATCCTTATCAGGATTTGAATCATATTCAGATTTCACAAAATCATACATGTCCGCTATGTAAGACCAATCTGGAATTCGTTTTCGAGCTTTTTCAGCTAACCATAATATATTCTCTTTTCTTGATTTAGATTTGTCAATTAAAACAGCCAGTGAATGCATTATTATATAAAATTCAGACGCCCATTTTGAATGAAGATATGCTGTTGTTCTAATTGGCAGATAAGCCATGTCCAAAGCTATGTTTGGACGACCCGGGGCAAGTGTGCCAAAAATTTCAGTTGTAAGTTGTGCATCAATCATATCCCACATAGGATTATTTTTGGGCAAAGAAGTTTCAGGCGGTATAGCACCATTTTGCATTTGACCTAGGGCAGCTAAATTTGAAACCCAAAGATTTGGTAATCCAATATGATCTTGCCAGACTGAACTAATTTGAGAACCGCTAAGCATAGGATTATCAAATTTTTCAATTGCATACTGATAAATATATTCTATGTCAGTATCATCATCTGCCCCCCAAGGATTCTGATCAAGAACATAGTTAAACTTCCCTTTTCCAAAATCAGAGTCTGTAAAAAAAGGAAAACCTGTTCGTTGATTCTCAGTGGGAAGACCTGTCCAGTTAGCAATGCATCCACCTAACCAGAATCCCATCAATTTATCCTTATATTCTTTTCTATTCAAAATCAATTTGTCAGAATGGGGTGAACATGAAATAAAAAGACAGAATCCACCAAAAAATATAATTAAAAATGGAAAAAGTATATGTAATTGTTTATTCATACACTAAAGATAAAAATATCTGTTTAGCTTATTTTGAATTAGAGTTGTATGTACAGATTATCAAATAATAAACATTTTATTGTAACGATTAGTTTTAATTTTTAGTAAATTTACAGCCGATTAACCAGTTAAGGCTTGTATGAGAATATTCTTAAAGCCTTAATATTTAGATATACAAAGAAGTTGTGTGTTGTTATTAAGAGAATTGACTCTTTCTAGCGACTAATGAGAAGCTTTCCAGTAAATGGAGGGCTTTTTTTGTTTGGATTAAAATTCCTTATTTTTTATTATATACTATAAATCAATTGATTAATTATAAAAATTGTAATTTTGAGGGTAGAGATTAATTTAAAATCTATTGGTCAAAATAAGCATTGTCAATGTAAAATAACTGACAATCTTTTTTTGACTTTTTTATCTAAATTAATTTAAGAGTTTTTGAGATTAATAAAAAAATATCGATTTATTTATTTGGCGTGGTCAGTTTTATTTATCATGCTAAACTCTTTTTATGCTTTATCTCAAAATACAAATTATTCAAAAAACCTAAAATTTAATGGATCATCATCTTATATTGTAGTACCCTCTTCAAACGATCTCAAATTTGATTCAGATAAATTTACTCTTGAAGCTTGGATAAAAGTTGAAAATGCACCTCCTAATGGTTCATCCTCTGGAAATAATACTGCAGCAAATAGAGATTATATTTTTTCAAAAAAAAATGATTGGAGTTTATACGTTTTAAATATAAACGGATCACTTTACCTAGAAGGTAGATTCAGAAGAGATTGGTATGGAAATTGGCCACAAGTTAGATCATCGTCAACAATTTCAACTGGTACTTGGTACCATGTGGCATTTACAAATTCAAGATCTAATGGAAGAATACGAATTTATATAAACGGTATTGTAAATAATTCAGTAAACTGGACTTCTAGTGGTCGAGGGCTAACTTCTACAACTAATCCAATTGGAGTTGGAGCAAGTATTTGGAATGGAAGTAACAATCCAACTAATTTTTTTGATGGTGAAATGAGTGATATTCGCTTTTGGGATTCAGAAAGGACTCAAAGTGAAATAAATTACAATAAAAATGCAGTTCTCAACACAAATTCTAATTTGAAGCTTTATTATAAGTTAAATGAAGGCCAAGGATCCACAGCAAATGACTCTAGTGGAAATTCAATAAATGGAACTCTAAATGGTTCTTATCAATGGAAAAATTCAGACTCAGTTTCACCTACGGTAATCCTTAATGATACAGAAGCTGATAATATTGTTAATCTTTCCCAAGTTGTAACTATCACAGCTGGCTTTTCTGAACCGATGACTGCTACTCCAACTATTTCAATTACAGGGATAGTTACTAATGTTATTATGAACCAAATATCGGGGACAAATTCTTACACCTACAGGTGGGATACTTCTTCAGGCACAATCTCTGCAGGAACCTATGCTGCTACTGTAAGCGGAACTGACCTTGCCGGAAATGCCTATACAGCAGGCACACAAAGTATAACCTTTTCTGTGGATAATACTCCATTTCAAATTTCTGGATCTTCAATAAG
>PAYI01000025.1 GCA_002714815.1 Flavobacteriaceae bacterium | reverse complement strand
ACTGAATTTTAAAAGGAATTAAATTTTTTGAAAATCTTCAAAGTTTAAAATTAAAACTCATTGTGAGTTGAGTTAGTTTTTTATTAATATCGTAAGAATCTATAAGTCCATTTGAAAATAGTTGAAAACTTTGATTCTGTTCAAGTTGAACAAAAGAAAGATTTAAACTGCTAGCTCCAAAATCAAAACCAATTCCAAAAGTAAATGCTTCATTGTTTTTGGCAACAAATTCTTGATTTTTTGTTCTGTAAAAATAGCCTGCCCGCAAGCTTATATCTTTTAATCGATATTCACCTCCTATTTTGACTGTTTTTATAGGTTTGAATACTGAATTAATCTCCGAACTAACTTCATCTAAATAAGAGCTTCCTCCAGTTTGACTCAATAAAATATTTGATAGATTCTGAATATTATAATCAATGGATATAAGTCCTTTTTCTTTAAAAACATAAGCAAAACTTAAATTGGTTTTTGAAGGGATTTTGAGTTGATAAGGATCAAATGAATTAGTGATATCAGGAACTATTTTCTCTCTTATCGCATAACCTTCATCAAATCTATAGCTGCTTATACTTTGCTGAGTTTCATCTTTTAAATTAATCCACTGTGGGCTATCATAGGAAAGACCAAAGCGGAAATCTTTCAGTTTTAAAATTGCACCAAATTGTAATGAAAATCCGTCTCCATCTGTAATAAGAGAATTGTTGAAATTTACATCGTAAACAAACGAATCTAAATCTTGTTCATTTTCAAAAAAATCACTTTTATTATTATATTTAATTCGGTGTTGATTTATATTGAAACCTAAGTGTATGAAATTCTGATATAAAGCACTAAAATTAAAGCTTGTCTTTCTATGAACCCCTTTATTAATTATGTTTAAATAGTGAGCATATTGATTAGAATTAATATTTGAAAAATAGGTTCTTTCTAGAGCATTATTTGTTAAAGGGTCTATTATATATGATTGATATCCTAAAAAAGCTTGTTGAGCTCCAAATCCAATTTCGTCTCCTAGAAATCGATAAATGTCAGCTATTGTTTCATCATCATACAACTGGATATCCTCAAAATTAATACCATCAGCGTAATAAAGGAAGTATTCTGCGATACTATTACGGCCGTTCCCGCTAATCGAAGCCTCTTGATCATAATTTGAGATCCTATTTACATTAATAGCGGCACTAATTCGAGACCAAGAACTTTTTGTATCAGTATTATTAAAAACAAAAACTGCTCCAATTTGATCAAAGTAAAAATTTTCTTTTTGTAAAGATTCTGTAGTATCAAAATAAATACCATTGGTATTTTTAGATTGAAAATTTATAGACCCTCCAACTTCAGTATTTAAAAAAATTGAAGAGCCAGCAGGGTTATCACTAACTGCTGATAAGTCGCCACCTAAAGCTCCAAAAGCACCAGCCATTGACGTGTATCTTGCAGAACCACTTAAAGAATTTTGTGTTAAAAAATTAACATCATTTAATGTTTGGGCAATTATAAAATTGGGCATAAAAAGGATTAAACCTATGTAAAATAAGTAACGCATTTATTTTATTTTTTTTAAGATTTTTAATTCCTTCTACCACCAGAAGATGAGCTACTTCTTCCAGAAGACGATCTACTATTTCCAGAACTATAAGAAGACCTGCTCCCAGAATTATTTGAACGACTATAAGAACGATTATTACTTATAGTACTACTTCCTCTCGTATAATTACTTTGTGATCTGCTATTACTACTGGAACTTTTTAAAGTCCTGTTGTATTCACCTCGATTAGACTCTCGCAACCTATTGATTGGTCGAGAGTATTCACTTCGAGATGATTGAAATACAAGAGAAGAAGGACGTCTTTGAACAATCGAAGATGATCTATTTGGATTTCTTTCAACCAATCTATATTGAGTTTGTATCCGTCCACTGCTTCTGGAAACCTGATCAGGTATTTTTGTGATATTAGTATTTCCCTGGGTGAGACCCAAATTTCTAGATCTAGAGATAACATTTATTCCTGGCCTTAAATTCCTAATAGAATTCGAGATTGACCCTTGAGTAGTTCCATATCGATTGATATTATATCCAATTTGACTTGCTCTACCAATTGAATTTACTCCTCTTCCCAAATTTACTCTATTTATAATTTTTTGATTATTTTGATTTTTTGACTGCTCTGACCTTCTATCGTTAGAATTGTTATATGTTTTTTCACCTCGACCAGATTTAATTCTAGCTATAGTTGATCGGTAGTCTAGATTGTTTTTGTTTCTAAAATCATTTCCATAGAAATCATTGAAACGGTTTAATCGATTATATTGATTATACCAACGATTTCTAAAACCAAATCCTAATCTTAACCCATATGGATTGTAGAAACCTCGATTATAGCCATATGGAGAATAAAAAGGGTCAAAACCTCCCCAAATTCCACCAAAGCCTCCATAAGGATTCCAAAGAGGATCATTAAAATTAAACCACGGATTAAATCCACCATAGCCAAACCGATATGGATTCATGAAAAAGTTATTTCGAAAAGGGGAATAATTAAATGCAAATCCGGATAGTCCCCAGAAAAAATTTGGCCTATTATTCATTAATATAATTTCTGTTTGTGAAGTTTCCTCTCCCCACGGAATCTGACTTTTATTTTCTTCAATTATTACTTCTCGATACTTATCTGTGCTTTCGTATGAATCAGTATCGGTAAAATATATTTGATCTGAATTTGGTTCTATATATCCTGTTTCAGCAGCATTTTTAAAATATTGCTGATAGTAATTTTTTTTAGTTATTAATTGAGAATTTTCTGAAACTACTATTTTATCAGAATAATAGATTCCATCTGAAGCAAAGTAAGATGAACCTTGAAAACTTCCACAGCTAATCAATGTTAGAATGGCAACATTAAAATAAAATATAGTTATAATTTTAAGATATAATTGTTTTGTTTTCATAATGATTCATTTTAAAAAAGTGGTTTAAAAGGTTTAGCTTTACACCACTAATAAATTATTTAAATTTATATAGGCAAATTCTATGCCAAAAAGTTTATGACAAAAAAATTAACACCTCGGGGAAAAGATTATTCTAAATGGTATAATGAAATCGTTCTTAAAGCAGATCTAGCTGAAAATTCAGCAGTCAGGGGTTGTATGGTGATTAAGCCCTATGGCTATGCAATATGGGAGAAAATGCAGGAAGAGCTCGACAAGATGTTTAAAGCGACAGGTCATAAAAATGCTTATTTTCCTTTATTTGTCCCAAAAAGTCTATTTGAAGCTGAAGAGAAAAATGCTGAAGGTTTTGCGAAAGAATGTGCTGTTGTAACCCACTACAGGTTAAAAAGTGACGAAAAACAAAAAGGAAAATTAATTGTTGATCCAGATGCAAAGTTAGAAGAAGAATTAGTTGTGCGACCAACCAGTGAGGCCCTTATATGGAATACTTATAAGACATGGATACAATCTTATCGTGACTTGCCTATATTAATTAATCAATGGTCAAATGTTGTACGTTGGGAAATGCGAACTAGACTTTTTTTAAGAACAGCTGAATTTCTTTGGCAAGAAGGACATACTGCTCATGCAACAAAAGAAGAAGCCCTTAAAGAAGCAAAATTAATGAACCAAGTCTATGCCGATTTTGTTGAAAAATTTATGGCTATTCCTGTTTTTCAAGGAACTAAGTCAGAAAGTGAACGTTTTGCTGGGGCAGTTGAGACTTATTGTATTGAAGCATTAATGCAAGATGGAAAAGCCCTGCAAGCAGGAACCTCACACTTTTTAGGCCAAAATTTTGCTAAAGCATTCGATGTCAAATTTGCAACAGATACAGGAAAGTTAAATTATGTTTGGGCTACGTCATGGGGAGTTTCTACAAGACTGATTGGAGCATTAATTATGACTCATAGTGACGATAATGGTCTCGTATTACCTCCAAATCTTGCTCCCGACCAGGTAGTAATTGTTCCGATTTATAAAGGTGATATCCAACATAATGAAATATCAAGAGTTGCAGAACAGATTAAGTCAGATTTAGAAGGAAAAAATATTAGAGTTAAGTTTGATAATCGAGACAAATTTAAACCTGGTTTTAAATTCAATGAATACAAGCTAAAAGGAGTTCCTTTGAGAATTGTAATTGGTCCTAAAGATTTAGAAAATAAGACGATTGAAGTTTCTCGTAGAGATGATTTTTCAAAAAACGTTATAGATCAAAATAAAACTGTTGAATACGTAGAAAATCAACTAGATGATATGCAAGAGGCTTTATTCGAAAAAGCAAAAAAATTTCGCGAACAAAACATCACACAAGTAGACAATTTTGTGGACTTTAAAAAAGTAATAAAAGAAAAAGGAGGTTTTGTCTTGGCTCATTGGGATGGTAGTGTTTCAACTGAAGAAGCTATTAAAAAAGAAACAAAAGCTACTATAAGATGTATACCATTCGACACTCAAAAAAATGAAGGAAAATGTGTATACTCAGGAAAAACATCTGAAAGGAGAGTTCTTTTTGCCAAAGCATATTGATACTTGTTAATCAGTGAGATTAAATCCCAGCTTTTTGTTTGAATTAGCACTTGTTTAATAATAATATTACGTGTAAATTTGCGCACTAAAATTATGGCCCGTTCGTCTATCGGTTAGGACGCCAGGTTTTCATCCTGGAAAGAGGGGTTCGACTCCCCTACGGGCTACCAAATTTATTATAATTATGGCAAATCATAAATCTGCGTTAAAACGAATTAGGTCGAATAATAAAAAGCGTTTGTTGAATCGTTTTCAACACAAAACTGCTCGAAATACTATAAAAAAATTAAGAGAGACTACTAATAAAAAAGAAGCAAAAAAACTTTTACCTGTGGTGATTTCATTAATTGACAAATTAGCAAAGAAAAACATTATTCATGCCAATAAGTCGGCGAATTTAAAGTCCAAGCTAACCAAACATGTGACTACTCTTTAGTCAAAAAGATTTATAAAAAATTTTATTAAAATCGTTTTGACTTGATGTTTGATAACTTATGAGTTCATTGATATTAAAAATTCCTCATTATTTTGAGTCCTTGTAAATCGATCACTTATAAATTCCATAGCTTCAACAGGGTTCATATCTGCTAAATATTTTCTCATAATCCACATTCGTTTAATTGTATTTTCATCAAGAAGAAGATCATCTCTTCGTGTACTTGAAGATACTAAGTCAATCGCAGGAAAAATTCTTCGATTNGCAATTCNACGATCTAATTGAAGNTCCATNTTTCCAGTTCCTTTAAATTCTTCAAAGATCACNTCATCCATTTTAGANCCAGTTTCAGTTAAAGCCGTNGCNATNATTGATAATGANCCNCCNTTTTCAATATTTCTCGCNGCTCCAAAAAATCNTTTTGGTTTATGCAGAGCATTGGCATCTACTCCNCCACTTAAAATTTTACCCGAAGCAGGTTGAACAGTGTTATAAGCTCTTGCTAAGCGGGTTATAGAATCTAATAAAATAACAACATCATGACCACACTCCACTAATCTTTTTGATTTTTCTAAAACAATATTAGCAACTTTTACATGACGTTCAGCAGGTTCATCAAAAGTAGAAGCAACGACCTCACCATCTACATTTCTTTGCATGTCAGTTACCTCTTCTGGACGTTCATCAATTAATAAAATTAATTGATAAACTTCAGGGTGATTTGCAGCTATTGCATTAGCAATATCCTTGAGAAGCATTGTTTTTCCAGTTTTGGGTTGNGAGACAATCATTCCCCTTTGTCCTTTTCCAATAGGAGAGAATAAATCCATTATTCTGGATGAAATAGTACTTTGTTTTTCTGCAAGGTTGAATTTTTCTTGAGGAAAAAGTGGTGTAAGATGTTGAAAGGATACACGATCCCTTACAACTTTAGGATCCAATCCATTAATCTTATCAACTTTAATTAGCGGAAAATATTTCTCCCCTTCTTTTGGCGGCCTAACGGACCCTAATACAGTATCTCCTGTCTTTAAACCAAATAACCTTATTTGTGATTGGGAAACGTATACATCATCAGGAGATGAGAGATAATTATAATCTGAGGAACGAAGAAAACCATAACCCTCTTGCATCATTTCAAGGACTCCTTCAGTTTCTACTATACCGTCAAATTCAAAATCTGGTTGGCGGTATCGACTTTTATTATCTTTATTATGATTTTGGTCACCACGGTTATTGGGTTTATTTTTTTGATTGATATTGTTTTGATTTCCATTTTTCTTTTGATGAATATTTCCCTGATTTTCATTTTGTTTTACTCTTTGGTCACCACTATTTTCATTCTTGTTTTTGGCTTTTTGGACAGGAAGTACCTTTAAAGATATCTTCTTCTCATGAAAAGATTTTTTATCATCAATTTTTTTTTCATTTCTTACAGGAGTTTTTGAAACTTCTTCATCAGGCTTTGAAGCAATAAAATCTACAATTTGGTAAACAAGATCCAATTTTTTAAGACCTGCAATTCGTTTAATGCCAATTTTTTTTGCTATTTCCTGTAATTCAGGTAATTTCTTCGTTTTGAGAGATGCTATTTCGTACATGAAATTCTTAAGATTATTACTTTGCAGTATGGAAATACTACGTTTTAGTATTGAAGTATTGTGGAAAACAATATTACAAATTTTATTTAAAATAAAAGCTTAAAAAAAAACTTAATTTTATATTAGAGAATACATGATACAAAGAGTTCAATCTATATACCTTTTAATATCCACATTTATATCTTTTGGATTTTATATTTATANAATNGATACTAANGAGAAATCTTTACTATTAGATTATCATCTTTTTTTGATGACCTGCATTCTTTCTNTAATATGTCTTTTGTTATTCAAAAAACGTAACTATCAAGCCCTANTTTGCCTGTTTTTATTTATTGTATATGTTTTTATAATTTCATATTGTATTTATTTCTATTTTGAAGGATTTCACTTGGNATTTTCGAAATATTCCATNATNGTTGGTTTTATACAACTTTTACTNCTTTATTTAGCTCGTAAGGCTATTAATAAAGACGAATCTTTAGTTCGTTCAATTGACCGCATTCGATAAATTACTTCTTTGACCTATTTCAATTGCTTCTAAATTTTTAATATTTCCATTATTTAGTTCAAAGCGAAGTAAAGTTCTAAATTTGTGAAAGCCATGTTTCCCNGCTGCACCAGGGTTCATATGAAGATGCCCTTTTTTGTTNTCATGCATTATNTTAAGTATATGAGAATGACCNCAAATAAAAAGTTTTGGTTTGTGCTCCGTAATTAATCTTTTAGCATTTTTGTTATAATTTCCAGGATAACCCCCAATGTGAGTTATAACTACCTTTACACCCTCAGAAATAAAGACCAAAACTTCAGAAGTTCGTTGACGTACTTTATACCCATCAATATTTCCAAAAACAGCTTTCAATGGCTTCAAAGCTTCAATTTCATCTAGNACCTCAGTTTTACCAATATCTCCGGCATGCCATACTTCGTCAGATTGTTNCATATAATAAAATATTTTATCATCGATATGACCATGTGTATCAGAAAGAAGNAGAATTTTTTTCAAAAAAGTTTAATTATTTATAATCAAATGTTATTATTCTATAAATTCTATTTTAATTTAAGAATTGTGGTAAAGATTAATTCAAAGTATATTTAGTGCTAAAATACAAGTTTTGCGTTTTTTTCTTGAATTTTCTTATGCTGGAACCAAATATCATGGATGGCAACGTCAGTCCAATGCAAATTCTATACAAGAAGAAATGGAAAATGCATTAAGTACATTGTTGAATGTTCCAACAAATCTAGTAGCTTCAGGAAGAACAGATGCAGGTGTCCACGCAAAACAGATGTTTGCTCATTTCGATTCTGAAATGAATTTTGAAAAACAACAAAATTTAGTTTATCAATTAAATCAATTTTTACCANCAGATATTGCAATAATATCTTTAAAAAAAGTAAAGTTTGATGCCCATGCAAGATTTGATGCTATTTCTAGAACATATGAATACCATATAAAACAATTCAAAACACCTTTTGGGAACGAACTCCATCATGTTATTAATCAATCATTAAATTTTGAAGCTATGAATGAGGGTGCAAGAATACTCTTAGAGTATGAAGATTTTGAATGTTTTTCAAAGAAGAATACTGATGTAAAAACTTTTTTGTGTAAAATTACTTTTGCTCAATGGGGATATTCTGATAAGGGATATACCTTCACAATAAAAGCTAATCGTTTTTTGCGTAATATGGTTCGTTCTATAGTAGGAACTCTATTGGAAATTGGTNTAAATAAGATAGGCGCAGAGGGAATACATAANATTATTGAGAGCAAAAATAGATCTCTCGCAGGTTATTCTGTTCCTGCCCAAGGTTTGTTCCTCAAAAAAATTGAATATCCAGATAATCTTTTCATATAATATGGCAAAAGTAAGTGGTAAAATTTTTGATATAATACTATTTAGAAAATTGCTTGTTTTTATCCAACCATTTAAAACAGCTTATTATTCTGTNATGTTTACAGCTATTTTGCTAGTNATCTTTTCTACAATAACACCNTATTTATTAAAAATTACAGTTGACGATTATATTCGTCCCAAAGACTACAATGGGATGTTGTTTTTTGTAATCTTAATGTTAAGTGCGTTGNTTTTGCAAGTTTTTTTTCAATATCTTTTTGTCTTTTATGCTAACTGGTTGGGACAAAATGTAATAAAAGATTTAAGGGTTAAATTNTTTAACAAAATTATTCACTTTAAAATGGCTTATTTTGATAAATCAGCTGTAGGCAGACTAGTTACTAGATCAGTAAGTGACATTGAAACCATATCAAGTATTTTTTCACAAGGTTTATTCATGATTATAGCCGATTTGTTACATATGGTTTTAGTTATTTTTGTAATGCTATATGTAGATTGGCGTTTATCCCTCATTGTTTTTTCAATTCTTCCTATAATAGTTTATGCTACTCGGCTTTTTCAAAAATCAATGAAAACTGCTTTTGAAGAAGTTCGTTTACAAGTAGCGAATCTTAATTCCTTTGTTCAAGAACGTATAGGTGGAATAAAAATAGTTCAGTTATTTCATCGAGAAAAAATAGAGTATGACAATTTTGTGAATATCAACAAAAAGCATAGGAAGGCCTGGTTAAAAACTGTTTGGGTAAATTCTATTTTTTTTCCAGTAGCCGAAATTTCTTCTTCTATTACTATTGGATTATTAGTTTGGTATGGAGGGATAAATGTTATTTCGGGTGGAGATATTTCTCTTGGTACTATTTTTTTGTTCATACAAATGTCCCAAATGTTGTTTAGGCCACTACGTCAAATAGCAGATAAATTTAATTCCTTACAGATGGGAATGGTATCTGCAGAACGTATTTTTCAAATTTTAGAGACTGAGAGCAATATTAAAAATCAAGGTACTTTTATTCCAAAAAATGTTAAAGGCAATATAAAACTTGATCAATTAGAATTTTCCTATAAACCTGGTGAAACCGTACTGCATAAAATTTCTTTGGATATTAGTGCCGGAGAAACTATTGCAATTGTGGGAGCTACTGGTGCAGGTAAGTCAACAATNATAAATCTACTTTCTCGATTTTATGAGTTTNAATCTGGAGANATAACTATAGATGGTGTTTCCATTATTTCNTATNACCTTAAATCACTTAGAGAACAAGTNTCTGTAGTTTTACAAGATGTCTTTCTATTTGCAGANACTCTTTACAATAATATTACATTNTTTAATCCCAAAATTTCTAAAGAGAAAGTAATTAAAGCATCTAGAGAAATTGGATCACATGAATTTATAGAAAATTTACCTGGAGGTTATGATTTTAATGTTAAGGAAAGAGGTTTAATGCTTTCTTCAGGTCAAAGACAGTTAATAGCTTTTTTAAGAGCGTATATTTCAGAACCTGCAATTTTAGTTCTAGATGAAGCAACTTCATCTGTTGATAGTTATAATGAGGAAATTATACAACAAGCTATAGAAACTATAACCAAAGGGAAAACTTCTATTGTTATAGCACATCGTTTAGCAACTGTAAAAAATGCAGATCGTATTGTGGTATTAGATAAAGGGCGTGTTGTTGAGCAAGGGACTCATAAGGAATTACTTAAAATAGAAGAAGGTTATTATTCTAAACTTTATGAAGTACAATTTGCAGAAGACATATTAGTATAATTATTCACTAAGATCTTGGATTATTGTCTCTTTTAAAATTTCATGTGATTTGATATTTAAAAACACTCCATTTTTTACATATACTATTTTACCGGTTTGTTCTGAAATAACGATTACTAGAGCATCTGTTTTTTCAGAGATCCCTAATGCTGCACGATGTCGAATACCATATCTTGATGGGACATTTGAATTATCACTCACTGGCAATATCACCCTTGTAGCAACAATGGTATTTTTTTCAATCAATATAGCACCATCATGTAATGGACTGTTTTTAAAAAAAATACTTTCAAGAATCTGAGGAGTCAATTGAATCATTGAATGATTATTTTCATTTAATGTGAAATCTAAAGAATTACTTCTCTGTAAAACAATTATGGCTCCTGTTTTACTCTTAGACATTTCAACGCAAGAATTAATTAATATATTTATATCTAGTTTAGATAACTCTTTCCTTTGATTTAAAAACTTAAAATAACGAACTACATTTCTGCGGGTAGTAAAATTGGTTGAGCCTAAAAGCAATAAAAACTTTCTTATTTCTTGTTGAAAAACTACAATAAGTGCAAAAAAACCAACACTAATAAATTTACCAAGTAAATTACTTAAAACATCCATGTTTAATAAGTCAGTCAATTTCCAAATCAAATAAATTATAACAATTCCAATAAATATATTGATTGCAACAGTACCTCTAACAAGTTTATATAAGTAGAATAACAAAAAGGCTACTAAAACGATGTCGACAATATCGATAAAGGAAAAATTTATGAAGTCTGTAATATTCAAAAGGTATGCTTTGTGTAAATTTAAAAAAAACTATTGTAGCGCTCTCCATAAGTCAATGCATTCTTTTGCCTCTTTAACGTCATGCACTCTAAGTAGCCTAGCTCCTCTATCCAAACCCCATGCATGAAGTGCAGTTGTCCCATTTAAAGCCTCCTTAGGGTCAACACCCAGTGTCTTATATATCATTGATTTTCTTGAAACACCTATAAGTATAGGACAATTTAAACTTATAAAGTGATCCAGATTTTTTAATAATTCGAAATTATGTTTTATNTTTTTTCCAAAGCCAAANCCTGGATCTATAATTATATTTTGAAGACCNGCCACTTTTGCTTCTTTTAGTTTTTCATTAAAGGAGAAAATAATATCTTGAACTACATCCTTATAATGAGGTTTTTTTTGCATAGTCTNNGGAATTCCTTGCATATGCATCATTATATATGGTACTTTATGNCTAGCTACNACNGAAAACATTTTTGGATCCAANACCCCACCNGAAATNTCATTTATCATACTTGCTCCTANATCTAANCATGCTTTAGCAACTGTGCTGTTATANGTNTCTATAGAAAAATAAGTATNAGGGAATTCATCTAACAGTATTTTTAAATAGGGGANTAATCGTTTTTTTTCATCCTCAGNTTTAATTNGNTTTTTACCTGGNTTACTACTCGCAACACCAATATCNATAAAAAAAGCTCCACTTATTATCATTTTTTCGGTTTGAGATATAGCTGCTTTTATTTTATTANATTTTTTCCCATCATAAAATGAGTCNTCAGTAATATTTAAAATACCAATAATTTTAGGGTGTTNTAAATTGATNAAATTTTCTCTAATTCTTAGAAGTTGAGATNTCACTTTATTTTTTTTAATANCTTTTGATGNCTATTTTAATTGAATCAAAAATAAANTCGAAATTTATATCAAATTTAAGNTAAATGGAAGCTACCGTAAAAGAGTATCAGGAAATTGTTTCTAANTGTCGNGCTTTATTTGAAAAAAAAATGAAGGATTATGGCCCNGCATGGCGAATTNTAAGGCTTCCATCTCTNACTGATCAAATCNTTATCAANGCACAGCGTATTAGAAGTTTGCAAACTCAATTTACAAGAAAAGTTGATGAAGGTCAAGAATCAGAATTTATTGGTATTGTTAANTATAGTATNATGGGATTAATTCAAATAAAANTGGGNGCTTCTGANCAACCTGATATAAANCTTGCGTCAGNACTTAAACTTTATGATGANCAAATTAATATTATTTTTGAATTAATGATAAATAAAAATCATGACTATGGCGAAGCTTGGNGGGANATGCGAGTAAGTTCTTTAACAGACTTGATTTTACAAAAACTTTTTCGAGTAAAACAAATAGANNAAAACCAAGGAAAAACTNTAATAAGTGAAGGTATTGATGCNAATTATCATGATATGGTNAATTACNCCATTTTTGCACTTATTCATCTAAAGNTCTGATGTCTTATATNNTANGTAAGTTAACACAAGCTNTTTTAGCACTNTTTGGTGTTGCTAGTTTAGTTTTTTTCTTGTTTACNGTGCTTCCTGGAAATCCAGCNCANATGATGNTAGATCAAAATGAAGACAGTAAACAAATAGAAGCNATNAAAAGAAAATTTGGNTTTGATTTACCANTTACTCAACAATATTTATATTATTTAAATGATTTATCCCCCATTTCTTATCATAGTTTGGTAAAAGGTAAATTTGCTNGTTATGACTCATCANTTTATGGTGGTANGNTTCTTTACCAAATNAANAATAAGGTTTTGGTTNTAAAGNTTCCTTATTTTAGNACATCTTATCAAAAGAGAGGGAAGCCAATTAGTGAAATNTTAATAGAAACNTTACCTAATACNGCTGTTTTAGCTTTTTCATCTATGCTTATTGCTGTATCACTTGGAGTTTTTTTAGGAATAATAGCTACTTTATNTAANGATAATTGGTTGGATCGTTTTATTATTTTATTTAGCACGATTGGCATGAGTATACCTTCATTCTTTAGTGCAATATTATTTTCGTGGTTTTTTGGTTATTTACTTAATCCATATACACAACTAAATATGACTGGAAGTCTTTATGAATTGGATGATTTTGGAGAATCATATCACATTATGTGGAAAAACTTACTCTTACCTTCAGTTGTATTAGGTATTCGTCCGCTTTCTGTTATTATTCAGCTTATTCGAAGCAACCTTTTAGAAGTACTTTCTCAAGACTATATTAAAACAGCATATTCTAAAGGACTCCTTAAATATCAAGTCGTTATTAAGCATGCATTACGAAACGCCATAAACCCAGTCGTTACGGCAGTTTCAGGATGGTTTGCATCACTCTTAGCAGGTGCAATTTTTGTAGAATATATTTTCGGCTGGAAAGGTCTTGGAAAAGAAATTGTAGAAGCATTGAATCAATTGGATATACCTGTAGTAATGGGCTCTGTAATTGTTATTGCCTTTATCTTTATTATCATTAATATTGTGGTCGATTTAATACATGCTTTACTCGATCCTAGAATAAAAACAATATAAAACATGAGAGATAAAATTATAGTTGGAAATTGGAAAATGAACAATGATAATAAAAACACTGAAGAGTTATTAACTAAATTGAAGTCATATCCAATACCTATAAATGTAAGAACACTAGTGGCACCTTCTTTCACTCAACTATCTCAATGTGTTAAAAAACTCGAAAAGTCAAAACTGAATGTAGCGGCACAAAACATGAATGCAGAAGACTCTGGGGCATATACAGGAGAAATTTCTGCAGGTATGCTTAAAGGAATTGGTGTAACAACAGTTATATTGGGTCATTCAGAAAGACGTTCGCTATTTCATGAAACTGATTTTATATTAGAAAAAAAAGTAAANACAGCCTTAAAGGANGAAATGGAANTAATTTTTTGNTTTGGNGAAAAACTTCCNGAGAGAAATTCAAATAANCATTTTGAAGTNNTAACTCAACAGCTTAAAAAATCACTATTTAGTTTTCCTAAAACTGCATGGAGGAAAATCAACCTTGCTTATGAACCTGTTTGGGCAATTGGAACTGGTGAGACNGCAAGCCCAGGTCAAGCTCAAGAAATGCATNNTNATATCCGTAAGNTAATTGCTGAAAATTACGATCAAGAAACTGCCGATTNTGTNTCTATATTATATGGTGGCAGCNTAAAGCCTAGTAATGCTCAAGATATTTTTAAAGGTCCAGATGTAGATGGTGGTTTGATAGGAGGAGCTTCTTTAAATGCTGATGATTTTATGGCTATTGTCAATNCATTTTGAATGAATCAAAATTACATAGGATATTATTTTAAAGTTTCACCAAAAATTCCTTGGGTAGAAATTTTACTTGCACAACTTCAAAATCTTCCTTTTGAGGGTTTTGAATTTTCNGAAAAAGGTCTTAATGCTTTCATATTAAAATCTGAACANTTTGAAAATTTTTTAGATTCAATAGAACTNTTTCANAATGATAAAGTGAAAATCGAATATAAATTNGAAANAATAATNCCNTCTAATTGGAACTCTAAATGGGAAAAAACATTTAANCCAATTCACATTAGTTCAGAGTGTGTTATTAGAGCTGATTTTCATNAAAAATTTGGAAAAAAATATGAGATAATTATTAATCCTAAAATGAGTTTTGGNACTGGTCATCATGAAACTACTATGATGATGNTAGAATATGCCCTAGAAATTTCTTTTNTAAAAAAAANGGTATTAGATATGGGGTGTGGAACAGGTATTTTANNAATAATTGCTTCAAAAAAGAAAGCTTGTAGNATTAGTGCAATAGATAAAGATCCTTGTTGTGTTGAAAATACAATAGAAAATAGTCGAAAAAACTCATGTNATAACATTAATGTAACTTTAACAGAGAANGTCAATAAAGAANATGGGGNTTATGATTTAATTTTTGCCAATATTAATTTAAATGAACTTTTAAATCAAATTCCTTNTTTTGCAAANGTTTTAAAATCTAATGGGGACTTATTGCTCTCAGGTTTTTTTTATCAAGACCTTACAGATCTTAAAGAGAAATGTGAAGAATTTGGATTTAAAATAATTAATAATAAAATAAAAAACGATTGGTGTGCAATTAGATTCAAAAAACACTGAAGAAACTCCTAAAATCAANCCTCAAGAAGTTGAGGAAGTAAGTTTTCTTGAATCTAAGGAGCATGAGATTGTATTGTATAATGATGACGTAAATACTTTTGATCATGTTATCGAATGTCTGGTAAAGATTTGTAACCATAACTATCTTCAAGCAGAACAATGTGCATATATTGTACATCATTCTGGAAAATGTGGTGTTAAAACGGGATCATTAGAAGAATTAATTCCCAAATGCAATGCCCTTTTAGAAGAAGGTCTTAGTGCTGAGGTCATTTGAAATTTTAATTTTTTTCTTTGCGCAAAATCATCGACCTTTGAAAAAAAATAAATCCTACATCAAAGGACTTGCTGATAATGATTTTTAGTGATCATAAAAGTAAAGAATTATAAATGAAGCATAGAAACTTAATTATCATAATACTTATGATTTCATCACTTAAGACCTTAGCTCAAAAAAGCCAAGACACAACTATTTATCAATTCAAAGCGATGAGTCTTGAGGGAAAAGAGTTTGATTTTAATTCACTTAGAGGAAAAAAAATTATGATTGTCAATACAGCATCAAAATGTGGATTAACGCCCCAGTACAAAAAACTTCAAGCACTATTTGAGAAATATGAGAAGAGAAATTTTGTTATTGTAGGTTTTCCTGCGAATAACTTTTTATTTCAAGAACCAGGAAATGATGAACAAATTGCTGTATTCTGCGAAAAAAATTATGGTGTCACTTTTCCTATGATGAGTAAAATTTCGGTTAAAGGCAAAAACATGCACCCCATTTACAAATTTCTGACTCAGGAAATAATGAACGGTGTAATTAGTTCAAGTGTTTCTTGGAATTTTCAAAAATATTTGATTAATTCAAATGGACAACTAGCTAAAGTAATTTCACCTAGAACTCAACCAGATGATCCTTCTATAGTGTCTTGGATTGAAAATTAAATGAAAAAAGAATCAGATTTTAAAACTTTATGTGTTCATGCCGGTGAATTAAAAGATAATGAGCATGGCGGTGCAATCTCTCCTCTATACATGTCTACATCATATAAATTTAATGATGTAGAAATAAACCAGTATCCCAGATATTTTAATACACCTAATCAAAGATCTCTTTCAAAAAAAATTGCAGCTTTGGAAGGTGCTGATGCCGGACTTATTTTTAGTTCTGGAATGGCTGCTATAAGCACAGCATTATTAGCCCATTTAGAACCTGGAGATCATGTTGTTTTTCAAAATGATCTTTATGGTGGTACCCGCAATTTTGTAAAAAAAGAATTTTCAAAATACGGTATTGATTTTAGTTTTTCCGGCGGGACAGGTATTAATGATTTTGCCAAAGAAATAAGAACAAATACCAAGGGAATTTATATTGAAACACCAAGTAATCCAACTTTAAAAATTATAGATCTAGCCTTAATAAGTGAGCTTGCAAATGACTATAAAATTTGGACAATGATAGACAATACATTTGCTAGTCCAGTAAATCAAAATCCTATTGAGTTTGGAATTGATATTGTTCTCCATAGTGCAACAAAATATCTGGGAGGGCATAGTGATATTTCTGCCGGAGCTGTTGTGGGTTCAGAATCAAGTATTGACCTTATTTTTAATTCTGCTAAAAATTTTGGCGGAAATCTGAGTGATTACACAGTTTGGCTTTTAGAACGAAGTATTAAGACACTTTACCTTCGAGTACAAGCCCAAAACAACAATGCCTTCAGTTTAGCTCGTTTTTTAGAAAACGAAAGTTGGGTAAGAAAAGTATATTATCCAGGATTAACCAAACACCCAAAGCATAAAATAGCTAAAAAACAAATGAAAGCTTTTGGTGGAATGTTATCATTTGACTTGGTGAAAGAACTAGATTGCAAAAAATTTCTTTTGGGTTTAGAATTAGTAAAACCCACGATGAGTCTTGCAGGTATTGAGAGTTCTGCTCTAAGTCCACGACTTACTTCTCATGCTTTATTAACTGAAGAAGAACGCAAAACACAAGGAATAGGATCTCAAATGGTTCGTTTTTCAGCAGGTATTGAATCCATTGATGATTTAAAAAAAGATCTCATACAAACAGTATCAAAACAAAAATAATGAATGTTGATATTCTTGCATTTGGCGCACATCCGGATGATGTTGAACTTGGCTGTGGAGGAGTAATTGCTTTATCTGTTGCTCAAGGAAAATCAGTAGCAATTATTGATTTAACCAAAGGTGAATTGGGAACCAGAGGAAATGTTGAATTAAGGATAAAGGAAGCTGAAAAAGCAGCAAAAATTTTGAATGTAAAGAAACGTGAAAATTTAAATTTTAAAGATTGTTTTTTTGTAAATGATGAGAGCCACCAGCTACTTATAATAGAAAAAATAAGAAGTTATCGACCTGAAATTGTTCTGTGTAACGCAATTGAAGATCGTCATATTGACCATACCAAGGCAAACCGACTAATAAATGATTCTTGTTTTCTAAGTGGTTTATCAAAAATTAAGACACAAGATAAAGATGGAAAGATTCAAGATTGTTGGCGACCGAAACTTGTTTTAGAATATATTCAATGGAATGAAATTGAACCTAATATTATTTTAGATATATCTGAATTTTTAGAACAAAAAATATCGGCAGTTACTAGTTATTCAAGTCAATTTTTTGATCCTGATTCCAAAGAGGCTAACACTCCAATCAGTAGTAAAAACTTTCTAGAAAGTGTTCGTTATAGAGCTCTTAATTTAGGAAGACTTATGGGAAAAGAAGCTGGTGAAGGATTTACCTCTAGACAACTACTTTCTATAAAATCTTTAGATGACTTAATTTTTTAATAATGCCAAGAGTTATAAAATGGGGAATCCTTGGTTTAGGAAAAATTGCACACAAATTCACATTAGACATAAAACTTGTTGAAGACTGTCAGCTAATCGCTGTTGCTTCTTCAAGTGAGTCAAGAGCAAAAGCGTTTGCAAAAAAATACAATATATCTGAGTTTTATAGCGATTATCAAGAGTTGTATATAAATGATGATATTGATATAATTTACATTGCCTCTTCAAATGAAAATCATTATATACATACCCTTGAGGCATTAAAAAATAAAAAAGCTGTTTTATGTGAAAAACCTCTTGCAGTAAATAAAAATCAAGTTTTGAATCTTATTCGTTTCTCACAAATTCACAAAGTATTTTTAATGGAAGCTCTTTGGACAAGATTCAATCCAACATTCGGACAACTGCTTGAATGGATAGAAAAAGATAAAATAGGCAAACTTCGATACATAAATGCAACATTTAGTTTCTATGGCTTGAATAAAGAAAAAGATTCACGTTTATTCAATCCATTTAAAGCAGGAGGCAGCTTGTTGGATATTGGTATTTATCCACTTTTTTTAGCCTATAAACTCTTGGGAACTCCAAATTCTTTAATATCAAAAGCTGTTAAGACAACTACTGGTGTAGATGAGCAAATGGCTTTAATTTTAACATACGATAGTTCACATGCATTACTATATTCTAGCTTTTCGCATGAAGAAGACATGAGAGCCACTATTTGCGGAGAAAAAGGTGAAATTTATATTGATTCGCGTTGGCATGAGTCACCAATTATAACCTTAATTCAGAAGGGTAAAAAAACTATTCAAAAATTTAACTTTTTAGGAAAGGGGTATTCTTACGAAATCATTGAAGCTAATAATTGCCTAAGGAATCGTCTTAATGAATCACCAAAATGGACTTTGCAAAACAGTTTTGATTTGGTGGAATTAATGGATATTGCTCGAAATCAAAATGGCATTAATTTTCCAATAGAATGAAAATAAGACAATTAAAAAATCTTGTTTGATATTTAAAAACATTTAAATTTGCACATTAAATGGTGGTTGTAGCTCAGTTGGTTAGAGCGCCTGATTGTGGTTCAGGAGGTCGTCGGTTCGAGACCGATCTTCCACCCATTTAAAACAAAGGGTTGACGTAAAGTNAGCTCTTTTTTTATACCCTTTGGNGTACTATATGGNATANAACATACAATTATTTTTTATAAATTAATTTTTCTTAATAATTTCAATGTAANAANATGAGCANAANAAAANTACTTGGATTAATAACAATTTTATTTTTTGGATGCCAATCCTCANATCAGACTAAAANAATAAAATACAGTGTAAAGGATTTCTTCAATAATATAAGTATATATGGAGGTTATTTTTCATCATCAGAAAAAAACTTGATATACAGCAGTAATGAAAGTGGNATCTTTAACATTTATGAAGTAGAGATTTCCAGTGGTTCAGTTCAAAAATTAACTTCATCGGATAAGGAATCCCTATTTGTACGCTCATATGTTCCAGAAAGTAATGATTATATTTATTCTGCAGATCAGGGAGGAAATGAAATTAATCACCTATATCTTCAAAATAGAGAGGGAGGAACAGTAGATCTTACTCCTGGTAAAAATGAAAAAAGTATCTTTTATAAATGGTCCGATGATAATAGATTTCTATATTATCTTTCCAACAAACTAGACTCAAGATATTTTGATCTTTACAAAATGAAGGTAGATGAATGGGAACCAAAAATAGTTTACGAAAATAAAGACAACTTTTCATTAACAGATATTTCTAACAACGAAAATTACCTATTGCTATCCAAATCAGTAACTACTAGTGAAAATAAATTTTACCTCTACGATATTAATAAAGGTCAAAGTAAAGAAATCTCCATAGAGTCAGGCAGCTATTCAAGTGCTGGATTTTCTAATGACAATAAAAGTTTTTATTACTTGACTAATGCTGATAACGAATTTACTTATCTCAAAAAACACAATATTGAAACTGGAGAGTCATCTGTTGTATTTGAGGCAAATTGGGATGTGATGTATAGTTACATGAGTAAAAATGAAAAATTCAGAGTCATAGGAATCAATGAAGATGGAAAAAACATAATTAAAGTTATAGATATCAAGACTAATAAATATTTAGATTTCCCCTCTTTTGAAGGAACTGATGTAACAGGAATTGTATTTTCTGAAAGTGAGAATAAAATTCGTTTAAGCGTAGGTTCCTCTAAAATGCCTAATGATTTATTTGTTTATAATTTACAAGATAAGTCTTTAGCTAAGCTAACAAATAGTTTGAACCCCTTAATAGATGCAAACAATCTAGTTGAAGCTAAAGTCATTCGTTATAAATCTTTTGATGGTCTTGAAATACCTGCAATTTACTACAAACCTCATAATGCATCAAATCAAAATAAAGTTCCAGCACTAGTTTGGGTTCATGGAGGGCCTGGAGGTCAATCACGAATGAATTTTAATCCACTGATTCAGTATTTGACCAACAATGGTTATGCTATTTTAGCAGTGAATAATAGAGGAAGCAGTGGTTATGGAAAAAGCTTCTACAAAATGGATGATAAGAATCACGGAGAAAAAGATTTGCAGGACTGTGTTTGGGGAAAGAAGTGGCTTCAAAAACAAGAGTATATTGATACTCAACAGATAGGAATTATTGGTGGAAGCTATGGCGGATATATGACTATGGCCGCCATGACCTTTACGCCAGAAGAGTTCAAAGTCGGAGTTAATATTTTTGGTGTTACAAATTGGATTAGGACATTAAAATCAATTCCATCTTTTTGGGAAGCTAGCAGAAGGGCATTGTACGATGAATTAGGCGATCCATATTCTAAAGACTCTATAAGATTAAAAAAAATATCTCCTTTATTTCATGCTGAACAAGTTAAAAATCCAGTTATGGTTCTCCAGGGAGCAAATGATCCTCGAGTTTTACAAGTAGAATCAGATGAAATTGTTGATGAATTAAAGAAAAATGGAATACCTGTAAAATATGTAATCTTTGAAGATGAAGGACATGGTTTTCGTAAAAAGGACAATCAAATTAAAGGATATGAACAAATTAAGGACTTTTTGGAATTTTATTTAAAAGCTCCTTCTAGTTTAAATGTTAATTAGATAACACACTTAATTAATATTAGATACTTCTTAGTATATTGCTTATTATAAAAATAAATTAATTGAAATGAAATATATTTTATTGACCTTTTTATCTTGTATTATTATATGCTGTAATAACCACCAAATCTCCCCAAATCCAAAAATTCATATATATGATCAGTCAATAGAAACTATAATTAATGTTTCATCAGAAATTGAAGTTTTAGCAGATTCTATTGCATTACCAGAAGGTCCTGTATGGGACGATCATTCAAAATCATTACTTTTTGTTGATATAATTAATAATAAAGTATTGAAATGGAATGAGCAAAATGGTGTTGTAGATTATATAATGCCTTCTGGTAACACTGGATATGCTCCAAACTTAGGAGAAGGTATATTAGGAGCAAACGGACTTTCTTTAAACAATGAAGGTGATTTAATTTTATGTCAACATGGTGATAGAAGGATAGCAATTACAAAAAATGTTAATTCAAATAAACCTGTTTTCAGTACATTAATAGACAATTATCAAGGTAAAAGATTAAATAGTCCAAATGATATAACAATTTCTAGAAATGGATCTATATATTTTACTGATCCTCCTTTTGCTTTTTTTGATTTAACTAGTTATAGTTTTGTTGAAACAGAAATGAGAGAATTAGATTTCAACGGAGTATTTAAATTTAATCCTGAAAGCAATGAATTAGATTTAATTTCACGAAATATAGAAGTCCCAAATGGTTTAGCATTATCACCAGATGAAAAATTTCTCTATGTGAATAAAATGGGTAATCCATTTTCATTAGCTCCTCCAAAAATTATTAAAATTGATCTTAATAATATGAAAAGCGAAACTTTTTTTGATGGAAGTGAACTATTAGAAAATCTTGAAGGTAATTATGATGGAATGAAGATGCATTCTAGTGGAAATTTATTTACATCAGGACCAGGAGGTCTCTTAGTGATTTCTCCAAAAGGTAAATTATTAGCTAGAATAGATTTCGGGCACATAACAAATTGTGCATTTGACAAAAATGAAGAATATCTGTATGCTACAGGTTTTGTTTCCAACCCAAAATTATTCCGAATAAAATTAAGTGAAAAAAAATAGTGAACTAATTTTTTTATGATCACCATAATAATTAAAACATAAATGATTTCAATTGGTTGTAAAGTAATTGATTTATAAATAAGCAAATATCAAATACTAAAAAACTAATTTATAAAATGTGATATATTAAATAGCGATAAAAAAAGCGGGAACTTTTAAGCAAATTTTCTTTTTCATAGCAAAATAATTCCCACTTAACTAACCAATAAACCAATCAATTACAACAAACTAAGTAAAAGTATCTTAATCACCAATGTAATTGAAACTCAATACAAATTTTATTTAATAATTTTTAAAAGTCAACACAATTAAATATTAATACTTGATACATGTATCAGTTAAACTTATAGA
>PAYI01000024.1 GCA_002714815.1 Flavobacteriaceae bacterium | reverse complement strand
AGGACCCTCTCCTTAAAAGGGAGATGCTCTACCAACTGAGCTACCAAGTCTTTAATATAAGTGATTCGGCTGGGTCTCGAACCCAGGACCCTCTCCTTAAAAGGGAGATGCTCTACCAACTGAGCTACCGAATCTTTTGAGCCTGCAAATATAATATCAAATATGTTTTTTTCATTCTGATTTACCATAAATTTACCTCAACACTTAATATTTATGAANAATAAAAAAATCATATTGATAGGNTANATGGGNTCNGGAAAAACAGCTGTNGGNATGTTACTAAAANAANNTTTAAATTATAAATTTTGTGACTTAGATCATTANATAGAAAAAAAAATGAAANTACCAATCTCAGAAATTTTTAAAACNAAAGGNGAACTTTACTTTAGAGAATTGGAAAGAAAATCATTNGAAATTTTATTAAAAAAAAGCGNATCCTTGATTTTGTCTTTGGGTGGGGGTACACCATGTTATTACGATACTATGAACTATTTAAAAAATTTAGACAACTCATTGACATTTTATCTTCAAGCTCATGTAAATGTTCTTACTAAGCGTTTGTCAGAATCAGATAATAAAAGACCCTTAATTNCTCATTTGAGAGGNTCTNATCAAATTAAAGAATTTGTNGGGAAACATTTATTTGAAAGANATTCNTTTTATTTGAAAGCAGATCACAAAATAAATACTGANAACAAATCTATNGAGAAAGTTACAAGAGAAATACTTAAAATTTTAGCTTAAATAAATNCCAGCTTCAGNCCCNTCTAAAACTACACTGATATGTTCATTAATTGANGTTGAAAGTGAAATTCCTTTAAAATCTGCCTTTACAGGGAATTTTTTATGATTTCGATTTACCATTACAGCAGTATTAATTTGATTTACAGGAATTTTTAAAAAGTAAGAAACAGCATATATTAGAGTACTTCCTGTGTTAAGCACATCATCTACAATAACGATAGATTTATTTTCAAGAGTTTTAAGAGGAGGATCACATTTAATATTTTTTAATGGATTATTTTTATCAATTTCCAATTTGACTAAAGTGATTTCNATATTNCTTATTGTTTTTAANATTGCTCCAATATGTTGACNNAGAACATATCCTTTTTTACTAATACCAACAATAATTATTTTANTCTCATTCAAATTATTTTCNTAAACNTGATGAGCTATTCTCTTTATACTAGATTGAATAGCAACTAAATCTTTAATTTTATTTCCTAAAANCTTCATTCTTTAAATATAATATTTATTNCTATANTTTCTTATCCTTAAGAATTCCCTCGATATCTCGGCGATCTTTTTTTGTAGGTCTACCTTTTCCTTTATCTCGTTTAATATTATAGGATAGTTTAATTATTTCTTTTTTTTCNAAAACTTCAGTTGNTATTATTTCATTAAAAAAAAGCCCCACCAATTTAGCTCCAACACGATTTTTTGGNAAGTCAAGGACTTTATATTTTTGCCAAATTTTATTTTTCTTTATTTTAATAATATCCATANGAATTAACTCTTTGGAAGGTTTAACNTTTTTNTCATTTACAAAGATTAGNCCTTTTTTACATGCACTANTTGCTAAATTTCTTGACTTAAATTNTCTAATAAACCANAGATATTGATCGATTCNCATGCTTTAATGTTCATTTAAAATTNNAAAACAAAAATAAAGNAAAATCGTATCTTGTANACTTTTAAAATANCATACTTGAAAANNAATTTTTTATNTNCTNTCTTNNTATTCTTNTTAATTACTTATTGTAAAAAAGAAGANGAAGTGGAGCCTCCTAGAGATTTTCAAGAACAGNCNATTGNTGATGAAAANAAATTAGNAGATTTTTTATCCTCTCATTTTTATAATTACGAGGAATTTCANGATTCTGAAANNCAGCCTGATTTANTATTTGATTCATTAAGNCNATCAAATTCTGAAAAAANTCCATTGATAGATCAGGTTAAAAAAAAACTTGTNCCTGTTATAACACCAGGTGGATTAATTGTAAATCATCCCATTTNNACTTTAATNGTCCGAGANGGAAATGGTCAATCTCCATCTAAAGCAGANTCTANTTATGTTTCTTANGAAGGTCTTTTATTAAATAATACAAGATTTGATCGNTCATATACTCCNATATGGTTTGATCTTACCTCTGTAGTTAAAGGATTTAGGGANGGAATGCCAGACTTAAAGTCNGGGGNATTTACNGTTGATAAAAATAATGTNACTACTTTTAATAATTATGGACAGGGNGCTATATTCATGCCATCAGGTTTAGGATATTTCGGAAGCTCAACTGGAAGTATTCCNGANTACTCCCCATTGATTTTTAAAATCAATCTATATCTNGTAAAACAAACTGATCACGANGGAGANGGAATCCTTTCAGGGNATGAGTATGATAATNATANTGATGGCATACCAGATGANTCGGATAATGATGGTTTGCCAGATTATTTAGATGGAAATTAATTAAATCGATATGATAATCCTAAACTCCACACATTTGAACGAGTATCTATTCTACCTGAAATTGGAATTCCGTTTTGTTCTATCAATGATAATTCATTTGGANTNATNCCACGATCAAATCTTACATCAGNGTTAATNGGCCCAAGATGTNCTCGTAAGCCCATATGAATACCNATTGANGCATTTTGTTCAATTGAAGTAAAAGTTACTNCTTCAATATTTGGCTCAAAATTATATTGAANTGNNGGGCCNACAAANGCNCTTAATACAGGTAANAATTTAAATCCAACTGATANAGGTGCTTCTAATCGAGATTGAGANAGGGAAAGCGAGTCAAAATNCTTGTTTAAATATGAAAAATGAAGTTCTGGACGTAGATATAAAAAAATAAGATCTANNGAAACATAACTCCCTATAAAATAGCCAGTCATNTTTTCTTCNATGGAAGTNAAAGAAGATAAGTCAGAAGTGGCTTCTGTAATATTTCCAGAAGCATTCAAGTGAACNCCAGCTTTTATTCCATATTCCAACTGTCCAAAAGTCANNTTCNAAGTNAGTATGAATAAAATTAAAATAGTTATTTTGGTTTTCATAATAAAAATTTAAAGTCGATTTATAACAGTCTTTACTTTTTGAACAATTGCATCTTTATTTAAACCGTATTTTGCCATTAGTTGTGATGGTGTTCCGGATTCTCCAAAGGTATCTTGTGTAGCTACAAATTCAATAGGTGTCGGAAGCTTAAAAGAAAGTAGCCCTGCTATGCTTTCTCCTAGCCCTCCAAGGTAGTTGTGTTCTTCTGCGCTTACCAAACATCCTGTCTTTTGAACTGACTTGATTAGTATTTCTTCATCCAATGGTTTTATGGTATGAATGTTGATAATTTCAGCACTAATATTTTGTTTAGCTAATTCTTTTGCAGCTTCTAAAGCTTCCCAAACAAGATGTCCAGTGGCAACAATAGTAACGTCTGATCCGGCTTGAAGCAGAATACCTTTTCCNATCTTAAAACCTAGATCATCAGTTGTAAAATTTGGAACAGAAGGTCGTCCAAAGCGTAAATAAACAGGTCCTTTATGATCGGCGACAGCTAATGTAGCCTTTCTAGTTTGATTAAAATCACAAGGGTTTATGACTGTCATCCCAGGAAGCATTTTCATTAAACCTATATCCTCAAGAATTTGATGTGTAGCACCATCTTCTCCAAGTGTTAATCCTGCATGCGAAGCACAAATTTTTACATTTTTCCNTGAATATGCTATTGATTGTCTTATTTGATCGTAAACTCGTCCAGTAGAAAAATTAGCAAAGGTTCCAGTGAACGGAATTTTACCACCTATGGTTAGTCCTGCCGCAATTCCCATCATATTTGCTTCAGCGATACCTACTTGAAAAAAACGATCTGGATTTTCTTCAATAAAAGTCTGCATTTTTAATGANCCGACAAGNTCNGCACAGAGAGCTACAACATTAATATTTGNCCTTCCCAATTCGGCAAGACCCANTCCAAAACCCGAACGAGTATCCNTACTTCCTTGATTTGAATATATTCTCATATTGAAATTTTGATATTAATAATCNCCTAGAGTTTCTTTGTTTTGATCTAATGCTATTGAAAGTTGTTCGTCATTTGGTGCTTTTCCATGCCAAGCATGGGTGTTCATCATAAAATCAACTCCGTTACCCATTTCTGTTTCCATTAACATAGCAACTGGTTTACCTAAGCCAAGTTTTGATTTTGCAAGTTTAAGACAACTAATAAGATGGGAGATAGAATTACCTTCTTTAAGTTCTATAACTTCCCATCCAAAGGCCTCAATTTTTCTTTTTACATTACCCAAGGGAAGAACCTCATCGGTGCTTCCATCAATTTGTTTTCCGTTTAGGTCTATTGTTGCTATTAAATTATCGACTCCTTTGGCTGCTGCAAACATAAATGCTTCCCAGTTTTGTCCTTCCTGCAATTCTCCGTCACCCATTAGAGCATAAACAGTGTTAGGATCATAATTCAACTTTTTACTTAAAGCTGCGCCTATTGCCACAGAAAGACCTTGCCCTAATGAACCTGAAGCAATTCGAATTCCAGGGAGACCCTCGTGTGTAGTTGGATGTCCCTGCAATCGCGAATCAATTTGGCGAAATGTTTTAAGTTCTGCAACAGGAAAAAAACCTCTACGTGCTAATACACTATAAAAAACAGGAGAAATATGACCATTTGATAAAAAAAATACATCTTCGTTTTTTCCATTCATAGAAAATGGAAGTGAAAACTCCATTTGGTGAAAATAAAGTACTACAAAAAATTCAGCACAACCCAAAGAACCTCCGGGGTGACCTGAGTTTACTTTATGTACCATACGTAGAATGTCACGTCTTAATTGGATTGTTGTTTTTTGTAGGGATTTTATATCAGGCATACCAATTAATTATAAAACAAAAGTAACCCAAGTCCTTACATTATCAAAGAGGTCTTTCTAAATTTTATTGCCATCTTATACCGAGTAATTAACAATTTAAATCTCCTCGAATTTACTCATTAGAATACTATATTTGCACTCAATGGAATTTAGTCTTTTAGCTACTGATAAAGATACTAATGCACGTGCGGCGACTCTTATCACTGATCATGGAAGAATAGAAACACCTATTTTTATGCCTGTCGGAACTGCTGCAAATGTAAAAGGAATTCATTTTCGAGAACTTAAAAAAGATATCGATGCTGATATAATACTAGGAAATACTTATCATTTATATTTGAGACCTGGAACCTCTATNATTNAAAANGCAGGAGGATTACATCGTTTNATGGGATGGAATAGACCCTTATTNACAGATTCTGGAGGCTACCAAGTNTATTCACTTTCTGCTAACAGAAAAATTAAAGAACAGGGCGTGAAATTTAAGTCTCATATTGATGGTTCATATCACTTATTTACTCCAGAAAGNGCTATTGAAATTCAACATTCAATTGGAGCNGATATTATAATGGCTTTTGATGAATGNACTCCTTATCCTTGTNATTATNAATATGCAAAAAACTCAATGAAACGTACTCACAGNTGGCTTACACGNTGTATTGAGACTCACAACAAACTACCTCAATTTTATGAATATGAACAAACGCTTTTTCCTATTGTTCAAGGTAGTATATATTCAGATCTNAGAAAAGAATCNGCATATTTTATNGCTGAACAAAATGCTTCTGGAAATGCTATTGGTGGTTTATCAGTAGGTGAGCCAGCGGAAGAAATGTANACAATAACTNATGAGGTATGTNNNATACTTCCTAAAGACAAACCNCGNTATTTAATGGGAGTAGGGACACCTATCAATTTATTAGAAAANATTGCTCTNGGGGTNGATATGTTTGATTGTGTNCTACCNACTCGTAATGCNAGAAATGGAATGTTGTTTACTNCAGANGGAACTATTAATATTAAAAATAAAAAATGGGAAAATGACTATTCTGTTATAGATGATAANGGTTATTGTTTTGTTGATAATGAATATTCCAAAGCCTATCTTAGGCATTTATTTACTGTTAACGAAATTCTAGGAAAACAGATTGCAACTCTTCATAACTTGAGTTTCTACCTTTGGTTAGTTCGAGAATCAAGAAAGCAAATATTAGAGGGAAGCTTTGGTCTTTGGAAAGAAAAAATGGTACGTAAAATGCNAGTAAGACTTTAAATGAAACTAATCGATTTATATATCATNAAACGNTATATTGGCACTTTTGCCGTTATGATTCTANTATTTATTCCTATTGGTATTATGGTAGATGTNGCAGAAAAAATTGACAANTTGAAAGAAAAAGAAGTACCCCTAGAAAATATTTTAGATTATTATGTGGATTTTACTTGGTATTTCGCTAATCTGCTCTTTCCTATTTTTTTATTTTTATCAGTGATTTGGTTTACCTCAAAATTAGCTAATAATACGGAGGTAATCGCAATATTAAGTTCTGGAGTTTCATTTTTTCGTTATTTGCGGCCATTTTTATTAGGTGCCAGTTTTATTGCTGTTTTTGCTTTTTTATCTGGAATGTTTGTTGTGCCTAAATCTAATCAAGGTTTTAATGATTTTCGTTACAAATATCTTGTAAAAAAAGAAGCNCGAAATACTGATAAAGTATTTTTGCAAATTAATGAAAANGAATANATTTATGTAAACAACTATGATCCGATACGTAAGCAAGCATCAGATTTTACTTTAGAACATTTTGAAAATAATAATTTAAAATTTAAAATCAGTGCTAGGAAAATACGTTGGGTCGAAAAAGACAGTTTTTTCCGACTTTCAAGCTACAAAAAAAGAATTTTTAAAGGGGATAATGAAAGCTATGAGTTTAACCTAAGAAAGGATACTATTTTAGATTTTGAAATCAACGATTTAGCACCTGTTAATTATATGGCGGAAACTCTTACTTTTTCAAAATTAAATAGTTTTATTGAAGATGAAAAACAACGAGGATCTTCTTTGATCAATAGTCATCTTCTAGTTCGACATAAAAGATGGAGCATCCCTATTTCAGCTTTTATTTTGACTTTGATTGCAGTGGCTGTTTCTTCATTTAAACGTCGAGGGGGAATGGGTGTTAATCTAGCTTTTGGAATCACCCTAGGTTTTCTTTTTATCTTTTTTGATAAGATTTTTGGTGTTATGGTAAGCAAATCTAGTTTTCCTCCAGTAATAGCTGCATGGTTACCATTAGTAATATTCGGCATTTTGGCTTTTTTTTTACTCCGGTATGCGAAGCGATAGAAGTAAGAGCCTAATTATTTATCATTTTTTGGTTTTCATTTTTGGATTTACATCTGTATTGGGCGCTTTAATTTCTATTAAAGCTTTACCCTTAGTAATTTATAGGATGTTAATTGCATGGATAGGTTTAGCTGTATATTTTTTAATATTTAATCCCAACTATTTTCGACTTCATTTTTCAATTTTGGGTAAAGTTTTTTTAGGGGGAATTATTATTGGTTCTCATTGGGTAACATTTTTTTATGCAATTAAAGTCGCTGGTGTTTCTTTAGCTTTAAGTATGATGGCAACCGGAGCATTAATTACAGCTCTTTTGGATCCTATTTTTAGCAAGAGAAAACTGTTAACTTATGAAGTTTTTTTTGGTGGATTAACAGCTTTAGGCATTGTTATTATTTACAATGCTGAATTCGAACATTATATAGGTATTTCTATTGCACTTTTATCGGCACTTCTTTCTTCACTTTTTACTATGCTTAATAGACATATGGTTAAAAGTGCAAGACCGATTACTTTATCTTTTTACGAATTATTTGTAGGAAGTTTATTTGGAATTTTGATTGCCTATTTTTCTGATATGCTAACCATTGAAAATTTTAGATTAANTGGGTTAGACTGGCTTTGGTTGATGCTTTTAGGTCTTATAGGTACTTCTTTTGCATTTAACATGTCCATAAAAGTAATGAAACATCTATCTTCTTTTACAATAATGATGGTAATTAACTTAGAACCTATCTATGGGATCTTACTTTCCTTAGCCATATGGAATGATAAAGCTTTAATGAGCTTAAATTTCTATATAGGTTTCATTATTGTAATATTAGCTATAATGATGAATGGAATTTATAAACGCAATAAAGATGCTCAAAAAAAGTGATTGCAATTATAAAGATTTTATAATTTTGTTNAAGACAGATTTTTTATGGAATATCTAGAATTTGAATTACCTGTAAAAGAATTACACGAACAGTTAAGTAAGTGTAAAATGATTGGAGCAGAAAGTAAAATTGACGTTTCAGAAACTTGCTCTCAAATAGAAAAAAAGCTTGAAAAGGTTAAAAAGGAAGTTTATGGTAATTTATCTGCATGGCAAAGAGTCCAATTATCTCGTCACCCTTCAAGACCTTATACCTTGGATTATATTAATGCTTTGACAAAAGGAACTTTCCTTGAATTGCATGGAGACAGAAATGTTATGGACGATAAAGCTATGGTAGGTGGCTTAGGAAAAATAGAAGACCAATCCTTTATGTTTATTGGTACGCAAAAGGGCTACAACACTAAAACACGCCAATATCGCAATTTTGGAATGTCAAACCCTGAAGGCTATCGCAAAGCATTACGTCTTATGAAGTCTGCCGATAAATTTGGAGTTCCTATAGTAACCTTAGTTGATACTCCCGGTGCCTTTCCAGGATTAGAGGCAGAGGAACGTGGACAAGGCGAAGCAATTGCTCGAAATATATATGAGATGATGTCTTTATCGGTTCCTGTAATAGTTATTATAATTGGAGAAGGAGCTTCTGGAGGTGCTCTAGGAATTGCTGTAGGAGATCAAATCTTTATGTTAGAGAACACCTGGTATTCTGTTATATCCCCAGAATCCTGTTCTTCAATTCTTTGGAGAAGCTGGGAGCATAAAGAAATTGCAGCTGAAGCATTGAAATTGACCTCAAAAGACATGTTAAAAAATAAGCTAATTGATAAAATTATCAAAGAGCCCTTAGGTGGTGCCCATTATGACCGAGAACTAACATTTGCCAATGTTAAAAAAGAAATTATTTCTTCCTTTAAAAGTATTCAAAAATTGGACCCAAGGGAGAGGATAAATCAACGTCGTGAAAAATTCATAGCTATGGGTAAAATTTTAGAATAATTTTGAGTTCTTAACAATAATTAATGACTTATGAACACCCTTTTCTTTATAGATAGGGGAAAATCATTTCACTATTACATTACTAAAGTGTGTATTTTCGCCTTATGGAAGAAAAGAAATCTAAAGGCTTAAAGAAAATATCATCCACTTCAGTTATTAGTCTTCAGCAAGGTAAAATACCCCCCCAAGCCATAGAACTTGAGGAAGCGGTATTAGGTGCAATGTTAATTGATAAAAAAGGAGTAGATGAAGTTATTGATATTCTCCAACCTGAAGCTTTTTATAAAACTTCACATCAATATATTTTTAATTCGATTTATAAACTTTTTCATGACTCACAACCTATAGATCTTTTGACTGTTTCTTCAGCCTTAAAAAAGGAATCAAAGCTAGAGGTAGTTGGTGGTGAATTTTATTTAGTTCAACTTTCACAAAAAGTGGCTTCTTCTGCTCATATTGAATTTCATGCACGTATTATTTTACAAAAATATATTCAACGAAGTTTAATTCGCATTTCAAATGAAATCATCGAAACTGCATATAATGAAAGTACTGATGTNTTTGATCTCTTAGACGAAGCCGAGTCNAAATTATATGATGTTACCCAAAGAAACATCAAAAGATCCTCTGAAACAGCGCAAAATCTAGTATTAGAAGCAAAAAAACGTATTGAAGATATTTCCAAAAGTAAGGGACTTAGTGGTGTAAGTACTGGTTATGAAAAACTTGATAAACTCACTTCTGGATGGCAACCCAGTGATTTAATTATAATAGCTGCTCGTCCTGGGATGGGTAAAACGGCCTTGACCCTTTCTATGGCAAGAAATATAGCTGTTACAAAAGATATTCCTGTCGCTTTTTTTTCATTAGAAATGTCTTCGGTTCAATTAATAACAAGATTAATTTCTGCTGAGACAGGGCTTTCTTCCGAAAAATTACGAACAGGAAAATTAGCTGATCACGAATGGCAGCAACTAAATATCAAGGTAACTGATTTAGAAAAAGCACCATTATTTATTGATGATACACCTTCATTATCAATTTTTGATTTACGAGCAAAAGCNCGTCGTTTGGNTTCTCAATATGNTATTAAACTTATAATTNTAGATTATTTNCAATTAATGACTGCAGGAACTAGAAGNAAANCGGGTAATCGTGAACAGGAAATTTCTACAATTTCTCGAAATTTGAAAGCTCTTGCAAAAGAATTGGATATTCCAGTTATTGCATTGTCACAATTATCTCGTGCGGTTGAAACAAGAGGAGGAACTAAACGACCAATGCTTTCTGACCTTAGAGAATCGGGAGCTATTGAACAAGATGCGGATATTGTTTCATTTATTTACAGACCAGAATATTATAACATTGATGAATGGGATGATGATGAACGTTCTCCATCTCAAGGTCAAGCAGAATTTATTGTGGCAAAACATAGAAATGGTGGTTTGGATACAATCCGTATGAAATTCATAGCTCATCTCGGCAAATTTGAAGATCTAGACACATTTGATTCCCTTTTTGAATTTCAATCAAAAATGAATCCTAATAAGAAGGATTTNGATACTGATAAACTATCTAATNAAGATGATTTTTTTGATTCTCTAAACGAAGAGGACACTGATGAAGATANCCCTTTCTAAGGTATGNTAAAATTCAAGTTNTAGCAGAAAGTCTGTTTGTTGATCTGTNCCCAATAAAAAAGTATGCTTATTAAAACAATTAAGACCATGTTTTTTATAAAAATCAAGAGCACGTTTATTTTGTTCCCATACACCTAACCACAATTTTTTATATCCTCTNATCTTTCCAATTTCTANGGCTTTTTTAAATAANTTANTACCATGTCCAATACCTTGATNTTTTTTTAAAATNTATATNCTTTCAATTTCATATNCAGTTCCATCNAGCACATTTTCACTTTGTGATAATTCAAAGTTTAACTTTAGGTATCCAATTAAAATATTTTTAGAATAAGCAAAATAAAATTTAGAATCTGNNTTATTTAATTCTTTTTNAAGTTGTTTTAAACTCATGCGATTTTTNAGATAAATCTGNATNTCTTTTTTTTTATTTTGATTACCAAANGTTTCTTTAAAAGTTGTAATTGATATTTCGCGGAGGAGATCTAATTNNTTTTTAGCTACGGGTTTAACTTCTAAAATNGCCATGATATCATTAAATGTTAACTCCTTTAAACTTTAAATCTTTTTCTAATTGTTTTGCATTTTTAAAATGAATTGTCTGTATTCCAATATCTGCNGCNGCNTCTATATTCCGAATATTATCATCAATAAAAAGTGATTCTTTAGCATTTAAATTATANCGTTTTATTGTTGTTTGGTAAATTTCAGGAAAAGGTTTTCTAGTTTTTTCAGTTCCNGAAACAACAATACCATCGAACCAATGCAAAAATTCAAAGCGCTTTAGCGCAATAGGAAAAGTCTCTGCACTCCAGTTTGTCAANCCNACGACNCGGTATTTTGGGTTGTCAACAATTTTTTTTAGCAAAAAAACAGTCCCNNCTATAGGACCACCAAGCATTTCTTNCCAACGTCCATAATACATTCTAATATAGGCTTCGTATTCNGGAAACATAGCTACACGCTCTTCNGTAGCTTTNGNTAGNGGATATCCTGCATCTTGATTTTCATTCCAATCAAACGTACATATTTGATCATAAAAGGCTTGTAATTTTTTTCTATTTCCATTAAATTCTTTAAGAAATACATAATCTGGATTCCAATCAATCAGTACACCCCCAAAATCAAAAATGATNTATTTTATTTGCATAATAATTTATATTTAATTCTGCTGNCCCATTGACATAAGATATGCNTTTAGAAAGGAATCTATATGTCCATTCATCACCGAATCTACGTCNGTTACTTCGTGTTGTGAGCGNACATCCTTCACCAATTTGTAAGGATGCATTACATAATTTCGAATTTGTGACCCCCATTCAATTTTCTTTTTTGCTGCTTCAATTTCATCTCGCGCAGCTAATTTCTTTTGTAATTCAATTTCATATAATTGAGAGCGCAAAAGTTGCATAGCTTTGTTTTTATTTTCCAACTGAGACCTTGTCTCAGAATTTTCGACAATAATTCCTGTAGGGTGATGTCTTAAGCGAACAGCAGTCTCCACTTTGTTAACATTCTGACCACCTGCTCCACTGGCACGCATAGTTTCCCAAGTAAAATCTGCTTGATTTATTTCAATTTCTATATTGTCATTTACTAAAGGATATACATATACAGATACAAAGGAAGTATGACGTTTAGCATTACTATCAAAAGGAGAAATTCGTACTAAGCGATGAACTCCATTTTCTCCTTTTAACCAACCAAAAGCATAGTCTCCTTCTAATTCCAAAGTAACAGTTTTTACTCCAGTCACATCTCCTGCATGATGATTTAACTCTCGTATTTTAAATCCTTTTTTTTCTGCCCACATAAGATACATTCGCATTAGCATTTCAGCCCAGTCACAGCTTTCAGTTCCCCCAGCTCCTGCTGTAATTTGCAATATCGCACTCAAATCATCACCTTCTTCGGAAAGCATATTACGAAATTCCATGCTTTCTAAAAGTTCTAGTGAAATATTATATGCATCTGTAACATCCTGACTACTTGCATCTCCACTTTTTTCGAATTCAATTANGACTTCCAATTCTTCTATTTNTTTTTCAANAGAATTGTAATCAGTTACCCANTTTTTTAAGTTTCGTANCTTCTTAATATGNTCTTCAGCAGNTTTGGCGTCATTCCAAAAGTCNGGTGAGANGGTCTTTTCCTCTTGATTTTGAATTTCAATCTCCTTTGNATCAAGGTCAAAGATATCGCCTTAAGGCACCAAGGCGTTCAATTANATTTTTATAGTGCTCANTCGTTATCATAAGTTTCTTTTATCAAAAATAAGTGATTTCNTTAAANCTNTATTAGCTTTTAACTTGTTTTAACTCAATAATTACANNAAACCATCTAATTTGTTTTTAGTAATTTTATAATNANAAAAAGAGNTAAATGAANAAAACAGCGCTTCTTCTAGGTTTATTTTTNTTNATANAAACAGTTGCATTAGCACAAAATAAGATCAAGTCNAGAANACNTTCNGTTTTANNNAATACTAAANNATATAATGGCTTTTTTGATTTTAACTATGATGAAANAAAGGATGNAATTTNTTTGACNGTAAAAGATTTAGAAAAAGAATTCCTGTATGTAAATAGTTTGAGTTCTGGAATGGGGAACAATGATATTGGCTTAGATCGTGGACAGTTGGGAAATGAGCGCGTGGTTTCGTTTTATAAATTTGGCAACAAAATTATGCTTATNCAACCAAACTTAAGATATCGTTCAACTTCAGANAACTCATTGGAGCAACGTTCTATAAAAGAAGCTTTTGCTAAGTCAGTATTGTTTGGTTTNCCAATAATAGAGTCCAACAAAGATGGTTATNTCATTGACATNACATCTTTTTTNNTGCAGGATGCACATGGAGTGGCCAAACGTCTTAANGATTTAGGTGAAGGCACCTACGNAATAGATANTTCACGCTCTTCAATTTCTTTANNAAGAACCAAATCCTTCCCTAAAAACATNGAATTTGATATGATGCTGACTTTTACGGGAATCAGTTCCGGAAGNTTAGTCCGNTCAGTCACACCNTNNCAAAATGCGATTACAGTGCACCAACATCATTCATTTGTTNANCTNCCTGATNTGAATTATACNCCANGGGAGTTTGATCCCCGGTCAGGAGCTAATGCTTTAACNTTTTACGATTATAGTACTCCGGTCAGTGAACCAACAAAAAAGCAATATATATATCGCCATCGTTTAGAAAAGAAAGACCCTTNAGCTGAGACTAGTGAAGCGGTTNAACCTATTATATATTATTTGGATAATGGGACACCAGAACCTGTNCGTTCGGCTTTATTGGANGGNGGTAGTTGGTGGAATCAAGCCTTNGAAAATATTGGTTATGATANNGCTTTTCAAGTAAAAATACTTCCCGATGAAGCTGATCCATTAGATGTAAGATATAACGTTATTCAGTGGGTTCATCGTTCTACACGTGGCTGGAGCTACGGTTCAACTGTAGCGGACCCTAGAACCGGAGAAATCATTAAAGGTCACGTAAGTTTAGGAAGCCTCCGGATTCGTCAAGATTTTATGATTGCATTAGGCCTATTGGAAGCTCCTTTTGGAAATGAAAGTAACAAAACAAATGAAGCATTAGAAATGGCTTTGGCTCGTATCCGTCAACTATCTGCACATGAAATTGGCCATACACTAGGCTTTGCGCATAATTTCACAGCTAGTGCGAAAAGTAGGACTTCTGTTATGGATTATCCACATCCAAACATCGAAATGCGTGGGGGTAAAATATCTATAAAAAATGCTTATGAAATTGGTATTGGAGACTGGGATAAAGTCAGTGTAGCCTTTTCTTACAGTGATTTTCCAGAAGGTACTAATGAAAAAAAACGACTAAATAGAATTTTAGCTGAAAGTGCTGCAAATGGGCATCGATTTATATCTGATCAAGATGCACGACCTATAGGAGGTGCTCATCCAACTGCCCATTTATGGGATAATGGTCTTATTGCTACTGATGAATTGAATCGCCTAATGGAAATTCGTCAAAAAGCTCTTAGACATTTATCAATTAACCATTTACGAGATGGGGAGCCTTATAGTTCTTTAGAAGATCGTTTGGTTCCTATGTACCTTTTACATCGTTATCAGGTAGAGGCTGTTGTCAAATTAATTGGAGGGGTAGATTATGATTATGCTGTAAAAGGTTTGCAAAATTATCAAGTAAAAACAGTTGGCTCAACAATTCAACGCAATGCTCTTTTAGAATTTTTAAAAACTTTAGCTCCTGAAGCTTTAGCTATACCTAAACACCTACGTAAGCTTATTCCACCTAGATCTTTTTCAAATCCGAGAACTAGAGAAAACTTCCTTTCACAAACAGGAGTTACTTTTGATTATTTAGGAATTGCAAATAGTTTAAGTAATACCATCATAGGAATGTTACTTCATCCGGAACGAGCTAATCGTTTAGTTGCTCAGTATGGTTTTGACGAAAATCAGCTTTCATTAAAAGAGACTCTTGAGAATTTAGTAAATTTTTATTTTAAAGCTAACCCACGCGATCTTCATTTTCAGCAACTTAATGATATTGTAAAGACCAATATTCTTCAAAACCTTATGAGATTGGGGCAGCAATCTGATTCTAACCCTATAGTAAAAGCACTTGTAGAACAACAGCTTGTTGAATTAGACCGTTGGCTCGCTGGACAAGACGAAGTTGGTTTTTCAGAAGTGTATAGATCAAAAATAGATAGATATTTTGATGATCCTAAATCATTTAAGATTCCAGCAGCCAAAAAACTCCCTGATGGTTCCCCTATAGGATCTTATTCCTGTGATTTTTAATAATGATAGTAAATTTAATTAGTGATACTGTAACCAAACCGTCAAAGCGAATGCTAGAATCTATGTTTTCTGCTTCTGTTGGAGATGATGTGTTTAAAGAAGATCCTTCAGTTAATCTTTTTGAAAATGAGGTAGCTGAACTTTTCGGGAAAGAAGCAGCGCTTTTTTTTCCTTCAGGAACTATGACAAACCAAACTGCAATAAAATTACACACTAGACCCGGAGATCAACTCATTTGTGATCACTATGCGCATATCTTTAATTATGAAGGTGGAGGTGTTAGCTTTAATTCAGGTGTTTCCTGTAAAATGATTCAAGGTGATCGAGGTAGAATTTCATCTAAACAAATTCAAAACTGTATCAATCCATCAGATTTTTATCATAGTCCCCGAACTAGCTTAGTTTGTTTAGAAAACACTACTAATAAAGGTGGAGGAGCTATTTATGATCTTGTAGAAATTAAAAAAATTCGTTCTTTGTGTGATCAGGAAAATTTGGCACTTCATCTGGATGGTGCGAGACTATGGAATGCGCTAGAAGTAACTAAAGAAGATCCAAAAGTATATGGAATTTTATTTGATACAATTTCCCTTTGTTTCAGTAAAGGACTGGGCTGTCCAGTGGGTTCTGTTTTAGTGGGTTCTAAAGTTCAAATTAATGAAGCGTTGAGAATTCGAAAAGTCTTTGGAGGTGGTATGCGACAAGCAGGTTATTTAGCAGCAGCAGGGAGTTATGCATTAAAATATCATCGTGCTGATCTTAATAAAGATCACCTTAAAGCGAAAGAAATAGCTGATACATTGAAAAAATGTTCGTTTGTTAAAGAAATTCAACCTGTTTCGACTAATATTATTATTTTTTCCATTAAAGATGATTACGATCAAGATTTGTTTGTCCAAAATCTTAAAGAAAAAAGTATTTTAATTATTAGTCTTGGGAAAGGAAAATTAAGAATGGTGACCCATAGAGATTATACTGACGCACAGCATGAGTATCTTATATCAACATTATTAAAAATGTAAATTTATGAGTAAGGCTATTTTAATCACCAGTATGATTTTTACATTTATAGCTTGTAAAAAGAAAATTATTATGGATTTTGATAAGACATTAAAAGCTCCAATTGCAGATAAAACCCCATACCAATTAAAGAAACATGGAGATATCCGTATAGATAATTATTACTGGATGAAAGAACGTGAGAATCCAGAGGTTATTGATTATTTAGAAAGAGAAAATCATTACTACAATAGTATGACAGAAAGTTCAGAAGCATTTAAGGAGGATCTGTTCGAGGAAATGAAAAGTAGGATTAAAGAAGAGGACGAGTCAGTTCCTTATTTTGTAAATGGCTACTGGTACATAACACGTTTTGAAAAAGGAAAACAATATCCAATTTATACTCGTAAAAAAGATTCTTTAGATGCAAAAGAAGAACTTTTATTTGATTGTAATAAAATGGCCGAGGGATTTGATTATTTTCGATTAGTTGGTATCAATGTTAGCCCTGATAATACTAAAGTTACCTATGGAATTGATGTCGAATCTCGAAGAAAATATACAATTTATGTAAAAGATCTAGTTACAGATAGAGTACTTGATACTGAAATTAAAAATACAACAGGAGGAACAGCATGGGCACTAGACAATACTCATTTTTTTTATGTTAAAAAGAATCTTCAAACCCTGCGATCAGAGAAAGTGTATCGACATAATATCAGCAATTCAATTGAATTAGATTCATTAATTTTTCAAGAAAAAGATGAAACTTTTTCAGTTTATGTCCGAGAGTCTAAATCTATGCAATATATATTTATTTCATCTTACAGTACATTGACAACAGAAAGTCAATTTATTAAGGCAAGTGAACCTCTTTCTGAGTTTAAATTAATTCAAAAACGAACTCGTGGACTAGAATATATGGTGGGCCAATTCGGAGATCATTTTTATATTTTAAACAATAAAGATGGTGCAAAAAACTACAAAATTTCAAAAACACTAATTACAGAACCAAGCAGTGAGCACTGGAAAGATTTGCTAGAGCATCGAGAATCAGTTTTGTTAGAAGATTTTGAAATTTTTCAAGAACACTGGGTTGTTACTGAACGTGAAAATGGATTGACAAGATTAAAAGTAAAACGCTGGGATAAATCTGAAGATTTTTTCATCCCTGTATCAGGANAAACTTACTCTTTATATGGTGGGTATAATCCAAGTTTNAAAACNACAAAATTTCGTTTTGGATTTACTTCCTTANNCACNCCTANTAGTGTTTTCGAATTTGANATGNTTACTAAAACCATGAAATTATTAAANCAAAAAGANGTTGTTGACAANANTTTTAGAGTAGAAAATTACACTGAAAATCGTCTTTGGATCACGAGCCGTGATGGAGTAAAAATTCCAATTTCCNTTGTTCATCGNAAGGATNTAAGNTACAANAAAGAAACACCATTNCTTTTATATGCTTATGGATCATATGGNTCTATTGTNGATCCGGTATTTTCCTCGAANAGATTAAGCCTTTTAGATCGCGGNTTTATTTTTGCAATNGCNCACATTCGAGGTGGGGANTATTTAGGNCGTCAATGGTATGAAAAAGGNAAATTACTTGATAAAAGAAATACTTTTTTAGATTTTATAGATGTTTCAAAGTATTTAATTNAAAAAGGATANACTAGTTCTAAACATTTACATGCAATGGGTGGCTCAGCAGGTGGATTNTTGATGGGGGCTGTTTTAAATGAAGCTCCAGAACTNTATNGAAGTGTTGTTGCTGTAGTACCTTTTGTCGATGTTGTAACTACAATGTTGGANGAAAGTATTCCNCTTACAACTGGAGAATATGATGAATGGGGAAANCCCAACATNAAAGAATATTANGATTATATGTTATCTTATTCTCCTTATGATAATATAAAAAAACAAAATTATCCAAATTTGATGGTCACAGCAGGTTATCATGATTCTCAGGTTCAATATTGGGAACCAGCAAAGTGGGTTGCAAAATTAAGAACTTACAAGACTGATTCTAACGTNCTCTTTTTAGTNACAAANATGGANGCTGGNCATAGTGGTGCTTCCGGAAGATTTAATTCTTTGAAAGANACAGCNAAAGAATATGCTTTTATGTTGCAATTAGAGGGTAAGGCAGACTAATTTTTTTTCATTAAATTTGCACAACTTTGTACACAATCATATTATGAATGATCCTGTGAATNCCTATCAAAATGTATTAAAATTGATAGGGAATACNCCTCTAGTAAAACTCAANCGAANTGTTGAGGGTTATGATGGCAAATTTTACGCCAAGTTTGAAGCTTTTAATCCAGGTCATTCCAATAAAGACAGAATTGCCAATTATATTATAGANGAAGCTGAACGTACCGGATTATTAAAACCAGGTTNTACAATTATTGAAACNACATCTGGGAATACNGGGTTCAGTTTAGCGATGGTATCGATGATAAAAGGATATAATTGTATNCTTGCNGTAANCTCTAAGTCATCTAAAGACAAGATAAATATGCTTAGTGCTATGGGCGCTCAGGTCCATGTATGTCCTGCAAATGTATCTGCTGACGANNCAAGATCATATTATGAAGTAGCCAANCGTTTGCATAGTGAAATCAAAGAATCNGTTTATATAAATCAATANTTTAATCAATTNAACGTTGAAGCACATTACCGTACAACAGGACCTGAAATATGGAAACAAACNAACGGAAAAATCACTCATTTNNTTGCNTGTAGTGGAACAGGAGGAACTATNTCTGGATCAGCAAAATATTTAAAAGAAAAAAANCCTGATATACAAATCATAGGGGTAGATGCATATGGNTCTGTATTAAAGAAATATCACGAAACATTAGAATTGGANCCTTCNGAAATTTATCCNTANCGAATTGAAGGTTTAGGAAAAAATTTAATTCCTNCTGCTACACATTTTGATTATATTGATCGTTTTGTAAAAGTTACAGATGAANATAGTGCCCATTCAGCTAGAAGGGTAACAAGAATGGAAGGAATGTTTGTCGGCTATACTTCTGGAGCTGCAATGCAAGCAGTTGACCAATTAGNAAATGAAAANTTTTTTNATAAAGACAGTACTGTTGTTATTNTTTTTCCAGACCATGGATCNAGATATATGAGTAAAATTTANAGTGAAGATTGGATGGAAAAGCAGGGATTTTTTGATTCAGATCATGAANCGCANAAGCAGATTGAATATATNAATGAGTTAAATGAAAAGAAATGAAAGATTTATTCGATAGAATTCATCAAAATAAAGGACCATTAGGAAAATGGGCTTCCCAGGCGGAAGGTTATTTTGTATTTCCTAAATTAGAAGGGCCTATTTCAAACAGAATGAAATTCAAAGGCAAGGAGGTTATTACCTGGAGTGTTAATGATTATTTAGGCTTAGCTAACTTGCCAGAGATTAGAAAAGCTGATGCANATGCTGCTGCCGAATATGGTTCTGCTTATCCAATGGGAGCAAGAATGATGTCAGGACACACTGAATTACATGANCAATTAGAAAATGAACTAGCCNAGTTTGTTGATAAGGAAGCTGCATACCTTTTAAATTTTGGATATCAAGGAATCCTCTCTACAGTTGACACACTAGTAGGTAAAGACGATGTTATTGTTTATGATGTTGATGCACATGCTTGTGTCGTAGATGGTGTCCGTTTACATATTGGTAAACGTTTTACCTATAAGCATAATGATGTAGAAAGTTTAGAAAAAAACTTACAACGGGCTGTAAAAGTTGCGGATCAAACTAGTGGAGGAATTCTGGTTATTTCAGAAGGTGTTTTTGGAATGCGAGGTGAACAAGGTAAGCTTAAGGAAATAGTACAACTTAAAGAAAGATATAACTTTCGTTTCCTTGTTGATGATGCACATGGATTTGGAACTTTAGGTGAAAATGGAAAAGGTGCAGGTAATGAACAAGGGGTACAAGATCAAATTGATGTGTACTTTGCCACTTTTGCTAAATCAATGGCTTCGACAGGAGCTTTTGTTGCTGCAGATAAAGGAATCATTGATTACTTAAAATATAACATGCGTTCCCAAATGTTTGCTAAGTCTTTGCAAATGCAATTAGTAAAGGGAGCCTTAAAGCGATTAGATTTATTACGTACACGGCCAGAACTTAAATCTAAACTTTGGGAAAATGTAAATGCTTTACAAAATGGTTTAAAAGAAAGAGGATTTGATATTGGAACTACTCAAAGCTGTGTTACACCTGTTTATTTAAAGGGCAGTATCCCTGAAGCAATGGCCTTAGTTCAAGATCTAAGAGAAAACTACGGAATTTTTTGTTCCATAGTTGTTTACCCTGTCATCCCTAAAGGATTAATATTACTTCGATTAATACCAACAGCAACACATTCTTTGGAAGATGTTGAAATTACACTAAAAGCTTTTGCTGGAATAAGAGAAAAGTTACAAAATGGAACCTACAAACGTCTTTCAGAAAAGGCATCAACGTCATCTTTAGCTTAATAATTCTCTTAATATATATTATGCATTAAGCATTACTGGCATAACAAGCATTGTAATGCTTTCTCCTTCTTGTATATTATCTAGAGGAGTAAGTAAGCCTGCACGGTTTGGAAGAGACATTGAAAGTTTTACTTCATCGCACTCTAAACCATTTAACATTTCAATTAAAAAACGTGAATTAAACCCAATCTCAATATCATCACCTTGGTAGTCACAATCCAAACGCTCTTCAGCACTATTACTAAAATCAAAGTCTTCTGCTGAGATTTGTAGTGATGCACCTGCAATCTTGAGACGAATTTGATAGGTAGTTTTGTTTGAAAAAATACTAACCCTACGAACAGTATTTAAAAAATTTGTTCGATTAACTTGCATCATATTTGGGTTCTCTTTCGGGATTACAGCTTCATAATTTGGATACTTTCCGTCTATGAGTCTACAGGTAAGTGTAGAGTCACCAAATCGGAATTGTACATTAGTTTCATTATATTCAATAGTTACTTGATCATCAAATCCTTGAAGAATTCCTTTAAGCAACTGTAAAGGTTTTTTAGGCACAATATATTCTGCAGTTTCATTTGTACTTAAGTCAGATCGGGTGTATTTAACAAGCTTATGTGCATCTGTTGCGACAAAGTTTAGTGAATCTGAAGAAAATTGAAAAAATACACCACTCATGACAGGTCTTAAGTCATCATTACCACTGGCAAACAATGTACTGTTAATTGCAGAGTATAAAATACTACCACTAATTAAAGCAGTTTTTGAATCATTAACTTGAACAGTTTTTGGAAATTCTTCACCATCTACATAAGCAACTGCATATTTTCCATTGTTTGCACTTATCTCTACTGTATTTTTCTCAGTTTTCAAAAAGGTAAGAGGTTGTTCTGGAAAAGTCTTTAAAGTATCTAAAAGTAAACGTGCAGGAAGTGCTAATTTACAGTTAGTATCTGATTCGACAGTTAATTGTGCAGAAAAAGTTGTCTCTAAATCAGAAGCAATAAGAGTCAATGTGTTTCCGTTTATTTCAAATAAAAAATTATCTAATATTGGCAGTGTATTTGTATTATTGATTACTCCTCCGATCATTTGGAGTTTTTTAAGAAGTGCAGCACTAGAAACAATAAATTTCATTTGTTATTTTTTAAGTAGCCAATATAAAAATAGGTATCATAATAATATGACTATCCTCAGAATGTATAATGATCCATGCTTTCTCAAAGATATCTGAAAACGATNGAATCTTAAAAGAAACTTATCAACATTCACCAACGTAAATGTTTACTTCTTAANAATTGATTTAATAANCCTANNAGTAGACNTNTAAATAGTGGGATAANTAATAGAATCCATTTCAANANNAATGAGTTTTTTTTGACTTTTTGNTCATCTAAAAGAGCTACATTCCAAAGTTTTCCATTTACAGCAAGGAGATCTTNNTTATTNGTTAGAAAATGAATTGAATTCATNATTAAATCACGATTTGCATAAAAATTATTNGTCCATTTATCNTATCCCAAGGATAATGGAAAACCTTTATCTAATTGATTTTCAGATATNTTACCATCACTTATTACTATCATTTGAGTNGGTCCTTTATCAATATGTTGTTNCNTTTNAAAAGGTTTAATTCGATTTTTNAATAATGAATTTTGTATTCCNTTTACCAAATATCCAATTGCTTTTGCTTTTTCATTAAAATATGANGGTTGAATTTTATTCGTTGCTTGTTCTAATTNTATAATATTTGGCATANTATAAGTTTTTGTAAATTCAGAGCTTTTTAGNAGNAATGTTTTNGATAGCTTGTTCTTCAGAGTATCAANGGGACTAACAAATTGACATAATACTGGACCAATGTTNTTANTAATTGAATTGTTTTCAGGATTTGTTAGGGGATAGTATATCCATGGGTAGGGTAGGTATTGAGTATTGTTTTCATGACCACTTGCCAAAACAATTGGTGCACAATAAAGATCTTGAATAACTGTTTTTTCTATCCTCAAGCCTAGATGAAAAAAATAATCGTCAAGGTTTAGNTCTTGAGGAAGAGCATATATTTTCCCTGATTGTTTGAATAGACTATCTCTATTTATTTTTACNCCATTTACCATCCACAAAATTTTACCTCCTTGCAAACTATACTGATCTAGAATGTATTTTTCATTTTGTGAAAAGGGCTCTTTTGGATTAGAAACTATAACTAGATCAAAGCGGTTGAGATTTTCTAAAGATCTTTCTGGAGAGACCTTTTTATTTTTTAAATCAAATGCAGCTAAATTATAATATGATTTTAAGTTATTAAGTAAGTCAGCTATTTTTGAGCTTTCTGAGGTTTTGTGTGAGCTAAGAACAGCTAAACTTTTTTTTTCAACTACACTAACTTTATAAATCCCGTCCAATATATTAGACTCTATTTTTTCTAAAGAGCGAATAATTTTATTAATTTCATTATCTCCAAGTTGTTTTTTTAGTAAAGACACCCTTTCAGATCTATTACCATAATTGACAATAATCCAAGGGAAAATTATGCTCTCTATTCGGTTTCCATTTTTATTTTCAAAAACTATCTCTGGTGACATTCCATATTTCTGCATCTCGTCTATTACTTTTTCAGATTCACCTAATTCGAATGGATCATTATATTTAATAATTATATTTTCATTGAAAAATTTTAATTGATTTAGGATTGCATCTAGCTCATTTCGGAATTTTAAATAAGGAGCAGGTAAATTACCTGTTAGAAAAACATCAATAAGAATAGGTTTGTCAAGTTTTCTCAATTGTATTATAGAATTTTTTGATAGACTGTAACGCTGATCACTTGTTAGATCAAATTGAAAATAAAATGAATGACTAATTAACATAAGAGTTAGTACCAAAAAAGTTGCGATAATTGGTTTTTTTAGTATTTCCATTTTAGTCTTGGCCTTTCTTAATAAGTTCAATTCCTAAAAGAGAAAAAATAAAAATCAATCCTATCATATAAACTAAATCTTTAAGGTTTATTACTCCCCTTCTTAAACTCAAGTAATGGGCTTGAATTCCAAGAGAATTTATTGTATTATATAGCCATTGGGTAGAGGTTAATTCTGCAAAAAAACCCCATAAAAAAAAATTAATAAAACAAAATAAGGATGCTGCCAAAAAAGAAGTCACTTGATTTCTAAACAAAAGGGAACTACATAAACTAAAACTCAAAAAAATAAAACCTATAAATGATAAGGCTAAATATGAGGAAAACAAAATTCCCCAGTCTAATTCTGAATCTACTGCCAAAAGATTATTAAGAGCTATTAAATTAAATGTAGTAGGAAGAACTGTAACTACAAGAATAAGAGTTACACCTAAAAATTTTCCACCATATATTTCAATTGCTTTAAGAGGTTTAGTTAATAAAACTTCTATTGTTCCTGTTGAACGTTCTTCTGAAAAACTCCTCATTGCCAATGCTGGAATTAAAAAAATAAACAGCCATGGATTAATTTCAAAAAAAGAACTTAGGTCTCCAAACCTTGAATTAATAAGTTTATAGGGAGTGTCAAAAAACCATAGGATTAGAGTATTAATAACTAAATAGCTTCCCATTACCATATATCCTATTAAGGTGCTAAAGTAAAANCGCAATTCTCTTTTTGCAATGCTCCACATAGTCATTCGAATTGTACTGTTACTGGATCACGATAACTTAAACCAAAAAGAGAGCCTGCTCCTCCAATTGTTAGAGGATTGCTTTTATATACAGCAAGTTCAAGGTGTTCTGCTTTATTAAATAAAGCAATTTTTTTACCGTCTTCTTCACGTTTGCCTTTAGGTATAGTGAAATCAATTGCTTCGCTGTAACTTTTATAAATTTTTTTAAACTTTACACTTCGTGCAAAGATGGTGAAACTTCTAGATTTACCAATTTCATTAAAAAGTATTTTTTTAATATTTGTAATTAAATTTCCATAATTATCAATGTAGATTACAGTTCCTAAAATTTGATTTCTCTCTTGATTTATAACTGGATTAATNTTAGTTAATTCTTTAATTTTAGAAATAGGCTTTCCTATAACTTCAAGTGAACCTCTTCGAGCAATATGTGCAGCTACATGAATAAAGACATCTANAACTGGGAATGCTGTAACTACATTTTGATGAATATTTACTTNAACAATTTTTTTGGCTTTGAAATCTTCTTTTATCAATGAAAGTATTCCATTATCTGCTCCAATAAAATAGTGCCCCTGAAATTCCATAACTAAATGGATATTTTCAGGAGTCCATTCAGATTCAACTCCAATTATATGGATGGTGCCTTCTGGAAACGAACGAAAAGCATTTTTTAATATATAAGCAGTTTCGGAAAGGTTGTAGGGACTTATTTGATGTGATATATCAATGATTTTAACTTTTGTTATTTTTTGAATTAATGCGGCTTTTATTACGGAAACAGAATAATCTTTATGTCCAAAATCTGTAGTTAATGTTACTATGGCCATAAACTGTTATTTATAAAATTAATTTAGTCAAAATTATCTATTTTTATAAATTATAATTTAGCTATACTGCAAAAATAAACCATTTTAAATTTGTAGCCGTTGAACGAGATAAAAATTGATTTAGCTGGAGTAAGTCCACAAGATTTTTTTGGAAATCAAAATATAAATATAGTTAAGTTACGGACTTACTTTCCAAAGATCAAAATTGTTGCTAGAGGAAATACTTTAAAGGCTTATGGTGAAAAAGCCCTTATTCTAGAATTTTCTAAAATAACAGAGATGCTAATATCACATTATGGAAAATATAATATTCTTAATGATGAGATAATCGAAAGAATTGTAATTGGAGAAGGCGAAGATAAAACCTCTCTAAATGGTGGAACTGAAACTACAATTATTCATGGAGTTGGAGGAAAGATTATTAAAGCAAAAACACTCAATCAAAAAAAATTAGTGGAATCAATGAATAAAAAGGACATGGTGTTTGCTATTGGTCCAGCTGGCACTGGTAAAACTTATACTGGAGTAGCTTTAGCTGTAAAGGCATTTAAGAATAAACAGGTAAAAAAAATCATTTTGACTAGACCAGCAGTAGAAGCAGGTGAAAATTTGGGATTTCTACCCGGTGACTTAAATGAAAAACTTGATCCATATATGCAGCCTCTTTATGATGCCCTTAGGGATATGCTTCCTACTGAAAAATTAAAAAGTCACTTAGAAAAAGGAATCATCCAAATTGCACCTTTAGCTTTTATGCGTGGTCGCACTCTAGATAATGCTTTTGTTATTTTAGATGAAGCTCAAAATTCAACTCATTCTCAAATGAAGATGTTTTTGACCCGCATGGGGAAAAATGCAAAGTTTATGATTACTGGTGACCCTGGTCAGATTGATCTTCCAAGAAGAATGATTTCTGGACTTAAAGAAGCACTCTTAATTTTAAAAAATTCAAAAGATATTGGAATTATTTACTTGGATGATAAAGATGTGATTAGACATCCCATTGTAAAAACAATTATTGATGCTTATAAAACAATAGAACACAATTAGCTAATGGGAAATACATTAATGCATACAGATCTTCAAATACACGGTGTGCATTCAAAATATATTGGGAAAGTACGAGAGGTCTACAAATTAGAAAATAACTTGGTGGTTATGGTTGCTACAGATAGACTTTCAGCCTTTGATGTTATATTAAATAAAGGAATTCCCTACAAGGGACAAATATTGAATCAGATTTCAGCTAAAATGTTATCAGAAACAAAAGAGATTGTTCCAAATTGGTTAATTGCAAATCCTGATCCCAATGTCTCAATTGGTAAATTATGTAAGCCTTTTAAAATCGAAATGGTCATTAGAGGCTATTTAGCAGGTCATGCAGCAAGAATATATAAGAGTGGTATAAGAAAACTTTGTGGTGTTGTTCTTCCAGAGGGGATGAAAGAAAATGATAAATTTGAAAAACCCATTATCACACCATCAACAAAAGCTTATGAAGGACACGATGAAGATATATCCAAAGGTGAAATTATTTCGAATCATATTGTTAGCAAGTCTGATTATGAGATTTTAGAAAATTACACTTATAAACTATTTAAAAGAGGAACTGATATTGCTAATAAACGAGGTTTAATTCTTGTTGATACAAAGTACGAATTTGGAAAAACAATTGATGGCGAAATTGTTCTAATAGATGAAATTCATACTCCGGACTCTTCACGTTATTTTTATGAAAAAGGATATCAGGAGAGACAAAATAAAGGAGAATCCCAAAAACAACTTTCGAAAGAGTTTGTTAGGCAATGGCTNATAAGTAAAGGATTTCAAGGTTTTCAAGGNCAGATTTTACCTGATTTAGAGGAAGATCGTGTTGCTTCTATTTCAGATCGTTATATTGAATTGTATGAAAAGATTACAGGGGAAAATTTTATAAAAGCACCTATAAAAAAAATTAATGAAAGAATTAATACAAATATTAAGAACTATTTTAATAGAATTTGATTTAGGTTATGATCTACANAAATATTCTTTAATTTTTTNTTNTATANNAGNTGATTTCCATCNTACAATATTTTTATTAAAAGAAAGTTTTATTGAATTCTATTTGCTTGTTAAAACATCATAAACTTCCTGAACAGAATTATCTGACGGAAAAGAAATTGCATTTTCATATTTTTTAAACCATGTAATTTGCCTCTTAGCGTAACGACGAGTATTTTTTTTGATATCACTAATTGCTTTNTCTAGATTTATNTCTCCATCGAGATATAAAAAAAATTCTTTATAACCAACAGTTTTTAAAGGAGGTAGATTACGATANTTCAATAAACTTTTAACTTCATCTTCTAATTTTTCCTTAATCATATGATCAACCCGTCTATTAATTTTTTCATACAGCTCTGCCCTTGAACTATGTAAAACAATCATTTTGGAAACAAAATTTCTTTTTTCACGATGCTTGCCTAAAAATGATGAGTAGGGTTTGTCTGATGAAATGCAAACCTCTAAAGCTCTAATTAGTCTCATTGGGTTTTTTATATCAACTCGGCTATAGTATTTAGGATCTTTTTCTAATAATAACTCTTGCAATGATTTTAAACCATGTGTTTGATAAAATAGTCTTATTTGTTTTCTTACTTCAGGGAAAACATCAGGAAATTTATCCATACCAAACATTACAGCATCAGCATACATTCCTGAACCTCCAACCATAATTATAGTATCCTTTGTTTTAAATAGCTTATTTAATTTAAGGATAGCGTCCTTTTCAAAGTCACCAACAGTATAAATTTCCTTAACTGACTTGTGTTGAATAAAATGATGTGGAACTTTCATCAGATCTTTTTTGTGGGGAACAGCAGTCCCTATAGACATTTCTTTATAAAATTGTCTAGAATCACAAGAAATGATATCTGTTTGAAACTTATCAGCTAGCTCTAGACTTATTTTAGTTTTTCCCACACCTGTTGGGCCTGCGATATATATAAGTGATTTAGTTTTCATCATCTAAAGGTTTGCCGCACTGATGACAATAAACAGAATTTTCTTTATGTTCAGAATTCATGCAATATGGGCATGCTAGAGTATTAATATCTACTTTTGAGAATTTTGACATTTCTGCGGTTACAATTCCAGTAGGAACAGCGATGATACCATANCCTAGAATCATTATAANAGAGGCTAAAAGTTGACCTAATGGGGTTTGAGGGGCTATATCTCCNTAACCAACTGTAGTTAAAGTNACNATACACCAGTATATNCTTCTTGGAATACTNGTAAATCCACTTGCTTCACTCTCNATTANATACATAAAAGTTCCAAAAATTATACACAAAATAAGAACTCCATAAATAAAGACAAAGATTTTTCTTCGACTGCTTCTTAAAGCANGAAGTAGNACGTTTGATTCCCCAATATAAGGTGTCAATTTTAATATTCTGAAAACTCGAAGTAANCGNAATGCTTTTAAAGCTAATAAGCTATTNGTTCCTAATATAAGNATTGACAAATATTTTGGAAGGANTGAGATCAAATCAATAATACCATAAAAGCTCANAATATAACTCCATGGTCTTTGAACACAAATAATCCTAAGAAGATATTCAACAGTAAAAAGTATTGTAAAAATCCATTCTGCTATATTTAAATAATAATGATATATAGATTCAATATAATCGACACTTTCGACTGNGACAAACAAGACACTNANTAATATNGTNATCAATAGCAAAACATCAAATAATTTACCAGCTTGAGTATCCGCTTCATAAATNATTTTGTGTAAACGATATTGCCATTTTTTCATAACTAAATATCAGACAGTAATTGTTATATAGNTTTNTTAAATATCTTCTTGTAAAGGTATTAACTTCAAATAGTTTTTCCGAAATAGAAAGCTATTAATTAATTTTTTGACATCAGTATTCTCCTTNATACTNATAAGTCTNGATTTTATTTGTTTTTTGGATTTAATTTGATGATTCAATTCAAAGTATCCATAACCTTTAAATTGATTATTTTCTATATATATAAAAGCTGATTCACCATTTCTTCTTCCTTTTTCAATTATAAGAAAATCATTATAAGGATAATAAAAAGAAGCGATTAACTCTTTAACTTTTAAGATATATTTTTTGGGATTTTCTTTAGCTATGCATGCTCCATCACACTTTTTTATCTCGTAATTATGGCAGACTCCTTCAGTTTTCATTAAACTGGTTTTTTGAATACAGAGGCCAAATTTATCAATCAATTGAAAAAGGGCAGTGTTTGCATCTTTTTTATTTCGGAAGACACTCAAGTATTCTTTGCCTGTCAGTATTTGTTCTACAATTAATTTTGGATAGTCATACGTATTGTCAACATGAATGCCAACTGGAAAAATGCGGTATTTCATTTTTCTATTTAAAAGAGGGTGATTTGCTTTAATCTCATTTTGTACTTTTAAAAGAGTTACAAGTTCTCCACCTGTAAGAGAGAAGGTAACCTCTTCGACTTCCTTTTGGATTGATATTGCTTTTTTTTTGTCTCCTGTTAAATAATTTAAAACACTTTTTTTAATATTAACACTTTTTCCAATGTAAACAATTTCTTTATTTTTATTGTGGATGTAATAAACACCCATCTCTGAAGGAAGCTTATCAATTATTTTTAAGTATTTATTGGGNGACCTATTTGGACTTAATGACTTCGTATATTCTTTTATGATTTCTTTGTNANTATCTTTTTCCAAAAGTAATTCAAANAGTTTTAGAGTGACTTTTGCATCACNTTGTGCACGATGTCNATTAGTAAAGGGAATNCCTAGATTGCGANCTAATTTNCCTAAACTAAAANANGGTTGTTCNGGAAGTAANGCTTGAGANAGNTTAACAGTNCAAATGGTTTTGCGTTCAAAGGAAAAACCNAGTCTTCGAAATTCNGTTTGAAGAATTCGNTAATCAAATTTAGCATTATGAGCTACAANAACACAATCTTCAGTAATTTCAACAATGCGTTTTGCAACCTCAAAAAATTTGGGAGCAGTCTGCAACATTTTTGAATTGATNCCNGTTAGCTTTNCCACAAAAGGCTGAATTTCTTTTAATGGATTTATAAGACTGCTAAATTGATCAGTGATTTTTGTTCCATTATACNTATAAATGGCAATTTCAGTAATTCCCTCTTCATCATAATTTCCACCTGTNGTTTCAATATCCAGTATGGCGTACATCCTTAGTATTTCCTTTCTCCAAATATTTTACTACCAACCCTNATCATATTTGAGCCTTCTTCGACCGCAATTTTATAATCTCCACTCATTCCCATTGAAAGTATTTCAAATTCGGGATAGTTTTGGTAAAGAGAGAAAAGAAGTCGGAACTCGTTTCTAATTTGAGCTTTATCTTGAGTAAAACTAGCCATCCCCATCAATCCTTTAATTTTAATATTTAAAAATGATTTTGCAATTTCTAANAAAGAACTAAGNTCTGAAGGTATGATCCCAAATTTAGTTTCTTCTTGAGCGATGCGAATTTGTATTAGACACTCAATATGACGATCATTTTTTAATGCNTGTTTTTGTATTTCTTTCATTAATTTAAAACTGTCAACTGCATGAATTGTATGAACAAATGGAGCCATATATTTCACNTTGTTTGTTTGAACATGACCAATCATATGCCACTGAATATCTTTAGGAAGCTGTTCCCATTTTGANACCATCTCTTGTATTTTATTTTCTCCATAAATACGTTGGCCTGCTTTATAAGCCTCCATTATATCACTTATTGGTTTTGTTTTCGATACTGCAACAACATCAACCTNTTTTGAGAGGCTCTCTTTCAATAAAATTAAATTTTGTTTAATTCCCATAAANTGCAAAAATAATGCAACACTTTTNAAATTTGATGTTTAGNNTCAATATTTAAATTTAATTAATAAAAAAGGGCTACCATCTGGGTAGCCCTTTAATANTTATATTATTAGATTTTTTATTGAGCGGCACTCATTCCTTTTTCAATCAAATCATAGAATTGATCTAATTTTGGAAGTACCACTATACGTGTCCTTCTATTTTTAGCTCGGTTTGAAGCTGTATCATTGTCAGCTACAGGTAAATAGTAACTTCTTCCTGCAGCAGTCATACGTGATGGGATAACTCCAAAGTCTTTCTCTAAAATACGAACTACAGCTGTTGCACGTTTTACAGAAAGATCCCAGTTATCTTGAATTCCATCTATTTTAATTGGAACATTATCTGTGTGGCCTTCAACCATAAACTCTAATTCTGGTTTATCATTTACAACTTTAGCAACTTTTCCTAACACTTCTTTAGCACGACTTGTTACAGTATAACTACCGCTTCTAAATAATAGTTTATCAGAAATAGAAACATAAACAACACCTTTCTCTACATTGATTTCTATGTCTTCATCACTCATATTCCCTAAGACACCTTTAAGGCTGGTAACTAAAGCAAGGGTTACTGAGTCTTTCTTTGTAACTGCATCCTGCATACGCTGAATGCGAATGTCTTTTTCCTTCATGCTTTCGAGAGACTTTTCTAGGTTTTCAGCACCTTTGGTTGAAAGAGTTGTAAGGTTACCGATATTATTTATAAGATCCTGATTGTTTTCAGTTAAAAATTTATTCTGCTCTGTCAAATTAGCAACTTGGGCAATAGCTGCCTCCTTTTCGTCACTACAGGTATTTAATTGTACCGTAGTGGAATCTAAAAGGTTTTTAGTGTTTTGTTGCAATTCTTCTAATTCTGTGAATTGCTTTTGAGATACACAAGAAGCAAATAAAACTCCTGTAACTATTAAAGCGGCTGCTTTTTTCATAATGAATTTGATTTAGTTTTTTTAAGATTATTTACAAATTAAATGAAATTATTTAAATTTTTTGTCCAAATGATTGAAATATAAAGTTCTTCTGATAAAATAGTCTATTAAAATATTCTTTCTAAAAAAATAATTCATCTTTTTAGGCTTGCCTAAATTTTTTAATTGCATTTGTTTGGATACCTTGTAAAATGAAAAATGAGCTCTTATTATTGCCCATGTTCTTGAAAATTTAAATGTTAAAAAATAGTATATTCCAATAAAGCCGTCTAGGAAGAGTCGATTTANAATTATAAAACATCTGTTTTGTTTAGGTAAGTTTTTTGAGAGCATATAAAGGGAATTTCTGTGATTTAAAAAAACCTTTTTAGGAGAGGGNGCCAATGTTCCACCTCCAATATGGTAAACTTTAGATTTTCCAACAGCCAATGTTTTATAACCTTCGTTATGTGCACGCCAACACAGGTCAATTTCTTCTTGATGCGCAAAAAAATCAGAATCAAAAGCTCCAAGTTTCCAAAACACCTTATTTTTAATCAAAAAACAGGCACCACTAGCCCAAAACACTTCAGAAGTAGCATCATATTGTCCTTGATCTGTTTCTAATGTACTAAGTATCCGTCCTCTGCAAAATGGGAATCCGTATTTGTCTAAATAGCCACCTGCTGCTCCTGAATATTCAAAATGATTTTTCCTGTTGTAGTCTAAAATATGGGGTTGTACTATGGCAACTTCATCCTTTTCATTAAGTTCTTTTAATAGTGGAGGAAGCCAGCCATNAGGAACCCATAAATCGGTATTTAAAAGTGCATAATAATTATGCCTTAATTGTTTTAATCCTCTATTGTATCCGCCTGCATANCCATAATTTTTATCAAGTTGAATGCATTTTAGTTTNGGGTATTCTGACTTAAACCATTTTACAGAGTCATCGGTTGAGCCATTGTCAATGAGAATAATATCTGCTTCTGGGCTATTTGAAATCACATCAGCCAAAAAAGTTTTTAATAATGAGTAACCATTAAAGTTTAAAAGAACAAGAGCAACGGATTTCATTTTTAGTTTTTGTAATGAGGAAGTGATTTTATAAAGGAAATTCTATTATCCTTAANATTNATTTTNCAAAAATAATGATTCANTCCATTGCTNATCATCAAATAAGGACATTTTAATTCTAGATTATATCTTGCAATTTGATCAAAANCCTTCTGATTTAATTTTACAGAAGGNGCCTTACATTCAACTAAAATAAANGGATTCATNTTTGAATCAGTCAGAACCAAATCGAAACGTTTTCTTGTTCCATAAACTTGGAGTTCTTGTTCAATTCGAATCCAAGATCTTGGATATCCCTTAGTTTCTGTAAGATAATGAACACAATGTATCCTAACCCATTCTTCTGGAGAACAAATTATCCACTTTTTACGAATTCGATCAAAGATGTAGGGTTTATTTTCCTTATTTTTGAGTAACAGTATATATTTCGGAAAATTAAGTTTTTCCATACCATAAAAGTGCAACAAAATTTTAACATGCAAGCGTTTACCACGCTACTTTCCAAAATACAAAAAAAAGATTACTCCCCATTCTATCTGNTATCGGGAAATGAACCCTTTTTTATTGATACTATTTGCAATGTATTGATTGAAAATCTTTTAGAAGAGAGTTCAAAGGATTTTGATTTTTCTCAATTTTATGGAAAAGAAGCCCTTGCTTCTGACATAATTGAAACAGCCAAACGTTTTCCAATGTTATCCAAATATAATTTNGTAATTGTAAAGGAAGCACAATTTATGAATGNTTCTGAANTTGATCTTTTGGCCTCTTATGCTTCTCAACCNATGCTTCAAACNGTTGTTGTTTTTTGTTNCAAAAACAAAGNATTTGANAAACGNAAAAAATTATTCAAAGCTGTAGAGAANACAGGNGAAGTACTAACGGTTAAGCCTCTTTATGAAAATCAACTTAAACCTTGGATTAAGAATCAAGCTAAAAATAGAAAATTGGAAATNTCTCCAGTTATTATTGAATTGTTTGCTNCATATATNGGTGCAGATCTTACTAGGATTGANAATGAATTGAAAAAATTAAAGTCTATCATTCCAGAAGGAGAGTTNATCACANAAGAGCATATCGAAAAGCATATCGGTATAAGTAAGTCATTTAATAATTTTGAATTACAGAANGCAATAGGCTTAGGATCTTTTTCTAAAGCTTTTCAAATTATTCAATACCTCAATCGAAATCCTAAAGAGAATCCATTGGGACTTACCTTAGCTACACTACACACTTATTTTCAAAAACTATTATTGCTAAAAAGCATCGGAAGTAATTCCAAAAGTCTTGGAATCAATCCATATTTTATGAAAGATTACCAAAATGCGGCTCAGCGTTTTTCAATGAGACAGTTGGCTAAAGCAATGGAATACGTTTTAAAATCAGACTTAAAAAGTAAAGGAATTGAAGCGGGTAAAAAATCCACGAAAGATATTATGGAAGAACTACTATTAAAACTATTTTCACTTTAACTATGATTTACATATAGTATAATTACTGGAGTGGAAATTCCTTTGGGTTGGATTCGTTCATAATTCCATAAACTGCTTCAAATATATCATCTTCTGAAGGTTTTGAAAAATAATCTCCGTCTCCTCCATAAGCAGGCCTGTGGGCTTTTGCAGAAAGTAATTTAGGTGAACAGTCTAACAGATTGAATATTTGTTGATTTTCAATAAGTTGTTGAAGAATATATGAAGAAGCTCCTCCTGGAACATCCTCATCAACAATAAGGAGTCGATTAGTTTTTGCAATGCTTTCTCGAATCTCTTTTTTTAAATCAAATGGAATAAGACTTTGCAAGTCAATTACCTCAATGGATATTCCTTCTTGCAATAAGATCTTTGCTGTTTTCTCAACTATTCTCAATGTTGATCCATAAGAAACAACAGTGACATCATTACCTGTACACATAAGCTCTACTTTTCCCAATGGAATGGTAAATTCTCCAAGATTTATTGGTGGTTTTTCCTTTATTCGGTATCCATTTAAAGATTCAATTACCACTGCAGGTTGATCTATTTGTAGAAGGGTATTATAAAATCCTGCTGCTTGGGTCATATTTCTCGGAGTTAAAATAAGAATTCCGCGCAATAGATTAATCATACCCCCCATNGGAGANCCAGAATGCCATATTCCTTCTAATCTATGACCACGAGTNCGAATGATNAGTGGAGCATATTGCTTTCCAACAGTCCTATAACTCATNGTTGCTAGGTCGTCACTCAATATTTGTAAACAATAAAGTATGTAGTCTAAGTATTGTATTTCCGCGATNGGNCGAAGACCTCTAAGNGCCAAACCGATACCTTGACCCACAATAGTAGCTTCTCGAATCCCTGTATCAGCAANNCGAANATNACCAAATTTTTTTTGAAGGCCTTCCATACCTTGATTGACATCTCCAATTTTGCCAACATCNTCTCCAAACATNAGTAAATTNTCNTATTTTTTAAAGAGTGCATCAAAATTATCTCTAATTATNATTCNNCCATCTACTTGAATNTCATTATCTCTGTATACAGGAGAAATATTTTTAAAANCAATTAAATCCTGATGTGAGGTTGAATATAATTTTGATGAAATCTTAATTGAAACGGAATTATGTAATTCTTTATACCAAGTTGCATAAGCATCTAATTTATGTCTAGGATATTTACCTAATAGAATATTAATTTTTCGCCCTGCTGAAATAAGATCTTTATAACCTAATTCTTCAGTTTTTTCAAGTTGNGAAAAGATCAATTGGATTTTAGTATCGTTAAGNGTTTCTTTTTTAATTTGTGACTCAAACGCAACTAATTTTTCTTTTTCTTTAAGTATNGGAGCTTGATATTCATTCCAAGCCTCACGTCTTTTCGATCGTACATCAGATATAATTTCTTTTTCTAGATTGTCAAGCTCTATCTCTGAAGACAGACCTTCTTTTAGGATCCATTCTCTCATTTTTGAATTACAATCATATTCTTTTTCCCATTCTAATCGNGCTTTAGACTTATACCTCTCATGAGACCCAGAGGAAGAATGTCCAAGCGGTTGNGTTAATTCTGTTACATGAATCAATACTGGAANATGTTCTTTTCTAGCAATATTTGAGGCATAATNATAAGTTTCTATCAATGAAAGGTAATCCCAACCTTTGACAGTAAGTATTTCAAAACCTTCTTCACTTTCAGTTCGTTGNAAACCTTTTAGTGCCTCAGAAATACTTTGTTTTGTTGTTTGTTCTTTATTTGAAACAGAAATACCATACCCATCATCCCAAATACTAATTACCATTGGGACTTGTAGAACACCAGCTGCATTGANAGTTTCAAAAAAAATGCCTTCACTAGTACTTGCATTTCCAATAGTACCCCAAGCAATTTCATTTCCATTGTCTGAAAATTTTTTACTGTTTTTAACCCTTATTTTTCTATAGATTTTTGATGCTTGTGCTAAGCCAAGAAGCCTTGGCATTTGAGATCCAGTTGGAGATACATCTCCACTGTGGTTTTTCATTTTCATTAAATTTAGCCATTTCCCTGTATTACTTCTGCTTGGCGTAACAAAGTGTCCTCCCATTTGACGGCCNCCAGACATTGGTTCTCTTTCGAGGTCTAAATCTGCATAAAGAGATGAAAAAATATTTGAAATACTAAGTAATCCCTGAGCCATAAGAATTGTCTGATCTCTATAATAACCAGATCTGAAATCTCCATTTTTGAAGAAGTGATTTAATGCAAGTTGCGGAACTTCNTTTCCATCTCCAAAAATACCAAATTTACCTTTTCCGGTAAAAACTTCTCTTCTTCCTAGAACACTACATTCTCTACTAGTAACAGCAATTTTATAGTCAGATAGAACTTGCTTTTTAAAAGCTTCAAACGAAATTTTGAGATTTTCTTCTTGATTTTTAACGCTCATATGTTATCGCTAAAATACAAAAAAAGAGGTAGACTAATAAGATTAAAAANAGTTCAATCTGATAATAAAATTAAAACTAAATTAAAACCATTTCCGAGTGAATAAGCTGCTAAGCGTACTAAGTCTTGGGTAAAAAATAAAACGAATCTTTGTTGCATATCGATCTTGAGAAGGTTCAAATCCATTTGAAGAATAGAGAGGAAAAAAAAGTTCAAAATAATCTTGAACTAGATTGAGTTTAATTCCTGTATCAAAATAACTCACNGCATTTCGATTTTGATTTTTTAGGGTGCCTATATCTCCATAGAATTCAATCCATTTCCAGATTCCAATTGATGAATTTATAGATATCATGTAATTATTTGAAGATGATTCATCAAAAAATGACTTAAAACCCCCTTCTGCAGGAACAAACTGTTGACTCCATATTCCAGTTTCGTCTGATCTTCCTAGATAATCATAACGGAACAGATAATCAGGTGAACGATTAAGATTAAAATCAAAAAATTGGGTCTCTCTAGTATTGTGCCATAAAAATTTTCCCGCAAAAAAGCGTATAGAAAATTGTCGGCCGCTAGGAAAAAGTTTTCGATACTGACTAGTAAAATGAATTTTACCAAATTTGTTAGAAATTTCAAGGTTTGAGGTAGTAGAAAAAACATTTACTGCATCAGAATTATTATAGCGGTGCAGTAAACTCAAAACACTATAATCTGGGTCAACTTCAACGTTTGGATCTCGATCTCTNAATACATTATAAGATGAAATNTTNAATAATTGTCTTTTGTTAGATCTTAGNTCCATAGGTCTAAAGTACATCGAAAAAGAAGGTTGAATAGATGTATATCGAAGGTTAGTATTGTAATGATAACTTTTACCTGTAATAAATGCCTGATTCAGATAATTCCTGCTTTTGTGATTTATAAAACGATAGCGTGTTCTGAAAAATCCAACATATGCATTTTCTTTAAACGAATATTGAGGATGCAAGTCAATTTCAAAAGGCTGATTTTTTACTCGAGTATTGTAAAAACGCATTCCAGCAGTAAAACCGTCATAAACATTGAAATCTGATATTGGATGATAAAATAACTGATTTCGTTTCAAATTTTCACTATCACCGTAAAAAGTAAGTTTTAATGGTTTAAATCCATGTGATGATTTTAAAAATTTCCAATTATTATGTCTGTTTTTTTCTGGCAAATAGCGATTTGAGTTAATAGCAATAAAATCAAATTCATTACTTTCAATTTTTACTATTGTATCTTTTCCATTATGATAATACCACTTTTCATTAATAATACTATCATCTTTAATTAAATCTAATTTGAAAGGGACTGCCTTTTTATTTTTTTCACTAATAGCAACTAAAAGTGATTTTTCACTTTTTGTAATGTTTTTTATGTATAAATCAAAGGCTTCTCTATCAGATAAATAATTTTCGAAAAACCAGTCTAATTTTTTTTCTGAGTTACTCTCGATAATTTCTTTTAGAGATTTATTTTTATTAGCATTTATGTACTGATAAAGTGCTTTTGGNAATATGTTATCACCTAAATATTGATCAAGGTAGAAAAATCCCGAACCAACATGATAGGGCGATGTATAGAGTTCATTTGATTTTGTTAATTTATCTCTTCCTAATGTATCGGATTGTTGATTGTTTGCATGTTCTCCAAATTCGTATATAAAAGAAAAACTTTCATTGAAACCAATTTGTGGAGCACTATAACCTTTAAATGGTTTTAAGCCTAAGACCTTAAAATCTTTTAAAGCGCCAAGAAATTTACTTTTAGGATAATAATTATCTACATATTTCATTATAGCATAAGTCTGTATTCCTCCTGGAATCCAGTGATTTTTACGCTTATCTATAACAATATTCTCATGTAAATAACTGGCTAAGTATGCCTTTATAAATTTTGTTTCATATATAAATTCATCGCTAAAAGGTTTTAAAAAAGAAAGCGCTTCAGATATACCAACTATGGGGTTTTTAAAATAATCTTTTTTTAATACTAATATTTTTTTTTGCTTTAGGGGACTTAACAAAGTATTTGTGAAATCATAGATTTTATTTAATGATTTTTCAAAATCAACTTCACTATTTTTTTTTGGCAAAATATCTGTTGTGATACTAAATCCATTATCAAAAGTAATGGTTTTAAATTCCTCTTTTTCGTCAAAAATAAATTCTGGGCTTGATAGGCTTTTGGCTTTCCATTGACTGGAATTTATTCCATTATCTAATGTTTTATGCGCAATTTCCGTTAAATTACTTACTAGAAAGTAACTACTTGGATAAATCCAGTTTACAATATATTCTGATGGTAAATGACTGTTATCTCTGAGCCCAAGATTACTATCTAAAACCCACCTGCCGTTTATAAATGGCGTTAAACTTATAAAAAAATCTCTGAAAAAAATTTTATTATTTGAAGACACACCATAACCTGTAAACTTATCATCAGGAAGCTTAATTTGGTATTTTAGATGAATTTTAATTATTTCTTCTTCATTAAGTGGTTTATTAAGAGAAATCGAAATAAGATCTAATTGATCCTTTAACCGAGTCCATTTTAGATTTTTAGATTTACTTTTAACGTCNGNGAGAGAAGTATAACCNAGTTTATTTTTTGCACTGAAATAAAAACTACGGTTGAATTGGTTNGCTAAATGTTTGACGAGTTNTGATTCGGTTCCCTCATAAGAGTTGGCCCAATCACTTAAATATATTTTATTTATAGGTTTATTTGTNGGATTTTTAAAAACAATTGTTTGAGAAACAGAAATNGTTTGNTTANTANAATTTAANTCTGCATCAATTTTATATTGGTTTTGACCAAAAGTCTGTATGCTTAAAANAAGACAAATAAGCAGTNAAAAAANGAAAAAATATTTTTTTTTCTGCATTTAAAAATTTGGCTTAAAATTATCTTTAATNTAAAAACGATTCAAGCAATCCATAACTTCATCAACGGTATCTACAAGTTCAAACAAATCTAAGTCTTCTGNACTGATATTTTTTTCTCNAAGAAGTTTTTCTTTGATCCAATTAATTAAACCTTTCCAATAGTCACTTCCAACAAGAATGATAGGAAATTTATTAATTTTTGAAGTTTGCAATAATGTAAATGCCTCGAAAAGNTCATCTAGTGTGCCAACACCTCCTGGCATNGCAATAAAACCCTGCGCGTATTTAACAAACATTACTTTTCTCACAAAAAAATATTGAAAGTCAATCAGTTTATCTTTATCAATAAATATATTGCTGTTTTGCTCCATTGGTAAATTAATATTTAGGCCAACAGAGACACCTCCAGCTTCCTGAGCTCCTTTATTAGCAGCTTCCATAATTCCAGGCCCACCACCACTTATAATACCATATCCAGATGCCGCAATAGCTTTTGCTATTTGAACTGTTAGTAAATAATTTGGATGATTAGGGGAGGTTCGTGCAGAGCCAAAAATCGAGATACAAGGGCCTATAGAACTAAGTTTTTCATATCCATTTACAAATTCACCCATTATTTTAAAAAGAGCCCAAGAGTCATCTGCTTTNTTCTCATTCCAGTTTTTGATTGGTGCTTTTTTCATGTTTTTAATGAAGTAAGTTTTTCGTTAATCTCTTTTTTTAAAAATTTTGCNGTATAACTTCTATCACTCAAAATAATTTCTTCAGGAGTTCCTTGACATATAATCTCACCACCATTACGTCCGCCTTCAGGACCTAAGTCAAAAATGTAATCTACTTGTTTAATGACATCCATATTATGTTCAATAATAATAACAGTATTTCCTTTTTCTACTAGAATATTTAAAACACCTAAAAGTACACGAATATCTTCAAAATGAAGTCCTGTTGTAGGTTCATCTAAAATNTATANGGTATTTCCCGTATCTTTTTTTGATAACTCAGCTGAAAGTTTTATTCTTTGTGCTTCACCTCCAGAAAGAGTTGTTGATGATTGTCCTAAATTAATATATCCCAATCCTACATCTTTAATAGTTTTGATCTTTCTGTAAATTTTGGGAATTGATTCAAAAAATAGACAAGCATCATTTATAGACATGTTAAGTACATCCGAAATTGATTTGCCTTTATATCGAATTTCAAGTGTTTCTCTGTTAAAGCGTTTGCCATGACAACTTTCACATTCGACAAGTACATCCGGTAAAAAATTCATTTCTATAACTTTCATGCCACCACCTTGACATGATTCGCAACGACCTCCAATAACATTGAAACTAAATCTACCNGGCTTGTATCCGCGTAATTGTGCTTCAGGAGTTTTTGTAAATAAGTTTCTTATTTCACTAAATACACCACAGTAGGTTACGGGATTACTTCTAGGGGTTCTTCCAATTGGATTTTGATTNATATCCACAACCTTGTTAATATATTTTAGACCTTTAACATCTCCATAGGGCATAGGTATTTTAACTCCATTATATATATGATTGTTTAGGATGGGATATAAAGTTTCATTAATTAGGGTAGATTTTCCACTGCCAGANACACCAGTAACACCAATCATGATTCCTAAAGGAATTTCAATATCAATATTTTTTAAATTATTACCTGTGCAGCCAATTAATTTAATTTTTTTTCCATTTCCCTTTCTTCTGAAATTAGGAATAGATATTTTCAAATTACCATTTAGATAATTTGCAGTTAATGTATCTTGTTGAATAATTTCGTTAGGATTTCCCTGAGAGATAACTTTACCACCGTTTTTCCCAGCAAGAGGGCCCATATCAATTATGTGATCAGCTTTCAACATNATGTCTTTGTCATGCTCAACCACCAAAACAGAATTTCCTAAATCACGAAGAGAACTTAAAGATTTAATCAATCTTAAATTGTCTCTTTGGTGAAGTCCTATACTTGGTTCATCTAAAATGTACAATACACCAACTAATTGTGATCCAATTTGAGTTGCTAGCCTGATTCGCTGTGCTTCTCCTCCAGAAAGTGATTTAGAAGAACGATTGAGTTGTAAATAATCTAGACCAACCTCCAATAAAAAATTCAGACGGACAGAAATTTCTTTAACTATTTCTGAAGCAATTTTTCTTTCATTTTCACTTAAAAATTTCGGAAGCTTATTAACCCAACTAAACAAATCTTTTAGATCCATTTTAACTAAATCAGATATGTTTTTATCAAGAATTTTAAAATGTAATGCTTCTTTTCTCAATCGAGAACCCGAGCATGTATCGCATTTGTGGCTATCCATAAAATCACTTGCCCATCTCTTTATACTAGAACTTGCAGCCTCCTTATATGAATTTTGGATATAGTTTTCAAATCCTTCAAAATCTATCTTATAAGTACGAGTTATTCCCAAATTTTTCGAAGGAATTTCAAACTTTTCTTTACTTCCTTTTAATATAATTTCCATAGCCGCTTTAGGAATTGTATTAATAGGGTCTGACATTGAGAAATTATAACAAGTAGCTATAGTTTCAATTTGTTTGTAAGTCCAATTATTTTTTTTTACTCCCAAAGGAGCAAATCCACCTTGAGCAATAGAAAGATTATCGTCTGGGATTAATTTTTTTAAATTTACTTTATGTTGAACACCTAATCCTTTACAATCATTACACATTCCTTTGGGTGAATTAAATGAAAAAGTATTTGGTTCGGGAGTATCATAAGAAATACCTGAATTTGGACACATTAATTTTCTGCTGAAGTAATTTGTTTTATTATTTTCGGTATCCAAAACCATAATAATGTTTTTACCATAATGCATAGCTGTTGTCACAGACTCTTCAAGACGCTTTTTGAAATCTTTATTTTGTCTAATAGTAAAACGATCAATTACCAATTCAATATTGTGTGTCTTGTATCGATCTAATTTCATCCCTGAAGTTAATTCAACTATAATTTTATTTATTCTAACCCTTGAAAAGCCCTGAAGGGAAAGGGATTCGAAAAGCTCTCTATAATGCCCTTTTCTAGATTTAATAATTGGTGCTAAAAGAATTACTTTCTTATTTATATATTTTTCAAAAATTAATTNTTGAATTTGTAAATCAGTGTAACTCACCATTTTTTCATTTGATATATAGCTGTANGCTGTNCCCACCCGAGCGAATAAAAGACGAAAGTAATCGTATAGTTCTGTTATNGTTCCAACTGTAGAACGGGGNCTTTTTGNTGTAGTTTTTTGTTCTATTGCAATTACAGGAGAAAGCCCNTCAATTTTATCTACNTCAGGTCNTTCCATNTTTCCTAAAAATTGCCTNACATAAGCAGAAAAAGTTTCCATATATCNTCNTTGGCCTTCAGAATAAATAGTGTCAAAGGCAAGAGAAGATTTTCCACTTCCTGACAAGCCTGTTATTACTACTAGCTGGTCTCTNGGAATGCTCAAGTCAATATTTTTTAGATTGTGAACACGCGCACCTTCAATGTATATAGAATTTTTACCTGTTTTCATAGTCTTAGCTCACAAAAATAGCATATAATAAACACCACTGATATGTTTTTAGTGTTTAATAAAGATGAACTGCTTTGTCATCACCTCTTGGGTCAGCTCCAGTTGTAATAATGCCTTTATTGGAAATATGAATAGCATCCACACGACCTATAATTCGACTGTATTCCGCTTTAATGTCATAAGATTTTTCCTNAAGTAATTCAATTAAATTTTNACTAAAACCTCCAGGCTCAAATTCTACAATATCTGGAAGCCATTGATGATGAAAACGTGAGGAAGCAACTGCNTTTTTTATNTTCATTTTAAACTCATATACATTAAGAATGGTCTGAAGNACTGAAGTTATTATGGTAGAGCCACCAGGAGTTCCAACAACCATGGAAAGTTTTCCATTCTTTTCTATTATAGTTGGTGTCATTGCACTAAGCATTCTTTTTTCGGGAGCAATTGCATTAATTTTACCCCCAATTAGTCCAAACATATTTGGAACTCCAGGCTTACTACTAAAGTCATCCATTTCATTATTTAAAAAATAACCTCCTTNTTCTACAAAAACCTTTGAACCATAACTACCATTTAGGGTTGTAGTTACGGCGATAGCATTCCCATTCTGNTCTACGATAGAGTAGTGNGTGGTTTCTTCACTTTCTTTCCATTGTATAGTTCCTGGATCAATGTCACTTGATTTTGTTGCCCTTTCAAAAGTAAAAGATGCCATGCGCTTATTTAAATAAGCCGAATCAAGAAGTTTTTCTTGGGGAATTTTAGCAAAGTCTGGATCGCCTAAATATAAGCTTCTATCTGCATAGGAACGTCTTTCTGCCTCCAAAATTACTTGCATTGCTTCAACAGAATTGTGTTTATATTGTCCGACATCATAAGGTTCAATCATTTTCATAATTTGACCCAAGCAGATACCGCCACTAGATGGAGGCCCCATTGCATATATATTTAAATCTTTATAATGGAAGTTAACAGGATCTCGCCAGATAGGCTGATAAGCTAATAAATCTTGATGGGTGATAATACCTCCTGTTTCTTGAACTCTTGTAACTAAATCATCTGCGACTTTTCCTTCATAAAAGCCTGCTTTACCAAATTTTGCAATTTGCTTCAGAGTTTCTGCTAAAGCTTTATTCTTTACAACATCACCTGCTTTAAATTCCTGAGCATAAAAAGTTTGTTGACCATTTAAAGCAATAAAATCTACCTTTTTATTTTTAAAACTACTTTCTTGTTTTTCTGTAACTACATAACCATTTTCAGCTAAATCTATTGCAGGTTGAACCAAATCTTTCCATGGAAGGCTACCAAACTTCTTGTGGATTTCAGCCAACCCAGCAACGGTGCCAGGAACTCCAATAGCTAAGCCTCCCAAAGTACTTTTACCTGGGATTACATTACCTTCAGCGTCTAGATACATGTTTGCAGAGGCTCCCATTGGAGCTTTTTCTCGATAATCTAAACTTCCAGTTTCTCCCGATGCTGTTCGGTAAACCATAAATCCTCCTCCAGAAATATTTCCCGCATTTGGAAAGCAAACAGTAAGTGCTAAATCAGTAGCTATCATTGCATCAAATGCAGAGCCTCCTTTTTCCATCACTGCAATACCTATTGAAGAGGCTTCCTCTCGTGCACTAACGACGGCAGCTTTTATGGGTTTAGACTTTGTACAACCCATGATTAAAGTCAAGACACTAAATGAAAAGTAAATTAACCATTCGTAAAATTTTCGCTTCATAAATCTTTTATTTTANTTTTAGTAAAGACAATTAATTCATTCATAAATTTGAAAAAATGATTTTTAAAATAAGGATATTTTTCTATTAATTCTTTAGTTGATTCACCTAATTTTGATGGAAATTNNGTGNGTTTTTCCATCTGAATTAAAATTGTTTCCAAGCCAGTAAGNGATGAATAATGTTCAAACCAGTTATATCTNATAAGAGCTTGAATAAATTTTTGAATAGATTCTGAAAAAATTGGAGCAGNAACTTCAAGATTTTTATAAAAGTTTTGTGAGAAATCCTTTAATGAAAGTTCGTGATAGTCATTCCAATTAGCCGCCAGAAAATGGTCAAAATACATATCAACAATTACTCTACTATAATGACGGTAAACAGGAAATAATTCACTAACACAGGTTTTCACAATGGTGTGTTGGTCCGTATATTGATCTATTGCCCTATGAAGATAAACCCCTTTTTGAATTTCAATTGGAAGGGCAGTAAATTTATTCCCTTTTAAACGATCGGCAATTAAATTTCCAATAGCACAAGAGGTGTCAGTTCCTGACAAGAAAACATGAGCTAAAAAGTTCATCCTGCTAAAGTAGTTTTTTATATATTTAGTTGTTCCATTAATAAAATACTTCTTTGTCTTCAAGATGTAATTATTTGCATTTAAAAAAATAATTAAGGGGAAAGATTTTTGGAGTTATTAAAATACAAATACATTTAAAATCAATATAATTATCGAATATTTGATCTTTGTTTTTGTAGATTATAAATTAAATTGCAAAACTATAAGATTAATTTTAAATGACTTTAATCAAATCCATTTCTGGTATTCGTGGAACAGTAGGGGGAGAGCCAAAAAACAACTTAACGCCATTAGATATTGTTCGTTTTACTACTGCATATGCACAATGGTTAAAAGTATATAATAAAAATATTTTGACGGTAGTTACTGGAAGAGATGCTAGAATTTCAGGACCTATGGTCCAATCTTTAGTTAATCAAACTCTGGTAGGGATGGGGATTAATGTAATTGATTTAGGTATTTCAACAACCCCAACAATTGCAATAGCTGTACCTATTGAAAAAGCGCAAGGAGGGATTATTTTAACTGCCAGTCATAATCCTATAGAGTGGAACGCACTAAAGCTATTAAATGAAACTGGGGAGGTTATTGATGCTGAAGATGGAAAAAAAATATTGGAATTTGCAAAGGCACAAAAATTTATTTACGCAGAGGTTGGGGACTTAGGTAATATTAGAAAAGAAGATAATTATATTGAAAAACACTTAAAAGCTACATTATCCTTAAAACACGTGAATGTAAAAGGGATAAAGAATTTAGGATTTAAAGTTGTAGTGGATGGAGTAAATTCTTCTGGCGGAATTGCGATTCCTAAACTTTTAGAAGAGTTAAATATTGAAGTTGTAAAGATACACTGTACAATTAACGGTCAGTTTCCCCATAACCCTGAACCTCTTAAGGAAAACCTTTCAGATCTATGTGAAGCTGTCATATCAAATAAAGCCGATCTAGGTATTGCTGTAGATCCTGATGTAGATCGTTTGGTATTTGTTGACGAAAAAGGAGAATTTTTTGGTGAAGAATATACTTTAGTTGCATGTGCAGATTTCATTCTTTCCAAAGAAACAGGTCCTACTGTTTCAAACCTTTCTTCAACACGAGCTTTGGCAGATATTACTCACAAACACGGTGGATCTTATACAGCAACTGCAGTAGGAGAGGTAAACGTAGTTGCTGAAATGAAAAAAGTAGGTGCAGTTATAGGAGGAGAAGGAAATGGTGGGGTGATTTACCCTAAGTTACATTACGGGCGAGATGCATTAGTAGGAGTAGCTCTGTTCTTATCACTCTTAGCCGAAAAAAAACAATCTTTGTCGAAACTTCGATTAACCTATCCTGTCTATTTTATGAGTAAAAATAAGATTTTATTAGAACAAGATATGGATGCGGATTTGATACTCGACGCCATAGCTTTTAAATATAAGAATGAAAAAATTTCTTTAATTGACGGTGTGAAAATTGACTTTCCAAAGCATTGGGTACATTTACGAAAATCTAACACCGAACCAATCATACGTATCTACACAGAAGCAGAAAATTCTGAAGCTGCTGATGCACTTGCAGAGGATTTTATAAATCAAATAAAGACCCTTTTTTAGCATATTTAAAACGTTTATGTATCCAAAAATATTGACTAGGTTCTTCTTGAATCTGAGCCTCTAATAGTTCAGTAAAAACATCCGTAATTTCATTTTTCTTCATGGATTTTGGATCACTTGTTAATAGATGAAATTCCACGCTATAATACCCTCGTTTTAATCTTTTGATTTCAGAAAATATAACTGGAATATTCAGTTCAGTTGCTAAAGTTTCAGCTCCATTGTATACGGGAACATATATGCCTAAAAAATTACGCCAATATGTCAAAGATTTTGGCCGAGGTGATTGATCACTTGCAAAACCGTAAATTCCTAATTCTCTTTTCAATTCTTTTTTTTTAATGATTTCAATTGCAGATTTTTGTGGAATCATGTAAGCATTGTGTTTACTCCGTATTTGGTTTACAAGTGCATTAAAATAAGGATTACTAATAGGTCTATATATACCATAACCTTTATGCTCGATATGATAACCTAATGACATCATCCATTCCCATGAAGAGTAATGTCCACAAACTAAAAAAATAGAACGTTTTTCTTTTTCAAAACCTTTTAATAATTCTATATTTTTTACCTGAAATCTTTGAATCATTTGGTCCTTATTCATACCCATAGACTTAATGATTTCAAGAAAAAGATCACATAGGTGTGTATAGAAATCTTTTTCGATTTGAGACAACTTTTTTAAGGAATATTTTGGGAATGCCATCTTAAGATTANAACGAACAACACTTTTTCGATATCCAATAACTCTATATAAAATAAAGCAAATAANATCTGATAAAAAATAAAATAATGGAAAGGGTAAACGTGAAATAATGAATAATATGGGATAGCTTAAATAATAAATAATTGCGTTCACTTTCAAATTTTAACAAAATTACATTTTTATTACTCTTTATTTTATCAATATCGTTTATATAAAATTTTAGAATGACAATGAATTGTTATCTATAAATATCAGTCATGTTAGTTTTTTAAATTCAAATGGTGATAAATTGTTTAATCCTCAAAAATTACTTTTTTAAACAAGATTAAATTCCTTTAAAAAATTCATGGAAACTAATACAGGTAGCTTATTTTTATAAAAAATATATTTTCCTATGAAGTTTAAAAGTAATACTACAATGACTCAAATTTTAGATAAACTTTTTAAAGTTTATGCCGAACGAGTTCCTGACGTTAAAAAAATAACAAACGCAATGTTAACTGAAGGAATCATCTCAAGTCAAAATGATATAATCAATGATCATATTGCTTTTAGAACTATGGGAGTGAGATATTTAGGGATTACTTCTTTTGAAAAAATATTTTTATCTCACGGTTATGTAAGAAGAGACTTCTATCATTTTGAAGAGAAAAAGCTTGATGCTTTTTGGTATCAACCTCCTACACCAGACTTACCACGTATTTTTATAAGTGAATTAAAGGTGGATACTCTATCTAAAGAGTGTCAAAGGGTAATTAAATCCTATACTAAAAGTATAACTTCTGATCCCGTAGATGTTTTAGATTTAAATGACCCAAAAAAGGTAGCTAACTATTTTCAAACACCACTATGGAAATTACCTTCCCTTAAAGATTACGAACTATTATTGGCAGAAAGTGAATATGCTGCTTGGGTGATTTATAATCGTTATTATTTAAATCATTACACTATAAGCGTGCATGATCTTCCACAACCTTACAACAAATTGGAATCGTTTAATTTATTTCTTGAGAAAATAGGGATTAAACTTAATACTTCAGGAGGACTTATAAAGACAAGTTATGATAAATTGTTGCGGCAGAGCAGTTCGGTAGCAAATACAATTACAGCTTCATTTTCCAATAAGGAAAGAAAAATTATAGCTGGGAGTTATGTAGAATTTGCTGAACGCAGTCCTCTTCCAGAGTTTATTCATCTATCTCCTTTAAAATTAAAGCGGAAACATCGTAGGGAAGGCTTTGAAACAGCAAACGCTGATCGCATCTTTGAGAGTACATTTACATCACAGTTAAAAAAATAAATGGATATGGAAATTAAAAAAATATTAAAGAATCTAGCCATAGAATCTAACCAAAAAGGTTGTAGCTCAGGAGGAGTTTGGATGGGTTCAGGTCAGAAAATTTCATCTCACAGTCCAGTAAACGATTGTTTAATTGGAACAATTCAAACCGCTACAGTATCAGATTTTGAGTATACAATTGAAAAAGCTGAACAAGCTTTTTTGAGTTTTAGAAAAATACCTGCTCCACAACGTGGAGAATTTGTCAGACAATTTGGAAATAGACTTCGAGAAAAAAAAACTGATTTAGGTCAATTAGTTTCATGGGAAATGGGAAAATCAATCCAGGAGGGTCTTGGAGAAGTTCAAGAAATGATCGACATCTGTGATTTTGCTGTGGGTCTATCCAGGCAATTACATGGAGCTACCATGACATCTGAACGTGCTGCACATCGACTTTATGATCAATACCATCCTTTAGGTATTATTGGAATTATTTCAGCATTTAATTTTCCTGTAGCTGTTTGGAGCTGGAATGTTGCAATAGCTTGGGTTTGTGGAAATGTTTGTATCTGGAAACCTAGTGAAAAGACACCTCTTTGTAGTATTGCTTGTCAAAACATAATTTCTGAAATACTTAAAGAACATAATATAGCTGAAGGTGTTTCTTGTGTTTTGAATGGAGGTAGTGAAGTGGGAAAATGGATGGCAGAAGATCAACGTATTGCATTACTTTCTGCAACTGGATCAACTCGTATGGGAAAAGACGTATCGAAAAGGGTAGGAGCTAGACTAGGAAAATCTTTACTTGAACTAGGAGGAAATAATTCGATTATTATTACTCCTCATGCAGATTTAGATACAGCAATGCGTGCATCTGTTTTCGGAGCTGTTGGAACATGTGGTCAGCGGTGTACTTCTACGCGAAGATTAATAGTTCATGAATCAATTTTTGATGAGTTTACTAAAATATTGAAAAAAGCATATCAGCAATTACGGATTGGCAACCCTCTGGATTCGAAAAATCATGTTGGCCCAATCATTGACGAAGATGCGGTAGCAATGTATCAAAACGCCCTCACTCAAGTAGAGAAACAAGGAGGCAGATGGTTGGTCCCTGGAGGAGTTTTAACAACTAAGAAATACGGTAGTAAATGTTATGTACAACCTGCAGTGGCAATTATAGATCATGATTCCCCAATAGTACATAAAGAAACATTTGCTCCAATATTATATATATTAAAATACCATGGAAACATAGAGGCAGCTATATCTATTCAAAATGAAGTGAAGCAGGGATTGTCATCTTCCATAATGTCATTAAATTTAAAAGAAACTGAAACATTTCTATCACATTGGGGGAGTGATTGTGGAATTGCAAATGTAAATATTGGCACATCAGGTGCTGAAATCGGGGGGGCTTTTGGAGGTGAAAAAGAAACAGGTGGAGGTCGTGAAAGTGGATCAGATGCATGGAAGACATACATGCGAAGACAAACTAATACGATTAACTTTTCAAACGACCTTCCCTTAGCTCAAGGAATAGTTTTTGATTTATAAACTCTATCATGCTTGAAGACATTCCTTTAGTAGCAATAATTATATTATCTGTAAATATAATTTCATCTCTTGTAGGTTTTAAAGATGAAAGTTTTTTCAATAAATACCGTTTTGAGATTGAAAGTATTAAAAGAGGAGAATACATTCGTTTAATAAGCGCAGGTTTTCTTCATGTAAACACCTCTCATTTATTATTTAATATGATTACTTTCTATTTTTTTGTTTCAATTGTTGTTTACGCGATAGGTTCATTCTCTTTTCTTTTGCTTTATTTTACAAGTTTACTAACAGGAAACTTATTTGCATATGCTTTTCATTATAGTCAGACTGAATACATTGCAGTTGGTGCTAGTGGAGCAGTGACAGGAGTTTTATTCAGTGCTTTGTTATTGTATCCAGAGATTGAATTAATGCTCTTTTTTATACCAATTCCAATACCTGGGTATCTCTTTGGAATTGGATATATTATATATACTCTATATGGAATGAAAGCTCAAAACGATAATATTGGTCATACTGCTCATTTTGGTGGTGCTGTAGGAGGTATATTGATGACCATATTCTTTAATTTTGAGGTGATTTATACTTCGCTATTGATGCTAGGGATTTTANGTGTAACAACTTTTTTTGCTGGTTTTTTAATTTACCGAAATCAAAAGTAATCATTTACATCTTATTCAAAAGNTCTTCCACTTTATTATAGAGCTCAAAGCCTCGTAGATCNCTTGCAATAATAATTCCTTCATTGTCAAGAAGAAAGGTTGCAGGTATTGCAGTGACCTTGTATAATTTTGCTATTGGATCATTCCAAAACTGTAAATTAGAAACATGATTCCAAATCAATCCATCGTCCTGAATGGCTTTGATCCATTTATTTTTGTCTTTATCTAGAGACACACCTACTATACTTAATCCACGGTTCTTGTTTCTATGATAAAGTTGTACTAGATTGGGATTCTCTATTCTGCAAGGACGACACCAACTTGCCCAAAAGTCAATTATAGTAACTTTTCCCAATCCACTCTGTAGTGCAAATTGATTTCCTTCTGGATTTGGTCCTTCAAAGGGAGGAGCTATTTTTCCAACTTCTGCTTTAGGAGATTGCTCCAGTTGCTGTTTCACAGCTCTGCCTGATTTNGTGTTTNTGATTCGATCCGAAAGAGACTCAAACAAAGACTTTGCTTCNTNAATTGTTAGTGTATTATTTGCAACTAATCTTTCTAAAATTAAAATTGAAATTAACGAATTAGGGGCTTCTTTTAAAAATTCAAGNTCATAGTCTTGTATTTGTTCACGTACCTCTTGATATTGTTCCTGCAAGTCTTGAGCGAGTAAACTATCTTTTAAAATCATGGCTTGTTGAAGATCATTTCCAATATCGTTCAAAGATTCTATATAAACCTTTGTCTCAGACTTGTAACGCATGAAATCGTCATTAGAAACTGTCCCTGTCGCTTTTGAAGTACCCAAACTATCTTTATATAGTTCAACATTAAGTTTGCCGTTTTCAGCTATAAAAGGAAAAGTTCCGTTTTGTCCGTTAATCTGAAGAAAGTGAAAGCTAGGCTCATCAATTTCTATTTTTAATTCAAAGGATTTTTGATTTATTATGAGTGTATCTAATGTTTTGGGCTGGTTATTGATATCAGCAACAACATGATAGATCTTACTTCCATTTACTAAATCGGCTGTACCGTTAATTTTTAAAGTATTAGAATTGTTTTGACAGCCCAACAGAAAGAGATAAACAACCAGTACAGTAAAAAAATTTTTAAACATAGCAAATTTGAATATTGGCTAAATTAAACAATTGCAGGGAAATGAAAAACTAATATGTATTTTAGCATTAAGAAAAATACATTTATTAAAAATGAAAAATTCTAATATAATCAAGAATTTTAAAAATTTAATTGGTGAACAAAATGTTCTTACTTCAGAATGGGCTAAATCACCATATTCAAAGGGCTGGAGGTATGGCAATGGAAAAGCCTTAGCAGTATTAAAGCCAGGAAAATTATTTGAGATATGGAAAATTCTTCAAATATGTGTTCAACAAGATTTTATAGTAATAATGCAAGCTGCAAATACAGGTTTAACCGGGGGATCTACACCTAATGGAAATGATTATGACAGGGAAATTATAATTATAAGTACAATGCGTATCAACGATATTCATATCATAAGAGGAGGCAAACAAATAGTTGGGTTAACAGGAAGTACTCTATACGGCTTAGAAACAAAATTAAAGCCCTACGGCAGAGAACCTCATTCAATTATTGGATCTACTTCCATTGGGGCATCAATCATTGGCGGAATTTGTAATAATGCTGGTGGATCTTTAGTTCAAAGGGGGCCATCCTATACAGAAATGGCGTTATATGCAAAAGTTAATAAAAATGGTAAGTTAGAGCTTGTAAATGAATTAGGGATAAATTTAGGGCTAAACCCAGAAGAAATTTTAGATAATCTACAAAATCAAAATTATAAAGAAACTGACATTCAAAATACAAATAAATTGGGATCTGATGACAAATATTCCAAAATTGTCAGGCAAATTAATAAGAACACACCAGCAAGATNTAATTCTGACAGAAGACTATTATATGGAGCATCTGGAAGTGCAGGAAAAATAGCAGTTTTTGCTGTTCGATTAGACACCTATCTCACTCCAATTGAAAATAAAGTGTTCTATGTAGGGACTAATGATCCTGACGTTTTTTGGAAAATACGCAGAGATATACTTTCGAAATTCAAAACACTTCCAACACTTGGTGACTATTTACACAGAGACTGTTATGACGCTGCAAAAAAATATAGTAAAGATACTTTTTTAGTTATTGAAAGATTAGGAACAACATTTCTACCAACTTTGTTTGAATTAAAAAGAAGGGTTGATATTATNGCAAAAAAAATAAAAATTTTGCCGAATAATTTTTCAGACAGATTAATGCAATTTTTAAGTAATTTTTTTCCAAACCATCTACCAAAACGAATGGAAAAATTTAGAGATTTATATGAACACCATTGGATTATAGAGATGTCAGATAAAGGAATCAATGAGGCTAAAAAATATTTTAGTAAAGTTTTTAGAGACTATGATGGTGATTTTTTCGAGTGTAACGATTTTGAATCAAAAAAAGCCTCTCTACATAGATTCGTATCAGCTAGTGCAATTGGCAGATACCATATTCTTAACTCTAAAAGTCATGGAGAAATGATGTCGTTAGATATTGCATTTCCCAGAAATGAAAAAAATTGGTTTGAGAAGTTGCCAAAAGAAGTTGATGATATGCTTGAAATGAAACTTTATTATGGTCATTTATTCTGTCATGTTCTTCACCAAAATTATATTGTAAAAAAAGGTGTTGATGGGGAAAAATTAAAAAGAAAACTCTTAAGAATATATGATAAAAGAGGAGCAGAATATCCAGCTGAACATAATGTTGGGCACGAGTATTTATTAAAAGCATCATTAAAAAAATTTTATAGAGAGCTTGATCCTACTAATGTATTTAACCCTGGAATCGGTGGAACAAGTAAAAATAAAAAATGGGCTTAATGATAAATTCCTAGTGGCTTTTAAATAAAATTTTATTTATTATTATAATTAACTAAGATATTTTTAAATATGGAATATGGCTTAAAGCTTTATCTTTGAATATATTTAATGCTATGGCGGGAAACAAATTTGGCAATCTTTTTTCACTTACAACATTTGGAGAATCTCACGGTTTAGCCATAGGTGGTATCATTGACGGGTGCCCTGCCGGAGTAAAAATTGACCAAAAATTAATTCAACAAGACCTTGATAGAAGAAAACCTGGGCAGTCAAAAATAGTTTCTCAAAGAAAGGAAAGTGATATAGTTGAAATATTTTCTGGTATTTTTGATGGTAAATCTACAGGAACACCAATAGGCTTTATAATTAAAAACAAGGACCAAAAGTCTAAGGATTACAGTCATATAAAAGATTCATACAGACCTTCCCATGCGGATTTTGTTTATGATGAAAAATATGGATTTAGAGATTACCGGGGTGGGGGGAGAAGCTCTGCTAGAGAGACTGCTATAAGGGTAGTTGGTGGTTCCATAGCAAAACAATTTATACAACAAATAAAAGTTCAAGCCTATGTATCAAGGGTTGGTGACATCAAATTAGAAAAACATTATTCTGAGCTAGACCTTGAAAAAACAGAAAACAATATAGTAAGATGTCCTGATTCAGTTACAGCTGAAAAAATGGAAAAACTTATTAAAACAATCAGAAAAGAGGGGGATACAGTTGGAGGAATAATTACATGTGTAATCAAAAATGTTCCTACAGGCCTTGGAGAACCTGTTTTTGATAAACTGCATGCTCAGTTAGGAAAGGCAATGCTTTCAATCAATGCTGTAAAAGGTTTTGAGTATGGTAGTGGATTCGAATCATCTAAATTTAAAGGTAGCAAACACAATGATATTTTTAGAAAAGATGGTTCAACATTAACAAACTACTCTGGAGGAGTACAGGGAGGTATATCTAATGGAATGGATATATATTTTAAAGTTGCTTTTAAACCTGTCGCAACAGTTATGAAAAAACAAAAAACAATAAATAAAGATGGAGAAGAAGTTGTCTTAGAAGCGAAAGGTAGACATGATCCATGTGTTTTACCAAGAGCAGTTCCAATTGTTGAATCAATGGCAGCACTTGTTATTGCAGATTATTTATTAATAAAGCGTACCAATAAGAAAATTTTTGAATGAAAAAATTGAGATTAATTTTTATCTTTTTAATNATATCTTGTTCCAAGACAAACGTCGCTGAGGAGGCAANCTTAGNAACTTATCAATTGAGTATATTGAACTCTGAGGGAGGCTCGGTTAATTACGATAATCCAAATAATGGTTTATTTGAAACTGGGAGTAGAATAATTATAGAAGCTGTTCCTAATGAAGGTTTTTATTTTACAGAATGGTCAAATGGGTCGAAAGAAAATCCGATTATTATAAAAGTTGATTCTGATGTTACAATTTNTCCAAAATTTTTAAATAAAATGAGTGTTATAAAACGGTTTAATGAAATTGTTATNGGNAATGGNGAAAATGGNCCNATGNATACCNTNAAATGGAAAGCAATGAAAATATNTNTACANGGTGCATCNACAGAAATTGANNAAGAATTAGATNTTTTTATNGANGANCTTAATTCTATTTTATCNAATGANNNCCAATTTAGCTGTGAAANAGTAACTGANAATNACTATGGNGTNCATATNGTTAATTCAACTGCTGAAGAATTTTTAAATATTTATTCTGAGTATGAAAATAATGGTATTAAATTAGAAGATTTTTGGGGATTTGCGAGTTGGAATCATAATGGAGAAGGCAATATAAACAAGGGAACGGTTTTTTTAAATAAGCCTGAAATGTCATGGATTAAAGCCATCAAATGGACAATAAGGCACGAATTAGGACATGTTTTGGGCCTTAAACATACACCAGATGAGACAAGTATAATGCATCCTTTTTTCACAGAAGATATTAATGAAGATTTTTCAGACATAGATAAAGAAGCCTTGAGATTTTTGCATGACAATAGAATGCCTCTTTTTTCTGATTTAGAAAGTTCAAATGCTATTTTAAAAAACATTTTAGGTATAAATAGTTCTAAAATGAGTCACAAAAACTATGTGGTAAAACAAAACACTGATGAGATATCCAAAAAGGGTTATGATTTTAAATGCCACAGAATTTAAATATTAAACCTTTTATTCTTAAGTGTTTTTTTAAATTAATCATATGAAAAAATTACCGTTACATTGGAAAATTATAATAGGAATGTTTCTTGGTATTTTCTTTGGCCTTGGATTAAGCTTTTTTCCTACTGGTAAAATTTTTATAAGCAATTTCATAAAGCCTTTTGGAACAATATTCATAAACCTCTTAAAATTAATTGCTATACCCTTAATCCTAGCTTCTCTTATTAAGGGTGTTTCGGATTTAAAAGATATCTCAAAATTATCTCAAATGGGCGGTAAAACGATTTTAACATATTTGATTACTACCCTTACAGCAGTTACAATAGGTTTAATTTTAGTCAATGTGATTCAACCTGGTAAATCAATTAGTGAAGAAACTCGTAATGAACTAATAGAGGCTTATGCTAATGATACGAAAGCAAAAAAACAAGCAGCAGTAAAACAACAAGAATCAGGACCCTTGCAAGCTCTTGTGGATATGATTCCTTCTAATATTTTTTTAGCGGCTTCGAATAATCGCAACATGTTACAAGTTATCTTTTTTGCCCTATTTTTTGGAATTGGAATGATTCTACTCCCAAGCAAAAAAGTTAAATCGGTAAAGAATTTTTTTGACTCCTTTAACGCTATAATCCTTAAACTTATTGATTTGATTATGCTTGCGGCACCTTATGGAGTTTTTGCATTGTTAGCAGCATTAGTTGTTGAAGCACCTAGTTTAGAATTATTTCAAGCCTTGGCATTATATGCTATTACACTTTTATTAGGACTTGCGGCAATGATTTTAATATATATTCTTATTGTAAAATTATTTACAAAACGAAAAATATCATTTTTTGTGCGTGGGATTGCTCCAGCACAATTATTAGCATTTTCAACTAGTTCAAGTGCGGCAACTTTACCTGTTACTATGGAATGTGTAGAAGAGAATTTAGGAGTCGATGAGGAAGTTGCTAGTTTTGTTCTACCTATAGGAGCAACCATTAATATGGATGGAACTTCTGTTTATCAAGGCGTTGCTGCAGTATTTATAGCTCAGGCCTTTGGGTTAGATCTTAGTTTATCTGCTCAATTAGGGATAGTCTTTACAGCAACTTTAGCTTCGATAGGGACAGCAGCTGTTCCAAGTGCAGGTATTGTAATGTTGGTTATAGTTTTGGCTCAAGCAGGAATTCCAGAAGCTGGATTGGCCTTAATTTTTGCTATTGACCGTCCATTAGATATGTGTCGCACTATTGTAAATGTTACTGGTGATGCAGCTGTATCAATGGTTGTTGGTAAGTCAATAGGAAAATTGAAAGACTCACCAATAGTTTAGTATAAATTTTTATTGAAATCTTATAAGAATTTATGTGCATACTTTTTTTTAGGTAAAGGGCAATGATCATATTTACCAAACCAATGATATCTATTTTGAGCTATAATTCGGTATAAACTATTAGTTAAGAACTTTGGAAGAAGGCTGAAAATAAGAAGTAAACTCCACAGACCATTTAATTGTTTCAAAACATGGAATACAGCCTCTGCTTCTGCTTTATATCCTTTTTTTGGATCCCAACTAATAATAGAATCTTTATTTAAGAGTTTGCTTGGATGTTTTTTAAAAAAATTGGCAGCGTAGTTACTTTCAAGTGATGTAAATCTTAGGCGATCATTTTTATCCCATTTACATAATTTAAGAATCCAATAATTACAGAGAATACAGGGGCCATCATAAAAAAGAATAAAATCTTTCACTTAGAGGTTTTTTTGGATTCAACAAATTCTAAAAGCTCTACATTAACCTGAGTAGTAAACATTCCATAATTTACAATGGCTTTATTTTTTTCGATGGAGTCTATATTTCCAACAGAACGGCCATCAAACATTCGAACACTATCACCTATTTTAAGTTTTACCTTAGGTAGTAGAGGTGAAGGGTTATTAATTTTCTTTTTCTTCTCTTTACGAATTTTGACTAATTCTTTTTTTAATTCTTTATCCAAGTTATTTTTTTCTTGTTGTTCTTTATTTGCGACAAAAACTGATTTTCTTTTTCGTTTGGCATTTTCAGTTTCTACTAATGTTAATAGTTCTGAAATTAAAGGGCGTTTTTTGTTGTTTTCAAAAAAGCGTTCCGCTATTTCGTTTAGTTTATTACCCAATACTATCATACGATGATTTTGATCAAACAATTCTTGGTAACTTATCAATTTGGATTTAATTTTAGCATTTATTTCAGCCATACGATTTCCTTCAGCAGCTGCTTTTGTTTCTTTTGCTTTTAAACTTTCTCCAGTTTTAACCATTTGAGAACGCTCTTTTTGTAGTTTAGCAATAGTCTCGTCAAAACGTACTTTTTCACGTTCAATCTTCTTTTTTGCACGATTAATTAAATTAAAGGGAAGACCCCTTTTTTGTGCAACTTCAAAAGTAAATGAACTTCCAGCTTCTCCTAGAACTAACTTGAATATTGGCTCTAGGGTGTGATTGTCAAATTGCATATTTGCATTGTTCATTGCAGGTAGTTCGGTGGCTAAAATTTTTAAGTTAGAATAATGTGTGGTTATTAAACCGAATGCTTTTCGTTCATAAAAGTCTTCAAGGATTACTTCGGCTAGTGCACCTCCCAATTGTGGATCTGAGCCAGTTCCGAATTCATCAATTAAAAATAAAGTATGAGCATCACATTTTTTTAAAAAGTATTTCATGTTTTTTAAGCGGTAGGAATAAGTGCTTAAATGGTTTTCAATAGATTGATTGTCTCCAACATCAGTGAGAATACTTTCGAATAAGCAGGCTTTACTATGTTCATTAACAGGAATCAACATTCCACTTTGCAACATCAATTGCAAAAGACCTACTGTCTTTAAGGTAATGCTTTTTCCACCAGCATTAGGACCTGAAATGACAATAATTCGATTATCTATATCTAAATATAAATCTTGGGGGTAAGTAACTTTCCCTTCTAAACGATTTGTTTGTAATAAAAGAGGGTGAAAGGCTTTTTTATAATCTAGACAGCGTTTTTCCATTGAGATACTTGGAAGAATACCATTTATTTCCTTGGCATATCGAGCTTTGGCATATATTACATCCATTTGCAATAAAAAGGATTGTTGCATTTCGAAATATGAAAGATAGGGCCGTAAAAACTCGGTTAGAAGACTTAATATTTTTTTGATTTCCTCTCCTTCATCAAAGATTAAATTTTGCAGTTCTTGAGTTTGTGTATGCGTAGCTTCAGGTTCAATAAAAACAATACTACCTGTTTTAGAGCTTCCCATTATTGTACCTTTAACCTTTCTTCGGTACATAGCTTTAACAGCTAAAACACGACGATTATCAATTATTGATTCTCGGATATCATCCAAATAATCTGCTCCTTGAAACAGACTTAAAGCTTTATTAAAACTACTGCTAATTTTCCCACGAACTTGATGAATTTTTTCACGAATGCTATAAAGAGACTCAGAGGCATTATTTCGAACTTCCCCAAATCGGTCGATAACAGTATCTACCTGTTTTATGATTTCTTTTTGTACAGGTAAACCTGAACTTCTTTCAAACAAAAGAGGATAATAAGTTTTAAATTTTTTTAGAAATTTTAAAAGTATGTTACTAGTTTTGGTATTAACAACAAGCGATCTAAACGTTTCAATATCCAAAACACTGTTTTCTATTTTAAGTAGCGAAAATGCATTTGTCATAGAATTAAACCCATGATTAGGAATAATGTTTTCACTGTCAAATGAAGCTCTGAATTCATTTACTGATTTTAGATCTTTCAAAATGATATCTGTTATTATTTCGGGTTCCAAAGCCATTATCACAGACTTTCCTAGAGGAGTGACTGCAAAATCAGCACACTGTTGCAGTACCTCATGATATTCGAGATCCTCAAGTGTTTTTTTAGGAATGTGCCCCATGGGTTTTTCTTAACTTAGCCATGTAAAAGTACATAATTCATGCGTGTTCAGATACATTCAAGTTGGGAAAAGCATTTGCAAGAGATATTTAGGAGTTCTAGTTTTGAAAATTTGACAAATTTTGTTCGAAATGAGTACCAAACTTACAAATGTTTTCCTCCTGGAAAGTACATTTTCGAGGCCTTTGACCGATGCCCACTCCATAAAATTAAGGCTGTCATACTTGGACAAGATCCTTATCA
>PAYI01000023.1 GCA_002714815.1 Flavobacteriaceae bacterium | reverse complement strand
TGGCCAGCCAGATCCAGATTCGTATTTATATTGGGATTCATATAGTGGAGTATCACAACCTGCACAGACATAGAGTCCTTTTTTTTTGTTGTAGTTAAGCGGACCAGAAAAAGCACGTTCTGTTCCGGATTTTCTCAAAACGTAATATGACATTTGAGATAATTCAGCTCTCCACTCTGAATCAGTTTTAAATATTGTGTACTCCTTTTTTGTTTTGAGGTTATTATTCTGAGAGTTACCTTGGCAGCCAAGAATTAAAAGCAGTAAATTAAAGAAATGTATAGGTCTCATTTTTCAAAATTAAGCATTCTTTTTAGTCTTGAAAAAAATCAAGATTACAAAAATAAAATTAGCATCTTTTTTAACTTTCAAATTACTACATAATTAATTTTAATATATATACTTAATCAATTGAATTTCAGTAATAATTAAGAGTATGTCATAAATCAAATTACAATGACTTGTATATGTAAGGAGTATTTTATTACATTGGAGGATAAATTTTTCTAATGATTACCCTTAAAACTCACTTGAAAAAGGGGAGCAAGAAGCTTATTAACGCTTGGGCATTTTATGACTGGGCTAATTCAGTTTATTCCTTAGTTATTACATCTGCTATTTTTCCTATATATTACGGTGCAATATTTTCTGAAATCAGCACCATTTCATTTTTTGGATATGAAATAAAAAACACAGCTGTCATAAGCTTTTTGACTGCTTTTGCATTTATAATTGTTGCGTTTATGTCTCCACTTTTATCGGGTATTGCTGACTATATTGGGAATAAGAAAAAGTTTATGAAATTTTTCGTTTACTTAGGTTCTATTTCCTGTTTAGGGTTGTATTGGTTTGATCTGGAGAATATTTACTTGGGGCTAACCTTTTATTTTTTTGCCTTGATTGGTTTTTGGTCCAGTTTAGTTTTTTATAATTCATATTTACCTGATATTGCCTATCCAGAACAACAGGACAGAGCCAGTGCCGTTGGTTTTTCTTATGGTTATATTGGAAGTATTTTTCTCCTTTTATTTAATTTAGCAATGGTGTTGCAACCCGACTTATTTGGTATACAAGGTAATGAAAATGAAGCTCCGCTTAAAGCAATGAGATATTCTTTTGTTACTGTTGGTATTTGGTGGGTCCTATTTAGTCAATATTCTTTTTATTTTCTTCCAAAAAGTAATCATGAAGTTAAAGTTACAAAAGATGTGTTATGGAATGGCTATAAGGAGCTTAAGTCAGTATGGATTCAACTCAAATGTCAAATAAGAATAAAACGCTTTCTTCCTGCTTTTTTCTTGTATAGTATGGCACTTCAAACGGTAATGCTTGTAGCAGCTTATTTTGGTGAAGAAGAAATAGCTTGGGTAAGTTCCAGTGAAAAAACTGTAGGACTAATCGTAAGCATCCTACTTATTCAGATCGTAGCTATATTTGGAGCAATTATTACCGCAAAAGCATCAGAACGTTATGGAAATATCACAGTATTAATTGTTATCAATTTTATTTGGGTAATTCTTTGTTTTATAGCCTATTATACCCGAACCCCAATTCAATTTTATACCGTTGCTGGTTTTGTAGGCCTTGTTATGGGAGGACTTCAATCACTTTCTCGTTCTACATATTCAAAATTAATTCCTGAGACGATAGACACTACTTCTTTTTTTAGTTTTTATGATGTAACTGAAAAAATAGGAATTGTGATTGGGATGTTGTGCTTTGGTTTGATAGATCATATTTCAGGCAGTATGCGCAATGGAATTTTATTTTTTATAATATTTTTTATTTTAGGAGCCTTTATGTTGATGAGAATACCCAAGAAAGCAAGCTCTAATTGATAATCATATTAATTTATTTTACCGTTTGAGTTTTTAATTATGATAAAGTTGGGTTTCTGTTGTCCAAATATTTTTTAGACATCATAATGAATAAACAATAGTTATTTTTACAATTCTAGATGAATAAAATGCTATGGCATAACTATTGACATTATTATTGAAGTATGTTTTTATGGATTGTATTTAATGGTAATAACACTTTAAAAGAACTTAAATGTTTCCAATAAATGACATAATGACTTAAATTATATAAATGGCTCAATCTTTTTTTAGCGCAATTGACAATTTGTCACTTCAAGATGTAGAATCTGAAGCGGATTTAATTCCCCTTATGTCTACCGAAGACGAAGAAGCACTTGAAAGTGAATCACTTCCAGAATTAGTCCCTGTTTTACCTTTACGAAATACCGTTCTTTTTCCAGGTGTTGTTATTCCTATAACAGCAGGGCGAGATAAATCAATTAGATTAATTAAAGATGCAAATTCTAAAGATAAAATTATTGGGGTAGTGGCTCAAAAAAATGAAGGNGTAGAAAATCCAGGGCTAAAAGANATTTATAATTTNGGAACAGTAGCACAAATTTTGAGGGTATTAAAAATGCCTGATGGGAATACTACAATAATNATACAAGGTAAAAAGNGATTCAGAATTAAAAGTATTGTTGAAGAAAAACCTTACATAAAAGCTGAAATTGAGTCNGTNGAGGATNATACTCCNAAAAAAAACGACAAAGAATTTTCAGCTACAATAGATTCAATTAAAGATTTGGCTTTACAAATTATTGATGAAAATCCTAACATTCCTAGNGAAGCATCTTTTGCAATAAAGAATATTCAAACNCCTTCATTTTTGATCAATTTTGTGNCTTCTAACATGAATGTTAATGTAACTGAAAAACAAAAGATTCTTTCTGAGNTAAGTTTACATCAAAGGGGAATTATATGNCTNAAGCANATGAATGAGGAATATCANAAGTTAGCATTAAAAAACGATATTCAATCTCGAGTGCGCTCAGAAATGGATACCCAACAGCGAGAGTACTATCTTCATCAGCANATGAAAACCATTCAAGAGGAACTTGGAGGGGTTTCTTATGAAGAAGAGGTNGAGGAAATGCGTGTTCGCTCAGAAATTAAAAAATGGGATGAAGATGTAGCAAAGTTTTTCAAAAAAGANTTGATGAAAATGCAACGCATGAATCCTCAAGTTGCNGAATACTCTATTCAAAGAAANTATCTTGATTTGTTTTTAGACCTTCCTTGGAATGAATACACAAAAGATATTTTTGACCTAAAACGCTCACAAAAAATACTTGATAGAGATCATTTTGGATTAGAAGAAGTAAAAAAGCGAGTTATAGAATATCTGGCTGTACTTAAATTACGCAATGATATGAAATCACCAATACTTTGTCTCTTTGGTCCTCCTGGTGTTGGTAAAACTTCATTAGGAAAATCTGTTGCAGAGGCATTAGGTAGAGAATATGTTAGAATTTCACTTGGCGGAATGAGAGATGAAGCTGAAATTAGGGGCCATCGAAAAACATATATTGGAGCACTTCCTGGAAGAATCTTACAAAGTTTAAAAAAAGCTGGCACCTCAAATCCAGTTTTTGTTTTAGATGAAATCGATAAATTATCAACAAGTTTTCAGGGTGATCCTGCCTCGGCATTATTAGAGGTATTGGATCCAGAACAAAATATAGATTTCTATGACAACTTTTTAGAGCTGGGCTATGATCTATCAAAAGTAATGTTTATTGCGACAGCAAATAGTCTAGCTCCCATACATCCAGCCCTAAGAGACCGNATGGAAATGATTAATGTCAGCGGATATACTTTAGAAGAGAAAACCGAAATTGCTCAAAAATTTCTTTTACCTAAACAACTAAAAGAACATGGAATGAATACTAAGCATTTAAAGCTTAGAAAGACAGTACTTAAAAAAATAGTTGAAGGATATACCCGTGAGTCTGGGGTAAGAGGCTTGGAAAAGCAAGTCGCAAAAACCGTTCGATTTGCTGCAAAGTCATTAGCAATGGAAGAAGATTATAACAAAAACCCAAATATTTCTGATTTAATTTCAATATTAGGTCCTAACAAAGTTCACCTTGATTTATACGAAAACAACCATGTAGCAGGAGTTGTAACTGGTCTTGCATGGACTGCTGTTGGAGGAGATATTCTTTTCATAGAATCAGCTATTTCCTCTGGAAAAGGAAATTTAAGTATAACGGGAAATCTTGGAAAAATTATGAAAGAATCTGCCACAATTGCGATGGAATATATTAAAGCTAATGCCAAAAAATTAGAATTAGAAGAGTTCGATTTTGATAAATATAATATACATATCCATGTGCCAGAAGGAGCTACTCCTAAAGATGGTCCTAGTGCCGGGATCACAATGTTAACTTCATTAGTTTCATTATTTACGCAAAAACGCGTTAAGAAAAATTTGGCAATGACTGGTGAAATTACCTTGAGAGGAAAAGTACTTCCTGTTGGTGGAATTAAAGAAAAGATTTTAGCGGCTAAGCGCTCTAAAATCAAAGAAATCATCCTTTGTGATGATAATAAAAAGGATGTAGAAGAAATCAATCAAAGTTACTTGAAAGGACTTTCCTTTCATTTTGTCAAAGAGATGCAAGATGTAATTGATCTTTCAATTACNAATCAAAAGGTTATAGGAGCAAAAATTTTTTCTTCAATTAAGTAAGCCAAATAGATAATTCTAACTTTGCTTATGCAAAAAATAATAGTTGCAATTGACGGCTATGCCGCAACAGGTAAAAGTTCTCAAGCTAAACGACTCTCAAAAGCTTTGGGGTATACTTATATCGATACAGGGGCTATGTATAGAGCAGTGACTTTTTTTGCACTTCAAAATAAAGGAATGGGTATGTTGAACCCAAAAATGCTAATTAATTCTCTATCTCAAATAAAAATTGAATTTAAACATACTAAAGAAGAGCAATTAATTTTTTTAAACAATAAGGAAGTAACTGATGCTATTCGTCAGTCTGAGGTAACTTCTCATGTTAGTAATGTTGCTAAAATTCCTGAAGTAAGATCTTTTTTAGTTGCACAACAAAAAGAATTTGGAAGTGGGAAAGGAATAGTCATGGATGGAAGAGACATAGGAAGTTTTGTTTTTCCTGAAGCAGAATGTAAATTTTTNTTAATNGCATCCTCTGAAATAAGAGCNAAAAGNAGGCATCTTGAGCAATTACAAAATGGTATCAATGAATCTTATGGTAANGTACTTGAAAATATTATTACTCGTGANAAATTAGATAGTTCTAGAGAAACAAGCCCATTAAAGAAAGCAANTGATGCTATAGAAATAGATGTAAGTTATTTGTCAATTGATGAGGTATTTCAACGGTTGTGGTTTCATATATCAAAAAAGTTATGATTATTGTTTATATATCAAGGCATTAACTTTATATTTGCAAGCTTTTAATTGATAGGAAATTCCAAAAGCATNTAAATTTTATTAATTTCTTCTGTCTTTGCAATGAAGGTTTTCCCNAAGACAGAATACAAAANTCAATCGGAAATGGCTAAAAAANCTNCCGAAAAGGCAGCCGATAAAAAGGAAGCNCTAAAAGCANNAGATAAGAAAAAAACTACAAAATCANCTNCAAAAAAAACAGATTCAAAAGCATNAGNTAAGAAAAAAACTACAAAATCANCTGCAAAAAAAACAGATTCAAAAGCAGTAGATAAGAAAAAAACTGCAAAATNANCTGCAAAAAAAACAGATTCAAANGCANNAGATAAGAAAAAAACTACAAAATCANCTNCAAAAAAAACAGATTCAAAAGNAGTAGATAAGAAAAAAANTNNTCAAAAAAAGGCAANTGAAAAAGATGAGATTAAGGAAGAANTAANATCATCAGCTGANATATCTGAAAACAAAAAAGAAATTAATGAAGATATTNCTGATGANAAATTTTTANAAAATTTTAACTGGCATAATTANCAAGANGGTATAGATGTNATCGACGTTAAACAACTTGATGAATTTGAAAAGCTTGTTAAAGAAAACTTTGTNGATACCTCTGATGATGATGTTATTGAGGGGACNGTGGTNTACATGACAGAACGNGAAGCAATAATTGATATTAATGCTAAATCAGAAGGTGTAATNTCTTTAAATGAGTTTCGTTATAATCCTGAATTAAAAGTTGGNGATAAAGTNGAAGTAATTGTTGATATGCGTGAAGANCGCACTGGTCAGCTAGTTCTNTCTCATCGAAAAGCNCGTGTTATTAAGGCATGGGATCGAGTAAATAATGCTCATGATAATTCNGAGATTGTAAGTGGTTTTGTTAAATGTAGAACTAAAGGNGGAATGATTGTTGATGTCTTTGGNATAGAAGCTTTTTTACCTGGTTCACAAATTGATGTAAAACCNATTCGTGATTATGATCANTATGTTAACAAGACAATGGAATTTAAAGTTGTAAAAATCAACCATGAATTTAAAAATGTTGTTGTTTCTCATAAAGCATTNATCGAGGCTGACATAGAAGANCAAAAGAAAGAAATTATAGGTCAATTAGAAAAAGGGCAAGTACTNGAAGGAATTGTAAAAAATATTACTTCCTANGGAGTATTTATAGATCTTGGTGGAGTAGATGGATTANTACACATTACCGANCTCTCTTGGAGCCGTATNAATCATCCNAGCGAAATTTTGGAATTAGATCAAAAGCTCAATGTTGTTATTTTAGATTTCGATGATAATAAATCTAGGATCCAATTAGGNTTAAAACAACTGAGNGCTCATCCATGGGANCAACTTTCAGATGAACTCAAGGAAGGAGATCGTGTAAATGGTAAAGTAGTTGTTATTGCAGATTACGGNGCTTTTGTAGAAATTGAAGAAGGGGTAGAAGGACTTGTTCACGTTTCGGAAATGTCATGGTCAACNCATCTTCGCTCTGCACAAGANTTTGTAAAAGTAGGAGATGAGNTAGAAGCTATTATTTTAACACTTGATCGTGAATCACGTAAAATGTCACTTGGNATTAAGCAAATAACTCCAGANCCTTGGACAGATATTACTTCTAAATATCCTATAGGTTCAAAACACAAAGGTTTGGTAAGAAACTTTACTAACTTTGGAGTTTTTATTGAACTTGAAGAGGGAATNGATGGATTAGTTTANATATCTGATTTGTCTTGGACAAAAAAAGTAAAACACCCTTCTGAAGTATTGACTTTAGGAGATAAGATTGATGTGATTGTTCTTGAATTAGATGTAGAGGGTCGTAAATTAAGTTTAGGTCATAAACATACAAAAGATAATCCTTGGGACAAGTACGAGAAACAATTTGCTCTAAATACGGAACACAAAGTNGCCCTTTCTGANATTGTAGANAAGGGAGCTACAATTCNATTNAATGAAGATATAGTAGCTTTTGTNCCNTCACGNCATATGGAAAANGATGACGGNTCTAAGCTTTNAAAAGGAGAAGANGCAAATTTTAAAATAATTGAGTTCAATAAAGATTTTAAGCGNGTAGTTGCTTCTCATACNATAACTTTTAAAGAGCNAGAGGCTAANAATTTAAAGCGTTCTGCTTCGAAAATTACTTCANCTAATTCAGAGAAGACAACCNTAGGTGATTTAGATGCTTTAGCTAATCTTAAAGATAAGATGGATGACGAATAGGCTAANTGAATTAAATANAATAATATTAAACCCTTCTTTCGAAGGGTTTTTTTTATACTCGAGAAAACAATACTTTTGCTATTTAATAATAGATAATGAATCCTAAAATACTTCTTAGTAATAAAAAAATNGGNATTATNTTGATTCGCTTATGTCATCAGCTAATCGAGCGCCATGGTGATTTTTCTAACACTGTTTTGGTTGGATTACAACCAAGGGGTACTCTTCTTATGGATCGTTTGCTNCAATTATTAANTCAAGAAGGCATTGATTCGATTAAATCAGGAAAATTAGATACAACNTTTTTCCGAGATGATTTTAGAAGAAANGAAAAACCACTTAATGCNAAAACTACNGAGATGAATGAAATTGTTGAAGGNAAAGATGTTGTTATTATTGATGATGTTTTATTTACTGGAAGAAGTATTCGTTCCGCACTTTCAGCGATTGATAGTTATGGTCGACCAAAATCAATTGAGTTGCTAGTTATGGTTGATAGAAGATTTAGTCGTCAATTACCAATACAGCCAGATTATTTAGGTGCTCAAGTAGATGCATTACAAGGAGATAAAGTAAGGGTGGTATGGTCCAAAAAGCACTCTGAAAGTATTGTGTATATTGAAAAAAATAACGAATGAAAAGATTAAGTGTCTCTAACCTTCTAGGAATCAAATATCTTCAACCTGAAGACTTACACTTAATTTTTGAAACAGCAACACATTTTAAAGAAGTTATCAATCGCCCAATAAAAAAAGTTCCAAGTCTAAGAGACATAACTATTGCTAACTTATTTTTCGAAGATAGCACTAGAACAAAGTTATCTTTTGAATTAGCTGAAAAACGCCTTTCTGCAGATGTAATTAATTTTTCTGTAAGTCAATCTTCTGTTTCAAAGGGTGAAACCCTAGTTGATACTGTAAAAAATATAATAGCCATGAAGGTAGACATGGTTGTATTAAGACATCCCAATTCTGGAGCAGCACATTTTTTGTCCAAGTATGTTGACTCTTGTATAATAAATGCAGGTGATGGAACACATGAACATCCGTCTCAAGCCCTATTAGACGCATATTCTCTTTATGAAAAGTTTGGAGACTTAAGTGGAAAACGTATTGCTATCGTTGGAGACATTTTACACTCTCGGGTTGCTCTATCCAATATATATGCCTTAAAAATGATGGGTGCAGAAGTTAAACTTTGTGCCCCTAAGTCACTTTTGCCTAAGCTAATTGAATCTCTTGGGGTTACTATTTCGTTTGATTTAATGGAAGTCTTAAATTGGTGTGATGCAGTTAATATGCTTCGTGTTCAAAATGAACGTATGGAGCTTAGTTATTTTCCTTCTACTAGAGAATATAGTCAGAAATTTGGCCTTAATATTGAACGAATGAACCAACTAAGAAAAAAAATTGTAATTCTTCATCCAGGACCTATCAATAGGGGAGTGGAGATTACCAGTGAAGTGGCAGATTCTGAACAGGCAATAATTTTGGATCAGGTTGAAAATGGAGTAGCAATTCGCATGGCAATCATCTATCTCTTAGGTTCACAAATAAATATAAAAGTTACATGATTCAAAAAAAACATCATGGGATTAGTTATATTGATTCCCCTATTTTAGCTAAAAAAGAAACTACTCTTTTAAATGAGATGATGGAATTAAAACAAGATATAATCATTAACTGCTCTGCATCTTTGCCAACTGAATCTTTTCTTAACGATATTACCATTTATCAAAAAAAAATTAAGAAGAGTTTTGTGCTCATAATACCTATTGGTAATAAAGATTTAATAAATTTAGAATTGAATATTGTCCCTACAAAAAAAGAAGCTTTTGACTTTATCTGCTTTGAACAAATGCAACGTGATATAGGATTTTGAAATGATGGAGTTAACTATTTTGGGATGTCACTCAGCTACTCCTAGAGAAAATAAGCATACCACTTCTCAATTACTCAAAGTCAATAGTAATATTTTTCTTATAGATTGTGGAGAGGGGACACAAATGCAGCTTCGAAAAGTAAAAGTAAAGTTTACACGTTTACAACATATTTTCATATCTCATCTCCATGGAGATCACTTTTATGGACTTATTGGGTTGATAACAACTTTTCGCCTTTTGGGAAGAACAGCCCCCTTAAATATTTATGGTCCTAGAGGAATAAAAGAGGTCATTACTCTTCAGCTTAAGTTAGCTAAATCTTGGACAGATTATCCACTGAATTTTCATGAATTAATTTCTTATAAAAGTGAAATCATCTATGAAAACGAAGAAGTTTCAGTATCTACATTACCTTTAGATCATAGAGTTTATACTAATGGATTTCTTTTTAAAACTAAATCTNTNAAACGAAAAATTGATCCAAAGGCTATTAATAAATTAAATTTAGAACCTTTTCAATTCGATAAACTGAGGAAAGGGCTTTCCATAGAATTGGCAGATGGAAAATTTTATGAAAACAAAAGTTTAACTCTCGATCCTGATCCACCAAAAAAATATGCCTATTGTAGCGACACAGCTTATTATGATAATCTAATACCACTTATAAAAGGAGTTGATTTATTATATCATGAATCAACTTTTTTAGAAAAACACGCCTATTTGGCAGAAAAAACAAAACATAGTACTGCTCTTCAAGCCGCTAGAATTGCTAAATCTGCAGGTGTAAAAAAACTTTTGTTAGGCCATTATTCTAATCGTTACAGTAAAAAAGAAGATTTTATTAAAGAGGCCTCTGAAGTTTTTAAAGCTGTAAATTTATCTGAAGACTTTAAAACTTTTTTAATTTAATTAAAATGGGTTTAAATTGCATAAAAATGGATATAGAAGATTTAGGGCATTTACGAAAATCGTACGATAAAAGTACTTTAGAAATTAATGATATTAATAACAATCCTATGGGTTTTTTTAAACATTGGTTTGATGAAGCAGTTGCTCACAATAAAATTGAAGAACCCAATGCTATGTCACTAACGACANTNGGATTGGATGATTTTCCTAAAGCAAGAATAGTATTGTTAAAGGCTATTATGAAAGAAGGATTTGTATTTTATACAAACTATCAAAGCGAAAAAGGAAAGTCTATCGCCCAAAACCCTAAAGTAGGACTTTCTTTTTTTTGGTCACCACTCGAGCGACAAGTTATTGTAAAGGGTGAAGCGAAAAAAATCGATTTTGAACAATCAGATACATATTTTAAATCAAGACCAAAAGGAAGTCAAATAGGAGCAATTGTTTCTGAACAAAGTAAAGTCATAACAGATAGATCAATTATAGAATCGAACTTAAAAATTTTAGAAATACAATATAAAAATGAAGAGATAAAACGACCTGATTATTGGGGTGGTTACGTCGTAAAGCCCTATTCTATTGAATTTTGGCAAGGTAGACCCAATCGATTACATGATAGGATAAGATGTCAGTTAAATTCTGGCTTTTGGAATTTGGAACGCTTAGCACCATAGCATGAAAACATTGGTTTTGTTAAGACATGCGAAGTCATCTTGGGCTCTTAATGTTGCCGACCGTCATCGACCATTAACGGAGAAAGGAATTCGAAGGATTAAAAAAGTGGCCCTTGAATGTCCCGATGTTTTTTCTGGAGCATGTACTATTTTTTCAAGTCCTGCGAATAGAGCATTTCATACTGCTTCTATAATGATGTACAGCTTACAGTTAAACTTTAATAAACTTAATTTGGTTGAGGATTTATATACTTTTGAAGTATCAAAACTGGTTTATTTTATTCAAAACCTATCAGATTCTCTTAATTCTGTTGTTTGTGTAGGTCATAATCCTGCTTTTACTCAGGCTGTAGAGTATTTGAGTGGATCATATTTTGCACATCTCCCAACTTCGGGCTGGGCTCAATTAACCTTTTCTCAAAATTCATGGACTGCAATTTCAAAAGGGACTCTTAAAGTTGGGATACCTAAAAAACTTTTAAAGTAATATGGATAATCAATTGAGATATATTAATAGAGAATTAAGTTGGTTAGACTTTAATTCTCGTGTTTTACAAGAAGCAGCTCATAGTGCAGTTCCTCTTCTAGAACGTTTGCGATTTATTGGTATTTTTTCAAATAACTTAGATGAATTCTTTCAAGTTCGTTTTGCTACCGTTCAGCGAATTGCTCAATCTGATAAAACAGGAAAAAAAATCTTAGGAGGTCAAAGTGCATCTGACTTATTGAAAACAATCACTAAAAAAGTCATTGAGCAACAGAAATTAAGTATGGGAATCCTATCTGAAATTGAAAAAAAATTAGAAAAGGAACAAATTTATTTTATTAACGAAAATCAAGTCTTAAAGGAACACGAAACCTTTTTAAAAGAATATTTTATTCAGAATGTGAGTCCAGCACTTATGACTATTATAGTATCTAAAGATGAAATGCAAGACTTTTCTGATAATCTAGCATTTTTAGCAGTTAAATTAGTTTTTGATTCCAAAAATGGAAAGGACACTAAATTTGCACTTATAGAATTACCTAAGGATCTTGACCGATTTATTGTTTTACCTAAAATAGCTAANAAGCAGTACGTAATGTTTCTAGATGATTTNATTCGATATCATTTCCATTTGATTTTTAATTTTTTTGAATTTACAAANATTGAATCTCATATGATTAAAGTAACTAGAGATGCTGAATTAGATATGGAAGGNGACGTTTCAAAAAGTTATATTAATAAAATCATGGAGAGTGTCCGNGAGCGAATACTAGCAGAGCCNGTTAGNTTGGTATATGATAAAGANATCGCTTCNGATACGTTAGAAGTNATNAAAAATTTACTNGAAGTTGGCACTAATGACAGTTTAATTCCTGGAGGTCGATATCATCACCGNAGGGACTATATGAACTTTCCTAAACTGAACAGACCNGATTTACAATACGAACGTAAACAGACATTACCCATNCCNGGACTTTCTCTAGAAAAAAGTATTTTTAAAGCNATNGACACTAAAGACTATTTATTATACACTCCATACCATAGCTTCTCCTTCGTTATTAAATTCCTTAGAGAAGCAGCTCTTGACCCAGACGTTACTTCTATTAAAATAACCATTTATCGCTTGTCTAAAATATCAAATGTGGCTCGTTCTTTGATTAATGCTGCAAAGAACGGGAAAAAGGTTTTGGTTCAGATAGAACTCCAAGCACGTTTTGACGAGACAAATAACATAACTTATGCAGAACAAATGCAAGCTGCAGGAGTAGAGCTTATTTTTGGAATTCCAGGACTAAAAGTTCACTCTAAAATATGTGTCATTGAAAAAAAGAAAAAGGATAAAAAAAAACGTTATGGGTTTATTAGCACAGGTAACTTTAATGAAGATACTGCCAAGGTATATACTGATTACACTCTTTTGACAGCCAATCAAAAAATATTAAGGGAGGTAAANAAAGTATTCAACTTCTTACAGGTACATTATAAGTTAAAAAAATACAAACACTTAATTGTTTCGCCTCATTATACGCATAGTGTAATTGTAAAATTGATAAACCNGGANATAGAGAATCATAGGGCGGGNCTTCCAAGNGGTATNAGACTNAAGCTAAATGCAATAACAAATTTNANCTTGATNGAAAAACTNTATGAAGCAAGTAATGCNGGTGTATCTATNCAAATGGTTGTTCGTGGAATTTGTTGCTTGATACCTGGAGTAAAAGGAATGAGCGAAAACATTGAAGTGATNAGTATAGTAGACAAGTTTTTNGANCATCCTAGGGTATACCAGTTTACTAATGCAGGNATNCAAAAAATTTATATNTCTTCTGCAGATTTTATGACNCGTAATATTGAAAACAGGGTAGAAGTAGCAACCCCNATTTATGACNCCTATCTNCAACGCCAGATTATGGATGTATTTGATATTANCTGGAGTGACAANGTAAAAGCTAGAATGCTAAANGGTTCTANTCAAAATACTTTTGTTAATAATAAAAAGAACACNATTCGCTCCCAATTCGAAATTTANGAGTACTATAAAAAAGAGTNNACTTAATGAAAATAAAAAAATATGCTGCAATAGATATTGGTTCNAATGCTGTTCGTTTACTAGTTTCTAATGTAATAGAACATGAAAATGAAACTCTTTTNCACAAAAACTCACTAGTTAGAGTTCCAATTCGTTTAGGCCAAGACGCNTTTACTAATGGCAAAATAAGCGATAAGAACATAAAGCGTATTGTAAAGTCTNTAAAAGCATTTCGAATNTTGATGAAAGTNCATGGAGTAAAAGATTATTTAGCTTATGCAACTTCNGCACTTCGTGANGCTNAAAANGGAAAATTAGTTGTNAGCAAGATNAANAAAAAATCAGGAATTAAAATTGAGATTATTGATGGTAAAAAAGAGGCTAAAATTATTTCAAAAGCAAATGTTTTTGAAAATATTGATATTGAAAAGACTTTTTTATATATAGANGTGGGAGGTGGGAGNACTGAGTTTAGCATATTAAAAAGAGGGAAACGCATAAATTCAATATCTTTTAAAATTGGGACTGTACGTTTATTAAATAATGGTGTTGATCAAAAAACATGGTATGGAGTTAAATCTTGGGTCAAAAAACATACTGCCTCCTATTCAAAAATTTATCTTTTAGGTACAGGAGGGAATATTAANAAGTTACATANAATGTGNAATNTTAAAGANGATAGGCCCATTACNTATCTTACAATAAATGCAATTTACNATAAACTNAAATTACTNTCNTATGANCAGCGTATTGTTAAATTAGGACTTAATCCAGATCGCTCAGATGTCATTATTCCTGCAACAGAACTTTTTCTCAAAACACTCAGATGGAGCGGGGCTAAAGTAGTATATGTCCCTAAGTTGGGACTTTCTGATGGAATGATTAGAGAATTATATAAAAAAACGAAATCCGCATCCTAGCCATGGATTGATTCTTTTTCTCCAAGATCTTTAATTAATTCACCTTCAAATTCTAAAAGTGATTGCCACTTTTGGTCTACTTTTTCTTTTATGTCAGTGTACTTTCGAGCTAATTTTAAGAAGAGAGTGTAATGTTGTGCTTCACTGATCATTAATTTACGATAAAAAGAACACAATTTTTTATCCTCTAATTTTTCTGAAAGAATTCGAAAACGCTCACAACTTCGAGCTTCAATTAATGCAGCATAAAGTAGTTTATGAATTAGGTGGTCATTACGTGACCCACCTTTTGGGAAAAAAGAATGTAATTTCAACACGTATTCGTCCTTTCTTTCTCTTCCTAAAGTATACCCTCGATTTAAAATCAAATCGTGGACCATTTTAAAATGATTCATTTCTTCTTTTGCTAAATTGATCATTGCAGATACCAACTGAGGTTTATCTGGAAATCCAATAATTAGAGAAATTGCTGAGCTCACTGCTTTTTGTTCACAATAGGCATGATCTGTCAAAATTTCTTCTAGATTTTGTTGAGCAATATCAACCCAACGAGGGTCTGTAGGGAGTTTTAAACCTAACATATCATAATTAATTTAAAAATCAAGATCAAATTTTTTTCTAAGTTCATCTAATATTGGATTAATCTTTAAAAGATGTTGATATTTTTCTCTTGGTGAAGAGAGAATTTCTTCCTTAATAGTTTCGGCAACTATTACATCAATTTCAATTGTAAAATTATTTAAACACTCTTTTAAGAAAGGAAGAAGCTTTTCTTTTTCAAGATTTACTTCTACTCTGTTCATTTCGTTGGCTACTTTTAAAAGTATTTTATTTCTTTTTTTTAATTCTATTGGATTCATGGTAAGTATTGAAGCGATATTATGCTTTCCTTCTTTTTTAAGATTTTCANTATATTTTTTTAAAAAAAACTTAATTGTATCAATATCAAATGGGGATTCGGACTTTTTTCTTTTTTTATCTACAGAACTATTAATTTTGATTGCAGCTTTTTTTAAGGAAATACTCGAAAGTGAAAAACCTGATACAGTAGTTTGAGGGTCTAGTTTTTTTGCTTTATGTAAAATGTTTTTAGAGTTCATNGCCTCTTTATAAGGCTGGTTTGTAATTTTTTTATAAACTAAAGAGTTTTTCAAGTTTAGTTTATTGGCTGGAACTATGNTTCCTTTTTTTTTTCTCCATCAAAATGGAGGGAAGCAAGTTGCATCAAAGTTAATTCAACATGGACCCTTCTATTCCTAANATTCTTAAAATTCATTTCACATGTATTTACNAGACTNATAGCATCCAGCAAANAAGNGTTAGAAAGTGTTTTAGTATCTTGTAAATANNTTTTTTTGATTTCTTTTCCTACTTCCATTAGGNAAAGAGTTTCNGAATCTTTTGCGAGAATTANATTTCTAAAATAATCNCCAAGNCCTTTTATAAAGTGNANNCTATCTACACCTCTTAGAATTAAACCATNGTAGTTTTTAAGTAGTTGAGGGATATCATTATTAAAAATAAGTTTACCNAAATCAATATAAGTTTGATGATCTAAAATATTAAGATTGTCTGCTACTGATTTTGCTGATAAATTTCCTTTAGTAAANCTGACCATACGATCAAAAATAGAAAGGGCNTCACGAAGTGCNCCTTCCGCTTTTTGAGCAATAAGATAAAGTGCATTTTCCTCAAATAATAAATCTCTTTTTTTTGCAATCTTTAAAAGNTANCTTTGTATTTCTTGAACTGAGATACGTTTAAAATCATANACTTGACATCTAGAAATAACTGTTGGAATTATTTTNTTTTTCTCTGTTGTAGCTAAAATAAAAANAACATGTTTAGGTGGTTCTTCCAAAGTTTTTAAAAATGCATTAAAAGCAGCATTAGAGAGCATGTGTGCCTCATCAATAATATAAACCTTATAACTTCCTTCCTGAGGTGGTATNCGAACTTGCTCATTAATTTTGCGAATGTCTTCAACTGAATTGTTTGAGGCGGCATCTAATTCAAAAATATTNAAGTCAAAATTTCTTGAGTAATCTTTATTACCTCCGTTNATTTGTTTAGCCAATATNCGTGCACAGGATGTTTTNCCNACACCGCGTGGNCCACAAAACAACAATGCTTGAGCNAGCTGATTNGTCTTCAAGCTGTTTTNTAGAGTTTGGGTAATGCTTTCNTGACCTACCACATCAGTGAAAGACTTTGGTCTATATTTTATTGCAGAAACAACAAAGGAATCCATAAACACAAAGATATAAATCCGATTAATTTTTTTGATCTTTCAACTTTAGATATTCCATTATAATTATCAACAAATCGCTAACTTTGTAACGCAGGCTATCTTATCGCTCTTGTTTTGTGCAAGAGAGGAAAGTCCGGACACCATAGAGCAGCATAGCGGGTAACACCCGTCCTTCTATTGAAGCGGACCAGTGCAACAGAAAGCATGTACAGTTCGGCTGTAGTGAAATCAGGTAAACTCTATGTGGTGCAACGCCAAGTAGTTCTATAATTAAGAGTGGCTCGCTCAATTTAGAAGGGTAGGCGGCTAGAATGTATAAGTAATTTTACATCCAGATAAATGATAAGACTCGACAGAATCCGGCTTATCGGCCTGCNTTTTTTAATTAAATTTGAAAAAGGAAAATACATTGTTTCCATATCTTCGATCAAAAGAAAAGCAAGTTCTATTCGAAAGGTCCTTTTGTTTAAAATGTTCAATTATTAATATTCCATCAGAATTAAGTCTATTTAAAGCTAAATCTATAATTTTAATGTAAACTTCTTCCTCAAAATCATAAGGAGGATCTGCAAAAATCAAATCAAATTTAGTATTGTTTAGTTTTAAAAAATTCAAGCATTCATTTTGTACTGTTCTGATTTTCATAGTCAGCCTTTGAGAAGTTTTTTGAATAAACTTAATACATTTTTTATTTTGATCAACAGAAGTAATAGATGCTACGCCTCTTGAGGCAAATTCATAACTAATGCTTCCAGTTCCTGAAAAAAGATCTAAGACATGCAGATTTTTAAATTCAATATGATTTTGAAGGATGTTGAAGAGGCCTTCTTTAGAGCGATCCGTAGTAGGTCTAACAGGAAGGCTCTTAGGAGCTAAAATTCTCCTTCCTTTGTGATGCCCAGAGATTATCCTCATCACTTGAAATAGCANGATAAAAAAGGGGCTTGATGCAGCGACAGATCATTACTTAGAATTTTATGTTTATCAGCAAAGGAGGTATAAGAATGATATTGTTTTACTATTTTATAGTAGTTTTCAAAAGCGGCTAATTTTCCTAAAAATGTAATCTGAAATTCCTTTGATTCTAAATCAAATTGTTCTACTACAAAAAAAAGGTAATACAAAAACTCATCTTCATTTGTAACAGCGAATTGATTTTGGAATAATACTTGGTTTTGTTGAACTAGAAAAATATCCATTGCCTGAGATTGGAAATGAACAAAGACTTGGTTTGAAAATTGATCAGATAAAGATAAACTTAATATAATTCTATAGAGTAACGTATTGTAATGAACATACTGGAAATTAACATTAGCTTCCTCCAAAATGTTTTTAATGCTTTCTGGGAAACTATAAATATTGACTTGTTCAACCTCTTCTAAAGTATCATAAGCAACTATATCTGTTTCTAATGCTTTGTGATAAAGGCTTAAATAAAGTTTGGATTGTTTTTTGTTGAACAAATTTTGCGGAACAAAAGTAGAAGGATACTGAAATAAAATTACACTGAAAGAATTAAAATCGCCATTGGTGTAATAAGCAAGGTAATCATCTAGTTCTGTTTTAAAGTTTGAATTATTATTTAGTGAGGATACAAAGTCAATTTTGGACGAAGTACAAAACGAAAATCCATTCTGGAAAATGTGAATAGATAATTCTCTAGGTTGAATTATTCTACTCTNTTTTGGCATCAAAAATTGTTGGCCAATTNCCATTTGTGCTTACATTGTTAAGAGAACCAAGAACAATTTCTGGTCCATTAACTCCATCAACAGAAACAGTTTCATTTTCCTGAACAACTAGTTCATCATCTTGATCAAAAAGTAGAGTGTTTTTGGAAATCTTAACTTCAAAAACTGGAACCTTATAACCATTTTTGTTAATGATCTTAGCGTTTATTTGAAAAGTACTATCTTCAATTCCTTCAATAGGAATATAAGCCATGTTTTTGTAACGATCAGTGTCTTTAAAAAGAGAATCTTTAACAGGAACAGAACCCAATGTATCAATTACTATAACTTCACGAAGCATGTCAATACGATATGTTCGGTCGTATTGTAAATAGGATGAGTCTCGTTTTTCTATAAGTGTAAATATTCCTTCGTCGATAAACTTAACTAAACTGTCAAAATTACNAGCATATTCACCTTTAACATCTTTATGGGCAATTTGAGCTGTTCGAATATCCTTCATTCTATCGATTACTTTNGCATATCGATCATTTTTAATTTCATTGAATCTGATGGGACCACTTATCGCATCGTATATTTTGTATGCAAAAAAAATAGATGCAATCCATAAAACAACTTGAATACCTAATTTTAATCTCATTTTTTGCTAAAAAATTAATTTTACCAAATTACAATTTTTTTTTAATCACAAAAGTTTTTAAAATGATTTATATTTATCNATTAGATCAATTTAATGACTCCAGAAAAATTTTGTGCTCAGCTNAAAGAAAATTTTCCGTTTGAGCCTACTAAATCTCAACTTTTTTGGTTCTCTGAGATCTCTGAATTTATTTTATCAAAATTTCAAAACTCAGTCTTTCTTTTAAAGGGTTATGCTGGAACAGGAAAGACAACATTAATTGGATCATTGGTTAGGTTTTTAAAAATTTCAAGATATAAAACTATACTAATGGCACCAACTGGTAGAGCAGCAAAAGTTTTGNCCACATATTCAGGCTGCCNNGCATTTACAATACATAAGCAAATTTACCATCCAAAAACTGAAAACTCTGGTAAAATTTTTTTCCAGCTAAAACCAAATAAGTTTCGAAAAACAATTTTTATTGTAGATGAAGCCTCTATGATTGGAGATGACTTTCAGAAGGCAAAACTTTTTGAAAATGGTTCTCTTTTGAACGATTTGATTGATTATGTAAGTAGCGGTGATAGGTGTAAGTTAGTATTTGTTGGAGATCCTGCACAATTACCTCCTATNAATCTGAATTTGAGTCCTGCGCTTGATCCTAATGCATTAGAACGTTATCATTTTAATAGAATTTTTTCAATAGAATTGGACCGTATAGTTCGTCAAAAAAAAGATTCTGGAATTTTAAATAATGCTACTAGATTAAGGGAACAAATAAATCTGCAAATTTATGATCAGTTTCAGTTTGAAGTTGAGGCGATTTCGGATATTCTGTACACGAATAATGGAATGAACCTTTTCGACACAATAAAAACAGCATTTGATGAATCTGGAATTGATCAAACTATTTTTATTGTACGCTCAAACAAGCGTGCTAATTTATTCAATAATCATATCAGAAAAAATATTTTAGGCTGGGATGATGAACTATGTGTTGGCGATCAATTAATGGTTGTCAAGAACAACTATTTTTGGTTAGCATCTGATTCTAAACCTGGTTTTATTGCAAATGGTGATGTTATAGAAGTTCTTTCAATAAAGGCCCGTAAAGAGATTTATGATTTTTCTTTTGCGGAAGTAAGGGTGCGTTTAGTCGATTACCCAGAAGAATTACCTTTTGAGACGGTTTTATTATTAGATACACTTAAAACCGTAACACCTTCCTTATCGTTTGAGCAGGGAAATCATTTATACCAAAAAGTACTTGAAGACTATAACTCTGAGAAATCTAGGTATAAAAAATTTCAAAAAGTAAAACANAATCTTTTTTTTAATGCTCTACAAGTAAAATATTCATATGCTATTACTTGTCATAAATCTCAAGGAGGACAATGGGAACATGTTTTTATNGAAAANCCATTTTTACCNCAAGGGCCAAACAAAGATTATTTANGATGGCTATATACTGCTATAACCCGCGCAAAGAAAAATTTGTATCTCATTGGTTTTCCAAAAGAAGATTTTAAAAGTTTACATTAGACTTATGGTTCGCTATATTTCAAAAGGTATTTTTTACAACTTAATNAAATGGAAACTAGAAGGTTCGTTTCCAAAACTTCCTAAGTATATAGTTGCTGTAGTTCCTCATACAAGCTGGGTGGATTTTATTTTAGGTTTATTAGTACGAAGTGTATCAGGAGAATCAATAAATTTTATAGGTAAGAAAGAATTATTTTCTCCTTGGACCTCTTGGTTTTTTCGAGGCTTAGGTGGTGCTCCAATTGATAGATCTGGAAACATCGGTTCTGTGGAATCTATTTCTGCAGTTTTTGACGCACATAAAAAGTTTCGNATCGCAATTGCTCCTGAGGGTACTCGAAATAAAGTAGAGCAACTCAGAACNGGTTATTACCATATAGCAAAGCGGTTGCAAATTCCCATTGTTCCNGTTGCTTTTGATTATGAAAACAAAAAAGTTGTAGTTCACCCGAATTTTTATACTACAAATAACGAAGAAAAGGATTTAAAACAATTAGAATCTTTATTTAAGGGAGTAATAGGATTTTCTAAAGAAAAAAGCTTTTAACTATTCTATAATATCTAGAGTATGATANACGTTTTGAACGTCGTCATCTTCTTCTATCTTTTCTATAAGCTTTAAAACTTCTTCTTGAGCTTCTGGATTTAANANTTTATTTACTTTTGGAATACGTTCAAAATCAGAAAAAAGAATTTCTAAATTTCTTTTTTCTAATTCTTTTTGAATCATTCCAAAACTTCCAAATGGAGCATATAGTAGAATACCATCATCATCTACAAAAACTTCTTCAACACCAAANTCAATAAATTCAAGTTCAACTTCTTCNATATTTAAGCCAGTTGGATTAATTCTGAAGTTACAAGAGTGATCAAACATAAATTCTACAGAACCTGCAGTTCCAAGGCTGCCTTTTGCTTTATTAAAATAAGAGCGAATGTTGGCTACCGTACGGTTGTTATTATCAGTGGCTGTTTCAACTAANAAAGCAATTCCATGTGGAGCATAGCCTTCAAANAAAACTTCTTTAAAATTTTCAGTATTTTTATCACTTGCTTTTTTTATTGCTCTCTCAATATTATCTTTAGGCATGTTTGCAGTTTTTGCATTTTGAATTACAGCTCTTAAGCGAGAATTATTTTCAGGATCTGAGCCTCCTTCTTTTACAGCTATTACAATATCTTTTCCAATTCGGGTAAAGGTTTTTGCCATAGCCGACCAACGTTTCATTTTTCGTGCTTTTCTAAACTCAAAGGCTCGTCCCATATAATTTTTCTGAAAACGATCAAATATATGAAACTTTGAGAAGATGTTATTATCATTAAAAATTCCTGTTAGCTTGATTATCTTAAGCTCAAATCATTTAAAACATCAATATAAGAGGGTTGAATGTGATTAGGTAGTTTATTTTCCTTTGGGAGAGTTGCCAAATACCTAATTGTATTTGATGTAAATACCTGTTTAAAAATACCAGATTTGTTGTGTCTTCTTTCTATTAGCGTCCTGATAAAGTCAAAATGTGAAATTAAATCGCTACTCCCTAAATGATAAATACCTGTTTTTTTGTGATTAATTAAATAGTGAATCTGCTGTCTTAAACGAACGTCACTATTGACATTTATCACTGTATTTGGAAAAACCTCTATAGCTAAATCATTTTTTAGAGCTTCATCGATTTCTAAAGTTCTTGGGGCACTGATTCCAAAAATCATTGGTAATCGAATGATAATATACTTCCCAACAGGTAAATGCATAAGTTGATTTTCGATTTTTATTTTAAAATGACCGTAAATACTTTCGGAAAGTGTTTTATCATATTCATAAGAAGGATAATGTCTGAAAGAATCAAAGACATTTGCAGAGGAGAGGAACATTATTCTGCAGTTACTTATTTTCAGATAATTCACAAGAAAGAGATGTTCTTCTAGTTGGGAACTAAAGTCTCCTCTTAAAGCAGAAATAATAAGCTTTGGTTTTACTTCTCTTAGAATTTGTTTTAAGCCACTTTTTTCATGGTTGTATTCAAAAAAATGAGTGTTTTTTTCATAACCTTTACTACTATAAAAGGTACCAAAGATTTTATAATAGGGCGCTAATTCTTTATATAGAGCATTCCCTATAAATCCACTAGCTCCTAAAATCAATATGGGGTTCAAATTTTCTTATTAAATAAAAGGAGGTTTAATTACTTTTGCAGAACAATATTTATCACGGATTTTTACACCAATTTGAGTTTCATTTTTAGAATATTCTTTTTTAACATAGCCCAAACCTATTCCCTTAGATAAACTGGGTGATTGGGTGCCAGATGTCACAGATCCAATGGGAGTATTACTAGAATTTACAAGAGTGTAACCAACTCTTGGGATTTCTCTTCCTTCCATCTTAAAACCAATTAATTTATCTTCTGTACCCTCAGATTTTTGTTTTGCGATATTTTCAAAATTAATAAATTCCGTTTCAGGCTTGCTTACCCATCCTAAGCCTGCTGCTATAGGAGAGGTGGTCTCGTTAATTTCATTGCCGTATAGACAATAACCCATTTCGGTTCTTAGGGTATCTCTAGCTGCTAGACCAGCTGGAACAATATTGTAGACTCTTCCTGCATCCATTACAGCATTCCAAATTTCCTCAGCTTTTTGGGCAGGAAAATAAATTTCTAAACCACCAGCTCCTGTATATCCTGTGGTTGAAATGATTACATTTTCACATCCTGCAAAAAGTGNATTTTTATGACTGTAAGAAGAGAGTGATTCCAATTTAAATTCNGTTAGNGATTGCATTGCTTTTAAAGCTTTAGGTCCTTGAATGGCCAGAAGGGCTATTTTNTCNGAATGATTCACTAATTGAGCCTCNAATTNTTGGTTGTGTTTTTGAATCCATTTCCAATCTTTTTCAATATTAGAGGCATTTACTACNAGTAAATAATGTTCTTCTTCTAAGCGATAAACTATNAGGTCATCAACAATACCTCCTGATTCGTTTGGNAAATAATTATANTGAGCCTTTCCAACGAGGATTTTAGAAATATCATTACTACAAACATATTGNAGTAATTTTAATGCATTTGGTCCAGAGANATAAAACTCTCCCATGTGTGAAACATCAAATACACCTAAANCTTCTCGAACNGATAGATGTTCTTTTTTTATTCCTGNATATTGTATNGGCATTTCATANCCGGCAAAAGAAGTCATTTTTGCATTCAAGGCCAAGTGAGTATTGTAAAGTGTAGTTTTTTTCATAAGTTNACTCGAAATAAACTAGTGTGAGAGTAAAAAAGATTTTANTTNCTNATATTCTTTAANGGGGAAACTTATTTTCTTACGATCCCAAATATCTTTTAATTGNCTTGGAACCTTNATATCAATTTTGAGAATATTTTCCACTTCCTCAGCAAATTTTATTGGGTGAGCTGTTTCTAAAAACAAACCNTGATATTCCATTGANTCTTTTTGCGATTCAATAAATTCTTTTAAACCTAGAAAACCAACTGCTCCATGAGGATCAGNAATATATTTTTTATGATTATAGATTTCCTTAATTGCACTTTNTGTATTATTNTCGGTATAGNAATATCCACTTAAGTATTGTTTCATTTTTTTAAAATTGTTATCAAATATTTTTTGAATACGAATAAAATTACTTGGATTTCCTACATCCATTGCATTAGAAATAGTTTGAATCGATTTTTTGGGATTATATTTTTCAGTTTCTAAATATTGGGGAACCGTATCATTAATATTGGTACTAGCAATAAAGTGTGCTATTGGAAGTCCCATTTTTTTTGCCATCAAGCCAGCACAAATATTTCCAAAGTTTCCGCTAGGAACAGAGATAACCAAATTTTTATGAGGATTTGGGCGGTTTTTATAAGCAATAAAATAATAGAACATTTGTGATAACCATCTAGCAATATTAATTGAATTTGCAGATGTTAAATCTATTTTAGCGGTTAATTCTGAATCAATAAATGCAGACTTAACCATTTCTTGGCATTCATCAAAAGTACCATCAATTTCTAAAGCTGTGATATTTTTTCCAAGAGTTGTCAATTGACGTTCTTGAAGATCACTAACTTTTCCTTTAGGGAAAAGAATGACTACATGAATCCCTTCTAGATTAAAAAAACCATCTGCAACTGCACCACCAGTGTCACCTGAAGTTGCTACCAAAACAGTGAGGTTTTTCTTTTTTTCTATTTCATTGGCATATGAGAGACATCTTGCCATAAATCGTGCTCCAACATCTTTAAATGCAAGGGTAGGGCCATGAAACAGTTCAAGTGTTGCAATAGTATCAGTTATTTCAACAATTGGGAAATCAAAATTTAATGTATCATCAACTATTTTTTCTAGTATTTTTTTTGGAATATCACTTCCAACAAAGTGTTTTATCACATGCAAAGCAATTGCTTTATCAGAATATTTATTTATGTTATCAATAAAATTTTTTTTTATAGTTGGAATTACCGAAGGGAAATATAGCCCGCGATCTGGGGCAAGACCATTTCGAACAGCATCTAAAAAACCTACATTTTTTGCTTTATAATTTAAGCTTAAATATTTCATTAGTTTATAAAACTTTTATTCCTTCTTTATTGATACAAGAAATATGAATATCAAAATCTAATTTTATTGTCTCATAAAAACTTTTCATTGCATTTCCTACTTTTATGGCTTTATTCTCTCCTTTTGATAAGGCATAAATTGATGGACCAGAGCCGGAAATTCCACTTCCTAATGCACCTGCTTCTATTGCTGCATTTCTAACATCATTAAACTTAGGTATTAGCATAGCTCTGAACGGTTCAATAACTTCATCTTTCATACTTCTTGATAAAAGTTTGTAGTCGTTGGTGTGAAGAGCACTTACAAATGCACCCAAATTTCCCCATTGCTTTACAGCTTTTTCAAGAGGAATTTCCTTCTTCAAAATGGCCCTAGAGTGAATAGTTTTTAATTCAATTTTTGGATGAATTATAGTTGCAAACAAATCAGGTGGTGTTGGAAGTTTAATTACATCTAATGAAGAGTTACTTCTCACAAGAGTAAATCCGCCTAGAAGGACAGGAGCCAAATTATCTGCATGCGCTGCTCCACTGGCAACTGCTTCTCCATCCATAGCAAATTTTAATAATTCTTTTTCTGTGAAAGGTTTTCCAAGTAATTGATTGATAGCAAATACAGAACCTGCAGCACTAGCAGCACTACTCCCAATCCCACTGCCGGGTTTAATTTTTTTTTCAATATCAATTATAAATCCCTTATTAGTGGGATAAGACTCTAATAAAGAATTAGCAGCAACAATAGCTACATTTTTTAAGGGGTCTTTTGGTAATTCCTCACCGGTAATATTTCTTATAACAACTCCTGGTTTATTTATCTTTGTTATATGCATAATATCACCAATAGGGTCTAGACAAAATCCAAGAACATCAAATCCGCAAGAAACATTTGCTACGCTTGCTGGAGCGAAAATTTTAATCTTTTCCATAGGTTAATTTTTTCCTATTCGAATAATATCGCCAAAAATACCTCCTGCAGTCACATCAGCACCTGCACCTGCACCTTTGACAATTAGAGGTTGTTCTTTATATCTCATTGTATAAAATAAAATGATATTGTCACTCCCTTCTATATTATAAAATTCATGATCGGAATTGATTTCTTGAAGTCCAACCGAAGCATTTCCATTTTCAAGCTGAGCTACATATTTTAAGCGTATATTTTTTTTATTGGAACTTTTCAGAAGGTTTTGGAAATGGTTTTCATTTTTTTCAATTGCCTTGTANAATTCATCATTAGAGTCAGCATTTAAAACTTCTTTAGGTAAAAAGCTATTGTTTTTAATGTCACTTAATTCTAAATTAAATCCACTTTCTCTGGCGAGGATAAGAATTTTCCTTGCTACATCAACACCGCTTAAGTCAATTTTTGGATCAGGTTCAGTAAAGCCTTCTTTTTCNGCTTTTTGAACAACATCTTTGAATGTATTTTTTTTAGTAAAATTATCAAAAATATAATTTAAGCTTCCCGATAAAATTGCTTGTATTTTGTGAATTTTATCTCCTGAAGCGATAAGGGTATTAAGTGTGTCTATTATAGGAAGACCAGCTCCAACATTAGTTTCAAAGAGAAAATGCGTTCCGAAACGTCGTGCTGTTTTTTTAAGTTCNTTGTAATTNGNAAATGTACTTGCACANGCTATTTTATTGCANGTAACAACTCCAATACTTTGNGNTAAGNAGNCTNCATATTCATTNGCTATTATNTCGCTAGCGGTGTTGTCAACGAAAATACTGTTGCGGAGATTTAATTGTTTAATATGATTNAAAAAANCATTTCGATCTGCTTTTATTTCACTTGAATTAAGTTGANNTTCCCANTTATNAAGANCGATTGGTCCATNTGAAAGTATCATTTTCCTAGAATTTGAAAGAGCAATTACCCGAATTTTTAATCGAAAGNTTTTTAAAAGATATTCTTGTTGACNTNATATTTGATCGATTAACTTAGCTCCTACATTTCCAACGCCTGTGATAAATAAATTAAGCTCCTTTNTTTGTTCCTCAAAAAAGCTTTCATGTATTGTGTTGAGTGCTTTTTGAGTGTTTTTTTTATCTATCACAATAGAAATATTTCTTTCGGATGCACCTTGGGCAATGGCNCTTATATTAACATTNTTAGCGCCAAGACTACTAAAAAGTTTTCCACTAATTCCTTGATGGTCTTTCATACGGTCTCCCACAACCGCAATATTAGTCATNTCCACTTCAANCTTTGCAGGTTCTACTTTNTTTAGACTTATTTCAAGTGTAAAATATTCATCAATNNCTTTTTTAGCTTTACCAGCATCATCTAGATTAACTCCAATACAAATTGAGTGTTCCGAAGAAGCTTGAGTAATCATTATAATATTAATTTGTTTTTGTGATAAACNCTCAAATAGACGTTTTGAAAATCCTGGTATTCCTATCATTCCACTTCCTTCCAAACTGACTAAAGCTANATTTTCGATATGACTTACNCCTTTAACTATTGCGTTTTTTCCATTGTCAACTCCGTTTTGATCTATGTAAGTCCCCTTAGCTTNCTTATCAAAAGTATTTTTAACCAATAGAGGTATTTTTTTTTCGATTAAAGGTTGAAGTGTAGGGGGNTATATGACCTTAGCACCGAAATGAGAAAGTTCCATAGCCTCTTGATAGGATAATTTATCTATAGGTTTNGCTTGCTTAACTAATTTTGGATTTGCAGTAAATATTCCGCTCACATCTGTCCAAATTTCTAAATGGCTTGCTCCAATATAATTAGCAATTAGGGAAGCAGTATAATCAGAACCNCCACGNCCTAGGGTGGTAGTATTACCTTCTTCATCTTGAGCTATAAAACCAGGAATTAGAATAAGTTCTAATTTACTTTTTTTTAAAAAAGCATTTGTTGCTTCTTTACTTAAATCATTGTCTACTACTTCACGATCATTTACAGTTTTAGTAAAGATAAGTTCACGACTGTCTTTAAATTCTACATCACATCCTTGATACTTTAGTATATTGAAAATAAGTGTACTTGATAAAATTTCTCCATAGCTCGAAATTTTGGAAATACTCTTAGGTGTAAGTTCATTCAATGTAAATAAAGATTCTAAAATCTCTTCAATTTGATTTAGTTGGGCCTTTAAAAAGCTAATAACCTCACTTTGTTTAGTTACCGGGATGAAATGATCAATTTGTATAAGATGTTTTTTTTCAATTATCTTAAGATGTTCTTTATAGTTATTTTTCGAAGCACAAGCAAGTTCTGCCATTTTTAAAAGTAGGTTTGTAACACCCCCTAAGGCAGATACAACAATTAACTGTTTTTCACTACTCTTTTTGATAATTTCAATAACNAGTGAGAGACTTTTTGGGATTGCAATCGATGTACCGCCAAATTTTAAAACTTTCATAAAAATTTTTATTCAGAATATNCTAANTACAGTTATTGCTGATTTTTTTNTTAAAAGCAAAAATAACACTTATTGTTTGGCTAAAAAGAATTTGGATAAAAAAGGTTTTTTTTTTGAACTCTTGAATTTAGTTGCAAAAAAATATTTAATAGGATGTTAACTTTCAACCTTTTCCTTTATTGTTAATTCTAACTCGTCTTGTTTTTTGTTTTTTTCCACTAGAATATGATCTCCCTCTTTAATGGAATTGTTAACTACATTTTCTGCAACTAAGTCTTCTATATATTTTTGAATTGCTCTATTAAGAGGTCTTGCTCCATATTTACTATCGAAACCTTTTTCTACTATATAGTCTTTTGCAGCATCTGAAATTTCTATTATGTAACCTAATTGAGTTATACGTTTTATTAATTTAACTAACTCTATATCAACTATTTTTCTCATATCTTTCTTTTCAAGAGTGTTAAATACTATAATATCGTCAACTCGATTTAGAAACTCGGGAGAAAAAGTTTTCTTTAATTCTTTTTTGATTACTCCTTTTTCAATTTCACTAGACTGAGACTTTTGAGATGAGGTTTCAAAACCTAAACCTTTTCCAAAGTCTTTTACTTGTCTAGCTCCAACGTTAGAAGTCATAATGATTATTGTGTTTTGAAAATTAATTTTTCTTCCAAGACTGTCAGTTAAAAACCCATCATCAAGTACTTGAAGAAGCATATTGAAAATATCAGGGTGAGCTTTTTCTACTTCGTCCAATAAAATAACTGAATACGGCCTTGTTCTAACTTTTTCTGTCAACTGCCCCCCTTCTTCATAGCCCACATAACCTGGGGGGGAGCCAATTAATCTTGATATAGCAAATTTTTCCATATATTCACTCATATCGACACGAATAAGGTTTTCCTCAGAATCAAAAATTTCTGATGCTAGAATTTTAGCTAACTGTGTTTTACCTACTCCTGTTTGTCCAAGAAAGATAAAAGATCCAATGGGTTTGTCAGGAGCTTTTAATCCAGCACGGTTACGTTGAATTGCTTTTACAACTTTTTCGACAGCTTCGCTTTGTCCAATAAGTTTTGATTCAATTAGGTTTGCTAGTTTTGATAATTTACTTTTTTCAGACTTTACAATTTTATTTACTGGAACATTAGTCATCATGGAAACTACATCAGCAATATCATTGTCATTTACGGTGACACGATTTTGTCTGGATTCTTCTTGCCACTTTTCTTGNGCTTCAAAAAGTAAACGTTCAACACGTTTTTCGTCGTCGCGAAGTTTTGCTGCTTCTTCGTATTTCTGTTTTTTAACGACAGAATTTTTTAGATCTCGAACTTGGTCTAATTGACTTTCAAGGTCAATAATTTCTTGTGGCACATTCATATTATTAATATGAACCCTAGATCCTGCCTCATCAAGCGCATCAATAGCNTTATCTGGGAGAAATCTGTCAGACATATAGCGATCNGTAAGTTCTACGCAAGCACTTAAAGCATCTTCGGTGTAATTTACATTATGATGATTTTCGTAGCGCTCTTTAATATTTTTAAGTATTTCAAGTGTTTCTTCTCTAGTTGTCTGTTCGACAAGAACTTTTTGGAAACGCCTTTCCAAAGCACCATCTTTCTCTATGTTTTGTCTGTATTCATCAAGAGTAGTAGCCCCAATGCATTGTATTTCCCCACGNGCTAGGGCTGGTTTAAACATATTTGAAGCATCAAGACTACCAGTTGCTCCTCCGGCTCCAACAATAGTATGAATTTCATCAATAAATAATATTATATCATTATTTTTATCCAATTCATTCATGAGAGCTTTCATTCGCTCTTCAAATTGTCCTCTGTATTTTGTTCCTGCAACAAGACTGGCTAAATCAAGACCAATCACTCTTTTGTTATAAAGTACTCTCGAGACTCTCTTTTGATTTATTCTTAAGGCTAATCCTTCAGCAATTGCGGATTTTCCTACGCCTGGTTCTCCAATTAAGAGAGGGTTATTCTTTTTTCTTCTACTGAGGATTTGGGATACCCTTTCAATCTCTTTTTCTCTTCCAACTACAGGATCTAGTTTTTCTTGTTCAGCTAGTGCAGTTATATCACGACCAAAATTATCTAAAACAGGTGTTTTTGATTTTTTTGTGGTTTTGGACTCAGAAGTAGGTATAAATGGATTTTCTTTATTTTCACCTTCATTATCTTTCTCATCTGGAAAAGAAGAAGCTGTTGGCAATTCTTCATAGGTATCTGAATCGTTCGCTATCATTAATTTAAACTGTTCCTTAACAATATCATAATCCACGTTTAATTGTGAAAGTAATTTAGTTGTAGGATCATTTTCATTCCTTAATATACAAAGAAGTAAGTGTACTGTATTAATTAATTCACTTTGGAATAATTTTGCCTCTAAAAAAGTTGTTTTTAAAGCGCGTTCTGCTTGTCTTGTTAAATGAAGATTTTTTTTGTCATTTAAAGATTGGGAATCTTCCATTGAAGCAGGATTAAGAATTTCTACTTTACGTCTTAATTCGTCTAAATTAACTTCAATTGAATTTAAAATTGCAATAGCTTTCCCCCCCCCATCTCTTAAAATTCCTAACATTAAATGTTCAGTACCAATAAAGTTGTGGCCAAGCCTTAAAGCTTCCTCCTTACTGAACGCAATTACATCCTTAACGCGTGGCGAAAAATTGTCATCCATAATTAACTGTTTAAAATTTTAGTTTTGCAAAAAACAGACCAAAGTTTTAAATCACTGCTAATAGACAAAAAATTATTAAGAATTCAAAAAAGGAAAGATATTATTTACCACCAAAAAAACTAAAAATACTGTTAATAATTTTACTAATTTATTCCCTCTGAAAGTTTATATTATTTAGCTCTTTCCTTATTTTTGTTAGGTATAAATTAACACAATGAATCAAGGCGACAAGCTAATCCCAATAAATATAGAAGATGAAATGAAATCGGCATACATTGACTANTCAATGTCTGTCATTGTGTCACGTGCTTTACCCGACGTAAGNGATGGTTTAAANCCTGTNCACCGNCGAGTTTTNTATGGTATGCATGAGCTTGGAATACGTTCAAATACTGCCTATAAAAAATCTGCTAGAATAGTTGGTGAAGTTTTAGGGAAGTATCATCCTCATGGAGACAGCTCTGTCTATGATACTATGGTTCGTATGGCTCAAGAATGGAGTTTGAGATATTTGCTAGTAGATGGGCAAGGAAATTTTGGATCAGTTGACGGTGACAGTCCAGCAGCCATGAGATATACGGAAGCAAGAATGCAAAAAATATCTGAGGATTTGATGGCGGATATTGAAAAAGAAACTGTTGATCTTCAACTAAACTTCGATGATACTTTAAATGAACCGATTGTTCTTCCAACCAAAATTCCAAACCTATTAATTAATGGTGCTTCTGGCATTGCAGTTGGTATGGCGACCAACATGCCTCCACATAATCTTTCAGAAGTTGTAGACGGAACAATACAATATATCGAAAACAATGATATTCCCATTGAAGAACTTATTCAAACCATAAAAGCACCTGATTTTCCTACAGGAGGTACAATATATGGTTATGAAGGTGTAAAAGAGGCTTTTTTAACTGGAAGAGGTCGAGTTGTTATAAGAGCTAAAGTCAATATAGAAGAAATTAATCAAAGAGAGTGTATAATCGTAAATGAAATACCTTACCAAGTAAATAAGGCTGAAATGATTCGCAAAACTGCAGATCTAGTCAATGACAAAAAAATTGACGGAATTAGTACTATTCGAGATGAATCTGATCGAAATGGAATGCGTATAGTATATGTTTTAAAAAGAGATGCAGTGCCTAATATAGTTTTAAATAAATTATTTAAATATACCTCTTTGCAGTCTTCATTTAGCGTCAATAATATAGCCTTAGTAAAGGGTAAACCTCAGATGTTGAATCTAAAAGATATGATTCATTATTTCGTGGAACATCGACATGAAGTTGTTACAAGGAGAACCAGGTACGAATTACGTAAAGCTGAAGAGCGAGCACATATTTTAGAAGGATTAATAATAGCTTCTGATAATATTGATGAAGTTATTGCACTAATTCGAGGTTCTGAAAATCCTGACGTAGCAAGAACAAACTTGATTACAAGCTTTAAGCTTTCTGAAATTCAAGCCAAAGCAATTGTAGAGATGCGCCTTAGACAATTGACTGGATTAGAACAGAACAAATTGAGAACAGAATACGATGTACTTTTAAAAAACATAGCAGATTTAAGAGATATCCTTGAAAAAAAGGATCGTAGAATGAACATAATAAAAGATGAACTTCTCGAAATAAAAAATAAATATGGAGATGAACGTCGTTCTAATATTGAATATGCTGGCGGTGATTTCAGTATGGAAGATATGATTCCTAACGAAAAAGTGGTCATTACTATTTCTCATGCAGGATATATTAAAAGGACTCCTTTAATAGAATATAAAACCCAAAATAGGGGAGGAGTAGGACAAAAAGCTTCAACAACAAGAGATGAAGATTTTTTACAAGATTTATTTGTAGGTACCAATCATCAATACATGCTCTTTTTTACCCAAAAAGGAAAGTGTTTTTGGATGCGTGTTTTTGAAATTCCTGAAGGTTCTAAAACATCAAAAGGAAGGGCAATTCAAAATCTTATCAATATTGAACAAGACGATAAAGTAGAAGCATTTATTTGCACTCAAGACTTAAAAAATAATGAATATATAAACAGTCATTTCGTTATTATGGCAACTCGAAAAGGTCAAGTCAAAAAAACTTCATTAGAACAATATTCTAGACCAAGGACTAATGGAATTAATGCAATAAATATAAGAGAAGGGGATAAGCTTTTAGAGGCGAAGCTAACTACTGGTAATAGCCACGTTATGCTTGCAGTTGAATCAGGTAAAGCAATTAGATTTGAGGAAAGTAAAACTCGTCCCATGGGTCGTGGAGCTTCTGGAGTTAGAGGTATTTCACTAAATAGCATTAATGATGAAGTAGTTGGGATGGTTGCTGTAAACGATATGGATGCAAATATTTTAGTTGTTTCCGAGAACGGTTATGGGAAACGCTCTAGTCTTGATGATTATCGTGTAACCAACCGAGGTGGTAAAGGAGTAAAGACGATTTCAATTACTGAAAAAACAGGAAAATTAGTTGCTATAAAAAATGTGAATGATCAAGATGATTTAATGATAATTAACAAATCAGGTATTGCTATAAGAATGGGAATAAGCGGATTACGCGTGATGGGTCGTGCTACCCAGGGTGTAAAATTAATTAATCTTAAAGGTTATGATACAATTGCTGCCGTCGCTAAGGTAATGAAAGATGATGACTCAATTGAAGATATCAACGATCTTGAAGTTAATGATGGCATCATTATTGAATAACTAAAACAAATTATATAACAATGAAAAATTTACTAAGTCTAATTTTTATTTTATCTCTTTATATTTCTTTTGCCCAAAAGAAGGAAATTAAACAAGCCATAAAACTTTTTGAATCTGGAGATGTTAAAGGTTCTTCTGAGATACTCAATAAAAATAAATCAATGTTTGAAACAGCCGATGAAAAAGTTAATCTACTAAAAACGTATTTAGAAGCTAAAATTGATCAAGCAAATGGAGATTTTAAGTCTTCATATGGAAAGTATCAAGAATATCTCAAGGCTGGTGGTAAAGATCCTGAGTATAATAACAAAATTCTTAAATTAACTTCAGACATAGTCAATAGTGCTATTGAAGATAATGCTGAAAAACGTTATCCAACTGCTGCTTCAAAATTATATCTTGCTTATACAATAAATCCAGAAACAAATATGGATTATCTCTACTATGCTGCATCTAGTGCAGTTAATGGTTCAGATTTCCAAGTTGCCCTTAATTACTACAATTCACTAAAGGAAATCAAATACGAAGGTATTGTTACAAAATATTTTGCAAAGTCAGTAGAGTCAGGCGAGGAAGTAGAACTTTCTGAATCTGAATATAATATCTATAAAAAAACTAAGGATTATTCCGATTTTAAAGAAGAGACATCGGAGTCAAAATATCCTGAAATTATCAGAAATATCGCC